>NZ_KQ969159.1:126651-151538 GCF_001578805.1 Streptococcus sp. DD10 | reverse complement strand
GAAGTTTACACAGGGAAATCAAGAGACATCTTCCAGAGGGTTTCACGTCTGGACTAAGAAATATAGAAATCGGGCGAGAGTTGCCAATAGGTTTCTACCCCGAAGACGACGCCCCAACCTTTGCCAGCGTGGCAACATATCGCAACGGACGAGAGACCCCAGAAAAGCGCAAAAAGCGAGCCAGTGAGCGCGGTTATTGGAATCAACGAGTTAAAAAAGGAAAAAATAGCTTTTGTATACATTCGGAATACATTTATTTTTTAAAACGCATGCAAAAGAAATTCAGTAAAATTAAGGCTTTAACCTTATTTGCATACATTACATACATTGTATACATTAAATATAAAATATATATAGAGAGAAAAAAATAATATGGCTTAACTAAGTATCTATATAGAGAAATTTTCAAAAAAACGCAACAACGTGTGCGAATGTATGCAAACCTTGATACTACTGGTTTTTTCCAATGTGTGTAAAAAAAAAGAAACGTATGGCAACGTATGTTTTAGCAGATAGAAAATAAATAAGATAATGACAAGATACAACACAATCCGCAAAATTAACGAAACATGGGGAACTTATGAAGAGAAATACAAACACACCCCAATGGGTCAACCTGAAGACTGGTGAGCGTTACGACATCAAAAACAAAGAGACATTCACCGAATTTCTTGAACGACTAAATGAAACAACATAATCTTTAGCAATAGGGACAAAATCAGACAGATTTGAGGGTAAGGGGTGGTATTTTGGATAGAAAGGAGGTAGGCGCGTGTTACCTAGAAGGTCAACAAAATCACCAACAAGGTCAACAAACCATAAAAGTTTACATAAATTATCTTAAAAAGTGAAAAATACAATTCTTTTGGGTTCGTTAGATATAGGGGTGTGAGATGTTGCGGATAGAGTTACAACCTTTTTTGAAATTGTTGAAAGAGTATGGAGCGGCAAGAGCTGAATTTAAAGTAGGAGGTGAACCTGTAACAATTGACCTTGTCAGGCTTGAAATGGTGTACAATGGGGTTACGATAACGTTAAGGCGAACCGCTGGCACTTATGGCGGTTATCGGCATTTTATGCTTTGCCCTAAATGTGGGCAATCAAGGCGTTATTTATACCAGAAGTTTGGTAGTATTCGGTGCGGTGCGTGTGCTGGCATATATAAGCGAACCTTGAATCGCAGTAAGAAAGGTTGTACTTACTATTGGGAGTTAGCAGACAAGGAAGCCCGAAAGGTTGACCCGAATTTTAAAGCCAAGGACTGGATAAAACCGAGCTTCCCCAACAGACCCAAGGGTATGCATTCATGTAGCTATTTTAAACACTATCGAAAGTATCAGATGTATTGGGACAAGGCGGAAACTCTATGGCTGGCAGGGGTACGGATTTAGTAAGGCGATCAGATAGACTTGACAAAACTTGACAAACGGCAGACGGTGAAAACCGTTAATATTTGCCCCTTTTTAGCCTTGTTTTGTGCAAGGTGGATAAATGGACCAGAAAGACAGTAAAGTCCCTTAAAAACGATTTTAGAGGGCTTTTATGGTGAGTGAAAAAGAGGAAGTTTTTATTGAAAAGTGTTGGCACGTATAACAACACGTGTTATAATAAAATGTGTAAGGAGGTACGGCATGCTAAAAACGAAGCCTTACAAGGTTGGTTGTAAAAATCATGAAAAAAAAAACGGTTGGACGAAAGTTTGAACCGAGGGAAGTCATGAGATTTACCGTCACGAAGATGGGCGAACATGTCCCGTTAAGTGTACCAAAAAAGATTTACCAAGCGGAACATTGACCAACATTACACGTATCACGGGGTTAGATTTTTAATCAAAATCTTGCCCTTGTGGTATTTTTAAGAAAAGAGGGGAACCATGGTAGAAAAATTCTTGTATCCTTGCGTTATAACCGAAGATGATGGTGTTTTTTATGTAAACTTTCCAGACTTCGAAGCGTGTTTTACTGATGGCGATACACTAGACGAAGCATTATATAATGCTAAGGAAGTATTAACAGCGGTATTATTGGACATGGCAGAGCATGGGGAAGCCTTCCCGAAGGTTGGAAAACCAACGCCCGAAAATGGCGGTATGGTTGTTTATGTTGATGTTGTAAAATCTTATGTATTAGCCAAGGCAAGCAATCAATCAGTAAAGAAAACTCTAACAGTCCCTAAATGGTTGAATGATATGGCGACAGAAAAAGGCTTGAATTTTAGTCAGCTGTTACAGAAAGCAATCAGAGAAGAATTACAGGTATAGCATCATAAAGCACGCGCTTCGTGGTATAATATACCTATCAGCAACCAGCAATAAAAAAGCACGTTTTACCGTGCTAGTTTCTTGCCTGCTGAACTCATAAATTAAAGGGATGGTTTACAGTATTGTAAACTGTATTTTTGTTCAGTAATTTGTGGAGCTTGTGGAGTATTTTAGGAAAATCAAATAAAACTGAAATATTTGAAAGCGTGATAATATCAAGGTTTGTAGACATCTAACAGGCCCTAATAAAATCTATTTTTGTCGATACAACAAAATGCTTTAATTTTAAAAAGTATCTTGAAAAAGCCCGTCATATCGGGCTTTTTGTTTGCTTCAAACGGAAATACCAAGTCGTAGATGGAACAAGGGGGAATGAAAGTGAGGAGAGAAATGGGATACAGGAGTCAACCATGCTTTTGAGACAGTATCAATTCTCTAATGAAGTTGTTTCAACATAAAAAGGCTGGACGAAAAGTGTCCAGCCTTCAATGGATAATGGTGGTAATTGTATCATGCAGTAGCTAGTTGTGAAAAGCCCTACTTTGAGGTATGTGGAAACCTTTTTTCTTTCCGTTTTTCTTTATGTATCAGCTACAAGATTTGATCGCTATTATCCACGATAAAGAGAGCTATTGTCATAATGACCGTTAAAAGGAGTAAGACGAGGATAGCGGGAGTCCAAGAACCGAGCAGATCAGCACTGTAGCCAAATAAGAGGGGGCCGATAGCTGCAAGGATATAGCCACCTGTTTGTGCGATTCCGGAAAGTTGGGCTGTCTTATCGGGTGAACTTGCCTTCATCGAGAAAGTTACCATAAGATAGGGGAAAAGGGCGCTGACAGCGATTCCGATTAGAAGATTGAGTATAAGCCAATAGTGAAAGTTATCCTTAGCAAAGAGAAGCATACTAAGCCCGACAAGACCTGATAGGGAAACGAAGGAGAGCATTAAGCGACGGTATTTTTTTGCTAAACTAGTGGTCAGATTTGGGATGAATAAGGAAAAAGGAATGCTAATAAGGGAAAAAATAGATGCTAAAAGTCCAGATTCTTGATCTGATAACCCAGCTTGCGTTGCCATAGTTGGGAGCCAGGTTAGGCAGGTATAAAAGAGCAGGGATTGCAGTCCACCAAAGATGATGATAGCCCAGACTTTGCTATTGGTCCAAAAACTTCCTGTTGTACTAGTTGCTGTACGATGCACTAAGCGATGGTTATAAGGTAGATTTGGTAACCATACCAGAAGAGCCAGGAGGCAAATACCGGTTAAAATCCAGATGAGTCCTTTCCATGATAGACCTTGTGTGATAGGAACAGCTAAAGAAGAGCTAACTGCTGTTGCAATTCCCATTGAGGTGACATACAAGGTAGTCAAAGTCCCGATACGGTGAGGTTTATTGGCTTGGATTAAACTAGGTAGGAGGACGTTTAAAATAGCAATCGCCCCTCCTAACAGTAGGGTACCTAGATAGAGTGAAGGGAGGTTAAAAACCCGGATAGCTGAACCTACGGTCATGACGAGTAAAACAAGGAAGAACAATCGCTCTAATCCAAATTTTTCTCCTAATTTAGAAGCGAAGGAGGAGATGAGGGCGAACATGAGTAAGGGCAGGCTAGTCAGCAGTCCAAGGGAGCTGACATCAGTGTGCAATCCTTGAGCAATAGGTGTCAAGACGGTTGGAAGAGTGGTGAAAGGCATCCGTAGGACAACTCCTAACATGAGTATCCCAGGTAGGAGAAAGACAGAATGGTGTTTTTTCATAAAATCCTCTTTATGGAGTTTTTGACGAAGCCCTTTGTAAGGAGGAGTTTCGCCTTTGCTTTGTTTATTGTTGTGACATTCTATTATAACATGGAAAATATAAAAAAGGAACTCGGTGGAGTTCTTTTTTATGATCTAGAAATGGATTTATACGACAACTATTTTGTCTCAGAAACATGAGTTGCCGAATGAATAGTTGCACTTAACCTAGCACTTTATCAGTGTTTCAGATCCGATGGTAAACGTTTATTTACTGAGGATGATACGGTCTGTTGGTTCGCGGTCGGTATCATCTAGGATTAGTTGATTGCCTTCTAGAGTATACAATTTGATATCATCTCCGACAGTGAGTCGTTGGTTCGCAGTGTCAACAGTCACAGATTTGACTTCCTGTTCGCCGTCGATTTCAACCTCGGTCCAAGTTCCTTTATCCCCATAGATTTCTAAAGTTATGTTATCGCGTTCATCTAGGCCTTTATAGGTTCCATCAATTGAGGTGGCAGTTTGTGTAGCACTTGATGAGCTAGTTGTCGTTGTATGTGAGCTTTCTGTTGTGCTGTTAGTAGTAACTTGAGAGCTGGAAGCTGCGGTGTTGCCTTGTGCTTGCTCCTGATTGTTAGAGCATGCTACAAGGAGACTAAGAACTGCCACGGAGGCAAGAGAAAGTGTGAGTTTTTTCATCATCTGTTTGATTCCTTTCTTTGATAGTTTTAGTATAGCATGAACGGATAATGAAAACAACGAAAGCGACTTCTCATGTTGTTTCACGAGAAGTCTTTGTTTATCTTTATCGGTTTTGGATATGCAACGAGCTGAAAAAAGGATTTTCTTTTCCTGTCGTTACTAGTCGAAACCAAGAACTAAGATGTGTCGTCCTTTCAGGATTATAGGTTCTATGAGGTGTTCAAGCGGTTTTTTCAGACTAACTTCGGGGTAATTGACGAGTATCGTTTCGTCTCCTTTTACAGGGGTGTAAACCTGATTGTCAGGGCTAAAGTTGATGATGATTTTTAGTTTGTCATCTGTAGTTTCAAGGCTGTATTCTAATAAATATGGAGAGAGCCAGTTGATAGATGTGGCTTCTTGGATTGCTTGGTAGCTACTTAGAGACAAGGCCGGATGATTTTTTCTAAAGGAAATTAACTGTTGATAGAACTGGACATCATCTGTGTAATCGAGGGCTCGTTTCCAGTCTAATCGATTGATGGTGTCGGAGATATTGTAACTATTGTCAATTAAGTCTTTTCTTCTGTAAAACTCTTGTCCACTATGAATAAAGGCAACTCCTTGTGAGAGCAAAACGAGTTGTAAAGCCAGTCTCGCTGCAGCCAAGCGATCCACTTCGTTATTTTCTGGATGTTTGATGGCTAGATAGTCATAAAAGGTAGCATTATCATGACACTCAACATAGTTGAGTGCTTGACTCGGTTTGATGAAATGTCCGTGAATCCCTCCAAGGAGACTTTGAACGAGTTTGTCACGACGATAATCAGTCTCTAGTCTATTAGGGTCTGCGATGGCACGTTTGATGTTATTACGAAAGTCATCGCTAAAGAAAGCAAAATCAGGGAGTTGGTAGGCATTATATTGGTGAGCCAGTAGGTCTGAATGCAGTCCTGTCCCCATATTCCACCCTTCACCGTATAAATAGATATTCGGGTGGATAGTCTTGAGTTCCTGGGCTACTTGGTTCATGGTTTGAATATCGAGTATTCCCATGAGATCAAATCGAAATCCATCAAAACCGTAGAGACCAGCCCAAATTTTTAGGGAGTTTCGAATGTAACGATTGACCATGGGACGTTCGCTTGCAACATCGTTACCACAGAAGGTGCCATTGGTTCGTTGTTCCATATCGTCTACACGGTAGAAGTAGCCGGGTACCAATCGCTCAAAAGCATAGGTTTCGGCATGATAGACGTGATTATAGACGACATCCATTATCAAGCTGATATCTGCTTGATGATAGGCTTCGATGGCTTCTTGTAGTTCCAGTATACGGCTGTAAGGATTGTTTGGGTCAGTTGCGAAGCTGCCATCTGGAATATTATATTGGACAGGATCATAACCCCAGTTATAGACTGCTTGAGGATGGTTTTCATCCACACTTCCAAAGTCATAAACGGGCATAAGTTGGACATGCGTCACTCCTAAATTTTTAACATAGTCCATACCGATAGACTGTCCGCTGAGTTTAGGAGATTCAGCTAACCCTTTGAACTTTCCAGGATGATTAAAGCCTGTGTCTGGCTGAGAAGAAAAGTCTCGGACGCTCATCTCATAGATGATAGCTTGGTTGATATCCGGTTGTGTTTTAGCACGACTTGGTTTTCGAAGTTTGCTGGGATTGATGACAAAGCTATCTCCTGAGTTGGCCATAGAGGATAGGGCGTAAGGATCATGGACCTCGATCCACTCATCGTTGACTAGGTGGAGGTAGTGGTAGCTAATCCCATCCCAGTCCCCATCAACCTTGAGTTGCCAAATCCCTTGTTTGAGACGTGTCATGGGATAGACTTGTTTTTTAGGAGTATTGAGGTGGAGGAGGACTTCCTCTGAAATAGGTGCCCAAAGCTTAAAGTTGGTTTCCTTGGGACTATACTGAGCTCCTAAATCGTCTCCTTCATAAGTGAAAAGTTGATCGAATACAGGTTTACGAACGATTGATCCAAATAAGAGGCTTTGTTTGTTGCGATCAGAATCATAGACCCAGTAGAAGGACTCTAAGTCAATCTTTTTTTCAGTCTGTAAACTGTAGAAAGCGTAAAGATTATCTACTCCTTTAGATAGAATACCTGTTGTGATGATTTCATGACTTTCTTTGTCCTCCAGTTCAAAATGGAGATTTGCTGTGTCAAAATGATGAGGTATTTTAATGGCGATGCGATCAAGGTCATCTAAATAGGCTTGAAATGTACGAAATGCCATAGTGTCTCCTTAATGTGTGATAATACTATGCGGAATTAATTTGCGATAACAAATTATTTGATTCTTTTTTTGGTCGCTAATAATCTGTTGCAAGGTACGAAACGACTCTTTACCTAATTCAAGAGCATTGATGTCGATATAGGCTGTGAGAGGTAAGCGGGGTTTAATCGAGTCAAAGGAAATAACAGGGAGATGAATTTGTTTTTCAGTTAGGTATTGAAGAACTCCTTCCGCAACTAAGGAGTCGCTGGTTACGATGGCCTCCATGTTTTCGATAGGTAATTTCTCCATGCTTTTATAACTCGTATCCTCTAGTAAAAATCCAAATGAAAATTTAACTAATTTTTCGTTATAGGGGATATTGGCCTCGTGAAGCGCTTTTTTGTATCCTTGAAAACGATCTTGAGATACCACTAGCTCCTTGTTTCCTGCTAGGAAACCGATATTTTTATATCCTTTTTTGATGAAATAATTCGTGGCATCTTGTCCTCCTTGGATATTGTCATTATCAACCAAAGAAACAAATGGAGAAACGGCTTTTCCAAGGATTAAAAAAGGGAAGTCATTATCAATGGCAAATTGGACTAAGGGGTCATTGGGTTTGGAGTAGAGGAAGATAAGACCATCGACACGCTTACCGTAAATCATCTGTTTGACTGCGTTTAGTCGGCCTTCTTCGTCTTTACCCGTGCTAATCTGGATAGCATAGTCAGAGTCTGCTGCTACTTGAGATATCCCTCTTAGTACAGTAGGGAAAAAGGGATTTTGGTAAAAGACATCAGAGTCGTCAGGCAGAACAAGGCCAATAACTTGTGTAAACTGACTGACAAGACTCCTGGCATTTAGGTTTGGGTGATAGTCGAGTGCCTTCATGGCTGCTCGGACTTTTTGTTTGGTTTCATCACTAATGGTGGATTTGTCTTGCACGACACGGGTTACTGTTGAGGGAGATACACCGGCAAGCTTGGCAACTTCTTTGATCGTAGCACGCATAAGAGCTCCTTACTAATCTTGGTCCCGAAAGTGAGTCTTGTAAAAAATGATGACTAGATATAGGACAAAGAGGATGTTTTGAGTTGTAATCATAGTAGTAATAGTTTGTCCGAAAAGCCCTAATAAGGTAGCTAGCAGAGTGGGCAGTCCGAGACAGTTTAGAATGAAATTTAGGCATTCTTTAAAATTAGAGAGTGAAAAAAGATGAGAACGCTTAGAAAAATAGAGAAATACGCTAGATCCAAGTACAATAATTAGAAAATTAATAGCTAACAAGCCCCCAGATAGTAGAATTAAGATAAGACTAATGATAGGACGATATTGTTGGAACCAATCTTTAGAGATAGCCTGAGTTAAACTATCTTTATTTTTTAGGATTTCTTGATTAATCGTATCGTATGTAATTAGCAGATTAGTTTCTTGCTTGATGATGTGAAGGGCGTCTGTGTCAAAGTAAAGGGTCAATCCATCATGTGGAGTTACTTGATCTTGATGGCCAAGGAGAACTTGACCGGCCTGACTCTTTATCTGAGAGTGGGATCCGGTGTAAGAGAGTTGCTGATTTTTGATTTCGACTTTTTGTAGTTCAGTCAGAGCCTCATCTGTCAAAGGTTCGAAGACCTGTTCAACAAAGGTGGTTATTGGATAGTTTTTTAACTGCTGATTTTGTAAGGCTATAGGAATCAAGGTTAGAGAGATCAAGAAGAGACTGGTAAATAGAATCTGAAACCAGGACAATCGGTACCGGTTGATAAAGGGTTTTCTCCATCCTATTATACTAGAAAAATAACTAAAAGGGTAGTTTAACATATATTAACCTCATAATTCTATGTAAGCTCAATCGTAAGGAGCTCCAATCTCCTTTTGAAGAGTGGATATCTGCTACTTGTAATAACTTTTATTCTTAAGGAAAGGCAGTAAATGATTGTTTACTGCCCTTAGTTTAAAAATGAAAGATCGCTTGTTAATTTTTAGGTAAGGAAGTTTCATGGTAAGATAGCCCAGAATTTTTTTGTAGTTAGTTTTTATCAGGAGTTTAAAGTTGTCTATTTTGTTCTTTTTATGCACCATTGGATAGGGCTAGATCCGGTATCTAACTAAATAGAAGTTTTTGAATGGCTATCCTTTATCTCCACCAGCAGTTAAACCAGATACAAAGTTCTTTTGTAGGAAGAAAAAGAGGATGCAGATTGGAAGAGCGATGAGAACGGCACCTGCTGAGAAGTAGGCAATCTTCATATTTTTGGCGTTGTTGACGAAGGTTTGTAGACCAACGGCAACGGTGTAAAATTCTTTCTCACGTAGGAGGAAGCTAGACAGGATATAGTCTCCAAATGGTCCCATGAAAGCCCAGAGAGCTTGAACAGCGATCATTGGACGAACTAAGGGGAGAACGATTTGCCAGAAACGACGGAAATGTCCCGCTCCATCCAGCTTCGCAGACTCATCAAGGGAAATTGGCACGGTGTCAAAGTAACCTTTCATCAGCCAAGCGTTCATCGGGATTCCTCCACCGACGTAAAGGAAAATCAAGAACCAGCTTTGGTTAAGTGCGTTGAGCATGAGGGCCATAACGAAGAAGGCGGTCAAAGCAGCCATGGTTGGCACCATTTGGATAATTAAGAAGAAGACCAAACTTTGTTTGCGAGCTAGGAAGTTATAGCGGCTGTAGGCATAACCAGCTAGGGTGACGATAGAGGTCTGTACGAGCATGGTAATCATTGCAATGATCAAAGTGTTGAGATACCAAGTACCGTAGAGAGTCTCTGAGAAAAGTTTACTAAAGTTGTCAAAACTAAAGTTAATATTGCTGTCCAACTTAAATGCCACGACGTTCCCCACCTTAAAAGCAGACAGGATAGTAATGAGTAACGGATAGAGAATGATGACCGAAAGGGCAAGGAGATAAAAGTAGGTCAAAGCATGGTTGAGACGACGTTTCCATTTAATACTGTTCATTAGACGTCCTCCATATCAAAAGCATGTAGTTTCTTGAAAGCAACCATCGAAATGGAAATGACAATCAAGGAGATGATAAGGGTTACGGCAGCAGCCATAGAGTATTGTGGAGCTGTACCTGTAGTTAAGCGGTAAATCCAGGAAATCAGGATATCCGTTGAACCAGCTCCTCCTCCTACACTACCAGGACCTCCGGCGTTGAATAAGTACATAATGGAGAAGTTGTTGAAGTTAAAGGTATACTGGCTGATTAAGGTTGGGGCAGCAACGGCTAAAATCATCGGCAAGGTGATGTTGCGGAATTTTTGCCATCCATTTGCACCATCAATATAAGCTGCTTCATAGAGATCATTTGGAATGGATTGAAGAATACCTAAGGTTAAAACATAGATATAAGGAAATCCGAGCCAGCCTTGCATCATGATGAGGGCAACCTTGGTCCACGTTGGGTCAGTCTTCCATGGAATTAACACGCCATCAAGGAAGGGAAGGATTTTACTTAGAAGTGGCAAAACCTGTGTATTAATTGCTCCGACACTATCATTAAACATATTTGAAAAGGTCAGGATTGTGATAAAGGCAGGCACAGCCCAAGGTAATAAGAAAATGACTCCAAAGATGCGTTTGCCTTTAATAAAAGGTTGATTGGCGATAATGGCAGTGAAAATCCCAATCACGATTTGCAAAGTAGAGGATGCTAATGCCCATATGATTGTCCAGGACAGGACTGACCCAAAGGCAGAGCGGAAAGTTGAAAGACTCCAAATATTGCTAAAGTTACTAAAACCAACCCAGTCAAGAAGTCTGTTTGGTGGTAAATGTTTGAAGTCATAGTTGGTGAAAGCAATCATTAACGTTACAATAACTGGGAAGATAATCGCAAAAGTCATGGCAACATAAGATGGTACGATAAGAAGATAAGGGAATCCATTCTCGTAGATATTTTTTACCATACTTTTGAGTGTCGTTGCAACTGGAATCCCGTTTTGGATGCGTTTAGCAATTGTGCGTGCATCGTGTAAGTTAAACAAGTAAAATACCAGGTAAACTGTCACGATGATAAGATGAAAAGCTCCTCGAATCAGCATAAAGAGCGAGTTATCTCTTCCTCGTACGCTGCCAAGTGAGATGAGATTGCTTAACTCAAACGATGCTGTTGTGATAAAGTAGAGGATAAAAAGAAGGGTAAGGGCTAGGAAAAGATATCCCTTTGCTTTTTGCTTATTGTAAATTTGTCCAAGCCCTGGAATGAGCGACAAGAGTAAGGCTCGTCTTGGATCTTGTTGGTTATTCATAAAATGTCCTCACAATTGGGTGTTTGGTTGCTCTCCCTTTATAGGGAAATAAGGAGGCGTCAGAGAAGGCCAATATTTGTATCCTTTTCAAGAGCAGTATGATGATAAATTGATGAGGTTGAAAACTGTGTCTCAACCTCATGTTCCGTTCCTTTATCATTTAGATAACCGATAGATAGTCAAAGAAGTCGTTTTGTCGAACAAGAATGCATCTCTTAGAAGTCATGATCGACTTAGTTGATTGACCTTCTTGTAGGACAATCTTACTTTTATCTCGTATCTTAGTTTCCAAATTTTTGTTGGATTGTTTCCTTGATTAGCTTCACTGCATCGTCAGCAGCAGTTTTGACGTCTTTCTTTCCGCTTACAGCATCAAAGAGCATAGTTGCTGCAGGTTCCCAAACAGCTGACATTTCAGAAATGTTTGGCATTGGTTGTGCTGAGGCAAATTGTTCAACGACAGCAGTGGTTAATTCATCGTTTTTACTTACGGCATATTCTCTTGCTTCTGTATTTGCAGGAACTTCATTGGTTGCATCGTAAAACGCCTTTTGTTGCTCGGTACTAGTCAAGAAGTCGACAAATTGTTGAGCACCGTCAAGGTTTTTGGCACCTGCTGGGATAACCCAAGCTTTTCCACCGCCAAAAGCAGCGTAGTTTTTACCATTTGGAAGAGTTGGGATAGTGGCAACACCATAGTTAACTTTTGCTTCTTTGAAAGATTGAGCTTTCCAAGGACCTTCGATAATGGCAGCCGTTTTTCCTTCTTGGAATTGGGTTTGGATTAAGTTTGCAGCACCTTGACTATCTTGAAGCCCTTTTGGCCATTTAGCATACCAAGTTTTGGCGTATTCAATCCCGGTAATAGAACCAGCATTTGCAAGACCAATATCCGATGCATCCTTACCATTGTTACCAAAAACGTACCCACCGTTACCAGCTAGGAGTCCATATGTATAGTAGAAGTTGGTCCAGTCAGCGAGAAAGGCTGTCGTTTTACCTTCTTCTCCTTCAAAGTTATACTTGCTATCATTAGCCAAAGCTTCAAGATCAGCAAAAGTTTTAGGAGCCTCTGTGATTAAGTCTTTGTTGTAATACATGACTAGCGACTCGATAACAGCAGGAGCACCATAAACAGTTCCTCCTGTCGTTACTAACGACTCAGTTGTACTATCTGTTTTACTCTCCTTATTGAGGACGACTTCTGAAAGTTGTCCATCGGTTCCCAAACTACCGACACGGTCGTATGGAGCCATCATAACGTCTGGAGCAGAGCCGGACTGATTATCGAGAGAAAGGTTATCAAGACCAGTTAGCTGATCTCCAATCTTAACAGTAACTTTTGTACCTGTTTCTTTTTCAAAGGCTTTAGCAGCGCTTTCAGTGTAGGCTTTATATTGCTCTTCAACATAAACAGTGATACTAGAGCTGTCAGAAGAGGTAGAGCTAGAGTTGCTTTGTCCACATGCAGCAAGAGCGAGAACAGTAGCGCCTAGTACACCAGCACTTTTAAGCAGTTTGTGAGTCATGAGAACTCCTCCTAAAAAAATAATTTTTTTAAAAATGTAGAAAATCGTTAAGCAAACGTTTTCTTGAATACGGTTACATTATAACACCTTTGGAAAACGTTTGCAAGCATTTTTTAAGGAAATTTTGAAGTTTTTTTGAGAAGATGAGTTTAATTTCTTAAAATAATAGAGAAAAAGTTAAAATAAAAGTAGGATTACAGATAATGGAAACCTTAAAAAAATATAAAAACGCTTGCAGGATGATTTGAAAAGTTGTATAATGATACCGAAACGCAAACGTTTTCATAGATAAACGTGTAGTAAACATCATTATAGGCGAGGTAATCTTATGAAGAAACGTCAAAGTGGAGTATTGATGCATATCTCTTCACTACCAGGAAAGTATGGTATTGGCTCTTTCGGTCAGTCAGCTTACGACTTTGTCGATTTTCTAGTACGGACCAAACAGCGTTATTGGCAGATTTTGCCACTAGGAACGACTAGTTATGGAGATTCCCCTTATCAATCATTCTCAGCTTTTGCTGGCAATACACATTTTATTGACTTTGATATCTTAGTTGACCAAGGTTTATTAGAGCTGTGTGACTTGGAAGGGGTTGATTTTGGTAGCGATACTCAAAAAGTGAATTATGAGAAAATCTACTATGCTCGAAGACCCCTCTTAGAAAAAGCAGTACAGCGTTTTTTCGAAGTGGGAGATATTGATCGTTTTTCTCACTTTTGTGAAGAAAACGCTACGTGGCTTGAGTTATTTGTAGAGTATATGGCTGTAAAAGAGTATTTTGACAATCTTTCTTGGGTTGAATGGCCCGACGAGGACATTCGGACTCGCCAGACAAATGCTTTGAAGCACTATCGTAAGGAACTGGAGTCATCTTTGACTTATCACCGAGTAACCCAGTATCTTTTTTTTGACCAGTGGCTCAAGTTGAAACAGTATGCGAATGAACAGCATATTGAGATTGTCGGAGATATGCCAATCTATGTTTCTGCAGATTCTGCAGATATGTGGGCTCAACCACATTTATTTAAAACAGATGAACAAGGACGACCAAGCAAGGTGGCAGGATGTCCACCTGATGACTTTTCAGAGAAAGGTCAACTCTGGGGCAATCCAATCTATGATTGGGAAGCCATGGAACGAGATAGCTACCAATGGTGGATTGAACGCTTACGTGAAAGTTTTAAGCTTTATGATGTTGTTCGAATCGATCACTTCCGTGGCTTTGAATCATACTGGGAAATTCCAGCTGGTTCTGAAACTGCAGAATCAGGGGAATGGGTGAAAGGGCCTGGCTACAAATTATTTGCAGCTGTAAAGGAAAAATTAGGTGATCTCAATATTATTGCTGAAGACCTTGGGTTTATGACAGATGAAGTCATTGAACTCCGTGAGCGGACGGGGTTTCCTGGAATGAAAATCCTACAGTTTGCTTTTAATCCAAAAGAAGAGAGTATAGATAGCCCACATTTGGCACCAAATAACTCAGTTATCTATACTGGAACGCATGATAATAATACGGTACTGGGTTGGTACCGCAGTGAAATTGATGATGCTACACGAGAATATATGGCTCGTTATACGAATCGCAAAGAGTATGAAACGGTGCCTCATGCCATGCTTCGGACCATTTTCGGTTCGGTTAGCTATATGAGTATTGCTACCATGCAGGACCTGTTAGAGCTTGATGGTAGAGCTCGTATGAATCTTCCATCCACCCTTGGAGGGAACTGGGCTTGGCGTATGACGACTGAGGAACTGACACCCGCAGTTGAGAGAGAATTATTAGATTTGACAAGAATCTATCGCCGTGAAAACCAAGACTTACTGGTAGAGACAAGTGAAAAATGAGAAAGATTGCTTTCTTTTCACGCATCTAACAGTAGTTGAAGATAATTTAAACTATAAATAGTACAATCAAGTGGACGACTTGCTCATCATCGGGATGAGATGGCGACTTATCTATTAAGGTGAGTGACGACACGAATCCGCTTTAAGAAAACGATAAACACTGTAAACAGAGGAGAGATTTACATATGTTACCTTTACAAGAATTTGTTCAAAATCATTACCATAAGGACCTGGCTGAATGTTCAAACGAAGAATTGTACATTGCTTTGCTTAATTACACCAAGCAGGCAAGTGCCCAAAAGAAATTAAATACTGGTAAGAAAAAAGTTTACTATATCTCAGCTGAGTTCTTGATTGGTAAACTCTTGTCGAACAACTTGATCAACTTGGGTCTGTACGATGACGTCAAAAAAGAATTGACTGACGCTGGCAAAGACTTGATCGAAGTCGAAGAAGTGGAATTGGAACCATCACTTGGTAACGGTGGTTTGGGACGCTTGGCAGCCTGCTTTATCGACTCAATTGCTACACTTGGATTGAATGGGGATGGAATTGGTCTTAATTATCATTATGGTCTCTTTCAACAAGTTCTTAAGAACAACCAACAAGAAACCATTCCAAATGCGTGGTTGACGGATCAAAGCTGGCTCGTTCGTTCAAGCCGTAACTACCAAGTGCCATTTGCACACTTTACCTTGACCTCAACACTTTATGATATCGATGTGCCAGGTTACAAGATGGAGACGAAAAATCGTTTGCGTTTGTTTGATTTGGATTCAGTCGATGCATCAATCATCGAAGAAGGTATTAACTTTGATAAGACAGACATTACTCGCAATTTGACCCTCTTTTTGTACCCAGATGATAGCGATCGTCAAGGAGAATTGCTCCGTATCTTCCAACAATACTTTATGGTTTCAAATGGTGCGCAATTGATCCTTGACGAAGCGATCGAAAAAGGAAGCAACTTGCATGACCTTGCTGACTACGCAGTTGTACAAATCAATGATACTCACCCATCTATGGTCATTCCTGAGTTGATCCGTCTCTTGACTGAACGCGGTATCGAAATGGATGAAGCCATCTCCATCGTTCGGAGTATGACAGCTTATACAAACCATACCATCCTTGCAGAAGCTCTTGAAAAATGGCCACTAGCATTCTTGCAAGAGGTGGTTCCTCATTTGGTCCCAATTATTGAAGAATTAGACCGTCGGGTTCGTGCTGAACACAAAGATCCAGCTGTTCAAATCATTGATGAATACGATCGTGTTCATATGGCCCACATGGATATCCACTACGGATACAGTGTAAACGGGGTTGCAGCTCTCCATACAGAAATCTTGAAGAACTCTGAGTTGAAGGCCTTCTACGACCTTTACCCAGAAAAATTCAACAACAAAACAAACGGGATTACCTTCCGCCGTTGGCTCATGCATGCTAACCCAAGCTTGTCACACTATTTAGATGAACTTCTTGGTCGTGACTGGCACCATGATGCGTCTAAATTAGAGGATTTACTTTCATACGAAGATAAAGCTGCTGTCAAAGAAAAATTGAAAAACATCAAAGCCCACAACAAACGGAAATTGGCGCGTTTCTTGAAGGACCATCAAGGCATAGACATCAATCCGAATGCAATCTTTGATACTCAAATCAAACGTCTGCATGAATACAAACGTCAGCAAATGAATGCTTTGTATGTGATCCACAAATACTTGGATATCAAAGCTGGGAATATCCCTGCTCGTCCAATCACCGTTTTCTTTGGTGGGAAAGCAGCCCCAGCCTATACGATTGCGCAAGACATCATCCATTTGATCCTATGCTTATCAGAAGTGATTGCAAAGGATCCAGCGGTATCTCCGCACTTGCAAGTTATTATGGTAGAAAACTACAACGTAACTGTTGCAAGCTACTTGATCCCAGCTAGCGATATTTCTGAGCAAATCTCTCTTGCGTCTAAGGAAGCATCTGGTACTGGTAACATGAAATTCATGCTCAACGGTGCTTTGACGCTTGGTACGATGGACGGAGCTAACGTAGAAATCGCTGAATTGGTTGGCGATGAAAACATCTACATCTTAGGTGAAGATTCAGAAACTGTTATCGACCTTTACGCGAAATCAGCTTACAACTCAAGCGAATTCTACGATCGTGAAGCGATCAAACCATTGGTTGACTTCATCGTTAGCGACGCAGTTCGTGCGGTTGGGAATGAAGAACGCTTGTACCGTCTCCACAATGAACTTATCAATAAAGACTGGTTTATGACCCTCCTTGACTTGGAAGATTACATCGTGACTAAGGAACGGATGTTGGCAGATTACGAAAGCCGTGATGCATGGATGGACCAAGTCATTGTCAATATCGCTAAAGCAGGCTTCTTCTCATCTGACCGTACTATCGCCCAATACAACGAAGATATCTGGCACTTAAAAAAGTAAGAGAATCTTTCCAAGTTTAAAACAGGAAAGCTAGTTTTCCTAAATATTATTTTTGGTAAGAATATTATAAAACCTCAACTACTTGGTTGGGGTCTTTTTTACTGTTAAATCAAGGTTTTGGTTACAATTTGATATACATCTATACAACATTTTAACATATTTTGATGAAAAATACTTGCAAACTTAAATTTATGTGGTATAATAGATGTGGGAATTGGGAAGATAGAATGAGATAAAATAGTATCAGCCATTACTATCATCTCTCCTATAAGTTCTATCTTCTATCCATTCCTAAGAATATTCTGCTTCAGGATATATTCTAAGAAAATCGGCTGACTCTCAAGGATTTCTTGGGAGTTTTTCTTTTTATTACAAAATTAAATTTGTTATATATAAGAATATGGTCAATCAAATAATTGATGGACAATTCGGAAAAACACTTGAAAAAAATAGGTTTGAGGAGTATAATGAAAGCAAAGTTTCTAAATAAGGAGGAAATGAAAATGAAAAAGGGAAAGAAACCGATTTATTTATGGATATTAGGAATTATGTCCCTTATCTTATCATTATTAGGAGTCTATGGAGTCTTTTCACCTGCACCTGACTTTAGTGCGGTTGACCTCTCTAGTCTTCCCCAAGAGCAAGTAAAACTTGTTCAGCAGAGTATAAACTATCAGACCTTGGCATATGAGTTTAATCATAATATTCTCAACCGTATTTTAGCAGTGGTTGCTGCTATCTTGATTATCACCGTAATTGTTTTTTTGGTAAGAAAAGAGATTATGCGGGCAAATTTCGCTTACTTTGCTTATGTTTTATTGGGGATTATTGGAAGCATTTATGCTTATGTAGGAGCGCGTTCAGGCATTTTGGTCGCTTACACAGATGAAGATGTGCGGTCTGGGGTTCTAATGCAAACAGGAATCATAATAGCAATCTATGTTGTTTTAAACCTAGTCTTTTTAGGGATTGTTGGTTACAAAATCTATCGCCAAAATCAGGAAGTGGATGAAACCGAAGAGTAAGAATCGTCAATATCTAAAGGTAATTTGACAAAATGTATCTATCGCTTTACAATAGGGATAGATATTTTTTGATTGGAGCAAGAAAATGAAGGTAGTTTCCCTTGTTTATATTAGCTTGAGTGGAAATACAGAGAGCTTTGTCCGCCGTTTGTCGGACTATCTTTTAGAGCAGTATCAGGATGTTCAAGTAGAAACAATCCATATAAAAGACTTGGTCAAGGAGGAACAGGAGTTCTATGAGATGGCAACTCCTTATATCACCTTTCTTCCGACTTATCTAGAAGGGGGAAATGGTGTGGACAATGGTGATGTGGAAATCTTGACGACCCCAGTCAGAGACTTCATCGCTTATGGAGATAATGCTAGCAAATGCCTTGGAGTAGTCGGATCTGGCAATCGGAACTTTAACAATCAGTATTGCCTGACAGCAAAGCAGTACAGCCAGCGTTTTGGTTTTCCAGTTTTAGCTGACTTTGAAATGCGTGGTATGTTGGGAGATATCAAAAAAGTCGCAGAGATTATTGCAGACTTGTATGAATTATAGAAAAAGTCGAGTTTGATGCTTGACTTTTTTGGATTTTCTAAGTGTAACCGTTTGCAAATCATTATATAAAAGATTATAATAAAAATGAAAAAGGGCGATATCATAAGACGTTCAAACTTGATTTTTGCGGGTGGTTGTGGTCTATTGTTGACCTTGTCTTCGTTAGCTCCAGCAGGAGTTATACTGGCAGAAAAACTGTCAGCTTGTCTTGTCGAAGGTTGACAGGAAGAAGTAGCTTTGAAGAAGGTAAAATTTATGCTTTACAAGAATGACTCGATAGAACTTCACTATCAAGAGCTGAAAAGGAACAGTTGACTCGACAAATGATTGCGGATGTTCAGTTAGAAATCCTTGAAGAACAGTCACAATCTATGTTTCGTGCTTTGGTGACAAATGTTTATAGACATTTGAGCCCAGCAGAGGTGAGAGAATGTGCTCATCAATTTCGAACTATAGGTAGTTTAGCTGGACTAATCCCTAGATATGGTAAGTTGATTGATAAATTATATGTTGTAAATGCTGAAGCTTATGAGTATGCAGCGAATAGAGGTTTGGGGATTGATTTGCTGATTACGTTAGCTCCCTACAACCCAACCAGCTCTGGAATGAGCTTTAGTTTTAGATATTCTCATTAGCTTCATTGTATGAGGTATTGCTTATGTGGAAGAAATATTATCAGTATATTCCTTGGTTGATTGTGGGGCTTATTACTTCTTATAGCACCGCTGATTATTATGCTAGAGACCAATTTGATTTGTTGTATCTATCTGTTGTTTTTATGATTGTGTATATATCTTTGTTAGTGTTACACGAAAAGGTTTTAAAGGAGAAATACAAGGATTTTTTCATCCACCTTTTTAGCAATTCCCCAAAAGATAGCCAGAAATAAGAAAAACCCGAGATGTGTTTCTCGGGTTTTACGTTATCTCAGCTGGTCAACGGTATCCTTGGATAAAAGCATACCCAGACGGTAAGTCTTGTTGATAGAAGCGATGACATCGTTGATATTTTCTGTTGTTTTGATTTTTTCACGGATGTCTGCTCGAAAGTTCTCATCCTTTAAGAGTTGCTCTTGAAGGAGTTTTTGCAGTTTTTCTTTTTCATATTTGTTAATGAGAAAGAGAACGACTAAACTGATGACGATTAGGATATAAGCATACTGGCTCATAAGATTTCTCCTGGTTTATTAAAGATGTTGTTGATTGAATTGAGCGATAAGCTTCATCAATGTCTACATCTTTTCAGGAGCATCTACACCGAGGAGGCGAAGTGATTCTTTGAGGATGGCTGCGGTTGCATAGCTAAGGGCTAATCGACTATCCCGTTCTGGACTTTCATCCAAGATCCGTGTGTGGGCGTAGTATTTGTTAAAGGCTTGAGCAAGGCTGATAGCGAATTTTGAAACGATAGATGGTTCGAAATTATCTGCTGCTCGTTTGATGATACGAGGGAAGTCTTGAATCAGCTTGATGATTTCCCAACTTTCCGCATCTTGGAGGCTGTAAGTTGCTTCAAGATTTGGGACAAAGTCTGCTTTTCTAAGGATAGATTGGATACGAGCATAAGCATACTGAACATAGGGGCCTGTTTCCCCTTCAAAGGAAACCATGGCTTCTAAGTCAAAGTCATACCCGTTGGTACGATCAGTCTTCAAGTCGTAGAATTTGACAGCACCAACTCCTACTTTACGTGCAACTTCTTCTTTATTTTCAAGTTCTGGGTTTTTCTCTTCAATTTGAGCCTTAGCGCGAGAGATGGCTTCTTGAAGAGTTGGTTCGAGAAGGATGATATTTCCTTTACGAGTGGATAATTTTTGACGATTTTTTGTCACCAAACCGAAGTCAACGTGCACCATATCATCGCTCCAATCAAATCCCATTTTTTTCAAAACAGCTTTTAATTGACGGAAGTGGTTGGCTTGCTCTTGACCAACGGCATAGATGTTTTTCACGAAATTATAGGTACGGGCACGGTACATAGCCGTTGCGATATCCCGCGTGATGTAAAGGGTCGCACCGTCTGATTTTTTGATCATGGCAGGTGGAAGGTTGACATCGTCAAGGTCTACGATGCTAGCTCCTTTTGATTCTTGAAGAAGGCCTTTGTCTTCAAGAATTTGAACTCCTTCGTCCATCTTGTCGTTGTAGAAGGCTTCACCGTTTAGACTATCAAACTCGACACCGAGGAGTTCATAGATGCGGTTGAATTCAACCAAACTTTCGTCACGGAACCACTGCCACAATTCAGTTGCTTCTTGGTCGCCGTCTTCCAATTTTTTGAACCATCTACGTCCTTCTTCGTCCAATTCTGGATCATTTTCGATTTCAGCATTGATGCGAACATATAGTTTAAGCAATTCGTCAATTGGATTGGCTTCGACAGCTTCTTTGCTACCCCATTTCTTGTAGGCAACCATGAGAAGTCCAAACTGTTTTCCCCAGTCACCTAAGTGATTCACTTTGATGGTATTGTAGCCCATTTTACGGAAAATATTTGAAAGAGCATCTCCAATGACAGTAGAGCGTAAGTGTCCTACTGAGAAGGGTTTTGCGATGTTGGGACTAGACATATCGATGGTGATATTTTGACCGTTCCCTTCATTTTGCTGAGCATAATCGGCACCTGCTGAGATGATGTCTTTGATAACAGTTGCAGAGATTGCTGCTTTGTCTAGGAAGAAGTTGACATAAGGGCCTGTTGCAACGACTTTCTCAAAATGGCTGGCATCAATTTTTTCTGCTAAATCAGCTGCAATCATTTGAGGTGCTTTACGTTCTACTTTTGCAAGTGAGAAAGCTGGAAAAGCGATGTCTCCCATATCGGAGTTTTTAGGAGTTTCAAGGAGATTGTATATAGTAGCACTGTCTAGACTTTCAATAACTTGAGCTAGACTATCCGCAATGAGTTGTTTATGATCCATAAGATATCCTTTCGTAGGACTAGATTTTCTTCCTATTTTATCATAAAACGTTCAGAATTTCAAAAAGAATCTATATCCTAGCTCGATTTGCTAGCTTTCTTTTCAAAATTGGATGAATCAGAGACAAAAGAAAAAGAGGAACTATAATAAAACAGAAAATAGCATTTCGGCTGGATAAAAATAGCATGTTTGTGGTATAATCAAGTATAAATATACGAGAATGAGGAAAAAATGAAAAAGCAACACCGACATGAATTGATTAAGAGAATGATCAAAGAAGAGCAACTGGGAACACAAAAAGATATTCAAGATCGTCTAGAAAAAGAAGGGATCTTTGTGACCCAGACAACCCTATCTCGAGATATGAGAGAACTAGCCTTGACAAAAATCAAACGAAATGGCAAATTATTTTATGTGTTGGCTCATGAAACGTCTTCTATTAATCTGCTGGACTTGTTGTCCAAGCACATTCTTCGAGTGTCGCGTGCTGAGTTTACTTTGGTTTTTCATACACGTTTGGGAGAGGCAGCTGTTTTGGCGAACGCCATTGATGAAGATACAGATGAGCGAGTGTTAGGGACGCTTGCAGGGGCGAACACTTTATTGGTCATTTGTAAAGATAGTAGCGCCGCTGCAGAGATTGAAGAGGCGATTCATAGTCGGATATAAAAAGCGATTACATAAGGAAGTTGCCCCTTCACTAAAGGAAGATTTGCTAGGGATTGGAGAGGATTCTCTTCCCTTTTTAAAAGCAGAAATAGCAAGAAATGGACATGGAGAGGATGAGTATAGTGACAGAGAAAATTTCACCTGGGATGCAGCAATATCTGAATATAAAGAAAGAGTATCCAGATGCCTTTTTGCTTTTTCGGATGGGAGATTTTTATGAATTGTTCTACGAAGATGCGGTTAATGCAGCTCAGATTTTAGAAATTTCATTAACTAGTCGCAATAAAAATGCAGAGAATCCAATTCCCATGGCAGGTGTTCCTTATCATTCTGCTCAACAGTATATTGATGTGCTGGTGGAGCGGGGCTATAAAGTGGCAGTTGCAGAGCAAATGGAAGATCCTAAAGAAGCCAAAGGAGTTGTCAAACGTGAGGTAGTTCAAGTAATCACGCCAGGAACAGTAGTTGACTCTAGTAAACCAGACAGTAGCAATAATTTCCTTGTAGCTATCGATAAAAAAGGTGGTCGGTTTGGTCTGTCTTATATGGACTTAGTGACAGGAGAGTTCTTTGTAACGAGTTTGCTAGACTTTCCTCTAGTTTGTGGAGAGATTCGAAACTTAAAAGCACGTGAAGTGGTTCTTGGCTACCAGTCATCTGAGGAGGAGGAATCTGTCTTGAGTGGGCAGATGAACCTGTTACTGTCTATTGAGGAGGGAGTGCGTGAGGACGAACAACTTTTAGACAAACGATTATCAGAGATAGAATACAGTGCAGCAGCCAAACTTCTTCAATATGTGCATGTTACACAAAAACGAGAACTGAGCCATCTTAAGCAGGTAGAACGCTATGAGATAAAAGATTTTCTCCTGATGGATTATGCAACTAAGGCTAGTTTAGACTTGGTTGAAAATGCTAGAACGGGCAAGAAACACGGTAGTCTTTATTGGCTTTTAGACGAGACCAAGACAGCTATGGGAATGCGTTTGTTACGTTCATGGATTCATCGTCCATTGATTAATCGTAAGCGAATTGAGGAACGCCAGGCAGTTGTTCAAGTTTTTCTAGAATATTTTATTGAGCGAAGTGATTTGATTGATAGTCTAAAAGGTGTTTATGATATTGAGCGCTTGGCTAGTCGGGTGTCTTTTGGGAAGACCAATCCCAAAGACTTGTTGCAGTTAGCGACAACGCTTACAAATGTTCCTCGTATTCGTGGGATTTTAGAAGATATGAAACAGCCTGTTTTACAGGACTTAGTGGAAGGATTAGATGCTATCCCAGAATTGGCAAGCCTGATCAGCCTAGCAATCTCTCCTGATGCTCCCGCTATCATCACTGATGGGAACATCATTCAAACTGGATTTGATGAGACCCTGGATAAGTATCGATTGGTGATGAGAGAGGGAACGAGTTGGATAGCGGAGATTGAAGCAAAAGAGCGAGAAAATTCTGGTATTACAGGTCTGAAAATCGACTATAATAAAAAAGATGGTTATTATTTCCATGTCACTAATTCTCAACTAGGGCATGTGCCCAGTCATTTCTTCCGTAAGGCAACGCTTAAAAACTCGGAACGTTATGGGACAGAAGAGCTAGCTCGTATTGAAGGGGATATGCTAGAAGCAAGAGAAAAATCGGCTAATCTAGAGTATGAAATCTTTATGCGCATCAGAGAAGAAGTTGGGAAGTATATCAAACGTCTACAAAGTTTGGCTCAAACGCTTGCAACGGTGGATGTTTTGCAAGGTTTGGCGACAGTTGCTGAGAAGCAACACTTGGTCTGCCCTGTTTTCACTGATTCAACAGCCATTGACATTCGAAATGGACGCCATGCGGTGGTTGAAAAAGTTATGGGAACCCAGTCGTACATTCCAAATAGTATTGTGATGTCAGAAGAAGAGAGTATCCAGCTAATTACTGGACCTAATATGAGTGGGAAATCAACCTATATGCGCCAGCTAGCCATGACGGCTATTATGGCCCAATTGGGATCCTATGTACCAGCTGATAGTGCGAAACTTCCAATTTTTGATGCGATTTTTACACGAATCGGAGCAGCAGATGACCTAGTGTCAGGACAGTCTACCTTTATGGTTGAGATGATGGAGGCTAATAATGCCATACGTCAAGCAACCAAGAATTCCTTGATCCTCTTTGATGAGTTGGGACGAGGGACTGCGACTTATGACGGGATGGCACTAGCTCAGGCAATTATTGAGTATATTCATCATCGTATTGGAGCAAAAACACTTTTTGCCACTCATTATCATGAGTTAACAGCCTTATCTCAAAACTTACTTGAGCTTAAAAATGTTCATGTTGCTACTTTGGAAAAGGATGGACAGGTCACTTTCTTACACAAGATTGAAGAGGGACCAGCAGATAAGTCTTATGGAATTCATGTTGCTAAAATTGCAGGCCTTCCCCAGGATCTTCTTGATCGAGCCGATTTCATCTTGACCGATTTGGAAAATCAAGAGAAAAAAAGCCAACCTGAGATGGCCACGAGTCACTTCTCTAGACAAGTACAAGAAAGTGGAACGGCCATTCATCAATTATCACTTTTTGAGGAAAACACTGAACATCCAGTCCTTCAACAATTGCGAGATTTGGATATCTATAACATGACCCCAATGGAAGTTATGTTAGCGGTAGCAGAATTGAAAAAAGGACTATAAAATAAAAAAGACTGGGCAATGGCA
>NZ_KQ969159.1:111226-125500 GCF_001578805.1 Streptococcus sp. DD10 | reverse complement strand
AATAAATGTCTAGTCTTTTCTGTGTTAGAGTTATTACTGCAAAAAGCAGTGCTTGTACTAGTGGAGAACACTTACAAAGCAGGTTTCTTCTGTCTTTGGTCGCTTGTTATTCTACAAAAAGGAAGCTTTTCACTCTTTATTTTCGATAGAGTTTATTATATTGGTAGTAAGGGTCAAAGGTAACGTTAATCCCTAGTTTTCGGAGGACATTTTTGTCCTCATCTGTCAAAATGATGGTTGAGTGAGCTTCGGATCCTTTTAGATTACCTAACTCTTGCATGGCACGAGCCGCATCCTTGTGGTCACGGGCAGTAATAGCAAGGGCGATGAGGATTTCGTTTGAGTGGAGGCGTGGGTTATGGCTACCGAGGTGGTTGGTCTTGAGTCCTTGAATCGGTTTAACAACTTCAGGTTCAATGAGCTTCGTCTCTTTAGGAATTCCAGCAGACTTCTTAATGGCATTAATCAGAGCGGCAGCAGTTGGACCAAAAAGTTCAGAGTTTTTACCTGTTACGATATCACCATTTGGTAATTCCAGTGCGATGGCTGGGTTTCCTGTTTCATCGGCTTTTTGTCTAGCAGTAAGAACGACTTGACGATTTTCTGGAGTGATTCCCAAATCATTCATTATGAGCTCAATTTTCTTAATGGCAGTTTCGGAAACTTTTTCAGCCTTAAAATCCAGTAGCGTTTGATAGTAACGACGAATGATTTCTTGCTTGGAGGCTTCAACAGCCGCATCGTTATCGGTAATGGCAAATCCAACCATATTGACTCCCATATCTGTTGGGGAATTATAAGGGGATTGTCCAAGAATTCGTTCTAACATGCGTTTCAAGACAGGAAAAATTTCAATGTCACGGTTGTAGTTGACCGTGGTCTTGCCGTAAGTTTCTAAGTGGAAGGGATCAATCATATTGACGTCATCGAGGTCTGCAGTGGCAGCTTCATAGGCTAAGTTAACTGGGTGGTGTAGTGGCAAATTCCAAACGGGGAAAGTTTCAAACTTGGCATAGCCAGACTTAATTCCATTGACCTGGTCATGGTACATGTTGGACATGCAGGTAGCCAATTTCCCAGATCCAGGTCCAGGGGCAGTCACGACGATGAGATTGCGACTGGTTTTGATGTAGTCGTTTTTTCCCATGCCCTCAGGCGAGATGATATGGTTCATATCGGTAGGGTAGCCTTTGATAGGATAGTGGAGATAAGAAACAATTCCATTTTTTTCTAGTTGGTGACGAAAAGCATCTGCAGCGACTTGTCCTTGGTACTGAGTGACAACAACAGATCCGACATAAATGCCCAGCTCGTTAAACTTATCAATGAGACGAAAGACTTCCTGGTCATAAGAGATTCCTAAATCTCCACGAGCTTTTGAGTGTTCGATATTGCTAGCATTGATAGCAATGACTACTTCTACCTGCTCTTTTAATTCTTGTAGCAGTTTGATCTTATTATCTGGTTCATAACCAGGGAGGACACGGGCAGCATGGAAATCTTCTAACATTTTTCCACCAAACTCAAGGTAGAGCTTGCCGTCGAATTGGTTGATCCGCTCCAAGATATGGTTGCGTTGCAAGTTTAAATATTGTTCAGAACTAAATGCTTGTTTTTTCATTGTCAAAATACCTCTGTTGAAAATTATATCAAAAAGCAGAGGAAAATCCAAAGGAAATAGTGGTGGTTTCGTTGACAAGACGGTACAAGCTTGCTAGACTAGAAGAAAACAAGGAGATGGATATGGCACGGATTTTAGTGATAGAAGATAATAATGATATCCAAGAGATTTTACGGGGGTTACTCGAAGAAAATCACCAAGTACTACAAGCCTTTTCTGGGACAGAAGGGGTACGTTTGTTTGAGCAGGAGTCAGTAGACTTGGTTTTGTTGGATATTATGATGCCTGGAAAGAATGGGGATGAGGTATTGGAGGAAATTCGCAAAACGAGCCAAGTACCTGTCATTATGCTGACGGCTCTAGGGGAGAAAGATTTGATTAGTCAGTATTTGCTGGCTGGTGCCAACGACTATATCGTCAAACCTTTTAACTTGGATGAAGTCTTTGCTCGTGTGACGGTGCAGTTGCGCAATCGAGACCTGGTTTCCCCTGCCGCTCCTGTCCTTGAGGAAAAAATAGTGAAAAATATCGCTATCAAGGAAGATACTTTTGAAGTGGTTTGTGGGGAGAAGGCGGTGCGCCTAGGTAAAAAAGAATACCAGATTTTCCAAACCCTGCTCCAGCATCCTAAGAAAATTTTCACCAAGGAAGAACTCTATGAGAAGGTTTGGGAGGATACCTATCTGCCTGGGGACAATGCCCTTAATGCCCAACTCAGTAATCTCCGCAAGAAACTAGCGCAGGTGGACGACAGCACAGACTATATCCAAACCGTTTGGGGACTGGGTGTGCGCTTGAAAGGAGAGGACTGATGGTGTGGATAATTCTCTTACTAGTTCTACTTGCACTTACCCTCTTTTACTTGGTGCGTTATGTGTTAGCCTTGAGAAGCTTATCACGTCAAATTCAGGCCAAGATTGCTAGCGGTAGTCAGACCAGGTTGACTTCTAATTTTCATAGTTCTAGCTTGGTAGAGTTGACCGATCAGGTGGAGAGCTTGTTTGAACAGATTGATAAGACCAATATCATCGCTATGCAAGAAAAAAAGACCTTGGATATGGCCATTAGTAATATTGCACATGACATCCGCACTCCCTTAACTATAGCAAGTGGTTATACCCAGCAGCTGGAGCGAAAAGACCAGGTGGATATGGCTGTTTTGGAAAAAATAAAGACTAATCTAATGGTGGTATCCAAACGTTTGGAAGCTCTCTTAGAGTACCGCAGGTTACAAGAAGGTGCCCAACGAGTAAACATGGTAGATGTGCAGATTTCTCAACGAGTCATTCAGCAGGTATTTAACTACTATGATGCTTTTCAGAAAGCTGAGATTGAGCTAGACTTACAGGTGGAGGAGGGCCTGAGCTTGCAAACAGATCCTGACTTGCTGGAGCGTCTCTTGCAAAATCTCCTCAGTAATGTCCTTAAACATGGTAAAGAGGAGGCTGTCTTGACTCTGGCAAAAACCGATGGGCAGGTAATTCTCGCAATCAAAAATAGGGTACAGCACCCCATCCAGCACCTCGACAAGCTGACCAACCGCTTTTATTCGGAAAACCTCTCCGATACCGAGGAGTCGTCGGGTTTGGGGCTCTATATCAGCCAGCAGTTGACTGAGGTCTTGGGGGGAGACTTCCAGCTGGCAAGTCAGGGAGACTGGTTTGAGGTGACGGTCGCTTTATAGGAAAAACACGCTTGGTCCCTTAACCAAGCGTGTTAAGCTTTAGAGATTTTTCTTGCGGAAGACGCTTAGTCCTAAGAAAGTGAAGACCAAGGTAAAGGTCAGCGCAACGAGGCTGATGTTGGTAGCGAATTTCGTATTTTCTATCATAGCATATCCAAAGTCCAGACTAAAATAGCGGAAGAGCTCAATATTAGGAAAGAAAACCATGGGCATGCTGAGGAGGACATTTCCCAAGATAAAGGCAACAAAGGCTGCTGAGATCGAGTGGGTCAGGTGGAGGATAAAACTGACAATACTGATCCAAGCCAGCGTGCAAAGGAGTTGCACTAACACTGTGACTGCAAAGTCACCGATAAAGTGATCAGGAGCAGTGCCTAAACCGTGGAACAGCGTACCAGTGATAAAGACCAACGTATAGGATAGGGCAATCTGAAAGAGTGAGATAGCCATCACGACAGCTGTCTTGGCAAAGTAGTAGCCAGTGCGGGATACACCTGCGGTCAAGTTGTTTTTGTAGAGTTTTTGGGTTAAATCCACACCCAAAACAAGGGAGACTGCTACCAGAGTAAAGAGAACTGTCATACTCATACTGTTTGAGTAGAGTCCAAGAGCACCAAAACCGGTCCAAGCTGAGCTTGCAGGCCCAACCATACTGTTTCCATTTTGCACTCCAACGTGTCCAGATGCTCCAAAGAGTGTCCCAAACAGGACATTGAGTGCTAGCAATGCCTCTGTAATCCAAAATCCCTTTGAGCGAAATAACCGATAAAAATCTGCTTGAATAGTATGTAACATAATAATCTCCTAATCTCTTTCTACTAAATCGGTAAAGAAGTTTTCCAAATCCTGACGAGCATAGTAAATCTCATCCACGTTTATGTTTCCGTGTACCAACTCTTTGACGATAGACTTGATATCATTGGCCTGACCAAATATATGAATTTCTCCATCCGAGCTGACTACTTTGATACGGTGCTGGAGCTGGTCTTGCAGAACTTGACTGGCTTGAGCCAGCTGGCTTGTTTTAAGAATGATATAGTCCTCGCTTTGCTCCTCAAACTCGCTCTTAGTGATTTCCTTGATCAGACGTCCCTGGTCGATAATACCAAACTTGGTTGCAACCAGATAAAGCTCAGAAAGGATGTGGCTAGAGATGATGATGGTCATGCCTAGTTCTTCATTGAGCCGTTGCACCATGAGGCGAAATTCCTTGATACCAACAGGATCTAGCCCATTGATAGGTTCATCCAGGATAAGCAAGTCAGGTTTTGCAATCATGGCGATGGCAATGCCTAGTCGCTGTTTCATCCCTAGAGAAAAGTTGCGGAATTTTTTAGAACCCGTATCAGCCAGCCCCACATAGTCCAGCGTTTCTGCGATAACCTTGTCAGGATTTGCGATGTGGCGTGCCTTGCAGTAGTAGAGCAAGTTTTGATGGGCGGTTAGGTGGTTGTGAGCGACAGGAGTCTCGATGACAGATCCAACTCGTTTCAAGGCTTGCGTCCATTCGCTATGCGTGCTAGAGCCAAAGAGAGAAACGCTTCCCTCGTTGGCTTGGATGAGCTGGGTCAGCACCTTGATGAGCGTTGTCTTACCAGCCCCGTTTTTCCCGATTAGTCCGTAAATCTCTCCTTTACGGATAGTCATGCTCAGATTGTCTAGGGCAAGTTGGTTGCCAAATTTCTTAGATAGGTTTTTGATTTCTAATACTTTTTCCATGGTGTCTCCTTTTTAATCTAGGCGATTTCCTAGCAAATCATAAATCATTTCATCGTCTTCTTGGTCATCTGTATTTTCTAAAACAGTTGTTTTAGTATAGTTGATTTTTACATCTAGACCAAAATGATTATGAGTTAATCCCCAGACGCCAATAGCAACGAGTGTAACAAAGGTCACGATAACGATTTTCTTCTTCATGAGTGAACTCCTTGATGTGTTATTTTCTTTTACACTTACGATTATACAGGGCAAATTTCAAATAACCATCAAGCAATTCTCAAATATTTCTAAAATTTGGGAGTAAACCAGAAATTTGTAGCTCAAAAGGCCGAATTTCGATATTTTACTCCCGCAAGTCCAAGGCTGATTAGGAGCTTTTCCGAGCCGATTAGACGAAAGAAAAGCTCCTAATCAGCTAATGCGATAAGATAAAAAGTGTGTGAACTTTGAATAGGTGAGGCGGATATAGAAAAATCACTCCTTATTGAAGTGATTTAGAGATTTTCAAGAAATTGCTGAATTTCATCAGCAAAACTATCTGGAAAGTCGGTATTTAAGGTATGGGTACCATTTTCGATAATCCTTAAGTGAGCCTCTGGTATCAGCTGGCTTAGCTTTCGACTGGCCGTGAGATTGGGCTTGTCTTTGCTACCACATAGGAGGAGTGTTGGAAAGGGCATGTTGTTGCCTTTTCTGTTAAGTCTAGTTGTTTAAGTTCTTTGAGGATCGAAATGATCTGTTTTTTATTGACTCCCTGTTTTTTAAATAGGTTATTAGGGATGAGTTTGAATATTAGGATTTGAAGTTGATAAAGTAAATGACTGGATAACTTGTATTGAGAGCCTGAAAGGACTAAGGCTTTTAAGAAGGGGAGTTCTTGGTTGATTAAATCAAGAGCCATGACGCCCCCTAAGGATAGTCCAATCAAGGCAAAGGGTTCCTCTTGTCCTCTCAGGAGTTTCAGGATAGCTTGTTTAGCTACTCTATAGGATTCGGTTCTAGTGGGAAAAAGGGCAGGCGCCAGACTGGGATAATCTGAGAGTTTTTCTTGAATAGTTATCCAAGAATGCTCATCCTGACCTAAACCATGTAAGAATATTAGTTTCATACGATTTCTCCCATCTCTAGCTCATAGATGCCTCTTACAGCATTACAAGCATAAACTTTGTCAGCTTTTTTCAAGTCATCCAATGTAAGGAATCTTTCTGTTGCCTGTCCTGTTTGAAGGAGGTGCTGTCTGTATATCCCGTTTAAGATGCCTAACTCCACGGGGGGAGTGTAAAGCTGTCCATCGAGTTGTAGGATAAGATTTCCAATAGAGGTTTCCAGCAACTGTCCTTGCTTGTTATAGTAGATTTGTTCTTGAATGTCGATAGTTAAGTGTGGTCTGTGGCTGGTTTTGAAGTAGGTGAACGGCGTAGCAAGGTTAGCTGTTTGTGGTGTTAAGATAGGTTTGCAGAAGGATTTTGAAAGTGGCAGTAGCTCTTGCAATTCAAGATCTACTGCTCCAGTTTTGTTCAAAGAAATCCGCAGTCGGTAGTCTAAATTCAAGTTTAGTTGAACTAGTGCTTGTGCTAGGGTTTCTCGTAAACTTCTTTCATCAAATGGGTAAGCGAAGTAGTAGCTAGCGTCCTTCAAACGCTCAATATGTTGCTCTTGAAAAGTCAGCTTTCCTTTTTCAATCTTTCCTGTCGTTATCAGATCAAATGGTGGATTCTTTCGATAGAGGACAGCAGATTTCTGCTTGGTTTCTTGATATTCAGACTCCCAAGTACTGTCCCAGGTAATACCTCCCCCTACACCGTAGATGGCTTTTTTATCCTTTTTTTGGATTGTTCGAATGGCTACGTTGAAAATGGAAGTGCCGTTTGGAAGGAGAATTCCTACTGTTCCACAGTAGACTCCACGAGCCTGTTGTTCAACTTTTTTGATGATTTCCATAGTGGAAATCTTGGGGGCTCCTGTGATAGAGCCACAAGGGAAGAGAGCCTGAAAAGTCTTAACTAAACCGATATCAGGACGGAGGGTACTTTCTATGGTCGAGGTCATTTGCCAGACAGTCGAATATTGCTCTACATCGCAGAGTTTGACCACTCGTTCGCTTCCCACTTCAGAAATGCGATTCATATCGTTGCGCAACAAATCAACAATCATCATATTTTCAGCTCGGTTTTTAGGATCTTGTGCCAGCCAGCTAGCTTGAGCGAGATCAGATTCTCTTGTTAGTCCTCGCTGAGTGGTTCCTTTCATGGGACGAGTGGTGAGGGTTCTACTGTCCTGTCTGAAAAATAACTCGGGGCTGATGGAAATGACCGCCATCTCATCGTGTTCAACATAGGCGTTGTAGGCTGCATTTTGTTCAACGACCAACCGGTTATAAATAGAAAAGCTATCTGCTGAGAGTTCTTGTTTTAATTGAACAGTATAGTTAACCTGATAGGTATCTCCTTGGCGGATATGATGGTGGATGGTGGCGATAGCAGCTTCATACTCAGCAGCAGAGGTCAACTCCTGCCACTGCTTGGGCATCTCCACATCGTCATAGCTCAGGGGAAACCCCTCTGTCTCAACCCGATCATGCACGGTGAAATAAAGCAAATACTCTTCAAGCAAGGGAGCAGAGTAAACCTGCAATTTTTCCTCAAAAGCAGGAGCTGCCTCATAGCTGACATAGCCCACCACATAGTAACCAGCTAGCTGGTAGCGCTCTGCTTCGGCTAAAAGCGACTGAACCTCTGTCACCTCTCGTGTCTTTAACTCTTTGATGGGCTGGGTGAAAATCTGTCGCAAGCCCAACTCTTTAAAATCAATCACAGTTTTCTTATGCATAGTTTGAGTATAGCATAAAATAGAGGAGAAAGGTATAGGGAAAAACAGTCTCTGTGGCTATATCGCGATAAAAATGGATACAACTTATCAGACTTTATAGGTAGTCATGTATTGAGGACTTTCCCTGAAAATATGTAGTATCCATGGTCATGAGTCACAATATATGATAGAATAAGGTATCGTTAACATGAAGGAGGAGATATGAAAAAAATTAGAAAATCCTATCAACTTATCATTTTTACAGGACTGGTATTGGCTTTTGTCCTTTACATAGGCACTATCTGGCAAGGGGTTCAAAGTTTGCTGAGTGTCTTTTTTCCCATTATCTTGGGAGGGATTTTAGCTTTTATTTTTAATGTCCCTATGAAAAAGATAGAGCAAGTCTTAGCTAAATGGAAACTTCCTCAAGCGAGTCGTCGTAGTTTAGCCCTTTTTCTGGAGGTGGTGTTCTTACTGCTGATTTTGGGTGGCATGGTGTGGGTCATCGTTCCTACTTTGACGACGGTAGCTTCACAGTTGACTACAACAGTAAACAAAGTGGTTCCTCAGCTGGTTACTTGGGTGCAGGACTCTGGTCTAGTTAGCTCTAGTCAAGTTACAGAACTAACCCAGCAACTACAAAGTAGTGGACTGATGTCACGTGCAGTCTCTTTCCTCAGCAGTTTGACAGGGAATGTCAGCTCGATTTTGAGTAATCTTTTTACCGTATTCATGTCGCTCTTTCTCATGTTTGCTATGTTAGGAAGCAAGGAACAGTTGCGATCGATGACAATTCGGCTCTTGAAGGTTAGTTTGCCAGAGAAAGCAGTAGAGCGGTTTTCCTATATTGGCAAGGTTTTGGTGGAAACCTATGACAAGTTTCTTATGGGGCAGCTGATTGAGGCAGTGATTGTTGGTATTTTAGTTTTTCTTGCTTATACGGTGACAAGGCTTCCTTATGCTGCATTAACAGGGGTTTTGGCTGGGGTGTTGTCCTTCATCCCCTATATTGGCCCATTTTCGGCCTGTGTTTTAGGCGCTGTGTTTATCTTTACTGTTAGCCCTATGCAGGCCTTACTATCTATCGTCGTTTTTCAAGTCATTCAGCTTATTGAGGGGAATCTTATCTATCCACGTGTGGTAGGGCAATCTGTTGGCCTTCCTTCTCTTTTTACGTTAGCTGCGGCTCTTATCGGTGGCAATCTCTTTGGTTTACTGGGGATGATTTTCTTCACCCCTATCTTTGCAGTGATTTATCGATTGGTAAAGGAATGGGTTGTAGAAAGAGAAGAAAGACTATCGTAGCCTGATAAAGAGGTCAATAGGAATAAAAAGATTGGCGGTGGAGTGGAACTAAATTTTTCAAAATTTAGTTCCACTCACTTTTTGTTTCTAAGCTCAGACTGAAAAGATTCCCCAAACCTTTTCAGTTCCAGCCCGCGAGGCTCTCACAGTCCACTCGGACTGTGAGAGGTTGGAGATAAAACAAACGCAGTTTGTGTCAAAATAGTCCGAGTGGACTGTGAGAGGTTGGGTATAAGGAAAATAGAATTTTCCTTAATGTAGGAACTTTTTTTGAGTATAAAAGACGAACAGTCTTGACACATCCTAACGGATGTGTTATCCATAACCTCAAAACTCCCACGGCAGCTTTTGAGCCATTAGCTACCGCATAAAGATTTTTTTATCAAAACAAAGAGAGGATGAGATTTTTTGTCTCAGCCTCTTTTTTTTAAAAAAACTAGTTGAAATGATTGACATTACATCTTAAAAGAGATATAATTTTTGGTGTAAACGAAAATGTTACAACAAAAAAACAATTTTTGGAGGATGAAAAGATGAAAATCGCAGTAATAGCAGCAAATGGACAGGCGGGGAGACGAATCGTTGCAGAAGCAATCCATCGAGGACATGATGTGACTGCTATCGTTCGAACAGAAAATCAAACTAAGGCCGAGCAGGTTATCCAGAAAGATCTCTTTAATCTGACAAAGGAAGATTTGGTAGGATTTGATGTGGTTGTATCCGCTTTTGGTGCTTTTACACCTGAAACGCTACCTTTACATAGTCAGTCTATTCACCACTTTGATGAGCTTTTATCAGGAAGCGAGACACGTCTTTTAATCGTAGGTGGAGCAGGTAGCCTCTATTTAGATGAGAGTTTAACCACACGTCTTTTGGATACGCCTGACTTTCCTGAAGAATTCAAACCTTTAGCTAGCGCCCAAGCAGAAGAGTTAGATGTGATTCGTACGAAGAAAAATCTTCAGTGGACTTTTGTTAGCCCAGCAGCTGATTTTGTGATAGAAGGAGAACGTACAGGAGATTATATCTTAGCTGGAGAGATCTTTGCTACCAATAAAGAAGGGATTAGTCAGCTTAGTTATGATGATTATGCTATCGCAATGGTAGATGAGATTGAAGGGGGGAAACATATTCAAGAACGGATTTCGATTTTGGGGAGATAGCTTCATGAAAGCCTGTAGGTATTCATTGTAGAAGCAGGTTTACATTAGGGATGATAAGGATTAAAATTTGATGAGGTATAGAGGGTGGAAAAGTATCTAGCTTTTGATAAAAAGTAATAGTTGCATGACGTAGTGGTTGATTGCTATCTCTGTTTGTTTTCTTGCGATTCAAGGATGACCTAATCAACTGTGCAGGGGTGGGAAAGTTAACTCTCTTTTACTAATCGGAATTTTTTCCACTCCCACGTGGAGTCATAAGTGATGATGAGTTTCTTAATGGCTAATGTGAAGAGGGGTATCACTTTACTAAACAAAAAATTGGTAAATAAAATGAGGAATCTACCCAAGTATAAGGTGGATTCCTCGTTTTTTATGTTAGTTAGACGAAAGAACTTATTTTCTGAGGGCTTAGCCTCTTCCTTTCGTATTGTTTTTTCGGAAATGGGATAGCAGGTTTCTTTTATAGATGCGGAGGAAGGGATTTGAACCCTCACACCCGATGGGCACATGCGCCTGAAGCATGCGTGTCTGCCGTTCCACCACCTCCGCTATGATTATATAGTATAGCGGTTTTTCTAATAAAAATCAAGCCTGAACAAATAAAAAAATGTTAGTGTTGAACTTCTTTCAAAGGGTAAAGGGGGGATTTTTAGTCTGATTTTCTAAAGGGTTGAATGAATGAGATAGGCAGTTCTGTAGGTTTTAAAGTTGACAAAAAGGTTTGAAAATTAGATAATAGTCAAAGATAGTCAATGTCAAAAATCGAGCCGGAAGAAAGGAGTGCTATGGGAACAAAGAACACATCAGATAGTATAGAAGCCTATATCAAGGAATTACTAGCAGGGATGGGAATAGCCGAACTTCGTCGTAGTGAACTAGCAGCTATTTTTAAGGTGGTTCCCAGTCAAATTAACTATGTCATCAAAACTCGTTTTACGGAGAGTCGGGGCTACGTCGTTGAGAGTAAGCGTGGCGGAGGTGGTTATATCCGTATTGGAAAGATTGAGTTTTCTGACCATCATGAGTTTTTACAGGATTTAAGGGCGAATATTGGTGAACGGATTAGTCAGCAGTTTTTTGAAGACCTGATGTTAATGCTTCAAGAAAGAGATATCCTAACGAAGCGAGAAGCTTTATTACTCATTTCTAGTAATCTAGACTCGATTTTGGGAGAAAAAGCAGATAAGATACGAGCCAATGTACTTGTTGCGATATTACAACAGTTAGATAGAAAAGGATAATCAATGAAACATTCAATAGCATTACAGGATAGTTTAAAAGGTGCTCAGATTTTTGCAGGGCATTTTGAGGGTAATTATTTAGAGACGTGGCATCTGTTGATTGCCTTTAGTAATAATCCATATAGCGTTGCAGGTAGTAGTATGTCGGAGTTTCCCCTAGTTCTCGATCGGTTGGAAAATGCTGCGAGTGACATTACAGGGAAAGTCTATCAAGAGGATTCGTTTGAGCAAACTCGTCCATTTTCGAAACGACTCCTTCATTTGTTTGAAGAAGCAGAGAAGATAGCAGGAGTTGTAGCTGCCAAGGAAGTAGGAACGGAACACGTCCTTTTTGCAATCTTTATGGATAGAGGTAACGTTGCATTGCGTATCCTTGAGGAGGCAGGTTTTGGTTATAGCGAGGAAGATGAAGTTAAAATGGCTGATCTTCGTAGTAGTCTAGAGAACAAAGCAGGATGGACAAAAGAGAATATTAAGGCTCTTCGGATGCTTCATAGAGGGCAAACGAAAAGTACGAATAGCATGAATCAGATGCTAGGTATGCCTCAAACTCCAAGTGGTGGCTTAGACGATTATACACGAGATTTAACAGACCTGGCTCGCCAAGGAATTCTTGAACCAATTATTGGGCGAGACGAGGAAATTTCTCGTATGATTCAGATTCTTAGTCGCAAGACGAAAAATAATCCAGTTCTGGTCGGAGAAGCTGGTGTCGGAAAGACTGCTCTTGCTTTAGGGCTTGCTCAACGGGTAGCGACTGGTGAAGTTCCAGCGGAACTAGCCAAAATGAGAGTGTTAGAGTTGGATCTTATGAGTGTAGTTGCAGGAACACGTTTTCGTGGAGATTTTGAAGAACGAATGAATAATATCATCAAGGATATTGAGGAAGATGGTCAGGTAATCCTCTTTATCGATGAACTCCATACGATTATGGGTTCTGGTTCTGGAATTGATTCCACACTGGATGCAGCTAATATTTTGAAACCGGCTTTAGCACGAGGAACCTTGCGGACTGTTGGTGCTACTACTCAGGAGGAGTACCAAAAGCACATAGAAAAAGATGCAGCTCTTACTCGTCGCTTTGCTAAGGTCACAATTGATGAGCCAACAGTGAAGGATAGTATTGCGATCTTACAAGGTTTAAAAGAGAGCTACGAAACACATCATCATGTAACCATCACAGATCAAACGATAGAGGTGGCTGTCACCTATGCACATCGGTATCTGACGAGTCGTTATCTTCCAGACTCGGCTATTGATTTATTGGATGAGGCGGCAGCTACCGTTCAAAATCGTATGAAGGCAGGCAAAATAAGTGATGATATCTTTAGTCCAGCAGATTACGCTTTGTTAGATGCTCAGTGGAAACAAGCAGGTAAACTCTTGTCGGCAGATGAAGACACCATTGTGAAGAAAGGCATCGTTGAGCCAGAGGATATTCTTTCTACTCTTAGTCGTTTATCTGGCATTCCTGTACAAAAACTTTCACAGACAGATGCCAAAAAATACCTTAATCTTGAAGCGGAACTCCATAAACGTGTTATTGGTCAAGAACAAGCGGTTTCAAGCATCAGTCGTGCCATTCGCCGCAATCAATCAGGAATCCGCAGCCATAAGCGTCCGATTGGTTCCTTTATGTTTTTAGGACCAACAGGTGTCGGAAAAACTGAGCTGGCCAAGGCCTTGGCTGAAGTGCTCTTTGATGATGAATCTGCTCTAATCCGTTTTGATATGAGTGAATACATGGAGAAATTTGCTGCCAGCCGTCTTAATGGTGCCCCTCCAGGTTATGTGGGGTATGAAGAAGGTGGAGAGCTTACGGAGAAAGTCCGCAACAAGCCCTATTCTGTGCTTCTCTTTGACGAAGTTGAAAAAGCACATCCAGATATCTTCAACGTCCTCTTGCAGGTTTTAGATGATGGGGTTTTAACGGATAGTAAAGGACGTAAAGTTGATTTCTCAAATACGATTATTATCATGACCTCAAATCTTGGTGCAACTGCTCTTCGAGATGATAAAACGGTTGGCTTTGGTGCTAAGGATATCCGTTTTGATCAGGAAAATATGGAGAAACGTGTTTTTGAAGTACTAAAACGGGCTTATCGTCCAGAGTTTCTAAACCGAATTGATGAAAAAGTTGTATTCCATAGCTTAACTGCTGAGCATATGCAGGAAGTAGTAAAAATTATGGTGAAACCACTCATTTCTTCTCTGAAAACGCAAGGGGTTGACCTTAAGTTCCAGCCTTCTGCTTTGAAACTTTTAGCGGAGAAGGGATATGACCCAGAAATGGGAGCTCGTCCGCTTCGTAGGACCTTGCAAACGCAAGTAGAAGACCAATTGGCTGAGCTTCTACTAGCTGGTGACTTAGTAGCAGGTCAAACCATAAAAGTGGGGGTTAAGGCTGGAAGGCTCAAGTTTGACATCACAAACTAGTGGAACATCTATATTTCAAGAACTAGACGGAACTATTATAAAAATGCATCCCTCCTTTCCTGTTTAAGTAGAAAGAGCCGACGAAAATGCGATGATACAAGACACTGTTTCTTGTATCTAAGTTACTGGTATATAGAATTGTTCAAAAAAGAGGTCAATTTTTTCTAGATTCAAACAATTAAGAAGATATAAAAAAACGAATGAATTTCATTATCTAGAGCATCTAGATAGGTGGCATTCGTTTTTTCTTGTATGGAGAAGCTTTAAAATACACGAATTTTAAAACTAATACTCTTT
>NZ_KQ969159.1:83452-110862 GCF_001578805.1 Streptococcus sp. DD10 | reverse complement strand
GGAGTTGATTTTATTGTGCTTGTTTATACTTTTATCATTGGATTTTTCTAAGAGGGAAAAGAGACTGGACTCTTTCTTGTTGAGCTAGTTTCTTAATTTTTTATTGATTTCATCGATTCTTTTTTATAAATAAAGTATTTAATTAGCCAAACGATGAGATAAATGATGCTAAATTCAAGAATAAGTGAGAGAATAAAACCGAGCTGCAGAGGGAACCAGCCCCCAAGAATAGCTAAAGGAATAAAGCCCAAAAGTGTTACACTGTAATGGTAGATGGTGGCTCTAAGAGGACTATAATCTAAACGGAAGAGCTGATTTCCTATCTCAAATAGGAGGCCGATAGCAAACCAAATGAGTAAACAATAAAGAAGGACAAGGGATCCGTGAATGTGATGTTCTCTCATCCAAATACCGATAGCAGAGTAAGGATTGAGAGGCATATAAGACGGTGCGACAAAGAAGGATACCCCTATTGAAATGACGAGTCCGATTAGGATGCCAGACATGCCAGATGTAAAATAACGTTTCATAATGATAATTTCTCCTTAATAGTTTTTAAATAGCGACGAGATGAATAAGTTTCTGCTCCATTTTTTAGAAAAATGTGAACCATCCCATTAGGGGTTTGTTTTAGCAAGCGAATCATCTGAGTATTGATGATTTCAGATTGTGAGATTTGTAGAAAAGTTTTTGGCAAGCATTTTATTACTTCATAGAGACGGAGGTTGGAGTTGTAAAGAAGTCCTCCTCTTTCTAGAACTAATTTTCTATTTTCAATATAAATTCGTTCAAATTCGCTAACGGTTATTGCGTAGCTTTCTCCGTCTTTTTTGACGACTAATTTATCTGCGTTTTCTAAATGGTGGAGGAAGTCTAACACTTGCTCTATTTGTTGAGATCGTACCGGCGCTTCGATGGTGATGCATTCTTTGCTAATAGAGGTGTCAATATGAACCTTTATATCCATTCGGATTCTCCCTTTCTTTTTATTACCTAGGTTAACTCTATTAAACATCATTTTATCTATGAAAACAAGCCTTTTTGTCTATCTGGTTTTATTTCTTGTTTATACGGTTGAATAGAGAATCGGTTCATTGAAACACCGTTTGCTTCATTCAATTTCTATTTTTTGTTTGGAACAGGTATGGATTGGAAGGGAGCTAGTATTTTAATAGTAAGGAATTATTTAAGTGGTTAGGTCTGCTACTTTGATGATTTGTATATGGTGTTTTTGTAGTTTGCTGTGAGATTTGGCGGTGTAATTGGTGTACTAAAAATTTTTAGTCTCGTTTGGAGAAACGTTTTCTAGACTTTTTATTTTTAAACTCCTACTGTTTCACGAGAAACATCATCAGATGATTTTAATCGTTTAGGTTTAGCTGGTCAAATTTTGCTCCGTTCTTGTACTCTCCTTATTAGGAGGAAATCATAAATTCACTTCTTTTCACTTTTTTTCTTTTATGTTACAATAGAAAAAACACCAAAGGAGAACAACATGGCTTCCAAACGCCTTGGCTATCTGCGGCTCTATCAGCACTTGGATAAGATTTTTTTGCTTTTTTTTACTAATTTTTTAATCTTAGATTATGGGTGGCGTCCTCTGAATTCATGGTTGGCAGCCCAACTTTTACGCTTGTCAGGCTACCAGTTTTTATCCTACAATAATATCTTACCCCTTATTAGAACGAGTCCGATAACTTTTGTGTGCTTAGTTTTGCTTTTTGGAGTCAATCTATTTGTGGCTTATTTTCAAATTGTTTATCTCTTTAAAGGGCTGTACAATCTTTTCAGTGAACGTGCCTTTCATTTAAAGGATTTTCTTTTGCAATCTTTCCAAGATACAAAAGGGGCTGTTCGGGAATTTACGGCTAGCAAGATTCTCTTTATTAGTTTTTATATTGCCGTACTCTTTCCCATTTTGGGGAAATTACTCAATATCTACTATTTAGATAAATTTATTATCCCTAGCTTTATTCAGGATTTTTTGTTAAATAATCTTTGGTTTGCTTTTCTTCTCATGGCATCAGGCTTGTTTGTTTTTATTCTATCCATTCGCTGGATGTTTGCTTTGCCACAAATCCTATTTGAAGGAAAGGGCGTGCGAGAGGCTATACGGTTTAGCCGTTCAAAAACCCATAAGCGTTGGTGGGGTTATCTTTGGAAAATAGTCTTTCTTTTTCTAAAAACAATTCTCCTTTATTTATTCTTGATTATGCTTGTGATGATCTTGCAAGCCGTTGCAGAAAGTCAAGCTGACAGCCGTTTCCCGCGCTTGATTCTCTTAGCTGGTCTTTTCAACTTTAGTTTGATTAAACTGGCTTACTATATGATGGTTTCTTATTTTTTAATCAAATTTATGGGGATAGTAACTGAAAAGGCTCTTCCACCAAAACCAGCCAAGCAGCATCCCCTGTTGCGCCTCACGATTGTTGCAGTAGCAGGAGCCTTTTTTTCCTTTGAAGGCTATGTTTCCCTTTTCCAATCCTGGGATACCAAGCCTTTGGTGATTTCCCATAGAGGGGTTTCAAATAATAATGGGGTTCAAAATACGATTGAATCACTAGTGGAAACGGCTAAGTTAAAACCAGATTATGTCGAGATTGATATCCAAGAAACAGCAGATGGGCAGTTTGTCCTCATGCATGATGCCAATCTCGAAGTTCTAGCCGGTGTGGATCTTACTCCTCAAGACTTGACCTTGGAGGAGTTGACCAATCTAGATGTCACTGAGAATGGCTATACAGTAAAAATCCCTAGTTTTCAGGCTTACCTTGATAAGGCCGATGAGTTAGGTCAGAAACTCTTGGTAGAAGTCAAGACGAGTAGTCAAGACTCAAAGGATATGATGACACGTTTTTTGACAACCTATGGCAAGCGTTTAAAAGAAAAAAATCACCAGCTACAATCCTTGGATTATCGTGTAGTTGCTACAACAATAGCCTATGATCAAGACTTGCCGGTCTTCTTCATCTTGCCATATAACACCATATTTCCTCAGACTCAAGCGACTGGATACACCATGGAGTACTCTACTCTAGATGAAACCTTTACCAGTCGAATGTTTGATACAGGGCAACAAGTCTATGATTGGACTATCAATGATGAAGAATCCATTAGTAAGTCCTTTCAGCTCGGTGTGGACGGTATGATTACCGATGATGTCGAGTTAGTTCAAGTGAACGTCAATGAAGAGTTTGAAAATCCGGATATCTTCTATATCCTGCTGAATCGTGCACTTAATTATATCAATGTTTTTGCGAGTGCTTAGTTGAAAGGGGGCTTACAAAAGGGACTCTGAAAATGTCTGATGCTGAATAAGTAAAAAGCGAAGGAATACTTGTCTCCATTCTTTAGAGGGAGGTATCATTCGCTTTTTGCATGCGTTTAATCTAGTTAAGTCTGTTTGTTTTTAGTGTTTTTGCTTTTTAGTGTTTTTGCTTTTTAGTGTTTTTGCTTTTTAGTAGATTATACAGAAAGAATAGCCATTTTTTGGAAGTTGAGGGAGTTCACTCATAGATTGGAAATTAACAGATTTGTTTGGATATTGTTTCCGATAAAGAGTTTTATAGGGTCATTTATTCGTTATTTAGACAAAGATTTTGTTAGCTCTTCTACCTAAAAAATGGTATACTAGGGCTAGTAAAATGGAAACGAGGTGTTAGGATGACACAGATTTTAGTTACAGGTGGTGCAGGCTATATTGGTAGTCATACAGTTGTTGAGTTGGTAGCAAGTGGCTATCAAGTAGTGATTGTGGATGATTTTTCAAATAGCTCACCAGAAGTACTAGAACGCTTGACAAAGATTACAGGTCAGGAGATACCGTTTTATCAGGGCTCTATTTCAGATAAGCCCTTTATGAATCGCGTGTTTAAAGAAAATCAGATCGAGACAGTCATTCATTTTGCAGCCTTTAAAGCTGTAGGGGAATCAGTAGCTCAACCGTTGAAATACTATGACAATAATGTTGGTGGGACGATTGATCTTTTAGAAGTGATGGGTGAAAATAATGTAAAGAATATCGTCTTTAGCTCAAGTGCAACGGTTTATGGGATGAATAATGTTTCACCATTGACAGAGGATTTACCAACATCAGCGACCAACCCTTATGGCTATACGAAACTGATGATGGAGCAAATTTTAAATGACGTAGCTTTTGCAAATGCAGACTGGTCTGTAACCAATCTTCGCTATTTCAACCCTATCGGAGCCCATGAGTCAGGTCTGATTGGAGAGGCACCAAATGGGATTCCGAATAACCTTATGCCTTATATTACTCAAGTTGCAGTTGGGAAACTGAAGGAGTTGAGTATCTTTGGAGATGATTACGATACGTCGGATGGGACTGGGGTACGTGACTACATCCACGTGGTTGATCTTGCCAAGGGACATGTACTAGCTGTCAAAGACAATCTCACAACAAAAGGTAGCAAAGTATACAATCTAGGGACTGGGGTTGGATATAGTGTGTTGGACTTGGTTAAGACTTTCCAAGCAGAAAATGATGTAGAAATCCCTTATGTTATCAAGGAGCGTCGTCTCGGTGATGTGGCGACTTGTTTTGCAGATGCTAGCAAGGCTCAAGAGGTCCTTGGTTGGAAAGCAGAAAAAAATCTCCAAGACATGGTACGTGACTCTTGGAGATGGCAAAATACAAACCCAAATGGGTATGAAAAGTAAAAAGGTTGGGCAAAAAGAGCCCAGCCTATTTTTCTTCTGGGGGAAACTAACAGTAAGATCGAAAGAAACTTAGCCATTACGGAACAATAAATTTTATTATAATCGTTTAACAAATATCAAAAATTAGCAAAATAAAACGAACTGTTTTTTGAATGTCGAGATTGGTGATCGAAATGAAAAAAGAAAGGAAGTGCTTCTTCATGAAGTCAAAGCTAAGCAGGGACTACTTATCCTAAAGCTCTTCAAGTTTAATCGGCATTTCTTATTCCTTCTTCAAAACTAGAGGATACGGCTTCTACTTGAATGGTTTCAAGGGTCAGAGGGTGTCGTAAGCTGAGTCTGTGGGCATGTAGCATGAGACGATGAACCGTATTGTTTGGATGATAGAGAGGATCGCCTAGGATAGGGTGATGATGGTGACTGAGGTGGACGCGAATCTGATGCGTACGCCCTGTTTTGAGTTGGCACTTGATAAGACTAGTTTGAGCGAATCGTTTCAGTTGGGTGACATGGGTTTCTGCGGGTTTTCCATTTTTTCTATCGACAAGGCGTTTTCTACGATCGTGACGGTCTCGTCCAATCTTGTCTTTATAGACAAGCGTCTTTTGCTTAAAGGTTCCTGCTACTAATGCCCAGTATTCTCTCTGTATTTTTTTATCTTCTAGTAGTCGATTCAGAATGGGGAGGATAAAGGGGTTTTTTGCGAAAAGTAGGGTACCACTTGTTTCCTTGTCCAGACGATGGACGACATAACAGGTTTGTCCGGTGTAGGCGGAGACATGATTTAGCAAGGCAAGTTCAGTTGGTTCATTTCCGTGAGTTTTCATACCTTCAGGTTTGTTGACAATAATGAGGTGTTCATCTTCATAGAGTGCCTCAACTAAATCGGCTTTTCCAAAAGGAATCGTTTTTTCAGGATAGTCCTCCTGGTCAAACTGTAAGGTCAGTTGGTCTCCAGCTTTGACTGGGCTTTGCCAGTTGATTGTTTGCTGATTGATCCAGACATGCTTTTTGATTCGTAAAATATGACGAATCTTACGAGGAATGAGAAAGTAATCTTCGAGTAGTTCTTTGACACTCATTGTGGGAAAGGAGTCTGGAATTGGAATCTGAAATTTCATATCATTATTCTATCAAAAAAAAGGGAGACTGAGAAGATTTTCCTTAAAACTAGCTGAAAATAGGCTCTGTTCGCTATGTCCTTTCTTGTATCAGAGAAAAAAAGGTGCTAGAATGAACATATGAAGAATATACGAACACTTTTTGAAACACTAATTGACTATTTTAAGAAGGAAAGTTCACCTGAATCTGTTGATAAGCAGGATGAACTTGTAGAAGAGGTGGAGCACCAGTATAGCCGTTCAGGAAAATCTGGTAAGGGTAAGAAATCTTCAACACATAAGTTTCGTCGTTTTTGGCGTAACTATCACTTAACTAAGATTATCCTTATTTTGACGCTAACAGCTAGTTTTTTAGTGGGAGGATATCTTTTTCTTCTAGCAAAGAACACGAATGTCAAAGATTTGGAAAGTGCCCTTAAAGCAACGACAGTCATTGTAGACAAAAATGGTGACGAAGCAGGGAGTCTATCTGGACAAAAAGGGACCTATGTTGAGTTAAGTGAAATCAGCGAAGCGATGCAAAATGCAGTGATTGCTACTGAGGACCGTTCTTTTTACAAAAATAGTGGAGTCAACTATGGGCGCTTTTTCATGGCGATTGTAACAGGCGGGCGAAGTGGAGGTGGTTCAACGATTACTCAGCAATTGGCCAAGAATGCGTATCTCAGTCAAGAACAGACCGTTAAGCGAAAAGCCAAAGAGTTTTTCCTGGCTCTTGAATTGACAAAAAAATACAGCAAAGAGCAGATTTTGACCATGTATCTCAATAATTCGTACTTTGGTAACGGAGTTTGGGGAATTGAGGATGCTAGTCAAAAGTATTTTGGAATAGCAGCAAGCCAACTTAGTTTAGATCAGGCTGCTATGTTAGCTGGTATGCTTAAAGGACCTGAGATATATAATCCTCTTTACTCGGTAGAAAATGCGACTAACCGAAGAAACACTGTTTTACAAAATATGGTAGATGCAGGATATATTGATCAAGCAACTGCAGATCAAGCGGCCAGTACAGATATCGCAAGTCAGCTGGTCGATAACTATGCAGGTAAGACGGAAAACTATCGTTACCCTTCCTATTTTGATGCTGTTATCAATGAAGCGATTAGTAAGTATGGCCTAACAGAAGAAGAAATTGTTAACAATGGGTATCGGATCTACACAGAGTTAGACCAAAACTACCAAGCAAATATGCAGGTTGTCTATAATAATGAAGAGTTGTTTCCTCTTGCCCAAGACAATACAAGAGCGGAAGGAGGTAGTGTCGCATTAGATCCTAAAACGGGGGGAGTGCGTGCTGTAGTTGGTCGAGTTAATAGTGATGTAAATGCGGCCTTTCGTACCTTTAACTATGCCACCCAATCCAGTCGTAGTCCTGGATCGACCATTAAACCTTTAGTGGCTTATACCCCTGCCATAGCAGCAGGATGGGCTATTGATAAGGAACTGGATAACACAAGAACTAGTTATCCTGGTGGCTATATGGTTAATAACTATGCGGGTATTCAAACGGCAGCAACTATTCCTATGTATCAAGCTCTAGCTGACTCATTGAATATTCCAGCTGTAGCTACGGTCAATGAACTCGGAATCGAAAAAGCGTTTGAATACGGGAGCAAGTTCGGATTAAACATGGAAAATGTGGACCGTGTACTCGGGGTTGCATTAGGTTCAGGAGTGACCACGAACCCACTTCAAATGGCCCAGGCCTACTCCACCTTTGCCAATGGTGGAGTCATGAATGAAGCTCATCTCATTACGAAAATTGAAAATGCTAGTGGTCAAGTCGTCAAGAGTTACAATCAAAGTAGTACGCGCGTAATAAATGGTACAGTTGCAGACAAAATGACAAGCATGATGTTAGGGACATTTTCAAACGGTACAGGGATTTATGCAGCCCCTTACGGGTATACAATGGCTGGAAAAACAGGTACCACAGAAACGGATTTTAATGCGGACCTTTCAGGTGACCAGTGGGTTATTGGGTACACGCCAGATGTAGTGATTAGCCAGTGGTTGGGCTTTCCGACGACTGATGAGACGCATTATCTAACAGGAACCAGTGCTAATGAAGCGTCCACAATTTTTAGGGCAACTGCAAATTCTATCTTGCCTTATACAGATGGTAGTCAGTTTACAGACGAGAAAAATGCCTATGCTGAGAATGGTATCCCACCTGTGAATGCAACAGATACTACAACACAAACCAATAGCACAGGTAGTGATTTCCTCCAGGAGATTCAGGATAAAGCAAACAACCTAGTCGATCAAGCTAGAAATGCGATTAATGACGCTCAGCTTCCAGAAAAAGCCCAAAATCTATGGGATTCCATTGTAGGACTTTTTAATTAAAGACCTTGTCAAAGACAGAAAAACTTGCTATAATAAAACGAATGGAGGCGTTATGGCATTAAAAAAAGCGAGTCTAGCGTGTACAGTTTGCGGGTCGCGAAACTACTCTATCAAGTTGAGTAGTACGCCAAAACCCACACGACTAGAAGTAAATAAATATTGTAAACATTGTAGCAAGTATACGCTACATAAAGAAACCAGATAGGAGATACTTGTGAAATTTATCGGTGATATTTTCCGTTTGTTGCGTGATACAACATGGCCAACAAGAAAGCAACGCTGGACAGATTTCATTTCTGTCATCGAGTATACTGCTTTCTTTGTACTGATTATTTACATTTTTGACCAATTAGTCTCACGAGGACTGTTGGCTTTGCTAGATTTGAATCTGTTCTAAGAAAAAGTTTAGAGTTGTTCTTGATCAGATTTCACTTTAGGTGAAGGGGGATGGAGATTAAAATTTTTCGGTTTTAGTCTTCCCTCTGTCTCCCTTTTTTCTGTATTTGTGATATAATAAGGATGAAAACAAAAGAGAAGAAGCCAGGTAGGCTTTTTTCTTATGAAAGGAAAAACAAATGGATAGTTTTGATAAAGGTTGGTTTGTCCTACAAACTTACTCAGGATATGAAAATAAAGTAAAAGAAAATCTCTTGCAACGAGCCCAGACTTATAACATGTTAGAAAATATTCTTCGTGTGGAGATCCCGACTCAAACGGTACAAGTGGAAAAGAATGGAGAGAAGAAAGAAGTAGAAGAAAATCGCTTCCCAGGTTATGTCCTAGTTGAAATGGTCATGACAGATGAGGCTTGGTTTGTTGTTCGGAATACGCCTAATGTTACTGGTTTCGTGGGTTCACACGGGAACCGTTCTAAACCAACTCCATTATTGGAAGAAGAAATCCGTGCTATTTTGGTATCAATGGGTCAAACTGTTCAAGAATTTGATATTGACGTAAAAGTCGGTGATACGGTTCGTATTATTGATGGTGCTTTTGCAGACTATACAGGTAAGATTACAGAAATCGATAATAACAAGGTTAAGATGATGATTACCATGTTTGGAAATGACACCATTGCAGAAGTTGAATTAAACCAAATTGCAGAGCTATAAGTAGTGCTTCAGAGGATTCTCTGCCACTGAGAGTTCTTACTGAGTTTATAGATAAGGTCATTTATGTCTTTCTCGATAATCAAGTAGTGATTTAGGGAGACTGAATGGCTTTTATTTTATAGAATCCAAGTTGGAAAATGGAAATAGAGGATTATGTATTTCTGATTTCCTTCTTTTTGAAGAGAGGGTTACATGGGTTAGGATGTCACTATCTTTTTATCAAAATGAAGTGACGAAGGACTTGATACTCTTCGAAAATCTCTTCAAACCACGTCAGCTTCGCCTTACCGTACTCAAGTACAGCTTGCGGCTAGCTTCCTAGTTTGCTCTTTGATTTTCATTGAGTATGAAATTAAAAGGACCGAATAAGAAATAATTGAAAGATGATATGAAAGAGAAAAATCAGCGCACTCAGTGTCAGCAACTCTGGGCTAGAAACAAATACCTCGTTTTGAGTCATTCCAGCAATATTTACAAGGACATTCGCCGGTATTTAAAGCAAGAAGTGGTGGAGGTTAGGCAGGTTCAAGAGATGATTGACCGTGCCTGTCAGATTCCTGAAGATAGAGGACAGGTTGGCAATACTTTTCAACATGTTTGGGGTTATTTTAAAAAGAAAGCAAGAGTTGACGAGCGGAAAGCTTATTTGGTGTTGTTGGAGCAGTACCGATATGGTCAGGCTTCGAAGGAAGAGTTGGTAGCTAAGACAAGGAGTATGCTTCAGATTTATCCCAATGCTTATTTGCAAGAGTCTACCTTATTGAAGGGAGACGACCATGAGACTTTGGCATGAGGAGTTGATCTCTCATCTTCCCCGTCAGCAACTTTTAGGTCAACATAGAGAATGCTGTGCTTTACGTGGCAATGGTTGGGGGAAAAAGCATGCGATAGTTGACTACGTTTTCGCTTATTCTCCATTTTGTCTCTATGCTTATCATGTCCTAATTATGGAAGAGATGGTTAGTCGTGGTTATCGGGTCAGTCCAGAGTGGCTAGAAAAAAACTATCGTGGCAAGACCTGCCTAGCTTACGAAGATTTGGTCGAAGAGAAGGTGGGGAATCCAATTTATAGAGAACATGATGCGACCTACTATAAGGAGTGCTTAGAGAATCTCCGTCAGAAGGGAATAGAGTTATAGTTTTTTCTAATAACAAATCATAGTTGCTTTCAAGGTTGGTTGAGAGTTTGTTTGGATAATGAAGTGGGTAGTCACCTATAAAATAGCCTATACAAAAGGAACTGACAAGGACTAGTCCGTTCTTTTTCTTTTTGAGAAGGATTAGGTATAGTTTAAAACTATACCTAATCCTAATTTTTTACAATTATACAGATAGTATTTTTTCTGATAAGATAGTTGCAACAACATATTTTGGAGGATGCTTATGTCAACGACAATTATCGGTTTCCCACGTTTGGGTGAATTCCGCGAATTAAAATTTACAACTGAAAAATACTTTAGAAATGAAATCTCAGCAGACGAGCTTTTGGCTGCTGCCAAAGACTTGCGTGCCAAACACTGGAACATTGTTAAAGAAAAAGGCATTACGGAGATTCCTTCAAATGACTTTTCTCACTATGACAACTTCCTAGATGCGGCTTTCCTTTTCAACGTGGTGCCTGCTTCTGTTCAAAACTTGGAGTTGACAGACCTTGAGCGCTACTTTGCCTTGGCGCGTGGTTACCAGGGAGAAAAAGGGGATGTACGTGCCCTTCCGATGAAAAAATGGTTCAACACTAACTACCACTACATCGTTCCAAAATTTGAAAAAACAACAGAAGTTAAACTTTCTGGTCACAAGATTTTTGATGAGTTCCAAGAAGCGAAAGAATTAGGCTTGAACACACGCCCAGTTGTAGTTGGACCATTTACCTTCCTTCAATTGTCAGACTTTGAAGAAGGCGTGAAAGCGGAAGACTTCGTAGACAGCTTTGTGGCTGCTTACCAAAAAGTTTTTGCCAAATTGGCTGAACTGGGTGCGACTCGTATCCAACTGGATGAAGCAGCTCTTGTCAAAGATTTGTCAGCAGAAGAAAAAGCTCTCTTCTTGAACCTCTACAACAAACTCTTGGCTGACAAGAAAGGTCTTGAAGTCTTGATCCAAACCTACTTTGGTGATGTTCGTGATGTCTACACTGACCTTGTCAACTTGCCAGTAGATGCCATTGGTTTGGACTTCGTTGAAGGTAAGAAAACACTTGAATTGGTTAAAGGTGGTTTCCCAGCTGATAAGACTCTCTATGCCGGTATCGTCAATGGTAAAAACATCTGGCGTAACAACTACGAGAAGAGTCTTGCAATTCTTGAACAAGTACCAGCTGAAAACCTTGTTTTGACAACTTCTTGCTCACTACTTCATGTGCCATTTACAACGGCTAACGAAGAATTTGAACCAGCTATCCTCAACCACTTTGCCTTTGCAGTTGAAAAATTGGAAGAACTTCGTGACTTGGATGCTATCCGCAATGGTCAAGGGGAAGAAGCCCTTGCTGCTAACAAAGAACTCTTTGCAACAGAACGTGTCGGAGAAAATGCAGAACTTCGTGCACGTATCGCTGGATTGACTGATGCAGACTACACTCGTTTGCCAGCCTTTGCAGAGCGTGAAGCTATCCAAGAAGAAGCATTCAAACTTCCAGCCCTTCCAACAACAACCATCGGATCCTTCCCTCAAACTAAGGAAGTTCGTGCTAAACGTTTGGCCTTCCGTAAGGGTGAATTGTCTCAAGAAGACTACGATGCCTTCCTTGCTGAAACCATCGACGAATGGATCAAATGGCAAGAAGAAGTGGACTTTGACGTGCTTGTTCACGGTGAATTCGAGCGAAATGACATGGTTGAGTACTTCGGTCAAAACTTGTCCGGTTACCTCTTCTCTAAAAATGGTTGGGTTCAATCATATGGTATGCGTGGGGTGAAACCACCAATCATCTGGGGTGATGTCACTCGTCTTAACCCAATCACTGTTAAATGGTCTAGCTACGCACAAAGCCGTACGGACAAACCTGTTAAAGGTATGTTGACTGGACCGGTGACTATCCTTAACTGGTCATTCCCACGTGAAGACATCTCTATCAAGGATTCTACTCTTCAAATCGCTCTTGCCATCAAGGATGAAGTTCTTGACCTTGAAGCTGCAGGCGTGAAGATTATCCAAATCGACGAGGCTGCTCTTCGTGAGAAATTGCCACTCCGTCGTAGTGACTGGTACGAAGACTACCTTGACTGGGCTATTCCAGCCTTCCGTTTGGTACATTCAACAGTAGCACCAGACACACAAATCCACACGCATATGTGTTACTCAGAATTTACAGATATCATCCCAGCTATCGACAACATGGATGCAGACGTGATTTCCTTTGAAGCGAGCCGTTCAAATCTTGAAATCTTGGACGAATTGAAAGCACAAAACTTCCAAACAGAAGTGGGACCTGGAGTTTACGATATCCACTCACCTCGTGTGCCTAACGAAGGCGAAATCGACCACACGATCGAAGCTATCCTTGCCAAAGTACCAAGCAGAAAAGTTTGGATCAACCCTGACTGTGGTTTGAAAACACGTGGCATCAAAGAAACCAAAGAAAGCTTGATCAAGCTTGTTGAAGCTGCTAAAGCAGCCCGTAAAGAACTATAAGTAGATAATACTCTTCGAAAATCTCTTCAAACCACGTCAGCTTCGCCTTACCGTACTCAAGTACAGCCTGCGGCTAGCTTCCTAGTTTGCTGATGATTTTCATTGAGTATAAATAGCTGGCTACTTGGCTTGGCCAGCTATTTTCTCACCCTTGAGGTCAGAAAGAAAGGACTATTCACTCTATGAGCCAACACACACCGAGTCTATCCTTTGAGGTTTTTCCTCCCAATCCAGCAGTAGGCAATGAAAAAATTCTGCGTGCCTTGGATGACATGCAGGGCTTGGCACCACACTTTATCAGTGTGACGGCTAGTAATAATAAATATAATATCAAAGAGACGACGGTAGCTTTGGCCAATCATATCCAAAACGAGCTAGAGGTACCGACGATAGCTCACTTGCCAGCTATCTATCTCACCAAGGAATCCGTTGCGGAGACCTTACAGGAGTTAGATGAAGTAGGCGTTCACCGGATTTTAGCATTACGTGGGGATATTATCCCGGAGGTGGCGCCACAAAAGGACTTCCGCTACGCAACCGATTTGATTTCTTTCATCAAGGAGGAGCAACCTCACTTTGAGATTGTCGGAGCCTGCTATCCAGAAGGGCATCCCGATTCACCGAATCAGATTTCAGATATTCAAAACCTCAAAAAGAAGGTGGATGCTGGCTGCTCCAGTTTGGTGACGCAACTCTTCTTTGATAATGAGCGCTTCTATGATTTCCGTGACAAGTGTATCTTGGCTGGGATTGAGGTGCCGATTCATGCGGGGATTATGCCAATCTTGAATCGCAATCAGGCCCTGCGCCTCTTGAAAACTTGTGAAAATATCCATTTGCCACGTAAATTTAAAGCCATTTTAGACAAGTATGAGCACGATCCAGAATCGCTCAAAGCAGCAGGGCTTGCCTATGCAGTGGATCAGATTGTGGACTTGGTGACCCAGGATGTGGCAGGAGTGCACCTCTACACCATGAATAATGCCGAAACGGCTCAGTATATCCATGAAGCGACTCGAGCATTTTTTCATACAGGAAGCGGAAGTAAACAATTAGCATAGTAAAAATGGAAAAGAAATAAAACCAGTAGGGGTTATCTTGATTTTTACCAACTTTATTACCTGTGGCTTTTGGAGAATGAAGTTTTTACTATCGTTTTAAAACTAGTTTCCATAAAAAAGAGACCGAACTTGTTATCTCGGTCTCTTTTGATTTGTTTGTTAAACATGCTTTTTAAAGGCAAAAATAAACATCTATATAGGGGTTTTGCTTGAAAAAAACAAACTTTTATTTTATAGTTAAATTATAAAGTTTGGAGGCGCTTGTGATGACAGAAAACTTACGATTGAAATTATTTGGACAACCTAAGGTATTTCTGGGGGAAAAGGAAGTTCACTTCTCTTTTTTAAAGATTGAAGCTCTTCTGTATTATTTAGTTGTGATGGGCCAGAGTCATCGTGACCAAGTGGCTGGTTTACTTTGGGCTGGGAAAGAAAATCAAGTTGCTCGGAAAAATCTGAGAAATACAGTGTATCAAGCTAATAAAGTTTTGGGGATGGATCTGATCATATCGCCCACACGTAATAGCCTCTCCTTTAATCCCCAAGTTGTCATCGAGTCCGATGTGAGTCGTTTTATGGCTTTTCCTTTTGAAAATTTGGATCTTTATCAAGGGGATTTTTTAGAAGGATTCTACCTAAAAGATGATGGAGAGTTTGAGGATTGGATAGAGCGAAAGCGTCTTTTTTTACAGCAGTTATATGTAGATAGTTGCCAGCAAGTGATTCAAACACTCCATTCAAAGGATTCTAGGTTAGAAGGTTATCTGAAGCAATTAATTGCGCTTGATGAATTTGAGGAAAAAAATTACGAGGGTTTACTTGAATTTTATCGTCAGAATAGGCAATTTGGTAAATTTTTCGATACCTATTATGCTTTGGTCGATCTTCTAGATAGAGAGCTTGGAGTTCGTCCCAGTGAGACGATAGAGCGTCTTTATCAAATGGTTTTAATGGAACGGAGAGAACAAGAAGGAAGTAGTCAGTCTCACGAACAACTTCTCCCGTTTTTCGGTCGAAGAGCAGAAATCAGGCAACTAGAGAATTTTTTTAGCCAATTAGAAGGAGAAAGACAAGCCCAAGTGCTTCTGTTAGAGGGAGAGTTTGGCCTAGGGAAAAGGCGACTGTTGAGGCAGGTTCTGTTGATGCGAACGTATGCCTTTCACATTCTACGTCTAGATTGTAGCCACAAACAGTCTCAACGACCTGACCGACTTTTGAGGATATTTGAGGAAAACTTAGTGCAATTACTGGGGTCTGGAGGAGCTAGCCACTTTCAAAAAGATCAAGCGGTGGATTTGATTGTGGAGTTATTGCAGACTCTCTTAGAAGAGCGACCATTTTTACTTGTTTTTGAGAATGCTCAATTTTTAGAAAAGGATGTACTGGATTTATTGGAGGACCTGTTAGGTCATTTTAGTAGGGAAAAGTTGGGGATTGTCTTAATAACAACTCCTCAAAAACCGATTCAGTTAGGTACTTATATTGCCCAGTTAGAATTGGGGGGTCGACTGACTTCCCTAGTTTTGTCCCCTTTCTCTGAAAAAGAGAGTAGAATCTTTTTGCGTAACCAGCTGCCTTATATAGAAGAGGATGGGGTGCTGGAGATGTTGGAGTATGGACAAGGCAATCCCTTTTTCTTAACGGAGTATCTTCTTTTATTTAAAGAGAGGGGAAGTATTGCCTCTCTCCCACGCCTTGTCAAGTCACATCTTAACCAACTGTGGGGGCAGCTAAGCAAGGATCAGATGGATATGCTGACCTATCTTTCGTGTTTTGAAAAGAAAATCCCTTTTTCTCTATTGGAGGGATTCATGACGCATATGGCTAGCTTGTTTATGGCCTTAGTGGATGATTTATCTGAAAAAGGTCTGTTAGAGGTTACGGTGGAAGGAGATCGTATTTTTCTAGATTTCCAACAAAAAGTGCTGAAACGGTATGTTTATCAAAATTTATCACCAGCTAAAAAGAGATTGCTTCACCGAGAGATTGCTCAAGAATTGGAGAAAGGCGTGAGAACGGGTCTATCGATTCTGGTCTATAAGGAAATTGCTTATCAATATAGGGAAGCAAAGGAAGTTTTGCGGGCTCTAAATTATGAATTGCAGTATCTAGAAGCTATCTTGGAGTTTCGTCAAGAACTTTTTCCAATCTACTATAAAGGTTACCAAGGGATGGAGGAGACAGGCTTAAAATATCCAGTAGATATTTTGAAGCAGCTGGATTGTATTTCTGGAGAATTGCAGAAGATGGAAGTACAGTACCAACGGGATAGGGAGTATTGTATTTTACGGCTACGATTCTTGTATTTGGAGGGGCGCTACTTTATTCGCATAGGGGATTACCAAAAGGGAATTCACGACATACAAGAGGTTGTCTCATCAGCAAAAAACATGTAACTTTTGGATTTGCTTTTGGAGGGTTATCGACAGATGATTTATTATTCAATCCAAACACAAAATCTTGAGGAAATGTGCTATTATAGTGACCTAGCTTTGGAAACTGCCATCCAGATTAATGATCATGAAGCCATAGCCTTGCATTTGCGTTTAAAAGGAGTTTATTTTCTTATGATTGGGGATGAAGAACAGGCAACGAGGTATTTCTATCGTTCGATAGACTGTTTTAGTTTGACGACAAGCTTACAGGAAAAGTATCCTATTCAAATCGCAGCGGCGTTAGATTATCTGGCAGAGATTGAGCAAATTAGAGGCAATTATCGTGTGGCTTTGGCTCATCAGGAGGAGGCAATCCATTTAGTGGATAAAAAAAAGATGGAGGCGTTGGCTACCATCTTTACGATAGGACAGGGAATTAGCTACTATTTGATGGGAGATTTCATAGAGGCAAGGAATAGCTTGAACAAAGCCCATCGAGTCTTATCTTGCTTGAGTTTTCCTTGGAAGGAAGCTCAGTTAGAGCTATATCTAGCCCTTTTAGCCCTGGAGGAGAAAAATGAGGAAAAACTAAGAAATTTTTTGGAAAAAAAGGAGCATCTCATGAATCGCTATGGGAATCCTAGAGATCGTGGGCTTGTAAACTATTTTCTAGCCCTCCTCGCTTATCAAAAAGAGATAACTTTTCCCTCTCTCAGACGAGAATTGACAGAGGACTTTTCAGCCTATGCGAAGGTTGCACGCCAGCATCTCAATCCTTATCGGGACAAGTATTTTGTGAAAAAACTAGATGCTATGGAGACAGACTTAAAGCTAAGATAAATAGTGGAGAAATTTAGGGGAAGATGAGGAGTTCTCAATGATTATCTAGTATATAGACTGCATCAGTTAAAAACCCATCAATCTTTTATGTAGGTTGGTGAGTTTTTTGATTTTAAGAGCAATTTTTAGCCTTGTGCTAACACTTGACTGATATAAAATATCAGAGTGGCAGCTAGATTGGCTGTATGGTTATCGATGTCATGGGGCGGAGAGACTTCCACTAGGTCAAAACCAATAAGTTTACCAGAGGCCGCGATATGTTGAAGAAGGGTGAGAGCGAGTTTCGGGTCAATACCAAGGGACTGAATGGCACTAACGCCAGGTGCTGCTCCAGCTGCAAAACAGTCCATATCGATGGTTAGATAGAGTGCTTCCTGCTTTGCTAGGAAGTCATCAATCCGTTGACACAGGCTTGGTAAAGGGGTTTGATAGAGTTCTTGTCCTGTTAAAAACTGGATAGAAGGATGCTTGGCGACGTAATCAAATAGGAAAAGATTGTTGCAGTGCTCCTGAATCCCCAGAATGAGATAAGGGAAGTCTTGCATGCTTGCTTTAGCATAATCAGACATTTGGCGAAATCCTGTTCCAGAGTTTGGGCCTGTTTCCTCGTAAGGTCTTAGGTCAAAGTGGGCATCGAGATTGAGAACGGCTAAGTTTTGCTCTTTAGGAATGGAATTTTTCAGTCCTTTATAGTGTCCGTAGGCAGTCCCATGTCCTCCTCCTAGAACGATAGGAATCAGATTCAGATTTCGCATACGTTGAACGGCTAGAGCTAGGCTGTCTTGCAGTTCTTCTAGTGATCGATTAGGCCCGTCGATATTGCCAACATCATAGACTGTCACGTTGTCTGCCCAGTGCCAGGGAAGTTTGGCGATTTGGCTACGAATAGCGGTAGGGCCTTCCACCGCCCCCACGCGACCGTTGTTGATGTAGACTCCTTTGTCGCTTTTGAAACCTAATATCCCAAAATTAACTCCAGAAAAGTGGGGGAGTTGGTCGTCTCTCAAGTCAAGAAATTGGATCCGCATACCCCACTTGGCAGTATAAGGGTTGTCTTCAATGCTTCCTTGGTAGTAGGAGTAGGTCATAGGATAGTAATCAGCTAAGTGCATAGTGTTCCTTTCGAATGTTTGTTTTTTGCTGTTAAAAAGGGAGTTGCCTATCTTGTGCTAAGCAAGCTGATAGACACCCCCTTACCATATGATAAAGTGGATATATTTTCGTAACTAGTCCTGTGACCCTAGTACTGGATGCTGAGATTCACTTCTTTTTCGATGCTGTCTAGGAAGCTAGGATCTTCAATCACGGCAGACACCTTGTTGAGTTCATCGTAGATTTCGATGTCCTTGTCAAACTCGATGAAGGATACGGCAGCCCGTACCTTTTCATAGGCTGGTTTGGTTCCCTTGCCAAGGGCATGGTTTTCAGGTTTGAGGTCTAGAGCTTGGCAGGCAGCCATGATTTCAGTTGCGACGATCCGACGAGAGTTTTGGAGAATTTCTGCGGCTTTGCGTGCTGCAATCGTTCCCATGCTGACAAAGTCTTCCTGGTTTTCACACGATGGGATGGAGTCTACACTAGCTGGATGTGCCAATACCTTGTTTTCAGAAGCAAGGGCTGCGCAGGCATACTGGGTGATCATGAATCCAGAGTTGAGACCAGGGTGTTTGACTAAGAAGGATGGGAGTTTGCTCAATTGGCTATTCACGAGGCGTTCCACCCGACGTTCGGAGACATTGCCGATTTCGGAAAGAGCGATACCGAGGAAGTCAAATGGCTGTGCCATTGGTTCTCCGTGGAAGTTTCCGCCGGAGATGACATGACCTTCTTTAGTGATGATTGGATTGTCCGTAACAGAGTTGATTTCGATTTCAACTTTTGATTTCACATAAGCAATCGAATCCTTGCTGGCGCCGTGGATTTGTGGGATACAGCGTAGGGTATAAGGATCTTGGACCCGTTGTTGGGTGGCTACGGTTGTGTTGCCACTGCCTTCTAGGAGATTGCGGATGTTTCGTGCGGTTGCTAACTGTCCACTTTGAGGACGAATGGTGTGGAGGTCTTCTTCAAATGGACTAGTGATGCCATTGTGGACTTCCATAGAAAGGGCACCAGCCACGTCTGACAGCTTGAGCAACTGGATACCATCGTAGGTCGTAAGAGCTCCGATGGCTGTCAAAACGGTAGTCCCGTTAATCAAGGCCAGGCCTTCTTTAGCAGCAAGTTTGATGGGCTCGATACCAGCTTTTTCAAGAGCTTCACGACCTGGGAGCAATTCTCCCTTGTAGTAGGCTTGACCCAATCCCAACATTGGAAGAACCATGTGAGCGAGGGGAGCTAGGTCACCCGATGCTCCGAGAGATCCTTTTTCAGGGATGAATGGAACGACCCCTTTGTTGAGCAATTCAAGCAGTTTTTCAACCGTGGAAAGACGGATACCAGAGTAGCCTTTGAGCAGGGAGTTGATCCGGATAAGCATGATGGCGCGAACCGCATCTTCTGGAAGAGGAACACCAAAACCTGAAGCGTGCGTACGGATAAGGTTTTCTTGGAGTTGCATGGTGTCTTCTGGGGAGATGCTGACGTTACAGAGAGAGCCAAATCCTGTGGTCACCCCATAGACTACGCGTTTTTCACGAACAATATCATCTACGATCTTGCGGGATGCGATGACGGCTTCTTTTGCTTCTGAGTCCAATTCGCATTGAACACCGTGGCGAGCAACAGCAATGACATCTTCTAATGTTAAGCTATTGCCATCTAGATGAATTTGTGTTGTCATAAAAGACCTCCTAGTATTAAACGTGTGAGTGTGTATGGTGATGGGTGTGGGATTTGTTACCATGTAAGAGGTAGTAAACCGTGCTAGAGATAGCTAAACCTGCAGCACCATAGACAAAGTTCATGAGATTATCCCCTGCAATCATAAGCAGACTAACAAAAACTGCTAAAACTGGAATGACAGGGCCAAATGGCACACGGAAGGTGACTTTCTTTTCTGGATATATCTTTCTCAGCTTGATTACAGCGAGTGCAGTTGGGATGTATTGGAAGAAACGGAAGACGACACTAAAGGCGGCGAGAATCTCGAAGGAGCCGGAGAAGAGTAAGACGATGGCGATCGCTCCGGAAATCAAAATAGCAATCACTGGGGCCCCTTTACTGTTGGTTTCACCTAGTTTCTTTGGTAGCATGTTTTCGTCCGCTAGGGCCGCACCGAAACGAGGGACCATGATGGATTCACCGATATTCAAGCCGGTAATGGAGATGAGAGCACCGTAGGTAACTAGAGGAGCGCCAACAGGGCCGATCATTTCGACAAAAGCATCTTGAACGGGAGCCCCTGTCTGCATAATCCGGCCACCAATCATGGCAATGGTTCCTGCGATGATCAACATGTAGAGAATGGAGACGATACTAATCGAACCTAGAATCGCACGAGGTACATTCTTTTCAGGATTGCGCATTTCCCCTGCTACGATCGATAGGGTTTCAAATCCGATAAAGCCATAGAAGATATAGATGGCGGTACTAGCGACAGAGTTGAAGAGATTGCCACCTGCTTCGAGTTGTAGAAATGGTGTGAAGTTGCCCCGGCTGATCCCTCCTGAGATAAAGAAGATTGCGCAAAGGGAGAAGGTAACGATCGGAATGAGTTTTGCGACGGTTGCGGTAAGGGTGAAGATCTTAGAGGTCTTAATCCCTGCGATGTTCATGAGACTGAGCAAAATCACCATGCTAATACTGATGATGAGCTCATTTCCAGCGAGTGCAGGGAAGGTAATCACCACCATCTTTGCAAAACCAGCTAGCATGGCAGCCCAGGCGATAATCGTAACCGCCCAGCCTAAAAGACCGACGTTAAAAGCAGCGAAATCCCCAAAAGCGGCCTTGGTATATTGCATGGCACCACCGTTTTTTTCGACATAGCCGGCTGTTTCAGCTAGACAGGCAGACAACAACATGACTAGAATGGCAACGCCGAACATGACCGCAAGAGAGGCTGGGCCTAGCCCAGCATAGATTTTTTGTGGCAGGAGAAAGATTCCTGAGCCAATAACAGCATTGATCCCATAAAGGGTCGCGCCAGCAAAGCTAAATTTGGCTTTTTCTTGCTCCTGCACCGATTGTTTGTGTGCATCTTTCATCATTGTTCTCCTTTAAGAGAGTGTACGAAGTGCAGTCCAAATAGCACTAGGCTGATCAGAAGACTGCAAGGGTAGAAACAATAACTTCATGTTCTTTGCTTGAGAGTTTTGCTCAATCACTAAAAGCTCTTGTTCTTTTAGTGTATAGATGGACTCCTCACATAGTTGGATGCGAATGGCCTTTAAGGCATAAATGAATTGGAATTGAGCTGTGCTCTCGATGATTTGATTGGGTACGACAGCCTTTATCTTTCCCTGATAGGTAGGTTGGTAGATGAGATTAAAATCATGGCACTGCCCTTTACAGAAGAGGGAATCACCTCCATCAAAGGAGTAACTTTGAAAGGCTGAAAGGACAGTCCCATTCTTTTGTGTCCTGTTATGTAGTTGGATCTCTTGATCGAGCGTCATGAGAATCCGCTGAAATCCGTCTAGTGGTGTGAAGTGACTTTCTGTTACTTCGATCGAAGCAGTGGATAAGCGGAAATCAAACTGACGTTCTTTATAATCGCCATCTGGAGGATAGAGGTAGAGTTCTCGCGTCTTGCCACCAGACCAATTGGACTCGTGGTAGTCACGAGGGATAAGGTGTTGGATATGTACCATAGTATTCTTTTTTAACGGAGACTAGCTAGAATTTCTTGATAAATCAAATCTGCCAGTCTATTTCCTTCATCCAGCAGGGCTTGTCCTTTTTCTTGGAGATCTTGGACAAAGTCTGTATCTTTGATGCTGGACAGGTTGATAAGGACATTGAGCCAAGCTCCTTGTAGTCCTGCTTTGAGGTTGAGGGCTGCGACTCCAAGGTCACTAGCTGCATTGGTATTGGACTTACCGATTGCCTTTTGGGTGACGAGGAGGCTTTCGTGGATCAATTCCATCATGTGATAAGGCGAAAGCGTCGCATTTTTTAGAGCTTCCTGTAGGGCTTGGCTTCTTTTTGCCTTGTCTTCCTCTGTTTCCTTGGGAAGGCTAAAGACGGCTGAGACCTGATTGAAGGCTTCTGTATCCTTGTCAATGGCCTCTAAGAGCTCGTCTTGAAGCTGCTGGCTTCGGTCTCGGATGGCTGTGATTTCTTCTTCAAATTCGGCGTATTTTTTCTTTCCGATGGTTAATTCACAGACCATCTTGGTAAGGGAGATCCCATTTGCCGCAGAAAGAGCGGCTGCAGAGCCCCCGCCAGGTGCGGGAGCGCTGGAGCCTAGGACTTGAGCAAATTCGGTAACGCTGAGTTCAGTTAGTAACATCGTGACCTCCTAGCCCAAGAGATGGTTTTCAAGAACTTGCTTGCCATAGTCGAAATCTTCGATTTGCAAGTAGTATTCTGCTGTGTCGATCAAGGCCTTTGCTGGGGTCAAGCCGATGACTTCAGATCCCAAGATGCCAACACCATAGCGTTTGGCTTCGAAACGGACGGTCTCAAAGACACGATAGAGAGGGAATTTTTCGAGATTCACCATGTTGATGGAGACTTGAGCGATATTGCGGTCTTCTAGCATGACCCCGATAGCCTTACAGTAAGTGTAGCCACCGCTCGATCCACGGATGATTTTCGCGATCTTACTTGCGATTTCGAGATTATCCGTATCGAGGTTGATATTGTAGGCCACGAGGGGCATCCGAACTCCGATCGCAGTGACGCCAGCAGTTGGGTGAATCTTGCGTTCTCCAAAGTCTGGGGCCCAATCTTCTTCCAAGAGTTTTTCAGGCATACCTTCAAATTGCCCCTTGCGGACTTTGGCGAGATTTTTGCGTTCAGGACGGGTCGCTGCGTCTTCGTAGAGGAAGATCGGAATGTTCAATTCTTGATTGACCCGAGCGGCGACAGATTTTGCGATTTCGACACATTCTTCAGTCGTGATGTCTTTTACTGGGACAAATGGGCAAACGTCCGTAGCCCCCATCCGAGGGTGTTCGCCTTGGTGTTTGGTCATATCGATGTGCAAGGAAGCGTATTGGATCAATTGAAAGGCAGCTTCTTGGATCGACTGTTCATCACCAACGAGGGTAAAGACACTGCGGTTGTGACTGCTATCAGAAGAGTAGTCTAGGAGGGTTACACCTGCAACGCTACGGGCGGTATCTGCTAGACCTTGGATGACTTCTTGATTGCGTCCTTCTGAAAAGTTTGGAATACATTCAACTATTTTTGCCATAATTTCTCCTTTGGCTCTATTTCTGTAGGATTAGTGAAAGAGTCCTGCGACAGCTTCCTTGACCAGATCTTCATCTGCCAGATAAGGGATTGTGATGTGATCGCTACCTTGGTGGCTGTGGTTGTAGGCGATGGCTGTTTCGATAGCGTGTTCATTACGAGCCCAGTTTCTCCGTGCAACCCCACCCATGGTATCCCAGGCGATGGCTGATTTGATAATTTCATCGATGCGATGGCTGCCATCTAGGACTAGACCGAAGCCACCATTGATCGCTTTACCGATACCGGTACCTCCACCATTGTGAAGGGCAACTAAACTCATGCCACGTGCTGCATTTCCGGCATAACATTGTACAGCCATATCTGCGGTGACATTGGAACCATCCTTGATATTGGAAGTTTCGCGGAATGGTGAGTCGGTACCAGATACATCATGGTGGTCACGACCAATCATGACAGGACCAATCTTGCCTTGGCGCACGAGTTCGTTGAATTTCAAAGCGATATTGACCCGACCCATGCAGTCTTGGTAGAGGATACGGGCCTGCGTTCCAACGACGAGTTGATTCTTTTCTGCATCGCGGATCCAGTTGTAGTTGTCACGGTCTTGGTAGCGACGGTTTGGATCGATCACGTCCATCGCTGCGTGGTCTGTTGCGACCAAGTCTTCATGCTTGCCACTGAGGCAGACCCAACGGAATGGACCATAGCCATAGTCAAAGAGAAGAGGTCCCATGATGTCTTCTACATAGGATGGCCAGATAAAGCCGTCCTTGTCATCCAAGCCGTTCTTGGAGATTTCCTTGATACCAGAGTCGTAGATGGCTTTCATGAAGGAGTTACCATAGTCGAAGAAGTAGGTTCCCTTTTGGGTGAGGGTCTTGATGGCTGCAAAGTGGCGAGCCAGGGTTTCGTCGACGAGGCGATGGAAGCGTTCTTGGTCTTCTGCCAAGAGGCGGGTCCGTTCTTCAAAGGAAATGCCAGCAGGGCAGTAGCCTCCAGAGTAGACATTGTGACAAGATGTTTGGTCACTTAAGAGGTCTACATGGATGTTTTCTGCATTGACATATTCTAAAAGATCGACGATATTTCCGTGATAAGCGATGGAGGTAGATTCTTTAGCAGCCAAGGCTTTTTGTGCCAGATCCAAGGCTTCCTTAGGCGTTTCAGCTAATTCTTTGACCCATCCTTGAGAGTGGCGGGTTTCAATCCGGGAAGCATCCACTTCAGCAATGATTGCGACCGCATGAGCGATTTCAGCTGCCTTGCCTTGAGCCCCACTCATTCCTCCAAGTCCGGAGGAGATGAAGAGTTTACCAGTCAAGTCCCCATCATCAGCGACTCCTAGTTTGAGACGACCAGCATTGAGAAGGGTGTTGAAAGTTCCGTGAACAATCCCTTGAGGTCCGATATACATCCAACCACCTGCTGTCATCTGACCGTAGTTGGTCACACCCATCTCTTCAGCGACTTCCCAGTCTTCCATATTGTCGTACTCACCGACCAACAGGCCGTTGGTGATGATGACCCGTGGAGCTTCTGGTTTCGAATGGAAGAGGCCAAGAGGGTGACCTGATTCGACCACGAGGGTTTGATCATCTGACATGACTTCCAGGTACTTTTTGATCAAGCGGTATTGCATCCAGTTGGCACAGACAGATCCTGTTTCCCCATAGGTGACCAGTTCGTAAGGATAAAGGGCGATTTCAAAGCTGAGATTGTTATCAATCATGACTTGCATCGCTTTCGCAGCTGTGCAGTTTCCCTTGTATTCATCGATTGGTTTGCCATAGATCCGGTCTTTTGGACGGAAGCGGTAGCCGTAGATCCGTCCCCGCGTTTTGAGTTCTTCTAGAAATTCAGGGATCAATTCCTTATGAAAGCGCCGTGGAATATACCGCAGAGCGTTCTTGAGAGCTACTTCAGTCTGAGCTTGCGTCAGTCGGAAGCCACGGTCAGGTGCCCGCCGGATACCTTCTTGGAAGACCGTTTTCTCAGGAAGTTGGTCAAAATCCAGCTTCACAGTCATAGCTGCAGCAATAGCTTGTTCATCATAATGAGTCATCCTCATACCCTCCTTCATGTTTTCTATGGTTTTTAGTTGCCGTTCCCGTTTGATCCATCCACCAAATCATTTCCTGTTTCTAATGAAGAAGGAAGGTCTGTCAAAGAATCAAACAACTAAAGAACAATAGCATATTTTTCTTTAGTATAATAAAGGACCGTCTATTTAGAGTCAAAAAAAATAAAAATGCAAAAAAAATAAACTAAAATTTATTTTGAAAAAATTTGACGATGAATAGACTATTTTTGTTTACAATAGAAATGAAAAAGTAGAATGAAGATAGGGAGAAAGCGAACCATTTGAGAATAAAGGCCTTGCTCCACATGTCAGGCTGGGTAGGTTGGTGCTGGTAGCTGAGGGTGTCAATCCATTCCCTGACGGAGGCAGGAACTTTTCTAGCACTCAGGTCTATCAGGTGAGGGAGAGAAATCTAGGAGTTGGCAGTTTATCTCACTTTTACCAGATACTTCCGTGATGGCGCACTCTCTCCTTGTTGTTTCATCCATGAAAGGAGATTTTATGACAGCAGATCTGATTTTAACCCATTTTAACCAAGTATTTTGCCCCCGTGATGTCGGTCATCCTTTGTTTGGAGAGGCAATGGCGACGGCGACGATTCTAGAGGATGGCTATATCGCCCTAAAAGGCGGGAAGATTTTAGCAGTTGGACAAGGAGAGCCAGACGCAGCCCTCATAGGACCAGAAACGGAACTTCGTTCCTATGAAGGGAAGGTAGCGACCCCAGGTTTGATTGATTGCCACACCCATCTGGTCTACGGAGGAAGTCGCGAGCATGAGTTTGCCAAGAAGCTGGCGGGTGTTTCTTATCTAGATATCCTAGCCCAAGGAGGTGGGATCCTCAGTACGGTCCGGGCGACTCGGGCATCGGACTTTACGACTCTTTATGACAAGTCAAAACGGCTGCTAGATTATATGCTCCAACATGGCGTGACGACAGTGGAAGCTAAGAGTGGCTATGGTCTCGACTGGGAGACGGAGCATCGGCAGTTAGAAGTGGTGAAAAAGCTAAACCAAGACCATGAGATAGATTTGGTTTCGACCTTTATGGCAGCCCATGCCATCCCAGAAGAGTACAAGGGACGCTCCCAAGCCTATCTGGATGTGATCGTCAAGGACATGCTGCCACGAGTGAAGGCAGAAAACTTAGCGGAATTTTGTGATATCTTTTGTGAGAAAGGGGTCTTTACGGCTGAGGAATCCCGCTACCTGCTCTCCAAGGCCAAGGAACTCGGCTACAAACTGCGGATTCATGCCGATGAGATTGCTTCGATTGGCGGTGTGGATGTAGCAGCAGAGCTAGAAGCTACTAGTGCAGAGCACCTCATGATGATCACAGACGAGGGCATCGAAAAGTTGGCCAAAGCCAAGGTGATTGGCAATCTCCTGCCTGCTACCACCTTTAGTCTCATGGAAGACACCTATGCACCAGCGCGTAAAATGCTAGATGCTGGCATGGCTATTACTCTTACGACAGACAGCAATCCAGGCTCTTGCCCGACAGCCAATCTCCAATTCGCCATGCAGTTAGGCTGCTTTATGATGCGTCTGACACCGATTGAAGTGCTCAATGCCGTGACCATTAACGCCGCTTACTCCGTGGACCGGGCGAGCACGATAGGTTCCTTTACCAGAGGCAAACAGGCGGATATCACCATATTTGATGCACCAAATCTCGATTACCTCTTTTATTTCTTTGCTACCAACCTCGTCACCCATGTCTACAAGAATGGGCGTCTCGTGATTGGAGGGTAAAAAGCGTGAGATGAAGGGATATTAGTAAAAAGAGGATGGAAATTTGCGGTTTCCTTCCTCTTTTTATGTTAAGAATCTCATTTTTCATTTAATACTCA
>NZ_KQ969159.1:73166-82866 GCF_001578805.1 Streptococcus sp. DD10 | reverse complement strand
AACTAGCTCGTAATTGTTGGTTAACGATTGATACTCTTCGAAAATCAAATTCAAACCACGTCAGCTTCGCCTTACCGTACTCAAGTACAGCTTGCGGCTAGCTTCCTGGTTTGCTCTTTGATTTTCATTGAGTATGATATGTTATTATCAATTTTTATGAAAAACAAACCATTCAAGTATAAGGTGAAAAAGAAAATGATTGAATCTTTACTAGAAATATTACAAGAGCAGCTATTACAATACACTCTTCCTAAATAAATGAAATACTATGAATTAGTCATAACCGTAGTTAACAAACTAGTTTTTGGGATGATTATCATGGGAGAGAGTGTCAACGGTAGGAAAAACTTGATGGAGAAATTAAAAGACAGTTTTTAGAAACATAGTATTATTGTTACAAAAAAATGAAAATGTGAAAAACGTAGAAACAGGTGAAATGAATAATAAGCCACGAAAATATCTTAATTGGAAGACACCTTATGAAATCTCCTGTGGAGAAAATGTGTACTTAATTTGAGAATTTAAAACACCAAAAAAGCCCTCGATTTCGAGGACCTTCTGGTTTCTATCAACAGAAAATAAAACAATGAAGGCGGTAGACGGATTTGAACCGACGATCAAGCTTTTGCAGAGCCGTGCCTTACCACTTGGCTATACCGCCACAACTTCTATTATTTTATCGTAAAAAAAGAATTTCGTCAAGACTTGAAAATGATTTTTTCAAAGAAAATCACTTGAAAAGGGGAAGTGACTATGCTATAATGGTACTTGTCGTGTAAGCGATAATACTCATCTTTGACCCATCGTGGTGCTGTTGCCCTCGGGTTGTTCTGCGAGCTGACGTCAGAGAGAGGAAAAAACAAAAAGGAGAAATACTCATGGCAGTAATTTCAATGAAACAACTTCTTGAGGCTGGTGTACACTTTGGTCACCAAACTCGTCGCTGGAACCCTAAGATGGCGAAATACATCTTCACAGAACGTAACGGAATCCACGTTATCGACTTGCAACAAACTGTAAAATTGGCTGACCAAGCTTACGAATTTGTTCGTGACGCAGCAGCTAACGATGCAGTGATTTTGTTTGTAGGTACGAAAAAACAAGCTGCTGATGCTGTTGCAGAAGAAGCTGTTCGTGCAGGTCAATACTTCATCAACCACCGTTGGTTGGGTGGTACCCTTACTAACTGGAACACTATCCAAAAACGAATTGCTCGTTTGAAAGAAATCAAACGCATGGAAGAAGATGGAACATTCGACGTTCTTCCTAAGAAAGAAGTAGCATTGTTGAACAAACAACGCGCTCGTCTTGAAAAATTCTTGGGTGGTATCGAAGACATGCCTCGTATTCCAGATGTAATGTATGTTGTTGACCCTCATAAAGAGCAAATCGCTGTGAAAGAAGCGAAGAAATTGGGTATCCCAGTTGTAGCAATGGTTGACACAAATACTGATCCAGATGATATCGATGTAATCATCCCAGCTAACGATGACGCTATCCGTGCTGTTAAGCTTATCACTGCTAAAATGGCTGATGCGATTATCGAAGGACGTCAAGGTGAAGACGGTGTTGCAGCTGTAGAAGCAGAATTTGCAGCAACTGAAACACAAGCAGATTCAATCGAAGAAATCGTTGAAGTTGTAGAAGGCGACAACGCTTAATCTAATTCAATAAGTAACCAACCTAAGAGGGCAGGGCTCAGCCCAGTCCTCTTATTTTTATGATAAAAAAGAGGAGAATAAAAATGGCAGAAATTACAGCTAAGCTTGTAAAAGAATTGCGTGAAAAATCTGGTGCTGGTGTCATGGACGCTAAAAAAGCATTGGTTGAAGTTGATGGTGACATCGAAAAAGCAATCGAATTGCTTCGTGAAAAAGGGATGGCTAAGGCAGCTAAGAAAGCTGACCGTGTTGCTGCAGAAGGTTTAACAGGTGTTTATGTGGATGGTAACGTAGCAGCAGTTGTTGAAGTGAATGCTGAAACTGACTTCGTTGCGAAAAATGCTCAATTCGTTGAATTGGTAAACGAAACTGCAAAAGTAATCGCTGAAGGTAAACCAGCTAATAATGAAGAAGCACTTGCTTTGACAATACCTTCAGGTGAAACGCTTGAAGCTGCCTATGTTTCTGCAACTGCAACTATCGGTGAGAAAATCTCCTTCCGTCGTTTCGCTCTTGTTGAAAAAACAGATGCACAACACTTTGGTGCTTACCAACATAATGGTGGCCGTATCGGTGTTATCTCTGTTGTGGAAGGTGGCGATGATGCCCTTGCAAAACAAATTTCTATGCACATCGCTGCGATGAAACCAACTGTTTTGTCATACACTGAGTTGGATGAACAATTTGTCAAAGACGAATTGGCTCAACTCAACCACGTGATCGACCAAGATAATGAAAGTCGTGCAATGGTTGGTAAACCAGCTCTTCCACACTTGAAATTTGGTTCAAAAGCTCAATTAACAGATGCAGTTGTTGCTCAAGCTGAAGAAGATATCAAAGCTGAGTTGGCTGCCGAAGGCAAACCAGAAAAAATCTGGGACAAAATCATCCCGGGTAAAATGGATCGCTTCTTCTTGGACAATACTAAAGTGGACCAAGCTTATACCCTTCTTGCACAAGTTTACATCATGGATGATAGCAAGACAGTTGAAGCTTACCTTGAGTCAGTGAATGCTTCAGTAGTTGAGTTTGCTCGCTTTGAAGTTGGGGAAGGTATCGAAAAAGCTTCAAACGACTTTGAAGCAGAAGTTGCAGCTACAATGGCAGCAGCTTTGAATAACTAAGCGATCAGTCAGAAATCTTTGATTTCAATGACGTAGCTCCGCAAGTTTGATTAGACATTCTACTGAGGTTTTAAAAAACGGGAGTAGAGTTCAATCAATTACTGGTGCGTGATTGAAAGACTTGCTTTATGCAGGTCTTTTTTTGTCTTTTTGATTTGTTTATTGGCTTCTAGCTCTGTCTACGAGATTCTATCGTAATCGTTCAATCGTCTGGATGGCATGCTTGTAGCATGTTGGTGGTTGTTCTCACGACTCATGAGGAAACTAGTTTTCTAGCTCTCCTTCAGGACGAGAAAATTACTATACTTAATTTAGAAAAAACTCTCTTAATTTAGTGTTTTTTATTTTCCTATTGCAATCAGGTACAATTTTTTATATAGTTATAGTAACAAAAGAAAGCGTTTTCCTACCTTCTTTTTTACCCTTATAGCTTGCCCTGAAAGGAAGGGTTATTTTTACGTTTGAGGTAAGGATAGAGAAAATGAAGGAAAACAATAGGAGAAAAAGATGGAAAAATATCGGTGGAATAAAAAGTGTCATTATGGGATCAGGAAATTAGCTGTCGGTGCTTGTTCAGTTATGATTGGAGCTAGCTTTTTAGCTGCTCAAACCGTTCAAGCAGAAGAGGCAAATGCCACTGAAGAGGAGACCGTGGTACCAGAAGAGCTAATAGCTAAAGAGGATGAGAAAGATGAAGTAGCACCAGCAGCATTGCAACCTCGAGCAGCAACTGTTGAGACAGGAGAAAAAACCAGCTCTGAAGGAGCAATTTCTGATGAGAAGGAAAATCAACTAGAAGCAGCTAGTCAGCTTGAGGTGGACAAGGTGATAGAAGAAAGAAAACAGGATTTCAATCAGGATTGGCAATTTAAACTGAATGCTGATCAAAAAGAAGCAATCAGTTCTGAAAAAGAGTTGACCAACTGGCAAAAGCTTGATTTACCACATGATTGGAGTATTTTCTTTGATTTTAAACACGACTCTCCTGCACAAAATGAGGGAGGTCAACTAAATGGAGGAGACGCTTGGTACCGTAAGACTTTTAAGCTCGAAGAAGAACAGTTGGACAAACGGGTACGCGTTCAGTTTGATGGCGTTTATATGGACTCCCAAGTTTATGTTAATGGTCAGTTGCTTGGTCATTACCCAAATGGTTACAATGCTTTTTCTTATGATATCACAGACTATCTTAACAAAGATGGTAGTGAAAATGTGATTGCTGTTCACGTTGTAAACCAGCAACCATCTAGTCGCTGGTACTCTGGTAGTGGTGTCTACCGTGATGTCAGTCTTCACGTGACGGACAAGGTACATGTAGCTCACTACGGAACCACTATTTTAACGCCTCGTCTTGAGAGTCAAAAAGACGGCAAGGTGGACACAGAGGTCACTTCAAAGGTAGTGAATAGTGACAGCAAAGACCATGAAGTCATTGCTGAGTATCAGATTGTTAAGAAAGATGGAACAGCTGTCACAGAGCTAGTTAGAACGGCTGCCCAAAAGATATTGGCAGGACAAACAGCTAGCTTAGATGCTGTTTTACAAGTTGAACGTCCACAGTTATGGACTGTTTTGGACGACCAACCAGCTCTCTATGAATTGGTCACACGGATTTATCGTGATGGTCAGCTAGTCGATGCTAAAAAGGATCTCTTTGGTTATCGTTATTACAACTGGACAGCTCAAGATGGTTTTTCACTTAACGGAGAAAAGATTAAGTTCCATGGAGTATCCCTTCACCATGATCATGGAGCACTAGGAGCTGAGGAAAATTACAAGGCAGAATATCGCCGTCTCAAACAAATGAAGGATATGGGTGTTAATTCAATCCGTACAACCCATAACCCTGCCAGTGCTCAAACCCTCCAAATAGCAGCTGAACTAGGTCTCTTGGTCCAAGAAGAAGCTTTTGACACATGGTATGGTGGTAAAAAACCATATGATTACGGACGATTCTTTGAAAAACCAGCAACTCACCCAGAAGCTAAAAAGGGAGAAAAATGGTCAGACTATGACTTACGGACCATGGTTGAGCGAGGAAAAAACAATCCTGCTATCGTAATGTGGTCTATCGGAAACGAAATTGGAGAAGCTAGTGGTGATGCTCATTCATTAGAAACGGTAAAACGTTTGGTACAGGTGATTAAGTCTGTAGATAAGACTCGCTATGTGACCATGGGGGCAGATAAGTTCCGCTTTAGTGATGGTAGTGGAAATCATGAAAAAATTGCTCAGGAATTAGATGCAGTAGGGTTTAACTACGCTGAAAATAACTATGAGACACTAAGAGCCAAACACCCAGATTGGTTGATATATGGTTCGGAAACCTCATCCGCAACTCGTACGCGGGGTTCTTACTACAATCCGTTTAATCCAAGTATTAATCATGACAACAGTAAAAAACGGCATTATGAACAGTCAGACTATGGAAATGACCGTGTAGGTTGGGGGAAAACTGCGACAGAGTCATGGACATTTGATCGTGATCATGCTGGTTATGCAGGACAGTTTATCTGGACAGGGACAGACTATATTGGTGAACCAACTCCTTGGCACAACCAAAACAACACTCCTGTAAAAAGTTCTTACTTTGGTATTGTCGATACAGCAGGTATTCCTAAAAACGACTACTATCTCTACCAAAGTCAGTGGGTATCAGCTCAGAAAAAACCAATGGTTCACCTCTTACCTCACTGGAACTGGGAAGATGCAAAGTTACGTGCTAATGTAGCGAATGAGAATGGAGAAATTCCAGTTCGTGCTTTTTCAAATGCAGCTAGTGTTGAATTAGTGGTTAATGGAAAATCACAAGGCATTAAGCATTTTACTAAAAAAGAAACAAGTGATGGTCGCTCTTACCAAGAAGGAGCAACTGCAAATGAGCTCTATCTAGAATGGTTGGTGGCTTACCAACCTGGTAGTCTTGAAGCTATCGCTCGAGATGAAAATGGTCAGGAGATTGCTCGTGATAAGATTGTCACAGCAGGTGAGCCAGCAGGCGTGAGATTGGTCAAGGAAGACCATGCAATTGCTGCAGATGGTAAGGATTTGACCTATATCTATTATGAAATTGTCGATAAAGATGGAGTTGTTGTACCAACTGCTAAGGACTTGGTTCGTTTTAATGTGCAAGGGCAAGGACAAATTGTCGGAGTAGATAACGGTGAGCAAGCGAGTCGGGAACGTTATAAAGCGCAAGCAGATGGCAGCTGGGTTCGGAAAGCCTTCAATGGGAAAGGACTCGTCATTGTTAAGTCTACTGAGCAAGCAGGACAATTTACTCTTTCTGCCTATTCAGGAAACTTGAAGTCGGATCAAGTTACAGTCTTTACAGGCAAGGATACGCAGGCTGAAAAGTCTGTCCTTGGAGTGGAGAGTCCACGCTTACGCACAACTCTTGGGCAAGCGCCTGCTCTCCCAACGAGTGTGACAGTTGTCTATAGTGATGGTAGCACGGGTGAACGTCCAGTTAGCTGGTCACAAGCTGATTACAGTCATGAAGGTCAGACTTTGGTGGAAGGACAAGTGGATGGACGGTCTGTACAAGCTCAAGTACATGTTCTTGGGAAGTCTGTTCAGTTACCAGTTGTTAAACGCATCGCACCGGCAACGGATTTGAAGTCTGTGGATAAGTCTGTTGAGTTTGTTTTGACGGATGGTAGCGTGCAGAAAAGTCAGGTTACGGCTTGGCAAATTGCAGCTAGCGATGAAAGCAAGTTAGCAATTGCAGGTTCTCATATCGTGGCTCATGGAGAGGTCAATGGTGAAACGGTTACTGCAACCTTGGTGGTGGCGGATGATAGTTCTAGTCAGACTGTTCATCTTCAAGCAAGTTTGGGTAATCAAGTTCTTCAGTTTAAAAACGGAGTTGCTTACCAAACTCTTGCTTATGGCCAAGAGCCAGGAGTAGTTGAGGCTCAAGCAGATGGGGCACAGGTTCAAGTGATACAGGCTTCTAGAGAAAACGGCTTACGTGCTCAACTATTTGTAGTGGCAAATGACGGAAGTAGTAGCCAACACTATGTTGTACAATTCTTGCAAGAAGCACCACAAATCGAACGATTGAACCTTGTTCTACCGAAAGATGCAACTCTAAAAGAGGATCAAACTGTTGGACTAAGTGTCATTGCTCATTATCAAGACGGTACAGAAGCACAAGTGAATGCAGACCGTGTTGAATTTACTAGCCAAGGAGTCGGGAAAGCTCAGGTTAGAAAAGGCCAACTAGAATTGCACGAACCAGGCCTTGTGACACTGAAAGCCCAATACGGTCAAGTGACAGGAGAGATTCAGTTTAACATTCTCCCTAATACCGAAGAAAAAGTGGTCAAGTCTATTCGCCCAGTAGCGGTTGTAACTGGTTTGAACCAAGCTCCAAGTCTACCAAAAACCGTTACTGTTGACTTTGATAAAGGATTCCCTAAAGTACATAAAGTTACATGGGAAGCAGTCCCTGAAGGTTCCTTGAGTTATTACCATAGCTTTACCCTTAAAGGACAGGTTGAAGGCCTTGATTTACCAGCTCAAGCACGAGTTAGTGTTGAGGGCGTTGTAGCAGTGGAAGAAGTCAGCACAACGACACCAGTTGGAGTGGCACCAAAACTTCCTGAAAGCGTGCAAACCTACCTATCAAATGGCAATGAATCTTCTAGCAAGGTTATTTGGGATCATATTGACCCTAATCAATATGCAACAGAAGGAGCCTTTACTGTTACTGGGAAACTCCAAGATAGTGATTGGACAACAAAACTTCATGTGAGAGTATCGACTCAAGTGACAAATGGCGCGAACATCTCCGATCAATGGACTGGATCTGAGCTTCCTCTTGCCTTTGCATCAGACTCAAATAAGAGTGATTTGGTATCTAATCTTAATGATAAAGTGATTTCTTATGGCAATGAACCAGCCAATCGTTGGACGAACTGGAATCGTCAAAGCGAAGCTTCGGCAGGAATCTTGTTTGGAGATTCAGGTATCCTTAGCAAACGCTCTGTGGATAATCTCAATGTCGCTTTCCATGAAGACCACGGAGTAGGGGTTCCAAAAGAGTACGTTATCGAGTACTATGTAGGTCAAGCTATTCCGACGGTACCAAAAGATCCTGCTTTTGTTGCGAGTGAGGAACATGTCTTTAATGACGACCACAACTGGAAAGCTGTTACAAATCTGAAGGCGCCTGAACAATTACAAGCAGGTCGGATGACAAACTTTAGCTTTGATAAGGTTGACACCTATGCTATTCGAATTCGAATGAAACGGTTAGATGATAAGTTCGGAGTATCTATTACAGAACTCCAAGTCTTTGCTAAGCAAGTCCCGGCTGAAAAGACTGCTGAAGTAACGATTCAAGTAGATGGAAAAGACCTTGTTGGCTTTAACCCTGGATTGCAGGATTACTACTTGCCTAAACCAGAAGAAGGAAAAGGTCAGGTGAGTGCTAGTGTCAGCAATCATGGTTTAGCGACCATCGTTCCATCAGTAGCAGCAGATGACCCTGTTCGAGTAATTGTCAAGGCTGAAAATGGGGAGAAAGTGGCAGAATATCGTTTGCACTTTACAGATGATGAGACATTACTTTCATCTAAACCTGTTGCAGCAAGGACTATCTCAACATTACTACAAAGGGGTGAAAATCTTACCTTACCAAGTACTCTACCAGTTTACTTCACAGGAGAGGCAGATTATCATGCGAAGAATTTAGCTGTTGTATGGGAACCTGTTTCGGAGGAGAGTCTAAAGACAGCTAAAGAAATAGTTGTTCATGGACAGATAGTGGGGACAGATTTGATCGCTACAGCAAACATACGAATAACAGATGAACCAGCCCTAAGTCTTTCGGATAATCCAAATTACGAAGATACGAGCAATCAAGCTTTTGCAACGGAAACAAATGATTCTGATGAGAATTCAAAGGATCGTGTGGACTATATCAATGATGGTGATACAAATGAAAACCGTCGTTGGACCAACTGGTCTGCACATCCAGATAAGAATCCAGAAGTAGCGCTCGGTGTCATTTTCCGCGAAAATGGTCAAGTAAAAGAAAAAACGGTCAACCAAGCTCGCGTTCTCTTTTTTGCAGATAGTGGTACGGATGCTCCGGAAAGTCTTGTTCTAGAACGTTATGTGGGGCCTGCCTATGATGCGCCAACTTATTATAACAACTACGCTCTTCATGAAAGAAATCACTCCTTCAATAATCCAGATAATTGGGAAGAAGTACCATTTACAGCAAGTAGTGATTGGGTAGCTGGAAAAGAGATTCAGTTGCGCTTTGCACCGACAAGTAGTAGTGCTTTGCGTCTGCGGATGAACCGGAAAGCCAATAAAAATGGAGTTGCTGTCGTTGAGTTGTCCTTCCTTCGTCCAAGTGAAGAGGCAGCAAGTGTTGCAGCTGGTCAAATTTTTGCAGCTGGTCAAGCTTTGTCAGAACTTGCGGATGGTCAGACAGATTATCATCTCAGTTATCGTGGAGAACGTCCTAAGATTACAGCAACAGGCGATCAGCATGCTGCTGTTACAATCGTAGATGCTAAGGATGATCGGTTACCTGTTTTAGTTCGCTTTAGCTCCGAAAATGGTCAGACTGTAAAAGAGTATCGTGTCTATCTTAAAGCAGATAAAACCGTTATTGCTGAAAAAGGTGAGGCAGCAGTAGAAGCTGAAAAACCTTCGCTTCAAGTAGAAGAAAGAGTTATTGAGTTTGAAACTGCCGAAGAGGCAACGTTTGATCTTTATGCTGGACAAACTCAGGTTGTCCAAGAAGGACGAAATGGTAAAGAGTTGATTTATACGGAAGTAGCTCCAGATGGTAGTCGGACGATTCAGTCACGTCAAATCGTAGAAGAGCCAGTTCACCGTATTGTGAGAGTCGGACGGAAAGTCGGAACCAGCATACCAAGTGAAGGAGTTAAG
>NZ_KQ969159.1:66589-73088 GCF_001578805.1 Streptococcus sp. DD10 | reverse complement strand
AAAACCAACTTTAGAAATCAAAGAAGAAGTTCTACCGTTTAAGAAGATTGAGCAAGCAACACCAGATCTCGCTCAAAGTCAGCGTCGCGTGGTTCAGGAAGGACGAGATGGGCACCTTCTTCAGTTGCAGGAAACTGCAGCGGACGGTAGTGTTCGTATCTTAGATCGCTATGAAAAACTTGCAGCTCAGGACGAAATCGTGCAAGTCGGTACTAGAACTGGAACAGATTTAGCTTCTTCAAGTATTGTAGAAAAAGGAGAAGTGAAGAAAGAAACAGGACAGTCAGTAAGCCTACCAGAAACAGGAGATCAAGTAGGACTTGATGCAACTCTAGCAGCTATGGGAATTTTAGGTCTTGCTGCTCTAGTAGGTGAGAAGAAACGCAAAAAATTCTAGCTCATTTTGCTAGTCTTGTCATAGAGTCATGATGCAAGGCTAGTTGAAAAAGGAATGGAAAGAAATCTTGGCTAGTTGAAGAAGTTCATCAGCTACCTCTGATAAAATAAAAAACCAGTGGAAATGGTGTGTTAGACCAACTTCCACTGGTTTTTATCTGTTGATTTAAAGTAGAGGACGAATCAACTGTTCTTGCAGAAATGCCCCCTTTTGAAGCGTTCATTTAACAAATGGGATGTCGTCACTTGATGGAGTTAAGTAACCTTTCTGACGTCTCTACTCTGCGCTAATTGATTAGTTTGAACCGCTATTACACTTACAGTGATAGAATAGAGCGATTTAGCGACTTTAGAGAAAGACACTAAAGGTCACCGTCTGATTTTGGTAGGAAACGGTGAGTTTTCCTCCAAAGAGTTGCGTCAAATGTTGCGCCATAGACAGGCCGATACCATAGCCTGAAACACTTTGATTATTGTGAGAGGTTTCTGCACGATAGAATCGATCGAAGAAACGGTTAAAGTCCACATTTTCACCATCTGCATAGCTATTTGAAACATCAATACGAACTTGTTTTCGCCATCTATGTCGAACTTGTTGGGCTGTGATGCTAATTTTCCCTTTATCGTCACAGTATTTTTGGGCATTATCCAAAAGGATGCTAAAGAGTTCATAGGCTTCTTCTTGGGCAATCATCGCTTCAAGATTGGCTTGGATATTGCGCTCGTAGCTTAGCCCTTTTTGCTGCATGAGTGGAATCATGGCTTGGGAGACTTTCTCAAGGATTGGTGAGATATTTTGCTGACTGGTATGGATTTCTTCTTGCTCTTCCAAGCGTGAGAGTCGGATGAGGCGTGCAATCAGCTGGTTAAGACGTTCTGTCTGCTCCTTGGTGCTCTTAGACCACTCACTTTCTCCTTCTATGAGTTCCTGTAGCTCTGTATTTGCGGAGATGATGGCAAGGGGAGTTTTGAGTTCGTGTCCAGCATTGGTGATAAACATCCGTTGCTTTTCGTAGTTGAGGATATAAGGGTGGATAGCGATACCAGATAATAAGGAGATAGCTAGGATGAGAAAGGCTAAAATACCGATTGAAGTCCAGAAAGTGCCGCCAAGTAAGTTTGAACGCTCACGATAGTAGTTTGTTGTTTCTAAAAAGACGAGGAGCTGACTATTTTTTTCTGGCTAAGTTGATAGGAAAAATAACGATTGTTGTAGATAAGGGTTCCATATTCATTGTTTGAGGAGAGAGAGTTATTCGTCATCTCAAGAGCAACTTCTTCATTGATAGATTGGATGTTACCAAGATTAACTGTTACATTAGAAGCCGTTGCACTAGCAGAAAAGTATTGGAAATTGTAGATGCTTCCTGCTTGGATATTTTGGCTAGTCAAGTCTTTTTCAATGTCGTTTGTGATAGGGAGTTCACCATCGTTTGCAGTTAACACAGAGAGAACTGTACGAATATTGGCAGAGGTCTGGGTATAGATGGTGATATTTAAGGCTGCTGAAAATCCAATGATAACAAGACTAGAGCAGAGGGTAGCGATGAGGATAAATCGAATGCGCAGTTTTCTAAGCATGGTTATTCTCCTGAAGTTTCAATCAGTTGGAACGGTCCTTCTTTATCTCCAATGATTTTTAGGCAAGATTGGATACTAGCTAGTTTTTGACGAAGGTAGGAAATGTAGATATGAACTAGCTCTGTGTCCGTTTCTTCTTGGCTCCAAACCAACTCTTGTAGTTGCTGGCTACTTAGTTCTTTTTGAGGATTTTTCATAAAATATTTAAGAAGATGAAGCTCTTTATTGGACAGGCGGATACTATTGGTTGCACGAACTTCTTGCTCATCTAGGTCGAGGGCGGTATTGCCTAGTTGTAGCTGGACATCAGTGTAACTATCTGCTCTGCGAGCCATAGATCGGAGCCTAGCTAGAAGTTCCTTGAGGGAGAAAGGTTTTGTGAGATAGTCATCGGCACCAGCATCCAAGCCATTGACACGGTCATCGACCTCCGACATGGCTGTTAACATGATGATGTAAGTAGTATCCCCATTCGCACGAATTTCTTGTAGGGCCTCTATTCCGGTCATAATAGGCATCATGATGTCGAGGATAATCAGGTTATAACTGTTTTCTTGAGCTTTTTTGACAGCCTCTAATCCATTTTCTACGCTATCAACTTGATAGCCTTCGCGTTCAAGAGCAACAGTGATGACACGGTTGAGTTGTTTTTCGTCTTCTGCTAGTAAGATTTTCATGTTTTGTCCTCTTCTTGGTTGGCTACTTGGATAAGGTTGCGGATGGTTTGCATGGTCAAGTCACATGATGCTAACTCATCGGCGCAACGTTTTAATTCTTGCGTAATTCGCTCGGGATTTTTAATATCATGTTTGTACTTCATTTGATGTTCTAGGCTAGCCCATGAATCCATAGCGATGGTACGCAACTGTACCTCGATAAAGTAGGTGCCATTTTCATTACCTAGACAGTCTGGGTAGGGCGTTTCAACCTCAACTATCATGTGGTAAGAACGGTAGCCATTTGGTTTCACTTTACGGATAAAATCTTTTTCATTGTAAATCGAAACTTTTGGTAGGGAGCGAATGAACTCTACTAACTGATAGATATCATCGACAAATCCTGTAATAATGCGTACGCCAATAGCATCTCGAACCTTCTTAAGAGCGGACTCGGTAGTGATCGGATAACCTTTACGTTGGCACTTGTCTATCATGCTTTCAGCAGTCTTGATTCGGGCATGAAAGTGTTCATAGAGTTTAAATGAAGTTTTTTCCTTCTGTTTCTTAGCTTCCTTGTGAATATCTTGAGAAAATTTCTCCAAAATCAAAGGCAGGTAGCTTTCGTAGTTACCATAGATAGACGTCATCGTTCTTTCCTCCAAGTTCTTATTTTCTATTATAGCATAAGTAATATAATAGAAGATGTTCTAACTGGAAGGGAAGGATATGTTTAACTTTTTTTGCACTAGTCCTATCGTCTGTAAAAATTCTCTTTGAAAAGAAAAAGGAAAACGTGGTAAAATGGAGAAAGGGTGCTGGTCTATGTTAGAACTAGCATCAAAGGAAAAAAGAAAGGAATCCTCATGACACCCATTCGCTCCAAGCGTGTTTCCAACTATGAACTCTTTTTTGACTTGGCCTTTGTCTTGACCATTAGTCAGCTAACCAGTGCCATTCATGTGCCTCAGGTTCAGTTGGAACATATTTTTTACTTTTTGACCACCATTATCGTTATGCTCAATGTCTGGAATCAAGAAGCCTTTTACTACAATAAATACGGCGATTCGAGGCAGATTGACATCTACACGGTCATCGTCCTCATGCTCTTTGTGGGGAATCTGGCTTTATCCATCACCTTTGATCCGACAAGTCTCAAGCCTTTTTGTGAAAACCCGCTCAATTTTAATAGCCTGCTGATCTTGAGTTATGGGACCATTGCCCTGCAGTATATTCTAAAAGGGAGAAAACTGGGCTTTAACAAGGACATGTATCTGTCCATTACGTTACTGGTGGTATATGCGCTAGCAGTTCTCCCCAGAGCTTTGGATATACTGCCTTTTTCGGTCTCTGCATTGCCTCTTTACTACCTACCACTAGTGGTGCCTTTGTTTTTAAACTCGAAAAAACGCCCCATTTGTATGAATTTCCCTCATTATTTGGAACGTTGCCAGCTCTTGACCATTATCACTTTTGGGGAGAGTGTCATTGCTGTGCTTAAAACCTATCCCCTGTCCCAAAACTTTTGGGAAGGCTTGACCCTTTTTATGGGTTTGGGCTTCATGTTTGTCTTTTATATCATCCAGACCTTTGTCAATATCAATCACCACCAACGAGTATCCGTTAAAGCTCTCTCTTACGCCCATTATGTCATTGTGGCCAGTCTCTTGTTCTTTACGGTTGGTTTGGAATTCTTAAAAGACAGCCACCATCATGATCTAGGTCTGCATTTCTTTGTGCTGTCTATTCTGGCTTTCTTTGTTGGGACACTGTCTACTTCTCACTATAATATCGAACTTTACCGTCTGGACCGTCGTGTGGTAGCCCAATATGGTCTCATCTTACTTCTAGCAACAGGTCTCTTTTACTTTTTTGGTCACCAACTCGCCTTGCTTGGCGTCATTCTCATTGGCTTGTCTCGTCTTTTAACCCAGACAGGGATGTATTACCGCAGGCGCAAGCGGGAGCAAAACAAGGTGCCTCACCCTGACGTTACTGCAAATGAGCGTTATTTTTCATAAAGTTTTCATTTTCTGAAGGCAAATACTTGACTTGGAGTCAACTCTAAGGGTTATAATAGAAGAGTCAAGTGATGAAAACCGTCGTCCGATACTGGAAAGGAGCTAGATATGAACATTAAATCTGCTAGTCAAACACTAGGGCTGTCTGCCGATACCATTCGTTATTATGAACGCATTGGGCTGGTACCGCCCATCACGCGGTCGGCTGCGGGCATCCGTGACCTTCAGGAGTCCGACATGGAGGCCCTCGAATTCGTCAAATGCTTTCGGTCAGCTGGTGTCTCAGTGGAGAGTTTGATAGCCTACATGGCCCTCTATCAAGAGGGAGATGCTACAAAATCTGCTCGCCTAGACATTTTGCTGGATGAACGAGACAAGCTGGCCCAGCGCATCAGCGAATTAGAGACCGCTCTTGGTCGACTGGATCACAAAATTACTTACTATCAAAAGGAGACAGCTAAATGAAATCAGCTATTTACACCAAAGCAGGCCAAGTCGGTCTGACAGAAATTGACCGCCCTCAACTGCAGGCAGCGGATGATGCCATCATCCGGATTGTCCGCACCTGTGTCTGTGGCTCTGACCTATGGAGTTACCGCAATCCTGACATCGAAGAAGGTCATGGCAACAGTGGTCACGAAGCTATTGGGATTGTCGAAGAAGTCGGCCCTGCCATTACAACTGTCAAACCGGGAGATTTTGTCATTGCACCTTTCACCCATGGCTGTGGGGAGTGTGATGCCTGCCGTGCTGGATTTGACGGTTCTTGTGACCGCCATCAGGGCGGAGATAACTTCTCAGGTGGGGTCCAAGCCGAGTATATTCGCTTCCAACATGCGGAGTGGTCGTTGATTAAAATTCCAGGTCAACCGTCTGACTACACGGAAGGCATGCTCAAATCGCTCTTGACCTTGGCAGACGTTATGCCGACAGGTTACCATGCCGCGCGTGTGGCTGATGTCAAACCGGGTGACCGGGTGGTGGTTATCGGTGATGGAGCCGTTGGCCAATGTGCCGTCATCGCTGCCAAGATGCGGGGCGCTTCTCAGATTGTCCTGATGAGCCGTCATAAGGACCGCCAAGAGATGGCTTTGGCATCTGGTGCGACAGCAGTAGTGGCTGAACGTGGCGAAGAGGGCATTGCCAAAGTCCGTGAAATCGTGGGTGGCAACGGTGCTGACGTCGCTCTAGAATGTGTCGGTACCGAAGCGGCCATCGACCAAGCTCTTGGTGTACTCCACAATGGAGGCCGGGTCGGCTTTGTCGGTGTGCCTCATTACGACAAAACACCGCTCGGGTCAACCTTTGCCCAAAACACCATCGTGGGTGGAGGTCCAGCCTCTGTTACCACTTATGTCAAAGATGAGCTCCTTAAAGCTGTCCTTGACGGTGCCATCAACCCAGGACGCGTCTTTACCAATACCTACAAACTCTCAGACGTCAACCAAGCCTACAAAGACATGGACGACCGCAAGTCCATCAAGTCTATGTTGGTGGTGGACTAGTCGCATTTCAAAAAGCAAGAAAATCAAGCAATCTGCGGATTTTCTTGCTTTTTTCTTCTGTGAAATGCTATGTCGATGAAAGAAAAGGTGGTCATCCTCAAAATATCGACAGCTACTCCGAGGCAACATTTAAAGCTCTACGAGAGTGGCGTGAGAACCCGCAAACGAATCCCAATGGCGCTCAGTTTTCCTTTGTTCGACCGGTGCTGGAGATAGATAGCGAAGTGGATGGGCTAGTATATAATAAAACTAGCTGGAAAGAAGATACCAATGATAGGGAGTTCTGGAAGCTGATGTCAGATTTTTTCCAAGACAATCTGTTAATACTCTTCAAAAATCA
>NZ_KQ969159.1:0-66082 GCF_001578805.1 Streptococcus sp. DD10 | reverse complement strand
ACCCTTGCTTGTTTTCCAGATGGTGCCCATTTTGGTAAGCAATCAGCTGGTCCTTGGTAACCAGAAGGGCGGTGAGCTTTTCTTGATGGATGAGTTGGGCAGCTTGCTCTTGTCCTGCAGAAAAAAGGGCTGTGGCCCAGCTGTCAGCCCAGGCCAGACTATCTGAGAGGACGGTGACTTGGAGTAGGTCTTTTTCACCCCTCACTTCTAGGTGGTGACCCCGCTTGGCCAGTCCAGAAGTGGCAAGGGCGCCCTCCTTGAGAGGATAAATGGCCAAAAACTCCTGCAGATTATCCGGATTTTCGATGCCAATTTGCCAAGTAAAGTCTTCATTTTCTCTGACCTTTACCTGCATATCCCCACCACCGTTAAAGGCTACAGCGACAATCTCTGGGTAGCTGAGCATAGGTTGTAGCCATTGTTTAAAAAGTTTTTCAACCAGCCAGCCTTTGACAAAGCCAGTTGGATTGTAACCTCCCTGAAAATAGGGGTCAAAATAGCCCTGACTGCGTTTTTTGAGGGCGATAACCTGGGCATAGACTTCCTGAAATTCGGCATCAAAGATGGGCCTTTGGTCCCCTGCTTGAAAACGGGAAACCAAGGAGGTCTGACGGAAGGCTGAAAATTTCTCTTCTAAGCGCTCCAGTTCAGTCTGAACATGGGGGATGAGCTCTGCGATCTTATTCTCAGCAAAAGCCCGATCCTTTGCCATCAGGCTAATGGTAAAGGGCAAGGTCATGGCCTGCAGGGTTTGAGTGACCAGTTCTAGCTTAGGCATTGGCTTGATTGATAGCATCTTGCAGGGAGCCTGTAAAGCCGTTGAAGGCTTCAGTTGCACCTGAAACTAGCTGGACAGTAGACGATTGATTGGCCAAGGCTTCTTGCGTGTAAACTGGCAGCGCATCTGCATTGATTTGCTGCGAGCGAGCATTCTCGTTTGGAAATTCCAATACATCGATCGCTGTGATTTGGCCACTAGCAACTGTAATTTGTACCTGGTAATCGCCTCGATTGGTCGACGTGACTGTCCCAGTAAAGGTGCCGTCTGTCAGACTAGCATTGCTGCTTGCGCTGGTGCTAGATGTAGTGCCTGAAGATGATGTGGAAGCTGAAATGCTTGCATTTGTTGCGTTCCCACTTTTCCCGAGGTTATTGGTCAAAAGGAGAACAGCATTTGCGGCGACTGCTGTTAAGGCAGCCCCACCAAGGATAAGGTTTTGGGTATTTTTTTTCATAAATTTGTGGTCAAAGGGAGCAAGCCCTTTGCTTGATTCCTTTCGTTTTATCTAAAGCTAAAGCCTTCATATACCAGCTCAGCTTTAGGATTTTTTTCCTCAAAGGTTTTGGCAAAATTGTTCATCATGACAAGTGGACCACACATGAAAACGGTGGTGTCATCCGTCAGGTCATAGTTATCAAAGTTGAGGTAGCCATCTACATTGCTGTCTGTAAGAGTCAGATGGAGTTTGGGATTTTTCTCAGCGTAGGCCCGGAGTTCCTCCAGATACACAGCATTTTCAGCTCCTGTATAAGCATAGAAGAAATCCACCTGCTTATCCAAATTAGGATTTTCACGTAGGTAGGAGATAAAAGGTGTAATACCAATCCCTCCAGCAATCCAAACTTGTTTGTCGCGGCCTTCTTCTAAAATCATATGACCGTAAGCCCGGTCCACCTTGACTCTGGCACCAACTTGAAGCTCACGGTAGATTTGCCCTGTGTAGTCTCCAGAACCCTTAATCGTGAAGTAGAGGGTCTTGCCCCGTCCACCAGAAATGGAAAACGGATGGGGAGCTTTTTCAAAACCTTTTTCCAATATTTTAATGAAGGCAAACTGTCCAAACTGGTAGTCAAACTCCTTGTTTAAGTGGAGTTTCATTTCCGTCGTGTCATGATTGAGGTGGCGAATCCCTGCTACCCGACCGTAGTAGCTAAAACCAAACTCTTGGTAAAGGAAAATCATATAAAAGCCAGACCAAATTCCTAGAATTGCAAAGACATTGACGACCAAGGACAGGAGACTGAAACTAAAGAGACTAACAGGACTAAGAATGTAAGCATGGACTAGACCCAAAATATAGGCAACATAAACCAAGCGGTGAACGATCCGCCAAATCTCGTACTTAATCTTGTGTCCAAGGTAAGCAATCCCGATAATAGACAGAAAGAGGAGGATTGATACTTCCCCGATGATGCCAGCTGTGCTAGCACCCGAAATCCCCATCATGTACTGGTGCAAAATCAGAAAGACGATGGAAAAGATAGCGAGAACCTTGTGGAAGAAATACATACTTTCAATTCCGTGGAACCATTTTTCAAGGATGCGCGAGCGTGTCGCCAACATAAAAGTCAAAGAAAGAGTTGTAAGGGCAATGCCCGCTCCTGTATAGGGACTGGTGGCAGCGTTAGACGCCCATGCAAATGCTGTGATGAGGATGCTGATCAGAATCAAAGCTATCCCTGGAAGTTGTTTTTTCATAGTTATTCCTTACTAGTTAGTAGTTTATAAGGAGTAATTTTACCATAGAAGTTGGGTTGGAGCAAGTTAACTGCTTATCATTGAGAAAAGAAACCAAAAAGAAATAGAGGACAGGACGAAATGTTCTTTTCTCTAGCCAATCTGTAGCTGACTGTAACCATATCAGGCTGTGGCTATTTTACTTGTCAGTTTGTACCAATCTGACTAATCATAAAGTGAGCAGTCTAAAGCAAATAGCATAGGTAGAGTGAACTTTTGAAAAAGATTCGCAAAATGTAAGAGCACCAATACTTGTCTAGTATAAGGAATTATTTGGAAGTGTATGGTGTTTGGTAAGAGTCAGTTAATACCGAAAAGCGTATGACCATACCTGGATGTTAGGGAGATTATCCAGTGGACTAATAATGAGTCCAAAGGAAGAAAGGACTGTCATGTGACTCAATCGATGTGGGTGATGAGCAGAAGAACACTTGAGAATACTATCCAACTCAAAAAAATCGTAGTCACCATCAGTGCTACGATTTTCTATATCTTTACCCGATTTCAGGAAAGAGTTTTGCCAAGATTTTGGGAGTCAGGGCTTGACCAGGGCCTTGGGCGCAATAGGTATGCATATACATAGAAGGATTAAAGTTCAGCTCGATACAGGTGCAGTTAGGGGCATCTGGACGAGATGGTATCGTATTATCTGGGATGATGAGATCCACTCCGCAGGCCCAAGCTCCCATAGCTTTCGCCATCTGGGCAGCCAGTTCCTTGTAGGAAGGATGCATGGTCTCGGTTACATCAATCGAGTCGCCTCCAGTTGAGATGTTGGAGTTGCGTCTGAGATTGACTTGTACCCCTGCTGGTAGGATATCATCCGGTCCGTAGCCTTGTTGACTGAGCATGAGTCGTTCAATGTCTCCCAGTTGAATGATTTCAAGGGGAGAGCGGTGGTCGCGACCCCGTAACGGATTGTCGTTTTTGAGGGCGACGAGCTCTCTGACGGTGTGGATGCCATCCCCGACGATATTGGCTGCTACCCGGAGCAAAACAGCTTCACAGACGCCATCTAGGACAAAGAAGCGGTACTCGGTTCCTGCGATGAATTCTTCTACTAATACAGCACTGTCTTCAGCAAAGGCGATTTCCAGAGCCTTTTGATAGGATTCCAGACTGGCTGGTTCTTGAAAGATAGAAATGCCCAGTCCAAAGTTGGTTGATTTGGGCTTAACAACGATTTGTTTGTCCTTGATAAAAGGGTAGTAGGCGAGACCAGCTTCTAGACTAGTAAATTCCTCTCCAGCAGGGACGGGGAAGTGGGCAGCTTGGAGGATTTTCTTGGTTACAGTTTTATTGGCCATGGCAAGAGGGATGACATAGTTGTCTTTAGAGGTCATGTTGCCGTTTTTGACATATTCGACATGCTGGTCGTGCCAGAGTTTTAAGAACTGGTCTTCCTCATCTAGGATCTCAAAGTGAACTCCTTGTTGGATGACATCAAAGAGCAGCATCTGGGTGGAGAGTTCCATATTTTCATAGCCTTTCAGAGCATAAGGAGCGGTCCAAGCATAATTCTGGTATTCGGTTGCTTTTTCTCGACCAAAGTTGGCCAGAGAGTGGTTCTCGATGTGAGGGAGTAACTGCCCTGAAAGGGTTCGGTGAGGATCTGTAAGGGTTAGACGGAGATTTTCTAGCAAGTCTTGGTAGGAGCGTCCAAGTCCAAAGTGGGCAATCACGGCTTCCATGGCTGCCAAAACAGGCGCTGCATCTGCCTTATTAGGTAGAGGATCTAGGGGATGTGCTAGGGCAACTTGATTATTGAGTTCGTGAGCTTCTTGGAGGAGTCCATCAATTTCTTCCTTGTCTGCCTGATCCATCCAGACAAGGGCTAGGAGCAGGAGATGGACGGTATCCATGGTGGCTTGGTCAATGCCAGTCACTTCAAAAGGATTAAGATCAAAACAGCGCAGTTCTAGATAAGTAATGCCCTGATCTAAAAACTGACGATTGGGTTTTTGGCCACGAAAACGCACAGCAGAGTAGAATTCTTTCTCCGCCAGGAGTTCCCCTTCTTTGACATAGCGCTCAATGTCTGTGATATAGGCTTCAAGATTGGCGTAAGAAACTTGAATGTTGGGTTTATTCACATAGCCGTAGTCGCTATTACGATAGGATCGAACAGGCCCTTGAGGCGCTTCCTTGTAAAATCCTTCCTCTGCTAGAGGAGCGGCTCCATAGAGATAGGTCAAGAGCCAGCGGTAGCGTAGGAAGTTTTGGGCGAGCTTGAGATAGAGGTCGTTTTTAAAGGATTTTTTGTCTCTATAGTCACTCACCTGATAGAGTGCCTGAACCAGATCCGCTCCCAGCTCGATATTGTAGTGGATCCCAGAGATGGCTTGGAGCTTGGTGCCGTATTTGTCAGCCAGATAGGAGCGGTAGTGGCGTTCAAAGTCGTCCTCTAATTGGGCAATTTGAATGTCAGCTTCTGTGATGTGAGGGGGCATGGATAAGGGCCACATGCGCTCCTTTCTATTGATAGAGCGTCCGGCAACATCTGTAATAGCCCCCAAGAGACGTCTGGCTTCCTGGGTTGATTTGGCAACAGGGGTGATCAATTCGAGCTGAAATTCACTAAAATCCGTCTGGATATAAGGATGGTAGGAGCGAGCTCCACAGACCTCTGGATGAGGCGTTTGGGTCACGCGCCCCTCTAGGTCCACGCGCAAGCTCTCTCGCTCAATACCAAAATTTGCCTGCAGAACAGGGCTCGCTGCATCTAGTTGTTGAAGAAGTTGATTCATTTTCATAAACTCACCTGTATTTGTTGGTAGAATAGATACAGTTTATTATAAATAAGCAGAGAATTCAAATTTTCGCTACGTTTTCCCGAACTTTTTGAAAAATAAACACAGTTTAAAGGCGGGGAATGACTGTTGCCCCCTCTAGAAATTTGGTTTAACCTTCTATTTTGTTACGGGAGGGCTTAAAAAGAATAAGAAATATCTCTGTTTGACAACCTTTTTTCAAGAAGCTGATTGTTGTAGTATGCTCCTTTATTTTCTCGTGAGGGAAAACAGGTGGAGATTATTTATTTTATGAAATCAATTGTTAGAGAGTTCAATTTTTTGAGAGCTTTTTTAAAAAAATTGACACATGAAGTGCCCAAAAACTTTGCCATATTGGCTTTTTAAGAAATTATGGTATAATAGTACTAATTTTGATAGATGGAGTGATGTTTTGAAGAAAAGCTATCGTGTCAAGAGTAAGATTGATTTTAATGCATTATTTAAAAATGGAGCGAGTGTGGCCAATCGGAAGTTTGTCATTTATCATCTGGATAGAGAAATGCCCCATTTTCGTGTTGGCTTATCGGTTAGCAAGAAGCTAGGAAATGCTGTTACACGCAATAGCATCAAGCGAAAGATTCGCCATGTTCTTATCAGACACAGTTGGCACTTGCAGTCTGAGGATTTTGTCGTGATTGCAAGAAAGGGTGTTGAGGAGCTTGATTATCAGGAAGTGGAAAAAAATCTCCTCCATGTTTTAAAACTTGCAAATCTATATCAGGAAGGTATTCACAGTGAAAAAGAAAGTTCAATTAGCTAGTTTAGGAGCAGTTAGCCTTCTTGTCCTTACAGCTTGTGGGACAGGGACGGTAGATGCAAATTCTAGTAGTCTTTGGGAACGTTTTGTTTATCTGTTTGCAGAGATGATCCGTTTCTTGTCGTTTAATGGAAATGTCGGTGTAGGAATTGTTCTCTTTACAATCCTTATTCGGACGGTTTTATTACCAGTTTTTCAATTTCAGATGACATCATCTAGAAAATTGCAAGAAGCGCAACCCCATCTGCGTCGCTTGCAGGAAAAATATCCAGGAAAAGACATGGAAAGTCGTAATTTACTGGCTCAGGAAACGCAACAACTCTATAAGGAGTTGGGAGTTAATCCTTATGTTAGTTTTCTTCCTCTTTTCATCCAGCTTCCTGTATTACTTGCCCTTTTTCAAGCCTTGACACGTGTGGAGTTTTTGAAAGTCGGACACTTCCTTTGGCTCAATATCGCAGAACCGGATCCCTACTTTATCTTACCGATTTTAGCGGCAGGTTTCACCTTCCTCAGCACTTGGTTGAGTAATAAGTCTCTAGCAGAGAAGAACGGAGCTACCACTGCAATGCTCTACCTCATGCCTCTAATGATTGCCTTCTTTTCATTTGGAATGGCAAGTGGAGTAGCCCTTTACTGGACCGTTTCAAATGCTTATCAGACTTTGCAAACCTTGGTGTTGAACAATCCGTTTAAAATCATTGCAGAACGAGAAGCAGAAGCTACAGCTATCAAAGAAAAAGAAGCTAGGAAAAAGCGTGCACTTCGAAAAGCACAGAAAAAGAGAAAATAAGGAGGTCTTGCTTTATGGTAGTATTTACAGGAGCAAGCGTAGAAGAAGCAATTCAAAAAGGTCTAAATGAGTTGGATCTACCCCGTATGAAGGCCCATATTCGAGTATTGGCTCGTGAGAAAAATGGCTTTTTGGGATTTGGCAAAAAACCAGCTCAAGTTGATGTAGAACCCATTAGTGAAACAACGGTTTCAAAAGCTGATCAGCAAGCTGTACGTGGTGTACCTAAAACAATTAATGAAAAAAATGAACCTGTTAAGACCGTGAGTCAAGAAACGGTTGATTTAGGTAAAGTGGTTACAGCTATTAAGAAGGCTGAGGAAAAAGGGCAAGAAATCTCAGAGGAAATCAAGTCTGAAATTCTTAAGAATGAAAAACATGTAGAGACGGTACTAGAAGAGCAAGGGGAAAAAGAGTTATTATCTGGAAATACAGGAATCATCGATCTTTCTGCACGCCGAGAAGCACAGAAATTGAAGGAGGATTCTATCTCAGATGTTGATGTGGCAGAAGCTGTGTTGAACCAAGATGAGACAGGAGACTTTGATGATTTAGGGATTTCTCTTGAACCAAGTTATGATATTGATGAAGTCGTTGAGCAGGTGACGGATTATGTTCAAAAGATTGTGAATGAGATGGACGTTGATGCGGATATATCAAGTAGTTATAATCGTCGTACGATTAATATGCAAATCGATACGAATGAACCTGGGCGGATTATCGGCTATCACGGTAAAGTCCTCAAATCTCTTCAGCTTCTAGCTCAAAACTATCTGTATAACCGTTATGAAAAAAACTTCTACATTTCAATCAATGTCAATGATTATGTAGAGCATCGTGCAGAAGTTTTGCAAAGTTATGCTCAGAAATTAGCAGATCGAGTTTTAGAGTTCGGACAGCGTCAACATACAGACCCGATGTCTAACAGTGAACGAAAAATTATCCATCGCATTATTTCTCGTATCGAGGGTGTGACCAGCTATTCTGAGGGTGACGAGCCCAACAGATATGTCGTTGTGGATATTGAAGGATAAGAGTCAGGAGAAAACTTCTGACTTTTTTAAAATGAAGGAGTCGATATGTACGCTGCTATTCAGGGATTTATAGACTTGCAAGGAAGGAAGTATCTAGCTCCCCAAAAAGCTGGAGATTTAGGAGATGTGATGGTTTCTTACAAAGAAACAGGGCAGGCTGCAAGGGCAGAATTTACAAACCTGGCAAAAGATTTTCAAGCTTTTTATCCTAGACTTCAGTTGCAAAGGGTGAGCAATTGGATGAACCAAGCACAGATTTTGCGCCCGCACTTCTGGGTGTATTTACAGGGATATGGAGACTTAACGGAACCTATGTTTGCTTTACGCTTGTATGGGACAGCACAGGATTTTGGGATTTCTCTTGAGGTTAGTTTCATTGAACGAAAAAAGATGAAACCAGTCTCTTAAAACAAAATCGTGTTCTTCAAGTTCCTGTGACAGATTCTGTTTATTATTTGGCGCAGATAGATGGAGTAAGCCAGATCTTTAGAGGAACTGAGGAAAATCGCATCTTGTTATGTGATAAGGTAGCTAATGGAGCAGTCCGTAAAGTGTTAGTGAAGAAGGATGTCAATCTGTCTCAAGCAACATCTCATTCACACGTTTTACACCACATGCAAGTAGCTTTAGAAAGTTTGATTCCGTATTATGATGCCACCAGGTAGCCGAAACAGCAGAATATAGTAACAAGCTTGATTTTGTAAAAAAGAAGATAGAGGCTTGACAAATGGAAAATAATCCGATAGAATAGTAAAGTATGTTTAGTAACTGATCAAAAATAGCCGGCTAAACGAATACACAAATCTATCAGGAGGTATTCAACGTGAAACGTACTTATCAACCAAGTAAAATCCGTCGTCAACGTAAACATGGATTCCGTCACCGTATGTCAACTAAAAACGGCCGTCGCGTGCTTGCTAGCCGTCGCCGTAAAGGACGTAAAGTCTTGTCTGCATAATAGACGATTAAAAACCAGTAGAGACTCGAGACTACTGGTTTTTTGCTTGCCTTTTGGTATAATGGAGAAAAGAAATGGGAGGATTGAAAGTGAACATTTTTGACACACATACACATCTGAATGTGGAAGAATTTGCGGGTCGTGAGCAGGAAGAGTTGGCCTTGGCAACGGAGATGGGCGTGACTCGTATGAACATCGTAGGTTTTGACACACCAACCATCGAGCGTGCCTTGGAACTGGTGGAGAACTACGACCAACTCTTTGCAACAGTTGGATGGCACCCTACAGAAGCTGGGACTTATACGGATGATGTGGAGAACTATTTGTTAGAGAAACTTAAGCATCCTAAGGTAGTGGCTCTGGGGGAGATTGGACTAGATTATCACTGGATGACTGCTTCGAAGGAAGTACAAGAGGACGCTTTTCGTCGTCAAATTCAACTGTCAAAAAACTGTAACTTACCTTTTGTGGTGCATACACGGGAGGCTTTAGAGGATACTTACGCTATTATCAAAAGCGAGGGTGTAGGATCTCGTGGAGGCATTATGCATTCCTACTCAGGAACATTAGAAATGGCAGAAAAGTTCCTAGATTTAGGGATGATGATTTCTTTTTCAGGGGTGGTAACCTTTAAAAAAGCATTGGATATCCAAGAAGCTGCGACGAAGTTGCCACTGGATAAGATTTTAGTCGAGACAGATGCTCCTTATCTAGCTCCAGTTCCTAAGCGTGGTCGGGAAAACAAGACGGCCTACACACGTTATGTAGTTGAAAAGATAGCGGAACTCCGTGACTTAGAAGTTGAGGAAGTAGCAGTAGCGACTTATGAGAATGCCCAACGTCTTTTCGGTTTGAGGGATTAAAAAATGAGAAAAAGAATTTCGCAAGTCATTGTTGTGGAAGGACGGGACGATACGGCTAATCTTAGGCGATATTTTGAAGTTGAAACCTATGAAACCAGGGGATCGGCTATCGATGATAGAGATATGAAACGGATTGCTCGACTTCATGAACTGCATGGAGTGATTGTTTTTACGGATCCAGACTACAATGGCGAACGGATCAGGCGGTTAATCACAACAGCTATCCCTAGCGTACAGCATGCTTTTTTGAGAAGGGATGAGGCAAGACCCAAGTCTAAGAGTAGAGGTCGCTCTTTAGGTGTTGAACATGCTAGCTATGAAGATTTGAAAACTGCCTTGGCACAGGTTACAAAAAATGAGAAACGAGAAAAATATTGTGACATTAGCAGAAGTGATTTGATTCGTTTCGGTTTTTTAGCAGGGAAAGATAGCCGCAAACGGCGGGAGTTTTTAGGGGAGACTCTTCGTATCGGATATTCTAATGGTAAGCAGCTCCTTAAACGCTTGGAACTTTTTGGAATAACCTTGCACGAGTTGGAAAAGGCGATGAAAGAGTATCAAGGTAATTGATGAAAAGTGAAAGAAATCTTTCAATAGAAATGCATCGGAATAGAGAGGAATCAAGAAGGGGTGTCTCGTACGAGGGAGACAAAGTCAATATTTTTACTTATAAATTTTTAGGTAAAATGTAAGGAATTATGTTAAAATAAAAGCAGTACAGTTAGAAAAGAGAATACATGCGGATTGCAGATTACAGCGTGACGCGCGCTATTTTAGAGCGTCATGGGTTCACTTTTAAAAAGTCCTTTGGGCAGAACTTTTTGACAGATACGAATATTTTACAAAAGATTGTCGATACAGCTGAAATTGACAAAGATGTTAATGTTATTGAAATCGGGCCTGGTATCGGAGCCTTAACCGAGTTTTTAGCGGAAAACGCAGCAGAAGTTATGGCATTTGAGATTGATAATCGTTTGGTACCGATTTTAGCAGATACCTTGCGTGATTTTGATAATGTGACAGTTGTTAACGAGGATATTCTCAAGGTTGACTTGGCACGACATATACAGAATTTTAAAAATCCTGATTTGCCTATTAAAGTGGTGGCTAATTTGCCCTACTATATCACGACCCCCATTCTTATGCATTTGATTGAAAGTAGGATTCCTTTTAGCGAGTTTGTAGTCATGATGCAAAAAGAGGTAGCAGATCGGATATCAGCTCAACCGAATACCAAAGCTTATGGAAGTTTATCCATTGCTGTTCAGTATTACATGACTGCCAAGGTTGCTTTTGTCGTACCACGGACAGTCTTTGTACCAGCGCCAAATGTAGATTCTGCCATTCTTAAAATGGTGCGACGCCCTGAACCAGCGGTGACAGTAAAGGATGAGTTATTCTTCTTTAAGGTAGCGAAAGCCAGTTTTACTCATCGTCGGAAAACGCTTTGGAATAATCTAATAGGTTATTTTGGTAAGGGGGAGGAAGTAAGGGAGCAGTTGACAGCTGCTTTGAACTCATCAAACCTTGCACCCAGTGTCCGAGGCGAGGCTTTGGATTTAGTCGATTTTGCGAGACTGGCAGATGCTTTACAGGAACAAGGGTTAGGAACTAGGAGAGGAATATAGTTGCAAGGAAGAATTATCAAGGCGTTAGCAGGTTTTTACTATGTCGAAAGTGATGGAAAAGTTTACCAGACGCGTGCCCGTGGGAATTTTCGTAAGAAAGGGCAGACGCCTTATGTGGGGGATGAGGTTGACTTTACAGCTGAGGAAAACTCAGAGGGCTATATTCTTAGTATTGAACCACGAAGAAATAGCTTAGTTCGGCCGCCGATTGTTAACATTGATCAGGCGGTGGTCATTGTGTCAGCTAAAGAACCAGACTTTAATAGCAATTTGCTTGATCGCTTTCTAGTTCTATTAGAGTACAAGAGGATTCACCCGATTATTTATATTTCAAAGATGGATTTGTTAAAAACTGACTCTGAATTGAACCAGTTTCAGGAAGTTTATAGGGAAATAGGATATGATTTTGTGACCAGTAAAGAGGCGCTTTTGCCATTGTTGACTGGTAAAATCACGGTTTTTATGGGGCAAACCGGTGTAGGGAAATCGACTCTTCTCAACACGATTGCTCCGGACTTACAGCTTGAAACAGGGGAGATATCAGATAGCCTAGGGCGAGGACGCCATACAACACGTGCTGTTAGTTTTTACAATCTTAATGGTGGAAAAATAGCAGATACACCTGGTTTTTCATCTTTGGACTATGAAGTGTCCACAGCTGAAGAACTCAATTATGCTTTTCCTGAAATAAAGGAAGAAAGTCAAGCTTGCAAGTTTCGTAGCTGTACCCATACGCATGAACCAGCCTGCGCTGTGAAGCCAGCTGTTGAAGCTGGTCAAATAGCCCGTTTTCGCTTTGATAATTATTTGCAATTTCTCAGTGAAATTGAGAATCGTCGTGAAACCTATAAAAAAACAGCTAAAAAAATACCGAAATAAAGGAGTTTCGTATGTCACATTACAAAATCGCTCCATCTATTCTCGCTTCAGACTATGCCAACTTTGAACGAGAAATCAAACGCTTAGAAGAAGCAGGAGCAGACTACGCTCATATTGATATTATGGATGGGCACTTTGTCCCTAATATTAGCTTTGGTGCGGGTGTAGTTGCTGCCCTTCGTCCCCATAGTAAGTTGGTCTTTGACTGCCATCTTATGGTGTCTAACCCAGAGCAACATATCGAAGAGTTTGCCAGAGCAGGAGCCGATATTATCAGTATCCATGTGGAGGCAACGCCTCATATTCACGGTGCTTTACAAAAAATCCGTGCTACAGGTGTCAAACCTGCAGTGGTATTAAATCCAGGTACCTCTATTGAAAGCATTAAACCAGTGTTGCATTTGGTTGACCAGGTCTTGGTTATGACAGTAAATCCTGGTTTTGGAGGACAGGCTTTTCTACCAGAAACCATGGATAAAGTAAGAGAATTGGTAAACCTTCAAAAACAAAATCAGCTAGATTTTGATATCGAAGTAGATGGTGGTATTGATGATCATACAATTGCTGTTGCAAAGGAAGCAGGTGCTACCATCTTTGTTGCGGGTTCCTATGTCTTTAAAGGGGATGTAGCTGAGCGAATTCAGCTTCTTCGCGAAAAACTTCATGACTAAGATAGGGGTATTTGCAGGTGGTGATTTGAGTTATTACCATACAGATGTTGATTGGATGGTCGGAGTTGATAGAGGCGCTTTATGGCTGTTAGAGAAAGGGCTACCCCTTGACTACGCTGTTGGGGACTTTGACTCTGTGACGCAAAAAGAGTTTGACTGGATCCAGCAAAAAGCAGTCAAACTGGTGACAGCCTGTCCTGAAAAAGATGATACAGACTTGGAATTAGCCCTTTTAACGGTTTTAAAAGAACATCCTAAAGCGGATATCGTTATTTTTGGTGCTTTTGGGGGGCGATTGGATCACGGATTGGCAAATGTTTTTTTGCCTAGTAATACGCAACTTGCTCCTTATATGCAACAAATTCAGCTACAGGACCAGCAAAACCTGCTTTGTTATTGTCCGCAAGGATCTAGTCGTCTAGAGGAAAAATCAGGTTATCATTACCTAGCCTTTCTGCCTGTTCAAGATTGTCAATTGACGATTAAGGGAGCCAAGTATGAACTGAATGAAGAAAATTTTTTCTTTAAGAAAGTCTATGCTTCCAATGAATTTGATGGTCAACCTGTTGAAGTGTTCTGTCCACTTGGCTATGTGGTGGTTATATACAGCAGGGATAGGAGTTAGTATGGACGTCATCATTGTAATCTTGTTGTTACTTAATCTAGTGGGTCTTTATTTACTATTTCAGGGTCAAGGGAAGCGAGATGACCAGTTGAAACGTAACTTAGAAGACCAGGCTGATCATCTGTCAGACCAGTTGGATTATCGTTTTGACCAGGCGAGACAGGCTGATTTGATAGCTCAGAAAAATCTGGAAGTTGCCATTAGTGATCGTCTGCAAGCTGTCAGAGAGGATTTGTATCAAGGTCTCACTCAGGTTCGCCAAGAGATGACAGACAACCTTTCGCAAAATAGGGATAAAACAGATGAGCGTCTCAAAGAAATTCAAGCTTCCAATGAAGTCCGTTTGGAACAGATGCGACAAACAGTTGAAGAAAAACTAGAAAAAACCTTACAAACCAGACTTCAGTCCTCTTTTGAAACAGTCTCTCGTCAGTTAGAATCTGTTAATCGTGGTTTAGGGGAGATGCAAACTGTTGCAAGGGATGTAGGAACGCTAAACAAGGTTTTGTCGAATACGAAGACTCGAGGTATTTTAGGAGAGTTGCAACTTGGTCAAATTATCGAAGATATTATGACACCGGCTCAATATGAACGAGAATTTGCAACGGTTGCCTCTTCTAACGAGCGGGTTGAATATGCGATTAAACTTCCGGGACAAGAAGGTCAGGATTATGTTTATTTACCTATTGATTCGAAGTTCCCTTTGGCGGATTACTATCGCTTAGAAGACGCTTACGAAGCAGGAAATAAGGAAGAAATAGAGTTTCATCGTAAGGCGCTACTAGCTAGTGTTAAGCGATTTTCTAGGGATATACAACAGAAGTATCTGTCACCACCTAGGACAACAAATTTTGCGATTTTATTCCTGCCGACGGAGGGTCTCTACTCGGAAATTGTTCGCAATCCATCCTTTTTTGATGGGCTTCGTCGAGAAGAACAGATAGTGGTTGCAGGTCCAAGTACCTTGTCTGCACTACTGAACTCCCTATCTGTTGGATTTAAGACACTAAACATCCAGCGTAGTGCAGATGATATCAGCAAGACCTTAGCCAGTGTAAAAACAGAATTTGGTAAGTTTAGTGGTATTTTGGTTAAAGCCCAAAAGCATTTGCAACATGCTTCGGGTAATATTGATGAGCTGTTGACTCGAAGGACAAATGCCATCGAGCGAACACTTCGCCATATTGAATTATCAGATGGAGAGGCTCCACTTGAATTGTTGCAATTTCAGGAAGATGAGGTAGGATATGAAGATTAGTCAAATGAAAAAAGATGAGCTGTTTGAAGGTTTTTACCTCATCAAATCAGCTGAAGTTCGTCAAACGCGTGCAGGAAAGAATTATCTAGCCTTTACATTTCAAGATGATAGTGGTGAAATTGAAGGAAAGCTCTGGGATGCCCAAGCGCATAATGTTGCAGAATTTACAGCGGGGAAGGTTGTCCATATGCAAGGGCGACGCGAAGTTTATAACAACACTCCTCAGGTTAATCAAATTACACTGCGATTGCCTTTGTCAGGAGAGCCTCACAATCCAGCTGATTTTAAAGAGAAGCCTCCAGTTGACGTGAAGGACTTACGAGACTATCTCTCTCAAATGATTTTTAAAATTGAAAACCCAATCTGGCAACGCCTGGTACGAGCTCTCTATGCGAAGTATGACAAAGAGTTCTATCGTTATCCTGCTGCAAAGACCAACCATCACGCTTTTGAATCTGGCTTAGCTTATCATACGGCTACGATGGTACAACTAGCAGAAGCTATTGCCCAGATTTATCCTCAGCTCAACAAAAGTTTACTATATGCAGGAATTATGTTACATGATTTGGCCAAAGTTATAGAGTTGTCAGGACCAGATCAAACTGAGTATACGATAAGAGGGAACCTGATTGGGCATATTGCTTTAATTGATGAAGAAATTAGTAAGACTCTAACAGAGCTTAATATTGATGATAGCAAGGAAGATGTGATTGTTCTTCGACATGTTATCCTGAGTCATCATGGATTATTAGAATACGGCAGCCCTGTTAGACCTAAAATTATGGAAGCAGAAATCATTCACATGATTGATAATTTAGATGCTAGCATGATGATGATGACATCTGCTCTCGACCGAATCGGGGTTGGAGAAATGACCAGTCGTATATATGCTATGGACAATCGTTCTTTTTATAAACCTGATTTAGATTAATAATTTATTACAAACGAACATTTTTTAATTCGCAATGTTCGTTTTTTGAATAAAATGTGATATAATAAAAATAAATATGAATAGAATGGAATGAAAGATTAAATGAAATTACGACGTAGTGAACGTATGGTAGTCATTTCAAACTACCTAATTAACCATCCATATGAACTAACGAGCCTAAATGTTTTTGCACAACGCTATGATTCTGCTAAATCATCCATTTCAGAGGATATTGTGATTATTAAGCGTGCCTTTGAGCAGATGGAAATCGGGAATATTGAAACCATCACAGGGGCTGGTGGAGGGGTAGTCTTTACTCCTACCATCTCAGATCGTGAATCACGAGCAATGGCTGATGAATTATGTGAAAAATTATCAGAAAGTGATCGCATCTTGCCTGGTGGTTATATTTACTTGTCTGATTTACTATCTACACCTAGTATTTTGACCAATATCGGTCGTGTGATTGCTAAGTCTTTCCGTGATCAAAAAATTGATGCTGTTATGACTGTAGCTACAAAGGGAGTTCCTCTTGCAAATGCTGTTGCAAATGTCTTGAATGTTCCCTTTGTCATTGTCCGTCGTGATTTAAAAATCACGGAAGGATCTACTGTTTCTGTTAACTATGCATCAGGTTCTAGTGACCGCATCGAGAAAATGTTTCTTTCAAAAAGGAGTCTTAAAGCAGGGAGTCGAGTTCTTATTGTAGATGATTTCCTTAAAGGTGGAGGTACAATTAACGGAATGATTAGTCTCTTGTCTGAGTTTGATTCAGAATTAGCAGGTGTAGCGGTATTTGCAGATAATGCACAAGAAGCGAGAGAACAACATTTTGACTATAAGTCTCTACTTAAAGTGACGAACATAGATGTGAAAACAAATCATGTGGATGTCGAACTCGGGAATCTCTTTGACAAGTAGGAGTAGATATGAGGAATTTATTAGATAAGTTTGATCAAAGCTCACTGGTGGTTAAAATCTTGGCCTCTGCTTTGACGCTAGTTATTCTTTTTACAGGTCTTTTCTTTGCGAGTCGCAGTACAGCAAGCCAAAGTCAATACCGCTCTGTCCGTCGCGAAGCAAGTAGCACAAGTTCAAGTGTTACGACTAGTAGTCAGTCAGAAACTGAGCAAGAGATAAAGCAAGCTGCTGAAGATGCTGTTAAAAATTTGGAAGAAAATCCGGATGCAGATAAACTAGAAGCAGCGAAAACAGCCGTCGCTAAGATAAAATCTCCTGAAGATAAGAGAGCTTTTGAGGAGCGAATTGAAGCTGTTGAAAAAACTATGGCTGGTGAAACAACTGTTCAAGAGTCACAGGCAAGTAGTCAGACAAGCTCGTCTATTACTTCAAACCCAACAGTTACAACTCCACCTGCTGTCAATAATGCTCCATCCATTACGGTCCCAGAAACGAGTCAGCAACAGTCTGAAAGTTCGCAGACAGTTCCTAGCCAGTCTTCTTCTACTGTGGAAACTCCAGCTAGTTCTTCTACAGCCACTTATGTGGATTCTAGTGGACAAACTTATACTGCTGATCAGGTCTATACAGATCCAGCGACCGGAGAAACCTACGTAAGAGAATAAAGTGTTGAAAATGATTTGCATTTTCTGGGCAGATACGGTATAATAGTTATAATATTTGTCGTGTGTCTTGTTTGAAATATTGTCCGAGCAAGGCTTACAGCAGTTAAATCAAACTTGAATAAGTCGATTTAGCTGCTCTTTTTGTGCCTATTTTTAGGAAATGGAAATTCTGTAATCTAAACTTAAATTTTCTGAAAATTCCTTAAGAAGACAAATGGAAGGGAAATGGTGTTAAACCAGAACCTTAAATTAGATAATCCAGTTTTAGTTTCTTGTGTTATTCGATGAATGGATATTAGAGTGTAGAAGGGAAAACCCCTTCTCTAATCGCATATGCTTACGCTGTCTAATGACTTGAAGAATCAGAAACATACAAGGATTAAAAATGGACTGATAACGGTATGAAGGGATGAGGTTCAGCTTGCAAAGCAGATGTAGGCTCTCTTAGCGCATATCGTCTTCTTAGTCCTCAATATCTTAGTGACTTACCTTGCTCTAATTAGGATGAAAAGATAGAGGGTAACTCCGTCTGCTGTTGTAGGAATCTTGTGGTAGCATGCTTTTCTTTATCTTATGAGGATTGAAAACAAACTGGTTGACATGATGAATCTACAACAAGAGGGACAGAGAAACCTACTTTGTCGTTTATTTTAAAGAGCTTAGTATATTATATAAAGGAGACAAAACTTGGCAGGACATGACGTTCAATACGGGAAACATCGTACCCGTCGTAGTTTTTCAAGAATCAAAGAAGTTCTTGATTTACCAAACTTGATTGAAATCCAAACAGATTCTTTTAAAGATTTCCTTGACCATGGGTTAAAGGAAGTGTTTGAGGATGTACTTCCTATTTCAAACTTTACAGAAACAATGGACTTAGAGTTCGTTGGCTATGAAATGCGGGAACCAAAGTATACCTTAGAGGAAGCACGTATTCATGATGCCAGCTACTCAGCGCCAATTTTTGTGACTTTCCGTTTGGTGAATAAGGAAACAGGCGAAGTAAAAACGCAAGAAGTTTTCTTCGGTGATTTTCCTGTTATGACTGAGATGGGAACCTTCATTATTAATGGAGGGGAACGGATTATTGTTTCTCAGTTGGTACGCTCACCAGGTGTTTACTTTGGCGATAAAGTAGATAAAAATGGAAAAGTCGGCTATGATTCAACAGTTATTCCGAACCGTGGAGCTTGGTTGGAACTTGAAAGTGATTCGAAGGATATTGGATATACCCGTATCGACCGTACTCGTAAGATTCCATTTACAACGCTTGTGCGTGCACTTGGTTTCTCTGGTGATGATGAGATTGTCGATATTTTTGGGGATAGCGAAATTGTACGAAATACAATTGAAAAAGATATCCACAAAAACCCAATGGATTCACGCACAGACGAGGCTTTGAAAGAAATTTACGAACGTCTTCGTCCAGGAGAGCCTAAGACTGCGGAAAGCTCACGTAGTCTCTTGATTGCTCGTTTCTTTGATCCACGTCGATACGATCTTGCTGGCGTTGGTCGTTACAAGATCAATAAAAAATTAAACGTCAAGACTCGTTTGCTGAACCAAACAATAGCGGAACCTTTGGTTGATCCTGAAACAGGTGAGATTCTAGTTGAAGCAGGAACTCAAATGACACGTAAAGTTATCGATAAGATTTCTGATCAATTGGATGGTGATTTAAACAAGATTGTTTATATCCCAAATGATGCGGCTGTTTTGACAGAACCAGTGGTTCTTCAAAAGTTCAAGGTTGTTTCTCCAATTGACCCAGAACGTGTGGTGACGATTATAGGTAATGCCAATCCCGATGATAAAGTGCGTGTGGTGACTCCAGCAGATATCTTGGCAGAAATGAGTTACTTCTTGAACCTAGCGGAAGGTCTTGGTCGAGTGGATGATATCGATCACCTTGGAAACCGTCGAATTCGTGCCGTTGGGGAACTCCTTGCTAACCAAGTTCGTCTTGGTTTGTCACGTATGGAACGAAACGTTCGTGAGCGGATGTCTGTTCAGGACAATGAAGTGCTCACACCACAACAAATCATCAACATCCGTCCAGTTACAGCGGCAATCAAAGAATTCTTTGGTTCTTCTCAATTGTCCCAGTTTATGGACCAACATAACCCGCTATCAGAGTTGTCTCACAAACGTCGTTTGTCTGCTTTAGGTCCTGGTGGTTTGACACGTGACCGTGCCGGATATGAAGTTCGTGACGTACACTATACCCACTATGGTCGTATGTGTCCGATTGAAACGCCTGAAGGACCAAATATCGGTTTGATCAATAACTTGTCATCATACGGGCACCTTAACAAGTATGGTTTTATCCAAACACCATACCGCAAGGTTGATCGTGAGACTGGTACGGTTACCAATGAAATCGTCTGGTTGACAGCTGACTCTGAAGATGAGTACATCGTTGCTCAGGCAAACTCAAAACTGACAGAAGATAATAAATTTGCAGAGCCAATCGTCATGGGACGTCATCAAGGTAACAACCAAGAGTTCCCATCAGATCAAGTTGACTTCGTGGATGTGTCTCCTAAGCAGGTAGTTGCCGTTGCGACAGCATGTATTCCTTTCCTTGAAAACGATGACTCCAACCGGGCCCTCATGGGAGCCAACATGCAACGTCAGGCCGTGCCTTTGATTGATCCAAAAGCGCCTTACGTTGGTACTGGTATGGAGTATCAAGCAGCCCACGACTCAGGTGCTGCGGTTATCGCACAACACGATGGTAAGGTTACTTACGCTGATGCCGACAAGGTTGAAGTTCGTCGTGAAGATGGTTCGCTAGACATCTACCGCATTCAAAAATTCCGCCGTTCAAACTCAGGTACAGCTTACAATCAACGCACCCTTGTAAAAGTTGGTGACGTGGTTGAAAAAGGTGATTTTATCGCTGATGGTCCTTCTATGGAAAACGGGGAAATGGCCCTTGGTCAAAATCCTATCGTTGCCTACATGACATGGGAAGGATACAACTTCGAGGATGCTGTTATCATGTCAGAACGTCTGGTCAAAGACGACGTTTATACCTCTGTTCACTTGGAAGAGTTTGAGTCAGAAACACGCGACACCAAGCTTGGACCTGAAGAAATCACTCGTGAAATCCCTAATGTGGGTGAAGAAGCTCTGAAAAACCTTGATGAGATGGGAATTATCCGCATTGGTGCGGAGGTTAAAGAAGGTGATATCTTGGTAGGTAAGGTCACACCGAAAGGTGAAAAAGATCTGTCAGCTGAGGAACGTCTGCTCCATGCTATCTTCGGTGACAAGTCACGTGAAGTACGTGATACATCTCTTCGTGTACCTCACGGTGCTGATGGTGTCGTAAACGATGTGCGTATCTTTACTCGTGAAAACAAGGATGAATTGCCATCAGGTGTTAATATGCTGGTGCGTGTCTTCATCGCTCAAAAACGGAAAATCAAGGTCGGAGATAAAATGGCGGGACGCCATGGAAATAAAGGGGTTGTATCCCGTATCGTTCCTGTGGAAGACATGCCATATCTTCCTGACGGTACGCCAGTCGACATCATGTTGAACCCTCTTGGGGTGCCTTCACGGATGAACATCGGTCAGGTTATGGAACTTCACCTGGGTATGGCGGCTCGTACTTTAGGTATCCATATCGCGACACCAGTCTTTGACGGGGCAACTTCAGAAGACCTCTGGTCAACTGTCAAGGAAGCCGGCATGGATAGCGATGCCAAGACTATCCTTTATGATGGACGTACAGGTGAGCCATTTGACAACCGTGTCTCTGTAGGTGTCATGTACATGATCAAGCTTCACCACATGGTTGACGATAAACTCCACGCCCGTTCTGTTGGACCATACTCTATGGTTACCCAACAGCCACTTGGAGGAAAAGCTCAGTTTGGTGGACAACGTTTTGGAGAGATGGAGGTTTGGGCACTCGAGGCTTATGGTGCGTCAAACGTTCTTCAAGAAATTTTGACTTACAAGTCAGATGATGTCAACGGACGTTTGAAAGCTTATGAAGCCATCACTAAAGGGAAACCAATTCCAAAACCAGGCGTACCAGAATCTTTCCGCGTTCTTGTAAAAGAATTGCAATCTCTAGGTCTGGACATGCGTGTCCTTGACGAGGATGACCAAGAAGTTGAACTTCGTGATTTAGACGAGGGTGAAGATGATGATATCATCCATGTTGATGATTTAGAAAAAGCGCGTGAAAAAGCAGCTCAAGAAGCAAAAGCAGCTTTTGATGCTGAAGGACAAGATGAGAAATAAAACTGTGTTTTAGATAAGAGGGCAGGCTTAGCCTACCTCACTGGATAGTTATTACTGTGATGTGTTCTTGGATGTTCGGAAGAACCTAGATTCAAGAATGAATTAGGAAAGCTACTTAGATGGGGACTTAGTCTTGCTTGGAGATAGAGTTGTCTAAAAGCAAGACTCTAGCCCCTTGCTAAGTCAGTTTCGAATGTTTTCGTCACTTGAAATAATTGTCAGAAACACAAAGTAACATTCAAAGTAAAGAAAGGTAAGAAATAGTGGTTGATGTAAATCGATTTAAAAGTATGCAAATCACCCTAGCTTCTCCGAGCAAGGTCCGTTCATGGTCTTATGGAGAAGTCAAGAAACCTGAAACAATCAACTACCGTACATTAAAGCCAGAACGAGAAGGGCTATTTGATGAAGTCATCTTTGGTCCAACAAAAGACTGGGAATGTGCGTGTGGGAAATACAAACGTATCCGCTATAAAGGGATCGTTTGTGACCGTTGTGGTGTTGAGGTAACTCGTGCCAAAGTGCGTCGTGAACGCTTAGGTCATATCGAGTTAAAAGCCCCTGTGTCTCATATCTGGTACTTCAAGGGGATTCCATCTCGTATGGGTCTGACTCTCGATATGAGTCCTCGTGCCCTTGAAGAAGTCATCTATTTTGCAGCCTATGTAGTCATTGATCCAAAGGATACTCCGCTTGAGCATAAATCGATTATGACGGAACGAGAATACCGTGAGCGTTTGCGTGAGTACGGTCCTGGTTCTTTCGTTGCCAAGATGGGAGCTGAGGCGATTCAAGACTTGCTCAAACAGGTTGACTTAGAATCTGAAATTGTTGAGTTGAAAGAAGAACTCAAAACTGCTACTGGTCAAAAACGAATTAAGGCAGTTCGTCGTTTGGATGTTTTGGATGCTTTTTACAAATCTGGCAACAAGCCAGAATGGATGATTCTCAACATCCTGCCAGTTATCCCACCAGATTTGCGTCCTATGGTGCAGTTAGACGGTGGACGTTTTGCTGCATCTGACTTGAACGAGCTCTATCGCCGTGTGATTAACCGTAACAATCGTTTGGCACGTTTGCTTGAACTCAACGCGCCTGGAATTATCGTACAAAACGAAAAGCGGATGCTCCAAGAGGCCGTAGATGCCCTTATCGATAACGGTCGTCGTGGTCGTCCAATCACAGGACCTGGTAGTCGTCCACTTAAGTCACTGAGCCACATGCTCAAAGGGAAACAGGGACGTTTCCGTCAAAACTTACTTGGTAAACGGGTTGATTTCTCAGGACGTTCTGTTATCGCTGTTGGTCCAACACTTAAGATGTACCAATGTGGTGTTCCACGTGAAATGGCGATTGAGCTTTTCAAACCATTCGTTATGCGAGAAATCGTTGCGCGTGATATCGTGCAAAACGTGAAAGCAGCGAAACGCTTGGTAGATCGTGGAGATGAGCGCATCTGGGATATTCTCGAAGAAGTCATCAAAGAACACCCAGTTCTTTTGAACCGTGCACCGACCCTCCACCGCTTGGGAATCCAGGCCTTTGAGCCCGTTCTGATTGATGGTAAGGCTCTTCGCTTGCACCCATTGGTCTGTGAAGCCTACAATGCCGACTTTGACGGAGACCAAATGGCTATCCACGTACCATTGTCTGAAGAAGCCCAAGCAGAAGCTCGTATCTTAATGCTTGCGGCTGAGCACATCCTTAACCCGAAAGATGGGAAACCAGTTGTAACACCATCTCAGGATATGGTTCTTGGTAACTACTATCTGACTATGGAAGAAGCTGGTCGTGAGGGTGAAGGCATGGTCTTTAAGGATGCGGATGAGGCAGTCATGGCCTACCGCAATGGTTATGTTCACCTGCATTCACGTGTTGGTATCGCAACAGATAGTCTGCAAAAACCTTGGACTGAAAACCAACAACACAAGGTTTTGATGACTACTGTTGGTAAGATTCTCTTCAACGCAATCATGCCAGAAGACCTGCCATATCTGCAAGAACCAAACAATGCTAACCTAACAGAGGGTGTTCCAGATAAGTACTTCTTGGAACCAGGTAGTGATATCAAAGAAGCCATCAGCAAGCTCGAACTCAACGTACCATTCAAGAAGAAAAATCTAGGAAACATCATCGCTGAAATCTTCAAACGTTTCCGTACGACAGAAACATCTGCTTTGCTTGACCGTTTGAAAGACCTTGGTTACTACCATTCAACCCTTGCTGGTTTGACAGTGGGGATTGCTGATATCCCTGTTATTGATAATAAGGCAGAAATCATCGAAGAGTCTCACTCACGTGTAGAACAGATTACAAAACAATTCCGTCGTGGTATGATCACAGACGAAGAGCGTTATAATGCTGTTACTGGCGAATGGCGTACGGCTAAAGAAAAATTGGAAGCTCGTCTTCTTGAAAGTCAAGATCCTAAGAATCCAATCGTTATGATGATGGACTCTGGAGCCCGTGGTAACATCTCTAACTTCTCCCAGCTTGCCGGAATGCGTGGTCTGATGGCCGCTCCGAACGGACGGATCATGGAATTGCCAATCTTGTCAAACTTCCGTGAGGGTCTCTCCGTTTTGGAAATGTTCTTCTCAACCCACGGTGCCCGTAAAGGGATGACCGATACGGCCTTGAAGACTGCCGACTCAGGTTATCTGACTCGTCGTTTGGTTGACGTTGCCCAAGACGTTATTATCCGCGAAGATGACTGCGGAACAGATCGTGGTCTCCTTATTCGCTCTATCGCTGATGGTAAGGAAATGATTGAGTCCCTCGAAGAGCGTCTCAACGGTCGTTACACCAAGAAATCAGTCAAACATCCAGAAACTGGTGAGGTCATTGTTGGTCCAGATACCTTGATTACAGAGGATTTGGCTCGTGAGATTGTCAATGCTGGTGTAGAGGAAGTGACTATCCGTTCAGTATTTACATGTAATACTCGCCACGGTGTCTGCCGTCATTGTTACGGAATCAACTTGGCAACAGGTGATGCGGTCGAAGTTGGTGAAGCGGTTGGTACTATTGCCGCTCAATCAATCGGGGAACCTGGTACTCAGTTGACGATGCGTACCTTCCACACGGGAGGAGTTGCCTCTAACACCGATATCACACAGGGTCTTCCTCGTGTCCAAGAAATTTTTGAGGCTCGCAATCCGAAAGGGGAAGCGGTCATCACTGAGGTTAAGGGTGAAGTAACTGCTATCGAAGAAGACGCTTCAACTCGTACGAAGAAAGTTTATGTACGTGGAACAACAGGTGAAGGTGAATACGTGGTACCATTTACGGCACGCATGAAAGTGGAAGTGGGTGATCAAATCGCTCGTGGTGCGGCTCTGACTGAAGGGTCAATCCAACCAAAACATCTCCTTGCAGTGCGCGATGTCTTGTCTGTTGAAACTTACTTGCTTGCGGAAGTTCAAAAAGTTTACCGTAGCCAAGGGGTTGAAATCGGAGATAAACACATTGAAGTAATGGTTCGTCAAATGATTCGTAAAGTTCGTGTTATGGATCCAGGAGACACAGACCTTCTTATGGGAACTTTGATGGATGTCAACGACTTCACAGATGCTAACCGTGATGTTCTTATTGCTGGAGGTGTTCCTGCGACAGCTCGTCCAGTTCTTATGGGAATTACTAAAGCTTCACTTGAAACCAATAGTTTCTTGTCAGCAGCTTCCTTCCAGGAAACCACTCGTGTCCTTACAGACGCTGCTATCCGTGGTAAGAAAGACCATCTCCTTGGACTTAAAGAAAATGTTATCATTGGTAAGATTATCCCAGCGGGTACAGGGATGGCTCGCTACCGTAACTTGGAGCCAAAATCAATCAATGAAGTAACAACACTTGAAGAGCTTGAAGCTGAATTCGCAGCAGAAGAATTAGCTGAAGAAACTGTTGAAAAATAAAATTACCAGCCATAGAAAATGGCAAATCAGAGTTGAGACAATCTATTCTCAACTCTTTTTGATTAGAGTGAACAAATATAAAATATGAGTAAAAAACAAATGAAATTTTCTATCTTTATTCTTTTCGTATTTCTCGCACTTTTGTTGTCTGTGTGGACCATACAGAAATATCATCAAAAAAATGATAAAAGAGCATTAAGGGCCTCTTATCATTTATCTGTAGAAAGCGGGTGGTCAAATGATCTGCAAACCATTATATGGAATGAAGAAAAGCAGGTGTATGATCTTTACTTTTTACATTCAAAAGATGGGGCTACTAACCCGTTTGGTCCAAGTGGTCAAGATTGGTACCATACGACGACAAAAGATTTTTACACTTTTTCTAAACAAAACACTGCAATAGTGAGTCAAGGAGGGGATGAAGAGAGAGGATGGAAAACAGCCTGGACAGGGTCTATTATTCAAAGTGATGGGCGGATAGCTGGGACTAAAAATGGTCAACTGGTAGCGTATCTATCTGGACAAAGAAAGGATAATGGACAACAAGCAGTATGGGCAATTGCTTCAGAAGATAACGGAGAAACCTTCACAAAAATCCTAAATAATGGGGACTTTCTCCTTGATGCCAGTCAAGCAGAAAATCAAACGGACTTTCGTGACCCGTATGTGTTTAGATTGAAGAACGACTTTTATATGTATGTAGCTGAGGGTGACTATATAGGAGTCTATCGTTCCGATGATGGTCTAACATGGCAATTAGCTGATGGAAATGGGATGTCAAAGATTTTTCCAGAAACATTTTTTAATGGTAGAAATTGGACAGGGAATGCACCTGTCGAGTGTCCAGTCATTAAAACTATGGTCTTGCCAGATGGTCGCCAAAAGCAGGTTCTCTTTTTTGGAGCAAAGGATGCTAGTAAGGGGGAGACAACAGGGACTTATTACACTGTTGGAAGAGTTGACGAACACGGCCTCTTTCATGCTGAAAAGGAAACGCTGAGATTGGATGCAGGTTCGGACTTTTACGGCGCAAACTTTAGTGGAACGGCAGATCTTTCTCAGTCGAATACGGAGCTGATTGCTCTTGCATGGATAGGAAATTGGAATTACACAGCGAAAGGAGTGCATGTAGATGAAGCAGCTGAGAAAGAGTTGCTAGATACCTTAGGTTCTTACTCCTTAGCTAGAAACATTAGGCTAGATGCTGATTTGACCTTGCGTCAAGAAATCCAAGCTCCACAAGGGAATAAAATTGTTGATTGGCAATTAATCGGATACAATCTGAAAGACCACCAACCACATAAAGATTTGACGCCAAATCCAACCCCAACACCACAACCAACTCCAGTCCCACAACCTGAAACACCAAAACAAGGGGACAAAGTAGGTAAAGGTGTACCAGTGCAACGCGCAAGTGTGTTGCCAAATACAGCTACAACAAGCTCATCAACCGCTTTAATGACTGGTCTAGTGACCTTGATTACAGCTGGATTTGTAGCAATGACCTATCGTGGAAAACATGAGCGTTAAGGAGTAATCTTATCATCGTCTTTTAGCTCGATAAAGATATGTTAGAGTTAGGAGCCTTTGCTCTTAGCTCTTTTTGCTTGGATGCAAAAAATATAAACAAATCAGTTCCTTTTTGCCTGATTTTTCGCTATAATACTCCTTACAAGGAATGTATGAGTATGTATAGAATAATTGAAATGTATGGCGATTATGAGGCTTGGTGGCTAATAGATGGCTGGGAAGAGGACATTGTCAGTAGTCGCAATTTTGATGATTACTATGAAGCCCTAAAGTATTATAAGAAATTATGGATTCAAAAAGCTAGAAGATATCCTTATCTAAAGAGTAGGAGTGATTTGATGTCGGCTTTCTGGGATACGAAGGATCAACGCTGGTGCGAAGAGTGTGACGATTATCTCCAGCAGTATCATTCTTTAGCTCTTCTAGAGGATGATGGACGTATTCCTGATAGTAAATGTAGACCTGGTTATAGTAAGGCTAACGGTGACCTACCACATCGTCTTTGTAAAATAAAGCTAAAGGCTTAGAATATTTCTAAGCCTTTTTATTTTTTTAAAATTCTCTGCGAATAGATAATATGAAGGAGGGAGATATGGTAAAAGAGATAGCACAAGCCATTATCAAGATGGGACGTGAAAAAGAAGCACAAGATATTTATTTTATTCCGAAAGAAGACAACTATGAGCTTTATATGCGTATTGGGGATGAACGTCAGTTTATTGGAAAGCGTAATATTGAAGAAATGGCAGCAGTGATTAGTCATTTCAAGTTTATGGCTGGTATGAACGTCGGTGAAAAACGTCGTAGTCAACTAGGTTCATGTGATTATCTAATAGATTCGTCATTAAGTTCTCTTCGTTTATCAACGGTAGGAGATTATCGTGGTCTAGAGAGTTTAGTCATCCGCTTATTGCATGATCAGCAGAAAAAACTTCATTTCTGGTTTGAAGACATCAATACATTAAAAGAACAGTTTCATAGAAGAGGTCTCTATCTTTTTTCAGGTCCAGTGGGAAGTGGAAAGACAACTCTCATGCATCATTTAGCTCAAGCGGTATTTGCAGAGCAACAAGTGATGTCAATCGAAGACCCAGTTGAAATCAAGCAAGAAAACATGCTTCAGTTACAGCTTAATGAAACGATTGGAATGACATATGAGAGTCTGATTAAGTTATCGCTTCGTCATCGTCCGGATTTACTGATTATCGGTGAAATAAGAGATGTAGAAACGGCTAGAGCTGTGGTGAGAGCAAGTTTAACAGGAGCAACTGTTTTCTCCACTATTCATTCGAAGAGTATTTCAGGAGTTTATGAGCGTTTGTTGGAGCTTGGGGTTAGTTCTGAGGAATTATCGACAGTTTTACAGGGCGTCTGTTATCAACGCCTAGTTGGAGGAGGAGGTGTTATCGATTTTGCCAACCAACACTATCAAAACCACTCAACAGCCAAGTGGAATAGTCAAATTGATCAGCTTCTTACAGCAGGACATATCAGTCCTCGGCAAGCAGAAGCAGAAAAGATTATCCACAGCTAAGCAAAAAAAGGTTATCGGTTTGTTTAATAATCTTTTTTCGTCAGGATTTCACCTAGCGGAAATTGTGGATTTCTTGGGGAAAAGTCGTCTTTTGGATCAGTCTTATGTGGATAAGATGCATGGAGGCTTGTCTTTAGGTCAATCTTTTTCAGATATAATGGACAATTTAGGATTTTCTGAAAGTGTCATCACACAGTTGTCTTTGGCTGAATTGCATGGGAATTTGCAACTTAGCCTATTAAAATTAGAAGATTACTTAGATCAGATGAGTAAGGTCAAGAAAAAATTGATTGAAGTTGGAACGTATCCGATTATCTTACTTGGTTTTCTAGTATTAATTATGTTGGGCTTGAGGAATTATTTGCTTCCTCAGCTGGATAGTCACAATATCGCTACACAGCTTATCTCTATTTTTCCACAGCTTTTTATGGGGACTTTGGTGCTAATCCTCTTGGGTAGTATATTTTCGTTGTTTTTTATCCGACGCCTATCTCGCATACGTTTTATGACCCTTCTAGCGAGATTGCCTTTCTTATCTCAATATGTTAAAAACTACCTCACTGCCTACTATGCTGGTGAATGGGGAAGTATGATGGAACAGGGATTGGAATTATCGCAAATTTTTCAGTTGATGCAAACGCAAAAGTCTCAACTTTTTCGAGAAATTGGTCAGGATATGGAGGAGGCTTTACAAAAGGGGCAGTCTTTTTCCAAAAAGATTGCGACCTATCCTTTTTTTACGGAAGAGTTGGCTTTATTCATCGAGTATGGAGAGGTTAAATCAAAGCTAGGACGTGAACTAGCTGTTTATTCTGAAAAGACCTGGGAGAACTTTTTCTACCGAGTTAATCGTGCTATGAATCTCATTCAACCATTGGTTTTTGTCTTTGTAGCCCTTGTTATTGTCTTACTATACGCAGCAATGTTGCTGCCAATTTATCAAAGTATGGAGGTTTCCTTATGATTAAAAAATTCTTTCTTTCTGCTAAAAAAACTACCGTCAAAGCTTTCACTCTTGTTGAAATGTTGGTCGTTCTTCTTATCATCAGTGTATTGATGTTGCTATTTGTTCCAAACTTAACGAAGCAAAAAGAGGCTGTTAAGGATAAGGGGCATGCGGCAGTGATAAAAGTTGTCGAAAGTCAAGCTGAACTGTATAATCTGAACCATGATGACTCAGCTACTGTAGATAAGTTACAAAAAGAAGGGATGATTTCAGATGAGCAAGCAAAGTCTTATAATGAAAATGCTGGAAAATCTACTTCTGGTCAGAAAGTTCCAAGTTAAGGCTTTTACTCTCCTTGAGAGTTTGGTGACCCTTTTTGTGGTCTCCTTTTTGGTACTAGCCCTATCAGGTGGCGTACAGCAAACCTTTTCAAAAGTGCAGGAACAACTCTTTCTCCTTGAGTTTGAACACTTTTATAAGGAAAGCCAGCAATTGGCAGCTAGCAGTCAGACCAAAGTGAATCTGCAATTTTCTAAAAGCGAGATTTCTAATAGTGTCAGTAGTTTGGCAGTGCCAGATAGCGTTGCTCCACCTGCTGGTCTGATCATCGACTTTGATCGTGCTGGGGGAAATTCATCTTTGAAAAAAATCTCTTTTGACTTGCCAGATAAGCAGGTACATTATCAGTTGTTCCTGGGAAATGGTAAGTTTAAAAAGACGGAGACTGTTAAGTAGGAGGATGTATGAAGGTTAAGGGCTATATTTTGCTAGAATCACTGGTGGCACTGGGGATTTTCTCCATCGTGGTCACCCTCTTTCTCGGGCAAATTAATCAAGCTAGACGAGAGGAGCGCCGTATCTTGCGTGAGGAGGAAGTTCTGCGTGTGGCTCAGATGGCTTTGCAGACGAGGCAGTCCAGTTTATCTCTCAATGGTGTTACAGTAGAAGTTCAGCGGACGGAGCGAGCTGTGCAGGTTTTTGAAAATGGAAGGGAGCTTGTTCATGTTGTTAAAAACTAAGGTTCGAGCTTTTACACTCCTAGAAGCGATTGTTGCGTTGCTTGTGATTAGTGGTGGACTGCTTTTATTTCAATCCATGACCCAACTCTTATCGGCAGAGCTTCAGTACCAACATCAGCGAGTAGAAAAAGATTGGTTGCTTTTTGCAGACCAGCTGGATCAGGAATTAGCCCGCAGTGAGTTTGTCAAACTAGAGGGGAATCGTGTCTATCTCAAGCAGGCTGGCAATACTATTTCTCTAGGGATTTCGCGAGCGGATGACTTTCGTAAAACCAACGATAAGGGACAGGGCTACCAGCCCATGGTCAAGGGACTCCGGTCTGCTAGTGTGGAGAAGGAGGGACAGATTCTCCATTTTCATTTTCAGTTTGAGCAGGGGTTAGAAAGGGAGTTTGTTTATCGTGTGGAAGAAAAAAGTTAAGGCAGGTGTGCTCCTTTATGCCCTGCTCATGGTGGCAATTTTTAGCTTGGTGCTGGGCTTTTACCTCAATCGCCAAGTAGCAACACAGAGAAATCTAGTCCTAGAGCAAGAAAAAGTGACGGCTTATGCTCTTGCCACCCTCTCTCAAAAAGAGGCAGGCAACTACAATCTCGGCACCAGTCAAGTCCAGATAGATAAGCAGACCACCAAGGTCGAGGTGGACCTGCAGACGGGACGGAGCTATGTTTTTCATTTCCCTAAAAAGGAAGAGGGGAAATCCAAGGAAAACGACGAGAAAAAGGCTGAGAAAACGAAAGAGGACCAGCCAGCCGAAGAAAGCAAGGAAAAGGTTACAACTAGCCCGACAGCAGACACCAAACAGCAGGAAAAGATTGAGTCTTCCAGCGAAAAATAGTACAATAGTATAAAACGCTTACAAAAGGAGGCTTTCTATGTATAAGATTGTAAAACTAGCTGACTACGAATTTGAATACTACCCAGCCTTGGAGTGTTTTGCTTTTACAGTCTTTTAGTTTATCTTTTATTACGTTGTTAGCTCGTCTTGCCTAATTCAAGTTATGTCTGCGACTCGCTGCCTAGTACTAAAAGTAAACTAAAAAACTGTATATCTCAGGAATATGACGAGATTCACCTCATTGTGGAGTTGAAAGACGGATAGATGGTCTTTCATGCTACATCATTGAGGTTAATTTTTTAGATGAGTTGACCAACTATGATGATATTTTAGAGGAGTGAGTGGGTTAATTCTGCCTCTAATAACATAACCGCTAAGGAAATCGCTTAGCGGTTGTTTTCGGTTGAATCTGAATCGCTAAGTTGCGTTTTTGCGATTTTTATTGTATAGTGGAGTAGCAGAAAAGTAAAAGACGGTAGCTCCAATCTTTAAAGAGGTGATGCCTATGAGGATAGGCAGAAAAATCCAACGGAAAGGAGCAGGGCTTTTGACTGCATACGAGATTATTTCTGTAATCTTTGCATTCACCATTGTTGTGATCGAGATTATCAGATTGGTTATCGATATGTTGCGTAAAAAATAAACCGTCTATAACTTTGGCTAGTTAGACGGTTTATTCTAATAAATCAGTTAAACTTAGCTACCGTCTTCAACGGTTCTGCTTGGAGTTGGACTGCAATCCAGCTCCTTTTTCTATACCTAGTATAGCATGATTTACTTAGAAAGGCAAGATAGCTCTTGAGAGTTTTTCAAAAATCCATATAGAAATTATATATAGAGTAATTTTTAGCTAAAGAACTGTTTGAATTTAAAATAAATCAATACCTGTTTTGTTTAGCTTATGGCAGTGGTAGGTAAATGCTTTGATAAAATTAGAATAGTAGTTTTGATCGATAAATTTTGCACTCTCAAGATAGTTAAGCATGTTTTTGGCTAAGGGAATAGCCTCACGTTTATTCCACCGAAATTGGTTATATACATGTTCAACTTCTAAAAACATGAGTGGTACCGCTAGATACCCTCGCTCAAAGGTTTGTAATTTTTTGACCGACTGAATGATTTCGTCGGATTTGTTATAGTATCCTTGTTCAGAAAAATGCTTGGCGGTGAATGTTATAGCATTTAAAATTTTTATGTAGGTATCGATGGTGTGGCTCTGCTTGTACATAAACAGTAACTGTTTGGACATATGCTCTACCAATGTTATTGGACAATGATTAACGATAACTGTGTAGATTGATAATTCCGTACTGTTAAATGTCTCTAATTTCATCAAGTGATTAATGATGGGTTGAATTTTTTCAATAGTTTTATCGGATTTTGAGATGGTTGGATAATGCCCAAGTTTGATAACTTTTAGGAGCATATCACCTTGGAGAGGATTATCGGTGAGATAAGTATCAAATAGTTTCTCATATTCAGGCATGTATTTGATAATATCTTCTTCATTCTTGACGTTCTTAGCAAATTCTATTTGTAGTAATTCTAAGCAATCTCCACCATTGTCGGCATAAGCTGAGGTGAAGTCACTCCATTCTATTCCTAGAACGATGAGGAGGCGACTAAAGTTTTCAAGAGAAATACCTTTTTCCTCCTTTTCAAAACGACTTAAAAATTGAGGTGAAACAACGTTACCAGATGCTTCTTTAAGACTCAATCCTCTGCTTTCCCGAAGTTCTTTAAATGTTTTTCCAAATGGGTACAAGTTACTCATATAATAAAAATACTTCCTAATTTTTTATATCTCTAAAATAGATTATACCTTAATCTTGAACGAAATGGCTATAAATTGTTACTATAGTTTCAAAAAAAAAATGTATGAATTTTGCCGGTTTTGAAGAAAAAAGAACCTATAGATTAAAAATGGCATTTTAAGAATTGAGTTTTTGGTATGATTATATGGATAGCTAGGATTTTGGAGATATACTAAAACCTAGTCTACCTAAATTTGTTAATAAATTTTAAAGGAGTTTTTGAATGAAAACGAAAAAAGTTTTATACACAACCCTCGCGGTTTTGACTCTTGCCACAGCAGGATTTGCACCTGTTCTGGCAGATGATACGACTTCAACTTCATCTGATGTTACCACTGTTGCTCAAGACATCCAAGAAGTTAAGTTGGATATCACAGTTACCCGTGATGCTCAAAATCGCATTGTTTTTCAAATCAAGCCTGATACTGACCTTGGGCTATCATATCTTTACCTTACCAACATTCGTGTTTCTTACCTAAATGGCAAGACCCCTATTTTGGCTACGGATAAGCAGGGTATGGGCTTTACTATAAATCCAGCAAGAGTTTATGAAAAAGTCTGGATGCTTCGTCTGTCTGGTACTGAAAGAGACCCATATAAACTGGACGATTACTCTAAATCACGGGCTGGGAACTACCGTTTTGAAATTGACGAGATTGTAAATCGAACTGGTACGGATAAAAAATACCATGTAACTGGCTCAGTTGACTTTGGTATGAACGATCAGTATGAGTATGCACCGCTCTCAAAGACAGAGACAAACGTGGTGGAAAAAACAGAGGCTATTCCTTATGTGAGCACCGAAGTTGAAGATGCTACCCTATCAAAAGGTGAAAAGAAAGTAACGACTGCAGGTGTAAATGGTGAAAAGACTGTCAAAGTACGCCAAACTTTGGTAGGTGGAAAAGTAACCAGTGAGGAAGTCATCTCCGAAACTATTACCAAAGAACCAGTGGTAGAAGTTGTAGCCGTGGGCACCAAAGAAACGGTTGTCACACCACCAAGTACGTCTGATAAGGGTAAAAAAGACGATAAGGTCACCCCGCCAACGAGCTCCAGCTCCAGTCAGTCTACAAGCTCGACTAAGACAAGCAGCTCAAACTCTACTCAATCCCCGACATCAACACAAGCAAGCTCAAAAGATGAGGATAAAGATCCAAACGGAACCACATCAATCTCAAGCAGTCAAGCCAAGACAGCAGAGTCAAACGATAAGAAAGCTACTGACAACAAGAGCAAAAAATCCCTACCAAACACAGGTGAGCAACTTTCAATCGCTGCTATCGTAGGAGGAGTGCTCCTTGCAGTTGTCGCTTTTGTTGTTTTGAAAAGAAATAAAAGTGAGAAATAAAAACTAGCTCCAACAAGAGACTATCTTGGGAGAGAACTCCTGAGATAGTCTTTGTTTGGGGTAGAACGATATAGTAAAGTATTAAAGGAAAAAAGGTATAAAATGGGATTATTCACCGATTCATTGAAAGTTAGTTCTGGATTGACATTGGGGCATGTTGCAACCAAGATAGGTATCCAAAAAACATTAACAGCTGCTGAAGAGCATGCTGAAAATAAGGTAAAAAATTATCAAGCAAAGTTTTTTGATCCAATTATTCGTGATGACTTATGTCATTTAGAAGTAGATGGACAATTGGAAAATAGAGTCTATCCCTTTCCAACTAAAGTGTCAGTTGTCAATATATCAGATGTGCAGAATGATTTTCAAAATTTAACAAAAGAATTTTCTATTGAGAAATTAATTTCATTTGTTAAAGTGCATCCATGGATTGCATTATTTGTTGTATTGATACTGTCAGTTCCATTTGGTTGGTCAGATTTGGGTTCTATTATAGGATTAGCAGTATTCATTATTGTTGTGAGATTGATATTTGCCCGTCCCAAAAAATTTCAAAAAGTTTTACTGGAAGATGCAAGGCAATATTGGAAAATTCGAGAATATGTCCGAAATGCTTTATCTATGGGAGAATTGACTCAGCAGGAAAGTCTGAAAAAACTTTTGAATGCTAGACTAGTTCAACGTTTTCCTGATACTATTGAAGAAATTGAAGCACACGCGTTTAATTATAAGCATGGTTTAAATAAGTAATTGTCTGTAGCTATTTTTATTTTAGTTTGCATGTATTTAAAATAAAAGTGTAAAAATAATATGGAAGACAGTATGAAGAAGTTTGTAAATTTATTGTTGTTTACTATAACTGCTCTTACGTTAACAGCCTGTAGCACCCAGCAGGAAAAGACGCAGACCAGCAGTTCTAGAACCCAAGCATCAACGAGCAAGGATACTGGGCAAGATTCCCAATCTACTAGCTCAGATAGCCAAGCAACGTCAAGTGAGAGTAAGTTCCAAGTGAAGGTCAGCGTAGATAATCTCTGTATTCGCAAAGAACCATCAACTACAGCTCAAGAAAATGGTATGGCTGCACAAGGTATTTATACGATTATAGAGATTGTATTTGCTGATGATTATACTTGGGGAAAACTCGAATCAGGTCAGGGATGGATAGCTTTGGAGTTTACCAGCCGGCTGGACGGAACTACTACGACATCTTCAAGTGGTGAAATGAACTTGCAAGATATTGTTAGTGGAGATTTCTCAAGTGTTTCAGGGACTTGGCGTAATGCTAAGGGAGAGGTTTTGATTTTTGACAAGCATGGGTTGCTATCGGATGACTTTATACTAGGCAAGTTCTCTATTAAGGATGGTTATCTGGGAACAGGTGTTTCTTTTACTAATACCCCAGTTGGAGGAGAACTTTTATTATCTATCCTGTAGGAGTTTGGAATCACGGTATGGAACAAGTGTCGGATTCAAGTAGAGTTCGTATGACGAAAAGTAATGGCATTCCAACTGCAGATGACTACTATTATAAAGTGGATTGATAACTATTGAAATAAAAAAACAAACAATAGAAAAGAAAAATATGAAACAATATCTAAGTATACTATTGGCAAGTCTCGCACTACTCTCTCTAACCGCCTGCGGAACCAAACAAATAGAAACGCAATCTAGCAATTCCAGTACAGAAGTGTCAAGCTCTAAGAAAGAGGTAAAAGATACAGGGCAAGCTCACTATCAACCAGTTTTGGACCGCTATAAGAACTACTTATCTGCCTTGAAAGCTAAGAATCGTCCTGCTTTGCAAGAAGAGCTGGGTAAACTTGGAGAGTTTACAGGTGAGTCTGAGCTTATCTATAACTTTGCAGATTCTAGTCGTGTACCTGATTTACAATATGCCTTTGTTGATCTGAATAAGGACGATCAAGATGAACTCTTAGTTGGTGAGGATGATTATTTATCAGCCATCTATTATCTAAAAGACGCACAACCTGAGTTACTACATGTTGCTTACGTTGGTTCTGTTGGTGGGGGGCGTTCTGGTCTTGCCATCTATGATAATGGTCAGGTTTCTTATGCTAGTGGACAATCCACAAAGCCTGAGATGACTTTGAAACTTTATACCTTTACCAAAGAGGGAGTAAAGCAAGATAAGGAAGCTACTTATCAAATAGGTGGTGAGGAAACAGCAGAGCAGATTTTGGGTATTTCAGCTAGTCAAGTGGATGTGGCCAAGTTTGACTGGAAGGATTTTGAGCAAGAGACGCAATCAAGTAGCTCAACATCAACTGCCTCTGAATCAAGTGCTACAAAAGCAGAATCCACTAACGCAACAGGAATGGATATTAATGCCATTGCTACTGGAGATTTTTCTAGTATTGCTGGTACTTGGGAGAGAGGGACAGGAGACTATCCGCTGACCTTTGATGCCAAGGGGTTAGTTGATAGTGATTTGATGATACGATTTGGTGGGATTAGAGATGGTCTTCTTACGGCAAGTATTGGCACAGCTGAGCCAAACTCAGCAGGTACTTCAGGAATGTTCTTCTTGCCAGCAGGAGTTTCGCTTTCAGATGATCCTAGTGTAGATTCTTCAGACAGTAGTAGAGATCGAATCTATGTCAGTCCACCAACTCCTGTTTATCCAGCCGAGTATTTTTACTATCGTGTGAAATAGTGACTCTTTACAAATCCTAATGGGGAGATAAACATCTATCATTTTCATGGTAATCACATATAAAAAATTGCCTTTTTAGTCAACTAGGGAGGTTTATTTTTTATATGTGTGGCGTGACGATTTCCCTTTCTTATAGCCAAAACCTCTAAAATTTGCTATCATAGAGACATGGATTTTGAAAAAATTGAACAAGCATACGAATTATTATTAGAAAATGTGCAAAACATTCAAAACGTTTTAGGGACCAGCTTTTATGACGCTTTGATTGAGCAAAATGTAGCTTATATAGAGCAAAAAAGTGAGTTGGAAATCATCACTAAAAATAACCAAGAACTGAAACGCTTGGCTTTGCGTAAGGAAGAGTGGCGACGAGCTTATCAATTTGTATTGATAAAAGCAGCTCAGACGGAACCCTTACAAGCAAATCATCAGTTTACTCCGGATGCGATTGCTTTTTTAATCGTCTTTATCATGGAGCAGTTGGTGGTAAAGAAAGATCTAGATGTGTTGGAAATCGGTTCAGGAACTGGAAATCTATCCCAGACCTTGGTCAATCAGTCTATAAAAAATCTCGATTATTTAGGCTTGGAACTGGATGATTTGTTGATTGACTTATCGGCTAGCATGGCAGAAGTAATGGGAAGTAAGGTTCACTTTGTCCAAGCAGATGCCGTAAGACCTCAAATGCTCAAGGAAAGTGATGTTATCGTGAGTGATTTACCTATTGGTTATTATCCAGATGATATCATCGCATCTCGTTATGCAGTGGCAAGTAAAATCGGTCATACATATGCCCATCATTTGTTGATGGAGCAAGGACTTAAATATCTAAAACAGGATGGTTTAGCCATTTTCTTGGCTCCCAATAATCTTTTAAGCAGTGAACAAGGTGACTTATTGAAGACTTGGTTAAGGAAGGAAGCACAAATTCTAGCTATTATTACGTTACCAGAAAATATTTTTAGTTCGAATTCTCAAGCGAAGTCCTTGTTTGTTTTGAAAAAGCAAGAGGAGAACCAAGAGATTGAAACCTTTGTTTACCCTCTGCAGTCTTTACAAGATCAAGAAGAAATGATGAAGTTTATGAAAAATTTTCAAAAATGGTGTAAAGAGAGTGAAATTTAAGAAATAGTTTGATATAATAGAGATGAAAACGCTTTATTGAAAGAGGTAGTAACATGTCAAAAACCATTGCAATCAATGCAGGAAGTTCAAGTCTTAAATGGCAATTGTACCAAATGCCAGAAGAAAAGGTACTCGCTAAGGGTCTGATTGAGCGGATTGGTCTTCCTGATTCGATTTCCACTGTAAAATTTGATGGTCGTTCGGAGAAACAGGTTCTCGATATTCCTGATCACACTCTAGCAGTTAAAATTTTGTTGGATGATTTGATCCGTTTTGATATTATTCAATCTTACGATGAGATCACAGGAGTGGGGCACCGAGTAGTTGCTGGTGGTGAATACTTCAAAGAGTCTGCTATCATAGATGAAGAAGCTCTCGAGCAGATTCAAGAATTAAGTTTGCTTGCGCCTCTTCATAATCCTGCAAATGCAGATGGAATTCGTGCTTTTAAAGAGATTTTACCAGAAATTACAAGCGTAGCTGTCTTTGATACTTCTTTCCATACGACAATGCCGGAGAAAGCATATCGCTATCCATTACCGACTAAATACTACACAGAAAATAAAGTTCGTAAGTATGGTGCTCATGGAACGAGTCATAAGTATGTGGCAGAAGAAGCAGCTAAAGTTTTAGGTCGTCCGCTTGAGGAATTGAACATCATCACTTGCCATATCGGAAATGGGGTTTCTATCACTGCAGTCAAACATGGACAATCTGTAGATACTTCTATGGGCTTCACTCCGCTTGGTGGTGTAATGATGGGAACGAGGACAGGTGATGTCGATCCCGCTATCATCCCATATCTCATGGAACATACAGATGATTTCAAACATGCTGAGGATATTAGTCGCATCTTCAATCGTGAATCAGGGATTTTAGCTGTTTCAGGTCGTTCAAGTGATATGCGTGATATTGAAGCCGGTATTGATGAAAATGATCATTCTTCGATTTTAGCTCATCAAATGTTTGTGGATCGGATCCAAAAATACATTGGTCAGTACTTAGCTGTCTTAAATGGTGCAGACGCCATTGTATTTACAGCGGGAATTGGAGAAAATTCGGTCCTAGTACGTGAGGATGTGATTTCAGGCATCTCTTGGTTCGGTTGTGAACTGGACCCAGAAAAAAATGTTCGAGGTGCTGAAGGCGATATCTCTACTCCTGATGCAAAGGTGCGTGTTCTCGTTATTCCTACGGATGAGGAACTAGTTATCGCGCGTGATGTGGAACGATTGAAAAAATAGAATAAACAATAAAGGGAGTGGTACAGAACTAAAAATTGAAAATTTTTAGTTCTGTACCACTCCCGCAAGGATGATTAGGAGCTCTTACGATCTTGAAAAGCGAAGAAAGAGTCCAACCATCTACTGCGTTATCAGTTTGTTACTGAACTCATTTAGAGGCTGAAGACTATTGTCCCAGCCTTTTTTTGTCTATCTAGTAATTCTTAATCAGATCCACAGTAGAGCGGTCTAGTTTTTTGACCAAAGCTTGGAGGAAGGCTTGAGCCTCTAAGAAATCATCCATAGCATAGAGGGTTTGGTGAGAGTGGATGTAGCGTGCACAGACACCGATGGTAGTAGAAGGCACACCGCCATTCTTGAGATGGGCAGCCCCCGCGTCAGTTCCACCCTTGCCACAGTAGTACTGGTACTTGATACCGGCTTCTTCTGCAGTAGTGAGGAGGAAGTCCTTCATGTTTGGCAAAAGCAGGTGACCTGGGTCAAAGAAACGAAGAAGGGTACCCTCCCCAATTTTTCCTTGACCGCCATAGACATCACCAGCTGGTGAGCAGTCTACTGCGAGAAAGATTTCAGGGTCAAACTTAGTAGTAGCCGTGTGAGCTCCACGCAGACCGACTTCTTCTTGGACATTAGCACCGACATAAAGTTCGTTACCTAGTGTCTGTCCGGAGAGATTTTTGGCTAGTTCAGACACCATAAGAACTCCATATCGGTTGTCCCAAGCTTTAGATATAATGTTCTTACCGTTAGCTGTTAGAATAGCAGTGCTTTCTGGAACGATGGTATCACCTGGTCGGATACCATAGTTTTCTGCTTCTGTTTTATCTGCAAATCCACCATCGAAAACGATGTCACTAATAGCAGGCAAGCTAGGTCCCCCTGCGCCACGAGTCAGGTGTGGAGGAACGGAACCTGAAATCACGGGAATTTCTCGTCCATCACGAGTGAAGAGTTTGAACCGCTGGCTACTCACGACCATAGGATTCCATCCCCCAATCTCAACCACACGGAAAGTTCCGTCAGGCTTAATCTCGCTGACCATAAAACCGACCTCATCCATGTGAGCTGCAACCAGTATACGAGGTGCATTTGTCACTTGTGCGTGTTTTACTCCAAAGATGCCTCCTAAGCCATCGGTTAGGATTTCATCTACATGAGGTGTGAGTTGAGTACGCAAGTAGTCTCTCACAGGTGCCTCATGACCTGAAATAGCAGGGATTTCAGTTACTTCTTTGATTTTAGAAAATAAATCTGTCATATCTTACCTTCTTTCTGACCCCATTTTACCACTTTTTATGAGAATTTGGTAGGGGAAATATTCTGTTTGTACCGGTCTAGTTTTAATGTTATAATAAAATCATGAAATCAATATTAACAAGTAAGGTCGTTTTACAGCCATTCACCAAATGGACTGGTGGAAAACGTCAACTATTACCCATCATCAAGTCACTTATGCCAACTTCTTACAATGCTTATCATGAACCTTTTGTTGGTGGAGGAGCTTTATTTTTTAACTTAACTCCACAGAAAGCTTTTATCAATGATTTTAATGCGGAATTGATTAATTGCTATCAACAAATTAAAGACAATCCAGAAATACTGATTGAATTGTTGACCATACATCAAGAAAATAATAGCAAAGTGTACTATTTAGATTTACGTGCAGCCGACCGAGACGGGCGCATACAGCAGATGTCAGATATGGAACGTGCTGCTCGAATTATGTATATGCTTCGAGTAGATTTTAACGGCCTTTATCGAGTAAACTCTAAAAATCAGTTTAATGTTCCCTACGGTCGTTATAAAAATCCTAAAATTGTGGATAGCGATTTAATTCTAGCTATTTCAGAGTATCTTAACAACAATCATGTGACCATTCAAACAGGTGATTTTGAAAAAGCGATTGAGGATGTTCAAACAGGTGATTTTGTCTATTTTGACCCACCTTATATACCATTATCTGAAACCAGTGCCTTTACTTCTTATACCCATGAAGGTTTTTCTTATGAGGATCAAATACGCTTAAGGAATGCTTTTAAACGATTGAGTAATAAAGGAGCCTATGTCATGTTGTCAAATTCCTCTAGTCCATTAGTAGAGGAATTGTACCAAGAGTTTCATATCCATTATGTTAAGACAACTCGAACAAATGGTGCAAAATCCTCTAGTCGTGGGAGAATTTCGGAGATTATCGTAACCAATTATGAAAAATAACGAATATAAGTATGGAGGTGTTTTAATGACAGAACCATACTATCATAAAGACAAGGCTATTTTGGTTCATGCAGATACATTTGAACTCTTATCACAGATGAAACCTGAAAGCATGGATATGATTTTCGCTGATCCACCTTACTTTTTGAGTAATGGTGGTATTTCTAATTCTGGTGGCCAAGTTGTGTCGGTTGATAAAGGTGCTTGGGATAAGATTTCTTCTTTGGAAGAAAAACATGATTTTAATCGTCGCTGGATAAGACTAGCTAAAGAAGTCTTAAAACCTAATGGAACTATTTGGATTTCAGGAAGTTTGCACAATATTTATTCAGTTGGCATGGCTTTAGAACAAGAGGGATTTAAAATCCTCAACAATATCACGTGGCAGAAGACCAATCCATCTCCTAATCTATCTTGTCGTTATTTTACTCATTCTACGGAAACAATACTGTGGGCCCGTAAGGATGATAAGAAAGCCAAGCATTACTATAACTATGACTTGATGAAGGAGATAAATGGCGGCAAACAGATGAAGGATGTCTGGACAGGTGCTCTGACTAAAAAAACTGAAAAATGGGCTGGAAAACATCCAACACAGAAACCAGAATATATATTAGAACGCATTATTTTAGCAAGTACCAAAGAGGGGGACTATGTCTTAGATCCATTTGTCGGTAGTGGAACAACGGGAGTTGTTGCTAAACGCTTAGGCAGACGGTTTATTGGAATTGATGCTGAAAAAGAATATTTGGAAATAGCGAAATCGAGGATTGAAAAAGAAACATATGCTTCATACAGGTGAGTATACTACTTATAAAGAATTTGGTCTTGAGTTGAAATTTTTGGGATTTAAAGCAAATGGTGATTATTTTTACAGGAGTGTAAATAAATGAATTTTCAAGATTACATCAGTTCTTCACCTGAAGAACGTCTGCAACAATTTTTAAACACCCTTTCCGTGACCAACCGAACCCCAGAGTATTATGTTAACTGGAGAAAAGTTGAACGAGAAACAAGGAAGTTTGAATTAGAACTGAATACATTAAATTATCTAATTGGTAAAGAAGATATTTATAATATTGCGTTAGAATTATTTCAAAATCAACCGGACTTGCTAAAAGCGGTGCCAAGTTTGATTGCTAGTCGTGAAAAGGTTTTGGATATTCTGACGATAGATAATGACGATAACATGTCTTTTGAGCAATTGAACTTTAAAAAAATAGATACTAGCAGATTAAACGACTACCTGAATTTTATAGAGCAAGCTGGTTTGCTAGAATTTTTACAACTTCATGCCAATCGTTCTTTGGTTGATTATGTTTATGGGGTGGAAACAGGATTAGATAGCAATGCTTGAAAAAATCGTAGTGGTGGAACTATGGAAGGTATTCTTGAACGTAGCGTTGCAAAAGTTTGTCAACCGTATGAATTGGAGTTTAAAGCTCAAGCCACAGCATCTTTCATTAAAGAATATTGGAATATAGAAGTTCCAGTTGATAAATCTCAGCGTCGCTTTGATATGGCTGTTTATTCTAAAGAAAGACATAAAGTATGGCTGATTGAAACCAATTATTATGGTGGAGGTGGAAGTAAACTCAAGGCGGTTGCAGGAGAGTTTACGGAATTAAGTCAGTTTGTCAGGACTTCTTTAGATGATGTTGAGTTTGTTTGGGTTACGGATGGACTAGGTTGGAAAATTGCTCATTTACCTCTAGCAGAGGCATTTGGACATATTACCAATATTTTTAATTTAGAAATGCTGAAAGATGGATTTTTGTTTGAATTATTCGACCTTGATTAAAAATTTGAATCGCATAAGTTGGTGTTAAACATAATCTATACTAATTCACTTACTAAATTATTTTAATGAATTTATCTTGCTAGCTACCTTGATTAAAGTGTTGGAAAAGGTTACAAATTTATGTTACAATAGTCCCATGAAATCAAAAAAAATAGTGGCGTCTGTTCTTGCTCTAGCTGGGTTAGGGGTAGCTGCTTATGCAGGGAAAAAAATAGTAGAAGATAAAAAGCGGGCTCAGAAACAAGAAGAGATGGTAGCTGAAATCAGGCAACTCTTTTTGGATATGGGAGTGATTGCGACTCTTTACGTAGAACTTTATAAGAGTGATGATAGTCTCTTAGAGGGTGGTGTGATATTTGAGGATGGTCGCCACTACAGTTTTGTCTATGAGGACGGAATTTTGCATTATGAGGAGGAGTAGGCATGATTATTCCTAAGAATCTTGAAGAATTGGCAAGCTATGTTGAAAGTGTTCAAAAGGTGGTTTTCTTTTTCACTGCTGATTGGTGTCCAGACTGCCAGTTCATCTATCCCGTTATGCCTGAAATTGAAGCCCTCCATCCAGATATGACCTTTGTGCGTGTTAACCGTGATGATTATATGGATTTGGCACAAACTTGGAATATCTTTGGTATTCCAAGTTTTGTCGTGACTCAAAAAGGTCAGGAATTGGGACGCTTGGTCAATAAAGCTCGTAAAACCAAAGAAGAAATCAATGCCTTTTTGTCGGAGATTTAAAAGATGAAAATCAATCATTTTCTTAATTTCTCTCTTGATATTTCAGAAACTAAAGAAAGGTATCTGACAGAAAAAAATGAGGAGATCATCGAAGAATTATGCCAAGTTTTAGTAGAGCATTCCAAAATTGAAAGTGATATCTTCCTAAAACACCAAGAAATAAACACCTACAAAAAGGAAAATAATCTTCCTACACATCAAACTATTCCTGGAGAAATGGAGTTATTTGATGAATTTAAAGAGAAGTTGACTCCTTTAGCTCAAAAACACTTGACTGACAACTGTTATAAAAGAGGTTTTTCAGCTTCTTTTGGTTCTCCAGGCACCTATGATTTTGTGTTAGAGCCCTGTCGAGTTAAGTTTATTATGAAGAGTAAGGCTAAGATGTTTCTCGAATTTTCTTATGGGAATGACTTTTGGTACCATAAACAATTTATCGTAAAGTTAACAGAGAGTGACTGGAAAATTGACAAGATTAGTTATCGCTATGGTAGTAATGACGATTCTTTGCATGTCAGTCGATTTTAAAATCTATAAAAGAACCATTGAAGGAGAACCCATGATTTTTGCATACAATAAGGAACAAGTTGGTGACGTTTTGTTGGTTATCTTGGAAGATACTAAGGACATCAAACGTAGCGTAGAACGTAAAGGTAAAGTGGCGCGTGTCACAGCTGATGAAACAGGCAAGACTCTTGCTTGGAATATTTTTGAAGCGTCAAGCCTCATTGATATTGAAGGTAACGGTCAAGTTTTCTTGTCAGACCAAGATGTAGCTATTTTGAACGAGGAATTGGCTAAAGAGGGCTTTGAAGAGCGTTTGGAAAACATACAAGGTCCAGTCTTTGTGGTTGGACAAATTGATGAAATGGTTGCACATCCAGACAGTGACCACCTGAACATCTGCCAAGTGAACATCGGTGATAAGAAGGTCCAAATCGTTGCAGGAGCACCAAACGCAGCGCTTGGTCTTAAAACTATCGTAGCTCTTCCTGGTGCTATGATGCCTAGCGGTGCCCTTATCTTCCCAGGAAAACTTCGTGGTGAAGATAGTTATGGTATGATGTGTGCCCCACGTGAGTTGGCACTTCCAAATGCCCCACAAAAACGTGGTATTATTGAACTTGATGACTCAGCAGTAGTCGGAGAGGCTTTTGATCCTGAAAAACATTGGACTGCATAATAAAAAAGTTGCAAATAAAAGCAACTTTTTTATTTTTCTGCGAATAATTAAGTAGGAGGACATCATATGTATAATAAAGTTATTTTAATCGGTCGCTTGGTTTCAACACCTGAAGTTACTAAAACCAGCAATGATAAATCAGTTGCCCGTGCAACGCTTGCTGTGAATCGTCGATTTAAAGGGCAAAATGGAGAACGTGAAGCAGACTTTGTGAACCTAGTAGTCTGGGGAAAGTTAGCTGAAACAATGGCAAGTTATGCTAGTAAGGGTAGTCTTATATCGGTTGATGGTGAAATTCGTACCCGTCGTTATGAGAAAAATGGACAGATGCAATATGTGACAGAAGTCCTTTGTAATGGATTCCAATTGTTAGAGAGCCGTGCACAACGTGCAATGAGAGAAAATAATCTTACCCAAGATTTGGCGGATCTTGTATTGGAAGAAGAAGAACTTCCCTTTTAATAATTGTTGAAAGTAAGACTAGTTTGGTATGTGAATTGGTGAAAACGTATAAGTTAGCTCCCTTCGTCCAATAGGACTCTCCTTAAAATATCTCTCTAAAAATAAATAAGAATAGCTTTCCCTTGTCAGTATTATCATCAGATAAGTTCTGCTCTCTCGGGTTCTTGCTTTTTATGGGGGATCTCTCTGAATTCAATTTTAATCTCCCTCTAATCTTCTATCCTAACTTTTGCGTTTGTATCCATAAGCAAAACTGGTCTATATGAATATTCATTAAAAACTTTGCCAAAAAGGCAGAGTTTTTTCTTGACTATTTCTGACCAAGTGATACAATAGAAACATAAGTTAGCACTCAATATCAAAGAGTGCTAATCCTCTTGAGAAGGAAGAACAGCATTTGTAGGGTTGCTCTTGCCATCTAACGAGGTAAATAATGGAGGAAATACGATGTTAAAACCATTAGGAGACCGTGTGGTCTTAAAAGTTGAAGAAAAAGAACAAACTGTAGGTGCTTTTGTCCTTGCAGGTGCAGCTCAGGACAAGACTCAGATTGCAGAAGTGATCGCTACAGGCGTTGGTGCTCGTACACTGACAGGTGAGTTAGTTGAACCAAGCGTGAGCGTGGGAGACCGGGTTTTAGTTGAGAGCCATGCTGGGGTAGATGTCAAGGATGGGGATGAAAAGTACCTTATCGTTGGTGAAGCAAGCATTCTTGCAATTATTGACTAATACAAAAATAGGATGTCCCATGACGTTAAGACTTAATTGTTCTGAGTTGGAATGGCATTTTATGAATATGTAAGATAGAAAGAAGGAAACGTATGGCAAAAGATATTAAATTTTCATCAGATGCACGCTCTGCAATGGTGCGTGGAGTTGATATTTTAGCAGATACTGTTAAAGTAACCCTCGGTCCTAAGGGGCGGAATGTTGTTTTAGAAAAATCCTTTGGTTCGCCATTAATTACAAATGATGGGGTAACGATTGCTAAGGAAATTGAACTAGAAGACCATTTTGAAAATATGGGAGCTAAGCTTGTCAGTGAAGTGGCTTCAAAAACAAATGATATTGCAGGTGATGGAACGACTACGGCTACTGTTTTAACACAGGCGATTGTACGTGAAGGGATTAAAAACGTGACTGCTGGGGCAAATCCAATTGGCATTCGTCGTGGGATTGAAACAGCAGTGGCAACAGCAGTAGAAGAACTTAAAACTATTGCTCAGCCTGTATCTGGTAAAGAAGCGATCGCTCAAGTTGCAGCAGTTTCTTCTCGTTCTGAGAAAGTTGGAGAATACATTTCAGAAGCGATGGAAAAAGTTGGAAATGACGGAGTCATTACAATCGAGGAATCTCGGGGAATGGAAACCGAGTTAGATGTGGTTGAGGGCATGCAGTTTGACCGTGGTTACCTTTCACAGTATATGGTAACGGATAATGAAAAGATGGTGGCTGATCTTGAAAACCCATATATCTTAATCACGGATAAGAAGATTTCAAATATCCAAGAAATCTTGCCACTTTTGGAAAGTATTCTTCAAAGCAATCGTCCACTTTTGATCATCGCAGATGATGTGGATGGAGAAGCACTACCAACCTTGGTTCTCAATAAAATCCGTGGAACCTTTAACGTAGTTGCGGTTAAAGCGCCAGGATTTGGTGATCGTCGTAAGGCTATGTTGGAAGACATCGCTATCTTGACGGGTGGTACAGTTATTACGGAGGATCTTGGTTTAGAGCTAAAAGATGCCACTATTGAAGCACTCGGGCAAGCTGCTAAAGTTACGGTTGATAAGGACAGCACTGTTATCGTAGAGGGTGCTGGAAATCCAGAAGCAATCTTAAATCGTGTAGCCGTTATCAAGTCTCAAATCGAAACCACAACATCAGAGTTTGATCGTGAAAAATTGCAAGAACGTTTAGCGAAATTGTCAGGTGGTGTGGCTGTTATTAAGGTGGGTGCTGCAACAGAGACAGAGCTTAAGGAAATGAAACTTCGTATTGAAGATGCACTGAATGCAACTCGTGCAGCTGTGGAAGAAGGAATTGTATCTGGTGGTGGTACAGCCTTTGTCAATACTCTCTCAGCTGTTGCTGCTCTTGAACTAGATGGAGATGAGGCGACAGGGCGGAACATTGTTCTTCGTGCTTTGGAAGAACCTGTTCGTCAAATCGCGCATAATGCAGGATTTGAAGGGTCAATCATCATTGATCGTTTGAAGAACGCAGAAGTTGGTACAGGCTTCAATGCTGCAACAGGAGAGTGGGTCAACATGATTGAAACAGGAATTATCGATCCTGTTAAGGTCAGTCGCTCGGCTCTACAAAATGCAGCTTCAGTTGCTAGCCTTATCCTCACAACAGAAGCTGTTGTCGCAAATCAGCCAGAACCAGTTAGTCCAGCTCCAGCAATGGATCCAAGCATGATGGGTGGAATGATGTAAGGTAAAGCAGAGTAAAAGGATGGGTTAGTCCTTATGAAAGAAAATCCCTTGAGTTCAATCTGACTCAAGGGATTTTTAGATAGGTTCCAAGGGATATGTGAGGAAGCTAGATTCATTTCACTAATTCAAATTCAGACATTAATCCCCTTATAGTTTTGTAAATACATTGAGGTTAACTGACAATCATCCTGATGATACCTTTAGCTGGGGCAGTATATTGTAACAGGGACTCACTATTAATTGTATTTCGATCTAATCTTTTGAAAATGTTGCTAATCTAGCACAGATGCGCCATTGCTCTCAATGACTTCCTGATACCAATAGAAAGAATCCTTGCGGGAGCGGTCATAGGTCCCATGCCCCTCATCATCCGCATCCACATAGATGAAGCCATAGCGCTTGCTCATTTCAGAAGTCGATGCGGACACCAGGTCAATACAGCCCCAAGGCGTGTAGCCCATGAGCTCCACTCCGTCCTCAATGGCCTCATACATCTGCTCAATGTGGGCTTTCATATAGTTGATGCGGTAGCTGTCATGGATCGACCCGTCTGCTTCTACCTTGTCCAGCGCACCGAGGCCGTTTTCCACGACAAAGAGCGGTACCTGATAACGGTCATAGAGGTTGTTGAGTGTGATGCGCAGGCCCACCGGATCAATCTGCCAGCCCCAGTCAGAGGCTTCTAGGTAAGGATTTTTCTCACCTAGAGAGAAGTTGCCGGCTGTCTTTTCGCCGGAGCCTTCTGAGGCCCGTGCTATTGAGCTCATATAATAGCTGAAGGACATGAAATCAACTGGGTATTGAGCCAGCAGCTCCAAGTCGCCATCCGCAATCTCCAGCTCAATGCCCTTTTCTTTAAAGAAACGCTTGGCATAGGCAGGGTATTTGCCTCTTACCTGCACATCGGAGAAGAAGAGGTTTTCATGGTCTTTTTTGATCTCTTCCATGACATCCAGCGGATTGCAGGTGGCAGGATAAGCCTGCATACGGGCCAGCATCATGCCGACCTGAAACTGAGGATTGATCTCTCGCGCAGCCTTGACTGCGAGACTTGACGCCACAAACTGATGATGGGCCGCCTGATAGAGGTCTTGGAAATTCTGTTTGCCGTCTTCAAAGAGAAGGCCGCCGCCGACATAGCCCGAAATGCCCATAATATTGATTTCGTTAAAAGTCAGCCAGTATTTGACCTTGTCCTGATAGCGCTCAAAGACTGTCCTGGCGTACTTTTCAAAGAAGGCAATCACTCTTCGGTCTTTCCAGCCGCCGTATTCCAAAGCCAGATGAATCGGTGTTTCATAGTGGGAGAGGGTCACCAAGGGTTCAATGCCGTATTTGCCCAGCTCATCAAAAACCGCATCATAGAAGGCCAGACCTTCTTCATTGGGCTGGGCATCATCGCCATTTGGGAAAATCCGGCTCCAGGCAATCGAGAGGCGGAAGGTCTTAAAGCCCATTTCCGCAAAGAGGGCAATGTCTTCCTTGTAGCGGTGGTAAAAGTCCGTTCCCCAGCGCTTGGGATAGAGCCCCTCCTTGTCATGAAGGGCAAACTCGACTTTTTCCCGGGTCATCGCCGCTGAAAATCCTTCTAAGTTCTGACGTTCTTCAGGCTGAACTGCCTTGGCGGTATCCGATGTTGCCGGACCGCGGCCGCCCAGATCCCAGCCGCCTTCGTACTGGTTGGCTGCCGTAGCCCCGCCCCAGAGAAAGCCTTTTGGAAATTGTTTTTTTGTCATCTGTATCACCTCGCTAATGTTTGATACAATTATAACTGATATCGGCGCCTATTTCTCGTAGAATTAGGAAAAATAGTGATACTATTCTATGATGTTTTGCGAACAAATCGAATCGTTTATGACCGATAACTGTTTATTACTTTTTATAATCCAAGATAAAATTATGATATAATGAAGAGGAAAAGGGGAGAGCCATGCCTAAAATTGATGTTTTTGCTCATGTATTATTACCACAATACTACCACAATATGCTCGCTATTGAGCCTAAATTAGCCGATTTATTTCCTTTTATCCAGAATCCTTTGTTGATGGACATGGGTAAGCGACGTGAGTTCTGGGATGGAAAAACCCAACAAATTCTTTCGTATGTAAATATTAATCCAGAAGATTATGTGTCTTCGGAACGTTCTCCTTTCCTTTGCCGTCAAGCAAATCAGGAGCTGGAGAGAGTTGTTTCTGAAAATAAAGATATGTTTCTAGCAGGAGTTGCTATGGTCCCCATGAACAACCTAGCAGAAACGGTGAACATAATAAAAGATATTGCTGTATCGGAACACTTGGTTGGGATTCAACTTTTTACTAGAGCCTTGGGTAAGTCAATTGCAGATGAGGAATTCCGTATTGTTTTTGAAACGTGTTCTCGTCTTGGGCTACCAATTTGGCTTCATCCGATCTTTGATGACCGAAAGCCAGATAATAATATTGTCTTTTCTTGGGAATATGAGCTGACTCAAGCCATGCTACAAATCGTTCAAGCAGACCTCTATCGAGATTTTCCAAACTTAAAAATTATTGTTCACCATGCTGGTGCCATGATTCCATTTTTTGCTGAACGAATCCGGCATATTCTTCCTAAGGAGCAAGAGCGAGATTTTCACCAGTTTTATGTGGATACTGCTATATTAGGAAACCCGAAGGCACTTGAGTTGACTGTGGATTATTTTGGGGTGGATCGGGTCCTTTTTGGTACAGACGCACCACTTGGGATTCAACCTGCAGGAGCTAGCCAAGTTATTATCGATGCGATTGAGCAATTACCACTATCGGAGAAAGAAAGAAAAGCCATTTTCACAGAAAATAGTCTTGTAGTCATTGGAAGGAAAGATTGATATGAAACCTATTGTTCACCTTTTTCACCTCAGTGTGGCTCCAGCTGACGTGCATGATTTTCATGAAGCTGGTGTGTATAACCTCATGACCTCACAGAGACAGGAAACAGGAACCCTTGCTATGTATGCGAGTCGTTTTAAGGACTTTTCCACAGAATTCATCGTTTTTGAAGTATATGCAGATGAAGTTTCTTATCAAACCCATAGAGCTTCTCCACAATTTCAGTATTATGTGGACAAGGTTGGTGGAAAACTGCTTCGAAAAGACTCCTTTGAGGTAGAAGCTGTTTTTCTAGAAGAAAAGTTATCCACAGGAGAGTGGCTTGGGAAGGAAGAGTTTTGTCTTAAATTTGCTAAAGTAGAAACGACTAAGGAGGGGATTGTAGGCTTTACAAAGAGTGTCTTAGAAAATATGAAGACCTCCCTAGCGGTGGAAGATGGGGTGCTTGCCATGTACGCTATGAGAGAGGTGAAAAAGCCAACTTGTTGGTATTTTTATGAAATCTATGCTAGTGAGGAAGCGTACCAAAGGCATCGACAGACCCCACATTTTCAAACCTACCTTATCGAAACGGAGGAACTTTTAGTAGAGAAACAATTACATGACTTGCTAAATGATATAGCCGTTACAAAGGGAAAGAATAAATTTTTAGAAAGATAAATGAAAAAGAGTTGAGACAGACCTCCAAGATTGCCTTACAATCAGAGGATCTATCTCAACTTCTTTTTTATGGTATAGGAGTTGATTTACTTATTTTTTGAGTTATCAAAGTTAATCCAAAATACAATTTTATCTTCAGTTGTTTTTAAGTGATAAGGGAGTTTTTCATGTTCTAGTAGGCTTTTAATAATAAACAGTCCTAGACCCGATCCTTTATTTGGGATGGTTGTGTCTGTGGAAAAGACATTGATAAGTCTTTCGAGTTCATGGTTGTCAGCTGTGTTTTCAATAGTCAGCCAGCTTCCTTGCTGACAAATGTAGATAGAACTACCGTTTTTTGAGTGTTTGATGGCATTGCTGATAAGGTTAGATAGGATGAGATTTAGAATGCTAGGATTAAGCATGGCCTCTAGTTGATGAACCTGATTATGAATCTTGATTTTTTTGTCTTTTATAAGGAGGTGATACTCTAGGATGAGGTTTTCTATGCTTTCTGCTAAGGAAATTCTCTCTTTTTTTTCTTGCAAATCTTGGACGGAGGAAAGGGTCAGAATCTGCCCCACATGACCACTGAGTTGTTCTACGATTTGGTTGGCTTGGGCGAGGTAGCGATCTCTGTCTTTGTAACGACCGACCTTGTAGAGCATATTTTCAAGGAGAATATGAAGGCTGGCAAGGGGAGTCTTGAGCTCATGGGAAGCTCCACGTAAAAACTCTATTTTCATTCGTTCCAATTTGAGAATGGCGGTATTTTTCTGGGATATATCAGAAATTGCTGTCAGAAGATGATGGTAGAGACGATTGATTTGCTCTTTTAGTTGTCCAATCTCATCTTGAGAATCAACTGTTAATTGGGCAGTTGGGTCTAATTTCATCATATGGTTAGTCATTTGTTTGATTTCCAAAATTGGTGCCACAATCATTCGAGCATAGAGATAGGCGATAAGGAGGGATATCAGAAAGGACGTTACAAGTGTGTAAGGGAGGTAACGTAGGCTTAAGTCCTGGGCTGATTTTTGCAAATCCATAGAGATGATAAATTGCAGAGTCAGAGTTTGGCCATCTTGATCATGAATGGTTCTTTCTTCGATTACGAGAGAGGTGGTTTGACGTTTTTTATTAATTGGAAGTTTTGACAAAATCTCGATGTTGTTTTTTGTCGCCCTCTCCTTGATGTTTCCTTTGATTTCACTGGTTTCGGAGTAGAGGGCTAGTACTTGAGCGATAGTTTCTGGCTGCTTGCCTTCTAATGACTGGGCAATCGCTGTTGCTTGATCTACTAAATTCTCCTGTTCCTTATTTAGATAGGTTGTTGGGAAGAGGAGATAAATAGCTAGATGGAGGCTGATAACAAGAATAGAAAAGATCGAAAAGGTGGAAATAAAGATTTTCGTAAATAGACCTAAAGGCTTCATTTTCTCTCCAATTTGTAACCGACATTGCGCACAGTGAGGATGCAGTCTAGTTTCAATTTTTTTCTAAGTTCCTTGATATAGACATCGACAACTCGGTCAAAAGGGGCGTCTTGCGAATTTTTCCAAAGGGCATCAAGAATTTGGGTTCGACTCAATACCTGCCCCTCGTGTTGAACGAGGTAGTGTAGAATTTCAAACTCCTTGGCATGAAGCACAACCTCTTGATCGTTTAGTTCGGCACGATAGCTTTCAAAGTTGACACGAGCTTCTTTATAGGAAAAAGTTTCCTGTTTTTTATAGTAGCGTTTGAGGATGGCTTCCATGCGAATTTTGAGAAGAGCTAGTGAAAAAGGTTTTTCTAAGTAGCCATCTGCTAAGGAAGAAAAAGCTGTCATTTTATAGTTTTCGTCCTGAAAAGCTGTCAAGATGAGAATGGGAACGGTACTGACTTGACGAATCTTTTCTAATACAGAAAGTCCGTTTAGTTTGGGAAGCTGGATATCAAGGAGAACTAAATCGATAGGATGGTTCGTAAACAAGTCTAAGGCTTCAACACCGTTAGTAGCCTCCAATGTTTCATAACCACAGTCATTTAAATAATCACTTATCCCCTCTCGGATGATGGTTTCATCTTCGACAATTAATATCTTCATGTAATTCTTTCTAAAATGGTCATTCACTTGATTGAGAGATGATTTCTTTACAGTAGCATATTGTTCTGTTAAAAATTGAGGTGATGACTCAGGCAGTTTTTTATTTTTTTATGGATTACTTTTATTATACTTTATTTTATAAGGAATAGATAGAATGTCTATTCATTTTCTAATAACAAAGTTTTCGCCTCTTTCCGTAGAAGTGGATAGGCAGCGATTGTCACTGCAAGAACTAAAAGGAGAAGACTGAGGGAAAAGACTAGACTAAATTGACTAAAATCAATTGTGATGGCTAAATCCGTTAGAGTCTTGTTGAAACCATCAACCTCAGCACCTCCCCCTAAATTAGAGGTTTGTACGGCCTTACTAGTCTCTTTAGCAATCGTAGTAGTTACGTCAGATAAGAGATAGCGTCCAATATCAGTCGCTGTGTAATTGGCTAAGGAGTAAGTTAATATCAGGGCTGGTAGAGCGATTAGAATTGCTTCAGTGACGAACTGTCCCCAAATTGAGAGGTGTTTAAGACCGATGGATAAGAAGATACCGACTTCCTTACGGCGAGCATTGATCCATAGTCCAAAAAACAAGAGGAGAAGTAAAATAGAAAGAATCAAGCCACCCCAGAAGAGAAAATCGGCCATACGATACATACCTGATATGGATTTTTCGAGGGCTGGGTAGTTAGATGAACTTTTGATGAGATTATAAGACTGCCAGTCAATGCTTTGGATAGAGGTGAGTTTTTTCATAACAGAGTCTAGATTTTTGTCTGCTGCAACAAAGAAAGTCGCATCTTCATATAGGGCTGTCTGTTCGTCATAACCATAGAGGGCAGAAGCTGTCTGGATATCAGTAATAGCTGTATTTTCATAGAGTTCTTGAGCGTAGGTGACGGAACCTTGGTTGTGTCCGTCAAACAGTCCTTTGATGGTGATATCAATAGATACCTTAGCTTGTTTTTGGTTATCAGCATCATAAATATTAGAAGAAAGTTGGATTTTATCTCCTACTTTCCAACCATGTTTCCTTGCTAAATCCTTGTGAAGTAAAATTTGTCCTTTATCTCCATCGGTAAGATGCTGTCCTTCGACTAGTTGGTAGACACCAGAAACAAACTTATCTTCTTTCAAAGAGTCATTGACCCCAGTTAACATGAGGCTATGACCAAATCGTGCAGCACGATCGGGTGTCAAATTTTGCTTGGTTTCAGGAGTTTCGATTAAGTCATATCCAGTTAAATCTCCAATAGTATTGATTCGCTTGATGTAAGAAATAATCGCTTTGTTTTGATTGATGATCGTTTGAATGTCGTTTCCTTTGAGATTTCCTGCACCGCGCGGGGTTCCTTGGTTGACTCGACGGTTGATTTGCATAGAAAAGCTATTCGTGATTTCTTTAAAGGATTCTCTAGATGCTTGATTTGTTGCTTCTTTGATGGCTATTCCGACTAAGCTCATGCTGGACATTAGGAGAATCACTAAAAAAATGACCAGAGATTTGAAATAGTTTCTGCGAATATAGGCAAGTGCTCTTTGTAACATAGGACTCCTTTCGTGTTGAAAAACAGTTAGTATAGTTTCATTATTGATGATTTACTTCAATTAATCGTTTGTTTTTTAATTCCAGCTGAATATCAGAAGCAAGGGCTACTTCTTTGCTGTGAGTTACAACGATGACGCATTTTCCCTGATCGTGGGCTAGACGCTGTAATAATGCGACAATTTCTGAAGTGGTTTTGGGGTCTAGATTACCAGTCGGTTCATCAGCTAGAAGGACAGGGGTGTTTGAGGCCAAGCTACGAGCTAGAGCTACTCGTTGTTGTTGCCCACCTGATAATTGCAGGACATTGCGTTTGATTTGATTTTCTTTTAACCCCAAGTCTAGGAGGACCTGTTTATCTGCTTTTTTATGAACTAAGCGAATATTTTCCAGTGGGGATAGATAATCGATCAGGTTATAATGTTGAAAAACGAGAGAAATTTGTTCTTTTCGGTGATGAGAATAGCCTTTTTCTCGGATATCGGTGCCATCAAATAAGATGGATCCCTCAACAGGAGTATCTAAGCCAGCAAGTAAAGATAGTAGAGTTGACTTTCCTGAACCGGACTCTCCGATAATACTATAAAATGTACCAGTTTCAAATGGGTAATGAATCTGGTATAAAACTGCTTCGGCAGTATGTTGGTAGCGATAGGTTACGTTTTGTAATTCTAATATAGTCATAGTTTCTCCTTTATTATCGAATAGTTGTTAAGAGTGATCTAGGATTTTTCCAAAAAAAGATGAGAAAGGATAGGCTTAGAGTCAGAGCTGATAAAATGAGTAACAGACAATAAGCATGCAGAAAAGATGGGAAACTGCCTTCTTGCTGGCCAGTAAATAGGATTTGGCCTTTTGTAAAAACGGTATCCAATATAGCAGGACTAGAAAGATTCACGATGCCAAGAGCCAGTGGTAGACTAAACAGCGATAAAAGAACGATTTCGAAGCTAAATTGACTTAAGATATTAGTCTTGGATTTTCCGAGAGACAAAAGAATTCCCACCTCATAGACACGTTCTCGCATCCAAAGAGATAACACTAAGAGTAGAGTCCCTCCGCCTGTAATGATAATTCCTATGAGAAACAGTTGTAAAAAAGACTGACTAGCAGAAAGGCTATCTTTGATTTGAGTGAATTCCTTATCATTTTTTTCGACTTGAAATCCTTGTTGAGAGAGGTTCAACTGGTTAACTTGTTCTAAAATGCTACTCATTTGTTCGGGATGTTCAAGATAAAAGTGGGCACTAGTGATCAGTGGTTTTTGTTCTCCAAGGAGTTTCTGGCTGGAGTTATAGTCGCTAAATACGGTATTTTCACTAAAATCTGAGGATAAACCTGTAAACTCTTCTTCCTTTTTTCCTGTAAAAATACCGATAATTTCATAGTTAATGGGCTTGTTGGTCGCCTTGTTTGTCTGAGAAGAAACTAGCTTCAGTGTATCATGTAAAGTTAATCCATTTTTTTTTGCTAATTCCTGATGGATGAGAATTTTGTGTCTGTCATCTTTATTGAGATGACGTCCAGCTATTAGAGTAAAGGCAGTACTTCTAAAGATAGGGTCTTTGTCCGAGTCGTTTAAAGCCTTTAAATTTAGTAATTGCTGGTTTGCTATATCGAGGTCCTCTCTCTGGATATATTGTTGTCCTGCTACTACCTGATGATTGAGTAGGGTCACATTTGTCTCCAGCTCTGGTGCTAGCTGGGAAATTCCTTTAATCGAGCGAATGTTTTTTACTTCATCTAAAGGGAAAGTTACTCCTTTCTCTATTTTTTTTATCGTAAAGGATGTATTAAGGGAGTGAACAAGCTGTTTTTTTAGTAGGTGGTTTTGATCTAGGATGGTCAAACATATCGCCATACTGGTTAATAAAAGAGTTAAAATCAGGAATAAAATAAGACTTCTCATTCGCTTTCGGCTAATATAAGCCCAAGCTCTGTGAATTGGATTCATAAGCTACCTCCGTTTTATAAGATGAGTATAAACCAGAAATGTGAAGTAGTGATGAAATAAGGATATATAAGTAAAAAAATGATGACGTTTTCCTAGATTTTTTGAAGATTCGAGAGTATAATGTTATAATGAATATTAGGAATTAGTTTACTTCTAAATCAGAGACCCCAGAAAATGTAGGATTTTTTGTTGGATTTAGGATGAGTTCTTAGAAAATATGGATGTTGTAACAGTCCATTTTCATCTAGGACTACTAAATTTGAGAAGTAATAAACAAGTGAGAGGTTAAGATATGAAACCATATTTTGGAGATAAACAAAGTCGTTTTTCCTTAAGAAAATTAAGCATAGGGCTTGTTTCAGCTACGATTTCAAGTTTGTTTATTGTAGCGATTTCAGGAAATGAACCTGTTCAGGCACAAGAAAATATAAGGATTCAGTATAAATATGTTACTGATGCGGAGTTGAGTTCCTCAGAAAAGGAATTGATTGTGAGTGATATTCCAAGGGTAGCAGAGGAGGATAGTATTTATTATCTTGTTTATCAAATGGATTCTAAAACAGGAACCGAGACGCTACCTCATACAGGTGGCGTAAGTAATGGAACCCCATTCTTATTTGGTAGTGTTTTGGCTACGACAAGCATTCTTATTTTGCTGATATCAAAGGGAAGAGTAAAACGGAAACTCTTTTTGACCTTGCTACTCTCTACTGGTCTTGGAGGAGGTCTGATTCTGACAGTCAGTGCATTAGAAAACAAGCAATTCTTTGATTTTAATACGAATTATCAGCTTGTCAGTGGAGAAAAGCTACCCCTTCCTCAATCTATAGCAGGCTACAGTTATATTGGTTATATAAAGAATGGTATCGAGAATAGCAGTTTAGATAAAACTACTAGGGATTCAATTGAATCATCTCAATGGGAAAGTGAGGTGAAAAAAGGAATCAAAAGAATTTTACCTCAAATAGCGAAAGGAATTCTCTCTGGCCAGTTTGAAACTCCCCTATCCAAAACTGATGATAAGGAGATAAAAAAGGGAAATAACAATAGTGACCAGCCGGGATACTCGCAATTGACTTCGCCAGTTATTGAACCAGTATTGCCAGACGATACAGACTCTCAATCCGGCTCTATTGTAGCACCTGCAGTTCAAGACGCCTTACCAGAGTACAGTGGTCCTCAATCCGGCTCCATTGTAGCCCCTGCAGTTCAAGACGCCTTACCAGAGTACAGTGGTCCTCAATCCGGCTCCATTGTAGCCCCTGCAGTTCAAGATTCCTTACCAGAATACAGTGGCCCTCAATCCGGCTCCATTGTAACACCTGCAGTTCAAGATGAGTTACCAGAATACAGTGGCCCTCAATCCGGCTCCATCGTAGCACCTGAAGTTCAAGATGAGTTACCAGAATACAGTGGCCCTCAATCCGGCTCCATCGTAGCCCCCGCAGTTCAAGATTCCTTACCAGAGTACAGCGGTCCTCAATTCGGTTCCGTTGTAGCCCCTGCAGTTCAAGATGAGTTACCAGAATACAATGGCCCTCAATCCGGTTCCATCGTAGCACCTGAAGAACGTCCTTCTCTAGAAGTTTATAAGGGAGATGGAAGTGATGAGTTTGCCAGTCAGGGAGATCCTATTGAAAAGCAACAAAATCTTAAGAAAACCTTAGAAGTTAGGAGTATCTCTGATATAGAATTATACCGAGTATCAGACGGAGAATACAAACAAGAATTTCTGTTGGATCATTTCCCAAGTGATACAGAGAATTATTTTATCAAAATAAAATCCTCTAAATGGAAAGATAGAGTGATACCTGTTTCATCAATTGTTGAAAGTGAAAAAAATGGTCAAGCGGCATATAAAATCACTGCGTATCTGGAGACTGCTAACCATGACACAATAGGAGACTCTGGAAACCCAGTTACATTTTATATAGGCAAAAGAATAAAAGGTGAGAAAAAAGTCTTCACTTCATTTGCCAATCTGGTAGAGGCCATAGAAAAGAATCCAAATGGGACTTATTATCTTGGGGCTAGTTTAAATGCTCTCGAGGTCGCATTGCCTGAAAAAGCCACAAGCTACATTTCTACCCCTTTTACTGGAAAATTGATTGGAGAAAAGGACGGGAAGAGTTATGCTATCGATCATTTGACTAAGCCCTTGTTTAGCATTTTAGATGGAGCTACGGTAGAAAATCTTACCTTGGATCATGTCATGATATCATCAAAAGAGAATGTTGGTGCACTTGCAAATGAGATAAAACACTCTAGTCATATTCAAAATGTTCATGTGGTTGGTGAACTGATGGGAGAGCGTGGGCTAGGTGGTCTAGCCTGGAAAGTAGAAAATTCTAGGATTACAAATAGTAGTTTTGAAGGAAACCTAACAAACCAAGTGGAAACAAATGCTAGTTATGAAATTGGTGGTTTAGCCGGTCAAATAATAGGCAAGCAGGCAGAAATAGTTACATCTAGAGCAAACATCATCCTTTCCACAAATGCTACAAAATCAGATCAAGTAGTCGGCGGTCTAGCTGGACTTGTAGCACAAGATGCAGCAATCAGAAGTAGTTACGCACAAGGAAAAATCAATAACAGTCAGCCGTATGCTAGAGTTGGTGGTTTAGTAGGATCTCTTTGGGATGTGTTTTCTAATAAAGAGCAACATTCTGGTACCTTATCTCGTGTTCTTAGTGATGTTGTTGTTCAAAATGGAGGCTCGATCAGTGGGTATTCGTTTACGGGAATGAAAGTAACGGAAACTTATCAAACTCCTCAATCGGAGCGTTCTACAGTAAATGACCATGGAATCGTGATAAAAGATGACCAAATCGAAGAGAAAAAAGTAGTCCTTGTTCCTAAAGTGAGGACGAGAGTGGAACCTCTTCTGAATCGAATTCATAAAGAAAGTGATTTTACGGCAGTGGCGACCTATCAAGCTAAAAGAGAGGTAGCTTATAGAAATATTGAAAAAATGCTTCCTTTTTATAATAAGGAAACGATTGTAGCTTATGGAAATCTAGTTGGCGAGGATAGTAACCTTTATCAAAAAGAACTCCTCTCTCTTGTAATGATGAAAGGGAGTGAAATTATTACTGATCTTGCCTCCGATAAACAGAGTGCTGATACATTATTATTGCATTATCAGGATGCCTCATCTGAAAAACTAGAGATTAGTTATCGATCTGACTTTGAGGGGCTACCGGAATACAGTGTAGGAAAAACAGGACTGTTGTACACTCCTAATCAATTTTTGATAGATAGTAGTCCGATTGTTCAAGCTGTTTTACCAGAATTACAAGCGATTGCCTATCAATCCGAAGGTATTCGAAAAGTCTTGGGGATTTCATCAGCTAATCAGCAACGGGATCTGTATCTAGAGGAGCAGTTTACGAAGACACAAGATAGTTTGGAGGAGACACTGAAAAAACTACTCTCGTCAGATGCCGTACTGCTTCACCAAAGTCAAGCAATCAATGATGCGATTATCAACAAGATTCGAAATCACAAGGAGGCATTCTTACTAGGTTTGGCCTATTTGGAACGTTGGTACAACTTTTATTATGGTGATGTCAGTGCCAAAGATTTAGTTCTTTACCATATGGATTTCTTTGGAAATAGTGCGGTTTCACCGCTTGACACCATCATAGAGTTGGGTCAGTCCGGCTATGCAAATCTGGTGGCGAAACAGAATGTCGCAACCTTTGCTGGCAGTTTAGCTAAGAAATTTGGTCGAAAGGACTTATTTACTGCGTTAGAAGGGTATCGAAAGGTATTTTTACCAACTCAAACCAATAATGACTGGTTTAAAAGTCAAACAAAGGCTTTTATAGTGGAAGAAAAATCAACTATCCCTGAAGTAAGAGAAAAACAAAGTCAAGCAAATTCAATCTACTCTATTGGGGTATATGACAGACTGACAAGTAAAAATTGGAACTATCAAAATATGGTCTTACCCCTATTAACGTTGCCTGAAAAGTCTGTTTTTGTGGTGGCTACTATTTCAAGTCTTGGATTTGGTGCTTATGATCGGTATAGAGATAGCCATCATAGAGCAGGAGATGAACTGAATCATTTCGTAGAAGACAATGTGCGTGAGACGGCTAAACGCCATCGGGATCACTATGATTATTGGTATAAACTACTGGATGAAACAAACCGTAAGAAATTATTTAGAAACATTTTACTATATGATGCTTATCAGTTTGGGACAGATAATGAGCTCGGAAAGCCAACAAAAGTAGCCAATCTTTATGATTCTAATCCAGCCATGAAGCATTTCTTTGGTCCAGTTGGTAATGATGTGATGCATAATGAACACGGAGCCTATGCGACAGGGGATGCAGTCTACTTTATGTCTTATCGCATGCTAGACAAAGATGGAGCTGTTACCTATACTCATGAGATGACACATGATTCGGATGGTGATATTTATTTGGGTGGCTATGGTAGACGAAGTGGATTGGGGCCTGAGTTCTTTGCAAAAGGCCTTCTTCAGGCTCCAGATCATCCAGATGATGCGACCATTACGATTAATTCGATTTTGAAGTACAACAAAGCAGATGGGGCAGAAAAAATTCGTTTGCAGGTACTGGACCCAACGGAACGCTTCCAAAGTTCAGAAGACTTGAGGACTTATCTCCATAATCTGTTTGATGTGATTTATCTGCTCGAATACCTAGAAGGACAGTCAGTTGTGAAATTGACGGCAAACGAAAAACTCCGAGTCCTTCGTAAGATTGAGAATCAGTATCTTCCCGATCGTGATGGCAATAGTATCTATGCTACAAATGTTGTTAGAAGATTGTCGCTTGCTGAGGCAGAACGTTTGACTTCATTTCATCAGTTGATTGAGGAGAATATTCTCTCAGCTCGAAGTTACACAGAAGGCACTTATGCTAGAAATGGCTATTATACAATTCAGCTATTTTCTCCGATTTATGCGGCTTTAAGCAGTGAAAAAGGAACTCCAGGTGATTTGATGGGACGCAGAATTGCTTATGAACTCTTGGCAGCAAAAGGCTTTCAGGATGGGATGGTTCCTTATATCTCTAACCAGTTTGAAAAAGAGGCGAGGGAAAGAGGAAAGGTTATCACTTCTTATGGTGTGACAAAAGGGTTGGTTACAGATGATCTGGTCCTTGAAAAAGTATTTCAAGGTCAGTATCCATCTTGGGTTGCTTTTAAAAAAGCGATGTATCAAGAACGGATACTTCAATTCCCTTATTTAAACAAGGTGACATTCGTCGACCCTAAAGAACCATGGTATAAAAATGTTACCAAAACCATTACTAGGATAGATGAACTGCAGAAATTAATGGATGAAGCTGTTCGTAAGGACTTAGAAGTGGATGATGGGGTTAATGAGATGCCTGAGTACAGTAGTGCTGTCCACAAGTTGAAAAAGGCTGTCTTTAAAGCCTACTTAGACAAGACGGATGACTTTAGATCTTCTATTTTCCAACATCAGAAATAATCATTATAGAATTAATTCCCGTGTGGTGGATCCACATGGGAATTTTCCTTGAAGGGCGTGAAAAAGTTTTATTAGAGCAGAAATGACTAATATAGGGAGGAGAGTTTTGATTAAATTTTCAGACAATTTTAAGAAAAAATTTGACTTCCCCCTTCTTTTTTGTTAGGCTATTACTAGAGAAGAAAGGGGAAGAGATGAACAAGCGGTGGATAGGGTGCTTTGTGACGGTGGGATTGGTTCTATTATCACTGTCTATTGGCCCCAACGATGCCTTTGGCTGGCAGGCACTCTTTCGTGGAGAAAGTCAAGCACGGCAACTCTTTGTGGAGTCCCGTCTCCCAAGGACCTTGGCCATTGTGATGACCAGTGGGGTGATTAGTTTAGCAGGTTTACTCATGCAGACGATTACCCAAAACCCTTATGCCGCACCTTCTACAACAGGAACGACAGAAGCCTCTCAGTTAGGAATCTTGGTCTCCCTTTTCCTCTTTACCAAAGCCACATTGTTCCAGAAGATGAGTTTGGCCTTTTGCTCGGCTCTGCTCTTTACGGGAGTCTTCTTGCTGGTGTTGAGACGGATGCAATTTAAGGAAAAATGGATGTTGCCCTTGGTGGGGATGATTTACAGCGGGATTATCGGTGCCTTGGGGCAGGCCTTGGCTTATCGCTTTCACCTTATCCAATCCATGACTTCCTGGAGTCAGGGCTCCTTTTCCATGATTCAACGCAATCAGTATGAGTGGCTTTTCTTGACGCTTCTGGTCTTTTTAGGGATCTGGCTCTATTCGGAGTCCTTCTCGATTATGTCCCTGGGCGAAGAAGCCAGCTCTGGGAAAAAAGGAGGCGGGAATCACGGTTCTTCCCTCAGTTTTGAAAGTGTTAGCCAGGTCAACCCAGATTTGATTTTTGTCGTAGACCGGACCTTGGCGATTGGTGGCGATGATACCCAAAATTCCGACATTCTTAACAACAGCCTCCTCCAAGCAACCAATGCTGGAAAGAACAAGAAAATCGTGACCTTAACACCAGATTTGTGGTACCTTTCTGGTGGCGGCCTAGAATCTACCAAACTCATGTTTGAAGAAGTCGCGAAATACGCTGGAAACTAAGAAGACAGTAGGATTCTTGGCTCGAAAATTCTGAAGCAAGTCAAAAAGTGTCCAACCATAGATATGCGGTAGTAAAAACGGCATAATACAGTGGTTGATTGGTATCTTAGTTTACTTTTAATAATGATGGAAACAAGACTTCTTTTATCTACAACCTCAAACAGTCTTCTAGATAGTTTAAACTGTGAGGGGGTGGGAAAACGAACTCTCTTTATTGGTTGGAGTTCTTTCCCACCCCATTTTTGTTTTGGAAAGTAAAAAACGGGGTGAAAAGTGATTCCTTTGTCTTGTTAGGCACGACTGCGGTCGGCAACAAGATTCTTAGAGCAAGTGTTATCTAGGTCTTAAAAAAATCGATAAAAAATGAAAACTTTAAGCTTATTTTATGGTAATTTTAAAAGAAATAGTGTATAATAGTTTTATCAAGTAAAGACCTCCTAAACTTTATTTGATGTGGTTGTCGAATGACGACCAGGAAAAATCCTAAACTTTTTCATAATAATCTCCCATAGAAGTCACCGAATACGGTGGCTTTTTCTGTATTTTAAAATGGCTTGAAACCAGAGATTCTACTAGATAGTAGACTACGAAATATTAGTGATAGAGGACCAGTGTATTTCTATTTTTTAATGCTTCTTTGCTTCATTTTGGTGCAGCACATAAAAATAGTTGTTTCTCTTTTCAAGTCGTGATAGGATAGGGTATAGTGAGAGTGGGAACGAAATTTTTCATATAGAAGGGAAAAAACGCTTATTTCAGCCTTTTCTTTTTGGATTTAGTGGAAAAGTTTAGATTCTGATTTATATGAAGTAAACCAATCAGAATGAAATGTTATTTACGATTTTAAATGAAAGATGATGTTTAGAATTGTAGAGGAGATTCTTCTCAATTTCTCTCATCACAATGATTTATAAATAAGATATTAAAGGGAGTATAGTATCATGACTCATTTCATTGTCTTTTTCGACATTGATGGTACGCTGGTGGACAGTCAAGGGAAGGTAACGAATGAAACTCGTCAAGCCATCCAACAATTAAAGGGAAATGGGCACCTGCCTGTTGTCTGTACAGGTCGTGGAAGAGGAGAGTTAGGGAGTATTATGGCAGATGCGGGGATTGAGACTGCGATTTTGCTGAATGGTATGGAGTTAGTCCACAATAATGAGCTGATTTTTCAAGGACATGTGGCAGTAGAATTAGTCGCAAAGTTAAAGGGATTAAGCAGTCGAAAAGGACATGAATTAGGCTATTACTCTGATGGTGCTATTAAGGTAGAGTGTCATAGCCGGACGATGAAGCAAAATTTTAAGCATTTCCATCAATCTTTACCACAGCTAGGAGATAGTATAGCTAGTCGTGCCAATTGTCAGATGTTGCTCCTTTTTAGCAGTGATTCATCTTTAGATCAGTTTTATATGGATAATCTGCCACAGTTGACCTTTGCACGAAATAGCCCCTATTCCCTCGATGTTACACCAAAAGGATGGGACAAAGGTACTGGTATACGGCATTTGATGGAAATTTTGGATTTAGCAGGACCAACGGTTGCTTTTGGTGACGGACTGAACGATCTTTCGATGTTTTCGGTAGTAGATAGATCAATAGCAATGGGAAATGCTAAGAAAGAAGTAAAAGAAATGGCTGATAGAGTAACCTTGACAAATGATCAGGGAGGGATTCCAGTGGCTTTGCAAGAGCTCGGATTGGTTTAGTGATTGTCTTTAGCTCTTCCTAAACATCTGTATTTAAACATTTGTATCTTAGGAATTCTTCTAATTTAGAGCAGTTGAGGAAGGTGATTATTAGAATGAAAATCTAATTGCTAAGTGTATTGATAGTGGTTTGGGGAGTTAAGTTGGGATTAGATAGGATGATTTTTCCTTCGATGGCAAAGTTTCAATAGCTGTTCATAGGTAGATTCTATCTAAGCTGAGCAAGAGGGAAAAGCTCGAAAACTCCTAAATTGAAAATCCCCATATGTGTTTGAATTTTGCTATAATCCCATCTTTGACAGTTTTTTGAAAACAAAGATCCCCTAAATGCTGATATGA
>NZ_KQ969158.1:269798-282696 GCF_001578805.1 Streptococcus sp. DD10 | reverse complement strand
GGTTGGGGTGTCAACTGGTTTATCTGGGACAACTGGATCGCTTGGAGTGTCTACTGGTTTGTCTGGAACAACTGGATCGCTTGGAGTGTCAACTGGTTTGTCTGGAACAACTGGATCGCTTGGAGTGTCGACCGGTTTATCTGGAACAACCGGATCGGTTGGGGTGTCAACTGGTTTATCCGGGACAACTGGATCGGTTGGAGTGTCAGCTGGCTTATCTGGGGTAATTGGTTCATCTTTTTCTACTTCGCTCGCAATTCTTAGAAAGACAGAACTACTAGTCAAATCTCCTTTCCTTGAATAAGCCTCAATGAAGCCTCCTTCCACTAACTGAGATCCTGTTGGTAATGTTAGAAGAATCTGATTGTCGTCTCCTTCTAATTCTACCGTTTCATTTAACAAGATAGCTCCCTTAGAAGAGTGACTCATTTTAAGAGGTTCCAATAAACCAGGAATTTTGATAAAGATAGTATCCCATTTCCCACTTGGCAAGGTTACTTTGATAGTCTGTTTTCTAATTGACAAGTCATTCAAACTTGGGGTATCTAGAAAATCCGTTTGTTCTGTTTCTTGTAATACAGTAAAATAATCCAAAGAAATCTTAGAACGTTCATTGGTTCGACCCTTATTTGTCTTCTTAACCGTGATTGTCATGGTATGCGGACCATTTGTCAAACCATCATAACGACCTATGAGAACACTCTTTTGAACAGTTGAATCATAAAAATCTAATTCAGCAACTTCCTTACCATCAATTGTCACTTTTGCTAGTCCGAGGTATGGTGTTTTTAATCCATAAACTTCAATTCCAACTCCATCAAAAGTCAAACTGGCAGTCGCTGCCTCCTCTGATTGATTCCCATTTGTAATATCAGCAAATTTCTCAGTTCCCTCATATAGGCTATCATCTGACCAGTCTCCAAAGGCTGCACCATAGTGAATTCGACTATCCCGATCATCAAATACTTGGCTAAATAACTTCACTCTGACACTATCTGAAGCTTGACTCGTCTTTTCTCCAAACATGGCCTGAACACGATAGCGGTAAGTACGTGAAGCATCTAAGGAATGATCTACAAACTGAGTTTGACGAGTAATAAAACGTTTCCCATTTGAATCTGAACCATCTGTATCTTCGATTCGTTCAATAAGGTAATGACTAGCCTCTTTAACTTCATTAAAGTTAAGAACTACACTTGCAGGGCTTGTACGTTCCGCAGTCACGGTCGTTACACGTCCTAGGAAGTTTTCAAAGGTGATAACATCGCCTTTTTGTGTTGCAAGCTGGATACGATTTCCTTTCACAAGCTCTGGCTTGACTTCCTTGCCATTAATCTTCACAAGCGTGTGTTCAATGCTTGGATAGTCCACGACCAGTTTGGCACCACTATGGGAGATAAAAGTCAACATTTGCAAATTCTTATCTGCCCACTTCATGTTGGTTTCAAAGTTTCCTCGAGCAACTAAGCCTGACACTTCTCCATCCTTCCAAACATCAGGAAGAGCTGGGAGTGGTGCGATGTAGCCTGAATGGGACTGCAATAGCATCTCCGTCATTCCACTTGTAGCCCCGAAATTTCCATCGATTTGGAAAGGTGCATGAGTGTCCCAAAGGTTTTCAAGCGTAGATGATTTTAGTTGCTCAGCTAAGAGTTTATGAGCACGATTTCCATCTAATAGACGAGCCCAAAGATTAATTTTATTGGCCTTTGACCATCCAGTTCCTCCATCCCCTCGGTCATTCAGACTCTTGCGTGCTGCATCTAGGTATTCCGGTTCATCCTTACTGAAGAGAGTTCCTGGGAAAAGACCAACTAGGTGGGAAGCGTGGCGATGGTTCTTCTCAATCCCCTCCCCTGTAAAGTCCGTGTTATCCTCTTCGTACCATTCTTTGATTTGGCCATCCTTGTTTATATGGAGTGGTTTGAGCTTATCAAACTTAGCTTGTATTTCCTTAACTAAATCTTGATCTACCTGTAGGTGGTTAGCAGCTTCCATATAATCATGGAAGAGTTGCCAAACGAGAGACTGATCGAAGGTATTTCCAATAGTAATCGTACCATGCTCTGGAGAGTAAGATGGAGAGGACACCCAGCGATCACTTGCCTTATCATAGTGTAGGAAGCTATTCCAGAACTTGGCTGTTTCCTTAAGCATCGGGTAAATCTTGGTTTTGAGATACTCCTCGTCCTGAGTAAACTTGTAATAATCATAGACGTTTTGCATCATCCAGGCATTAGCCGCTGGTGACCAGCCCCAGTAATAATTCCAACCTGGTGTGGTCCATCCAAACGGTGTGGCTTGGGTATGCACCAACCAGCCATTTTCCTGACCATCTTTGGACTCGATTCCCGCATATTCCTTAGCAGCAATTCTGCCATAATAGCGCATATCATCGATATAATTAATCATCGGTTTCGCATTTTCAGCTAAATTGCTACTATAAACAGGCCAATAATTCATCTGCAGATTGACATTAAGGTGATAATCCGAGTTCCACGGTGGATTGTCCACACCATTCCAGACACCTTGTAAGTTAGCTGGTAGCGCATCTTGATGGTCACGAGAAGAACTGATTAGCAAATAGCGTCCATATTGGAAAAATAGTTCTTCTAAACTTTGGCCACTTTCTGACTTGTAGTTGGTCAGCATGTCCTTCGTCGTGTTTTCACTAACTTTGCCACCAAGATTCAGTTTGACACGATTGAAGAGCGATTGGTAATCTTTGATATGACTATCCTTAATGACTTGATAATCTTTAGCCTTGGCTTTTGCAACAGTTTCTTTAACCGTTTTTTCCACATCCATATCCTTTCGATAGTTAGTCTTAGGATTTTGGGCAAAGTTGGTTTTAGCACTAAGAAGGAGATCGGCATAACTAGCTCCTACTACCTTTAGCTGCTGGTTTTCCACCGTTACTTGACCATCAGTCTTTATACCTAGATAAGAAGCAAATTGAAGACCGTTATCTTTGACTGTCCCTTTAAGGAGAATGCCTTCCTTCGTTACAGTTACTTGACCATCTTTAAAGTCAGATTGTTGACTCGTGTAATGACCACCATTAATCAAATCACGTGTCAAGTCCATTCTGAGTGTGAAATCCAGTTTCTTGTCCCCTTTTTGTGCCAAGTGGGTCACCGTCACATCATCAGGGAAGCTAGAAAAGGTTTCACGGATAAAAATCGTATCATCCTGAGTATAACTAGTGCTAGTAATAGCTGTGCTAATGTCCAAACCACGATAATAGTCATGAACACTTGATTGTTTTTTACTCTGATTTGTGAAGTCTAACCGAATGTCTCCAAAAGCCAAATAGCGACCATATTGGGCATTATTAGGACCAACCAGATATGTTTCAGCTAATTGTTTAGCAGTTTTCACATCACCAGCTTCTAAAGCCTTTCTGATGTCCCCCATAACCTTGTAACGTTCCTTGTAGTTACCACCATTGTAGTCTGTGCTGTCAGGACGTGGACCACCAGACCAGAGTGTTTTTTCGTTGTATTGAATGCGTTCCTTGCCAATGAGTCCAAAAACTTTTGCTCCCATTTCTCCATTTCCTACAGGGAGAGCCTGTTTTTCCCAACCATCGTAGGTGGTGGCCGCTGGTGTCTTGTAATTCAAGCTGTACTTGCTCGGGGTAGTCATTGGAGATTCTGGTTGAGCTGGGATTTCAGCTGGTTGGCTTGGTTGGTCTGCTTTCGGCGTATCCTCAGTAGGCTTACTCGGTTTGAGACTTTCAGGAATGAACTCATAGAATGCTTTAAGTTCTGCTACAGCAACAATTTTATCCTGATTATCAGCCTGCCAATGAGCCGTGTGAAGAGCCGTCAAGCGAATAAATTTTGCTTCTACAGGTTTTATTGCAATCGTTTGAACCTGTAAATCTGCTGCATCAATCTTCTTGGTGTTATCTGTTTCACCATTTAAGATTTCAGCGCGTTCCCAATTTTCTCCATCGGAGCTAACTTCGAGATAGAGCTGTTTGATATTCCCAACTGCATTTGCCACCTGACGTGGAGTGTAGACAACACCGTTAATCTTGCTTGACTCAGATAATTCTAACATAATCGTTTGCTTTTCCTTGCGATTATCTTTGTTAGGATTGCTTGCCCAGTAGCTGGTTTTATCCTCATCTACTACCGCACTAGCAGGACGTGGACCGCCATCATTTTCATCATAAGATGTGGCAGTAACTGCCTTAAGGTCTATTATGCGTGTTTCAGCTTGCGGTTGCAACTCTTGGCGCCGTTCTTTTACTTGTTTGAAATCCAAACCTTGGTTTTCTAGGATGAGATGTTCTAGCTCACCCAAGATTAGATTTGCCTGTTTCAGTTCATGACGCACCTTGCTCTTATCATAGGCTGTATTATGTAACTGACCATTGACGTAAAGACGCAAACTACCATTCGCTTGTCGCATAGCGGTTACGACAAATTCTTTACCAACCTGCAAGAGTTCATCTGCTTGACCTTTATCCTCTAGATTTAGTTCAGTATATGGAGCCGAAATAACTTCCAAGTCTTTTACTGCAAAAGTTACGCGCCCCTTATCATCTACAGATAATTTCCATTCTTCACCTTGTTGGGCAAGCGTTTGGTTGAGCTTACTTAGATTTGCCTTAACAGTGACACTAAAAGCTCCTTTCCCAGCAATCCCTGTTTCTTTCAATACCTGTTCCTTCTGGATACTTGCTAAATCTAAGACACGACCATGCTTATAAGCAGTTAAAGTTAGCTCCCCACTCGCTTTGTTGGCATGAGCAGAACGATCTTTTACATCCTTATAATGAACGCTCACTTTTTCCTTGTCCTTAAGCTCTTCTACCAAAGTCAAGGTTACTGTTCGCAGATCTGCATTGAGTGTCTGACTCACAACTGTCTTTCCCGTTACAGTAAAGCTAGCACCATCCAGCAAGACACTCTCATCAAAGCTGATATCGATAGTTTTCGGCCCAGTCACCCTTGCTTCTTGCAAAGTAGCTGGTGTCATGTCATCCATCTTACTATACTCAAAAATGACCGTCTCATAAGGTTTGAGGTGAAGGGTAATACTATCCCCGTACTTGCTAGTTTCAAGCGTGTTATGACGACTATCTCCTAACACCACCTTGCGATAAAGATTGCTGATATTTTCAGGCATCCCAACTAAGCGGTCTAGTTTAAGAGTGTAATCTTGTTCCTTGTTAATAGGATTGCGTACAGAGAGAATCCCCTTATCCCTATTCCAAGCAGAGTAGCCATAAACCTCACCATGACCTGGTTTACCACCATGGAAACGAGCGTGCTTGAGCGTTTCGTAATTCTTTTCAATCCAGTTAACCGCCTCACCATTGACCTGCCATTTATCATCATCCATCATGCTAGGACTGTAATAAAACTCCCAGAAGCCTGTACCACGAGTTCCTAACATATAAAGATAGGTGCGCAATTCATCTGTACTAAAATTGATTTTTGGTCGATAAGTACCATTTGGCTCACTGCGTTTACCTGAGTTGGCTGTATTTCCATAAACCGGGTCATGGTTGTAAATATTAGCAAATGGCAACTGCCATTTTCTTAGTTTTACCAATTCCTCATAGCGGTCATCACGATAAGTAATAGCTTCATTAGCATCACTACCAAAATCTAAATGGCGGTACTGGTCTTTCTTAACCCCATCTTGGTAATCCACATCGGCAGAATTTTGCATCCAAATAGAGTTAACCCATTGCAAGAACCAAGGTGACGGTGGGATATAAGACGTCAAATTAATCCACATTTTATCAGGGTCTGTCGCATTCTTTCGGATAGTATTGTAGAGGTCAATCCAGCGTTCATGAGTTTCCGTCATGGAGTACATGTTCATGTACCCACCACCGATTCCATTCTCATCTGTTTCAGATTTTGGATTAAGCAAAAGACCATCTAGCTTCCAATAGTTGATACCAAATTTTTGGTCATACTCTTTGAAGCGCTCATGTAGGCCATCTACATAGCGTTTATCACCAATGTAAACAACACCAGCATGTTTGGAACCCTTGTTTTCCTTAGAAAGAGCATCTGCCATCTCACCAGGATTACCATAACCACCTTGAGGACCTAACCAGAGACCAAAGTGAGAGCCAAAACGACCAGTCTGACGACTAGAATCATAGAGTTTATTAGGGAATTTTTGATTGAATTCCCATAAAGATTTCATATTTTGCCATCCATCATCTACGACATAAGAATCGAGTGGGGAGACACCACCACGAGTAAAACCACGATCCACTTGGTCAAAGCTTTCTTTGATGTTTTCAGCTGTGATATCTTTCATGTGGTCAAACCAAGAGTTGTACTGCTTACGATAGTAGGTCTTCTGACCAATCTCACTTAGGTATTTGTAAAAATCCTGTTGCAAAACTTGGTAATCATCTGAACGAGCACTCCCCATAACGGTGTTCCAAGTATGATAAATGCCCTTATCATCCTTGTTCAGTTGGGCAAAACTCTTACCAGAATAGTAACGAGAAAACAAAGTTCCATCTTGAACTGTATTCAATGCAACTGGAAACTCAGATCCTGTGTAGAAACTTCCCACATAGACGGGTTGACCCAAACCAGCATAGAATCCGTTGAAACCGCCCATCTCAGAGATATTGGCTTGTTTAGAAAAGTCCTCGACTTTTTCATCGCCAACCAGTTTGTAAGATTGCAAATCTATCGTTTCAATCGTCAACTGTTCAGCTTGTTCTTTAGGAACACTGATCTCTAAGTGGCTTTGGCTATAAGCTGCTGTATCTTTTAGTTCAACTACATACTTAATCGATACAGGAACATTGTTATAAACATAAGGTTGAAAGGTAACGGTGACACGTTTACCGTCTTTGGTAGTTTCTTCCTTGATACCATCTTTAGCAACTGTCAGTTGTTTCAGAGAGAGTTGCCGTTTGCTGAGGATTTCTGCAACCTTAGCTTGATACTCCACCAAGCGTTTCTGCTGTTCTAACTGCAATTCTGTCACAGTCTTGCTCGATACATCAAACTCAGCTGCACTAGCAAATGGTTGTCCATTTTGACTAGAGAGAATTTCTAATTTTATCTCTTTAACACCTATTTGTTTTTCAAAACTGATAAACTTTGCAGACTTATCTGTGAAACGTGGCAAAGTACCACTAGCCACTTCAACAAAGTCGCCAGTTTCTTTCTTAACAGAAAGTTTATAGTCTTTAATGTCCCCATTATCACCATTCTGACGTGGGAGATAAATAAATGTTGCAATATCCTTCACATCTGGAAAAGAAAAAGTCAGAGAAATCGGCAACTGCTTAATCGTACCTTCCCCACTACCATACCGACTATGCCAGATAGTCTCAGGTTTGTTATCCTTGGCAAAATCTACGGCTCCTTCAGTTCCTTCCGTAGATTGTTGAGAAGTGGTTGTCAAAATCCATTTTTCACGATCCGTGCTTTCAGACATAAATCCTAGCTGATCTGGTAAATTTTCCTCTACATCATCGGTTTTTTTAAATTGGATGGTAAATTCTTTAGAATCTGGAGCAAAAGTTAAGGTTTTACTTGTCAGTTTGTTGGTGACAGACTCTGTATGTAATTTGCCATTTTCAACCTTGAAACTACGTTTAAATTGACTATTTTCTAGGATAAAGGATTTGTTAATGACTGGAGTTTCCTCTGAGCTAGCAGCTTCTGTTTCTTTTTCAGACTTTTCTGGACCAGCTGTTCCTAACTGATCTAACAAATCTTTCAAAAAATCCCTAAACTCACTAGGTAAGTCTTCAGGATGATTAAAGTCAACATCACCAGCACTTCCTTCACCATGTTCTGCTTCATAGATTGTCTTAGCTGTTTCCAAGATCGGTTTTAGCTGGTCTGGGATGACGAGGTCATCTTTTTTGGGAGCAACCTCCTTATCAACTGACCTGCTTTCTGTAGTGCTAGTGTTGGTTAGAGAAGTTGAACCTTCCTCCTCTACTTCAGGAGCTGAGGGCTCTGCTACTGGCTGGGATTGATCCGTATCTGGCTGAACTGGAGTCATTTGTGGGTGACTACTTTCAGTCGGCTGAGTTTCTGTAGTTGATGCCAGGTTTTCCGCCTCACTCTTTGGTGCCATCTCCACCTCAGCAGCCAGAGCAGTATTTGCTCCAAAAAAAGTCGCACCAATCATGACAGATGCTGCGCCAAGCGTAAACTTACGAATGCTGTACTTGCATCGTTTTTCAAAAAATCTCTTATCCATAAGATGACTGTTTTCCTTTCGTTTTTAATTAGGGTAAGCGTTTTCAAAATAAATTAAAAAGAAACCTCCTCACTTCTACTTACCCTTATTTTAATTTGATATATTTGTAATTTTAATATATCAAAACAACGCTAAAAAAGCAATGATTTATCTCATTTTTCTTTAACTTATCAAAGAAAAAGGCTCTATAATATCTGTAGTGGGTAACTCCACCGCGGGTATTATAGAGCTTTTTCGATTTCGCATTCTTTTATCAGCTATATCTGATAAAAGAAATATAATTCCTAGGAAATCATTGAATTATCAATCACCCTACCAAGTTTTTCTGAGTTACTTGAAAAGTCTAGCTTATTTTGACAATTTAGGTTTTCAACACTATGGATATGTACAAGATATCCCAAATATTGCTACTGTAAATAAAACATTAAAGGTAGCATTGATTGAATTAGATATTTCCCCAATTATTACACAAAAGGGGCTCATCATACATTTGGTAGTTACCTGTGGCATAACGAGATTGACTTAGGGGTTCATAGCAAAAATACTTGGTCATAAAGATATTTCAATGTTAATTGAAGTATATGGACACACTCTGGAAGAAAAAATAAATGATGAATTTAATAACATCCGAAAACTTTTGTAATTTTTTGGAGCAAATTTGATTTGAACAAGCAAAAAAGCCCATCAAATCAAGCTTTTTCTTCTATATTTCGATGCCGACTGCAGGGATCGAACCTGTGACCTACGCGTTACGAGTGCGTTGCTCTGCCTACTGAGCTAAGTCGGCGACTACTCTATTAGTATAGCATTCTAAAAAATAAAGTCAAGCCTTTTTAGTTCAACTTTTTAAACAACATTTGAATAAATTTTTAACGCTCCCCAATTGTCAAGTCAAGTGCAACAAAGTCATTCCTCTGATTAAGTGAGTGTTCTTCCAGCTGTTTGAGCTAGCTCAAACAGCTTTTTTGCGGACTGATAGTTATGAATTCGTCTTGGTCTTTCGTTGATATCTTTGGAGTAGTCTTCTAAAAGCTTTGGATTGAAATCTTTTAGTGAAACTCCCTTTGGAATAGACTCTCTCAGCAATCCGTTGAAATTCTCATTCGTACCTCGTTCATAAGATGAATAGGCATGAGCAAAATAAACATCCAATCCCTCTATCTCGTTCAAGGATGAAAATTCACTTCCATTGTCCGCAGTGATGGACTGAATGGGATAATGTTTCATACACTCCAATACTGCTTGATTCACATACTCGGCCTTCTTCTCAATAAGTTTCCTTGTAACAGCGTAACGTGTTTGTCGTTCGACTAAGGTCAGAACAGAAGGTTCTCCGACGGTCTTTCCCTCAGAACAGAGTCGAATTCCCAATCACCAAAGCGGGAACGATTATTGATTTCCTCAGGTCTTTCTTCAATTGACTTTCCTAGATGTTTTTTGGTCGAAGGAACAATCTCGTTCACATGTTGGAGTTTATAGGTGTGAACGAAGGTATCAACGCTATTCACTCTTGGTTTTTCTTTCATAGCCTCTGTAAATTCTGCCAGAAAGTCATCGGAAATGTGACCCAGTTTCAGATAATAACTAGCCTTTCTGGCTTGACGATAACGATTTTGGGCAGCATCTGCATAATAGTGTAGATAGTAAACCTTCTGACCATTTACTTTTTTCACTTGTGTTATGGAACCTCGACTAATTTCACGAGTAATAGTAGATCGATTTCTTCCCAGTCGACGAGCAATCTCCGAAGGTTTGAGCCCATCGTCTAAATAAGCCTCAATTTTTCCTCTTTCAACTTCAGATAAGTGTTTGTAGGATTGATTTGTGGTAGAATAATTAGTAGACATATTCATCTTTCTTTATGCTGTTTTTCGCAATTCTAGTATATCAGATGAACGTGTCTTTTGTGTTGCATTTCATTTTACAACAAGGTTAATGAAGTTTTTTATACTATTTTAAAATTAACTACATTTACATGATTTCAAGATTAGATAATGCTTGAAAAGTTTTGAAATATTTGTTATAGTTAGGACTAGATAGATTTCAAAGGAGTGCACTATGAACTTTGCTACATTATTTATTTTCTTTGCTTTGATGGTTGGAATGATTTTCTTTCAAACTCGTTCCCAGAAAAAACAAGCTGAAAAACGACTAGATAGTCTAAAAAAATTATCAAAAGGTAACGAAGTCATTACTATCGGCGGCCTTTACGGGACTGTTGATGAAATTGATATTGAGAAACAAATCATTACTTTAGATGTCGATGGAGTGTTCTTGCCATTTGAATTGAATGCAATCAAAACCGTGTTACCTGTTACTGAAGTAGTTATAGTAGGTGCTAATGACAGCTCTCAAACTGATTTAGATGTTTCTATTTCTAATGACGATTAATCTAGCAATTTTTACTTCTTTAAGATAAGAACGCAGACCATTAGGTTTGCGTTTTCTTTTACTATTTTAACTGGAACTAATGTGTGTTTCTCTCCCTGATGCTAGCTAATTCAAAGAATTTCAAACACTAGAATCATATTATGTTTTACTATATTATCGATTATAGTCCTAAGATGATTTTAATAAAAAGCTATTCGCTAGCAAATAGTGAACTATATTCTGAAAACGATGTCTCTATTATTCATCTTAGTACAAGTACTTGCCATTTGTGATGTTATTCTGAAACAGCCATATGTGCCACAAAATTTCCATTCATGTTCTATCTTCCTTTAGCTCATTACAGTTCGAAAGAACAACATTTTATTTATAACTTCCCAGATATCCCCATTAACAACATCGATATCATAATCAAAGGCTTGTGTCATAGTATAATGAAAACAATTGCTAATAAAGGAGTTACAGACTATCAAATTATAGAATCTAAAATCTTTAGTGGCATGTAGCCTATATCAGATAAGATATTCAAAATCTTTACATGATGATTGATTATAATGTAAAGAAAAACTGTTCATGCTATTAATCATGTCTGGTGTTTTTTAACTCTTTATCACTTTTCAGATGTGCAGAAACAATTAAAACAGTCGACTTTTCGTCTGCTGAATCGACTCTTTTCAAGTATGGTTCCACCAAATAAAAGCTGAGGGAGAATTCCTAACTAAGACTGAAGCAACAAAAAATGTCCTATAAAGGATTACCAAACTTAGCTAACCTAGTATTGCATCGAAGTTTCAATGAATCAGACCGGTAGTCACAACTAATCCACTATAATATTTTATATCCCATTATAGATAATACATTTTGAGGAATACTGTAAGTAGCTCCTCAGTCCCATCTCCGGTTTATTTCATAATCTACAATTTTAGTCTTTTTGTGCTTTTTGAGTATTTTGTAAATCACTAGAATCACGTGTTATCTCAACCAATTCTTATTAATTTTTTATTTCGTCGTTCTGACTATTTTTATAATTAAATTTTACTGATGTGACTAATTTTCATTTCTAGTCCATAGCATCTTCAGAAATATGTAAGTGAAGAGTTTTAATGAAAAACCTCAGTCAACCTCATTTCCAACCCTAAAATTCCACAGAAATTATCATAACCAACCCTTTTCCTGAGCAATTTTAGCTGCTTCTGTACGATTGGTGGCTGCCAACTTGGAAAGAATGGTCGTCATATAATTTCGAACAGTTCCATTAGACAGATAGAGTTTATCTGCGATTTCTTGATTGGACAGCCCCTGAGCGACTGCTTGTAACACAATCACTTCTTGCTTTGTGAGAGGATTGGGATGGGTCATCACCACCTCCATCAGTTCGGGGGAGTATTCCTTGCCTCCCGCTAACACTGTATGCAAGGTTTGCATGAGATCTGAGATGCTCCGCTCCTTTAAGACAAAGGCATCCACACCCGCCTTAACAGCTCGCTCAAAGTAACCGGGACGTTTAAAGGTCGTCACGATCACCACCTTGGTTTTTACCACCTCTTGCTTGATCCACTCCAGTACCTCCAGTCCTGTTTTGACAGGCATTTCGATATCCAGGATGGCAATATCAACGTCCTCACTCTCCAAAATCTGGATAGCTTCATCCCCATTTTTAGCCTGTAAGACCGCCACAATATCCTCTTGCAGACTCAAAAGCTGGCACATAGCATCTCTCAGCATACTTTGGTCTTCTGCGACTAATACTTTCATCTAGTTTCTCTCCTTATAAGGCAGGTGCACCCGCACCTCTGTTGGATTTTTCAAACTCACGATTTGGACTTGTCCTGAAAATGGTAGGACCCGATCACGGACTGTGTGCAGTTCTTTTCCTCCTACCCTAGTAAATCCCTTGCCATCATCCAGAACGCTTAGGATCACTTCCTGGTCCCTTCGAGTTAACCTTAGGCTGGCTGACCGAGCCTTGGCATGCTTGATAATATTGGTCGCAAGCTCCAGAAGGATCATGGCAGCTGTCGATTCCAAATCCTGGGTCAAACTAGCCTTGTCCAACTGATTCTCAATCTGAACCTCAATACCAGCAATCTCCAACATCTTCTTAACGGTTTCTAGCTCGGAAGCCAAAGTCCGTGATTTTAGATTTTCCACAATCGTGCGCACTTCATTCATGGAATCTTTACTAATCTGGTGAATTTCTTTTAATTCTTTCTCCACCTGCGGATAAGCCTCCATTTGAAGCAACTGGATAGCCAAGTCTGTCTTGACACTGAGCATTGCAAAGGTGTGCCCC
>NZ_KQ969158.1:266868-269372 GCF_001578805.1 Streptococcus sp. DD10 | reverse complement strand
AACTATCGTGCAAATCCTGGCCAATCCGACTGCGTTCATTTTCAGCTAACCAGAGATTGATCTGGGCGTTTTGTTTGACTTGAGCTTCTTTCAAATCTTCGACAATGCGTATCCGAACCAAGCCCAAGGTCATCAAATTAACAAAAGCAAGAATTCCTATGATGGGAGCTAGAAAAACCAGTTCCACCCTTGTTAACAATATGAGTTTCCCTAGAACCAAGCCTTGAGCTAAAAGAAAAGTCCAGACATACAAGGAATTCAGTCGGTCCACTCTAAAATGATAATTCAACAAATTGGATAAGAAAAAGAAGAACCAGACATAGTTGCCATAGACAAAAGCGGTATTGCCAGCTACATAAGCTAGCATTACTCCCCAGAAAAAACAGGACAAGCCCTGATTCTCGGTGATTAAAATGCCCAAATAAGCCACTACAAAGAGAAAGTCTATAAGTAAATGCCAGCTAGGAAGTTCCCCAATCAAAACAGAAACAAGGGGGAAAATCGTAAAAATCAAACTGCCCCAAAACATATAGTGAATGCTTTTTAGTCGTTCAAGCATTAAGAGTTCTCCTTACGATTTTGAAGGTAGAGAGTCAAGCCAAATAAAACTGCTGAAAACACTAGTAGATAAAGGCTAGCTGAGAGATTGAGGCCTTCTTCATTTAAGAAAGTCTTAAGCAATTCCATCAACTGGTAGCTTGGTAGACACTGACCAATAGCCTGCATCCAGTCTGGAAATAGGGTAATCGGCATCCAGAGACCCCCTAAAACAGCCAAGCCCATATAGAGAAGATTTCCTACAATTGACATGAGTTGACTCGTTGGTAGCAGTGTCAAGACCAAGCCAAGTGCCACAAAAGCAATGCTCCCCACAATCAGTAAGAGTGCAGCACCAACCCAGCTTCCTAAGGGCATAGACACTCCTCTGACCCAATGACCAACTGAGAAAACAACTAGAATGGAAACCAAATAATCCACCATCATGCTCCCTATCTTTGATAGGTAATATTCTACCATATTTACCGGACTATGGCGCAATGTTTTTTGCCAATTATTGAGTTTATCCGTATGCAAGACTGCTGGAAAAGAAAAGATAGCGGTTGACATCATAGAAAAGGCGGTCATAGAAAGAAGGTAGTCCCGCATAAAGTGGCTAGGGCCTCCGGGACTCTCCCGGTAAAGACCTGAAAAGAATAAATAAAAGGCTGTCGGCATGCCGACGGATAGTAGATAGTAGACAACTTGCCGTTTGGTTAATAGGTATTCGACCTTGCAGAGTGCGATCCAGCGCTTCATCTTAGGCTTCTCCTTTCTGTGTTTCCTCAAAAATGGTATCCAATAAACTACGGTTGGTTACTTCGATCTCCTGTATGCTACAGCCTACTTGAACCAAGCTATCCCAGAAGGCATCTGCTTGTCGGGTAACGACTTGCAGGGCATCTTGTTTTTGCGACCATTTCTCAACCAAGCGAGAATGCTCCACGACTTCCCTGTAATCAAGGGGCAGAATAAAGTGCTTTTCGGTCTCCTCACTGCGCATGGTCAGAGGCGTCGTATCTCGGATTAACTCCCCTTGGTGCAAGACTAAGATCCGATCAGCAGTATGCTCCACTTCCTCAATATAATGGGAAGAATAGAGAATGGTAACACCTTGTGATTTTAGATCTTGAATCATTTTCCAAAAACGTTGACGGGTCGAAGTATCCATGGCAGCAGTTGGCTCATCCAAAAAGACTAACTTTGGTCGACCAATCAAGATCAAGACAAAAGAAAACAGTCGTTTTTGCCCACCCGATAATTTTTCGGCTAGTTGATTTTTCTGTTCCTCGTCAAACTGCAATAGTTGATCGATTTCTTGAGTGCTCAAAGGATTTGGATAGATACTTTGAAAGAAAGCAATCAACTCTTTGACCTTTAATTTCTGGACAATGACATTTTCTTGGGGGAGATAGGCTCTGGTGTAGTCTAACTTAGAACTCGTTACTGGCAAACCTTGGATAGATACGTGGCCGCTGGTGATCAGTTTATCCCCAAGCAAGCAATCCAAGAGCGTTGTCTTCCCAGCACCATTGGGCCCAATCAGGGCGACACATTCCCCTTCATCCACTTCAAAGGAAATCTCCTTCAGAACTGCCTTATCCTTGAAACGTTTATTTAATTCGTCTACCTTAATTATGTTCATGATATTCTCCTTTCAGCCACTCCTTTCCCATCGGAAAGGTGATAAAAACCATAAATCCTAGACCCCAAGCACCGCGAATGACTTGGCCAAGGAAGGCTTGATCAAACCACCCTGTAACCATTTCGACCCACCATCCCACTAGTGACAGTCCAATAAAGAGATAGAGAATCGCTTTTTTCATTTTTCAAACTCCTTTTTCACATCTGAGACCAATTTCAAACCTTCTCGGATCAACCAAGACATCATACCAAATCCTGCAAATAACTCCCAAGGAAAATGATAGAAGCCTTCGTCCAATCCTGAAAACATGAGATAATACTCA
>NZ_KQ969158.1:259333-265717 GCF_001578805.1 Streptococcus sp. DD10 | reverse complement strand
AAGTCATGACTCCTGCTGCTACTAAACTCATTGCGACAATTACTTTATGTTTCATTTTTTCTTCCTCCATTTGATACATCTATTATAATTCTTTGAAGCATGTGTCACTAGAAGCTTCTGTCATGAGGTTAGATGACATTTGTCATGTCCTCCGCTCATGGTTTCATCACCATTTGAACAGTTTTCTGATAAAGAGAAAGTAACCCACCTTGCTTTCTTTCCAGGAACACAAAAAAGAGCCGACTCGACTCTTTTTTCTTATTCTACACTAAATAGATATGGATAAACGGGTTGTCCACCTTGATGGATTTCGACTTCGATATCTTCAAAATCATTAGCTAGTTCCTGGGCAATTTCTGTCACTAGCTCTTCACTTCCTTCTTCACCAACATAGAAGGTTACGATTTCGCTATCTTCGTCCAACATCTGTTTCAAGGTTTCTGTCAAGGTTTGGTGCATATCTGGATTTGATACAAGGATCTTGCCATCTACCATTCCAAGATTATCATTTTCATGGATTTCTAAGCCATCAATGGTTGTATCGCGAACAGCTGTGGTGATGCTGCCACTGATAACATCACTAAGAACAGCCGTCATGCGCTCTTGGTTTTCTTGGATGGATTTGCTTGGATCAAAGGCCAAAAGGCTGGTCAATCCTTGTGGAAGCGTACGAGCTTCTACCACCACTGCTGCCTGGTCGAGCACTTCAGCGGCAGATTGTGCTGCCATAAAGATATTTTTGTTGTTTGGCAAGAAGATAATATTGCGCGCATTTACCTCTTGGGCTGCCTTGACAAAATCTTCTGTCGATGGATTCATAGTTTGGCCGCCCTCAATCACATAATCCACCCCTTGGGCACGGAAAATGTCTGCTAAGCCAGAACCTGCCACCACTGCGATAACCGCATATTCCTTCTCTTCTACAGGCTTGCTTTGATTGGCTTCTTTTTCCACCTGGGCTTCGTGTTGGTTACGCATATTGTCAACTTTTACCTTAACCAAGCTACCATATTTGAGACCTTCTTGCATAACAAGACCTGGATCTTCTGTATGGACGTGGACCTTGACGATTTCATCATCATTGACAACCAGGAGAGAATCTCCAAGTTCGTTCAAATAGTTACGGAATTCGTCGTAGTCAAAGTCTTTGGCATAGGTTGGACCTTGCTTAAGAGCTACCATGATTTCAGTACAGTAACCAAACGTAATGTCCTCAGTCGCTACATGACCAGCTACAGACTTATGATGCTCTGCATTGATCATTTCACTCATATTAGCAGGAGTCGCTACAAAGTCCTCAGATGCAATATATTCACCAGTAAGAGCTGATAGGAAACCTTCATAGATGAAGACCAGACCTTGACCTCCTGAGTCCACTACACCAACTTCTTTGAGAACTGGAAGCATATCCGGTGTTTTTGCAAGAGCTGATTTAGCACCTTCTAGAGCTGCACGCATAACTTCCACGGCATCGTCTGTTTCTTCTGCCTTTTTCTTAGCAGTGATGGCTGCGCCACGAGATACGGTCAAAATGGTTCCTTCTACCGGTTTCATGACTGCCTTGTAAGCTACTTCAACACCCGATTGGAAGGCCAACGCCAGGTCCTTCCCTGTCAATTCGTCCTTGTCTTTAATGGCTTGAGAGAAACCACGGAACAATTGAGACGTAATAACACCGGAATTCCCACGAGCTCCCATCAAGAGACCCTTGGCAAGGATTCCTGCGACTTCACCAACAGTTGAAGCTGGCTTATCAGCGACTTCCTTGGCACCATTTTCAATGGTCATGCCCATGTTGGTTCCTGTATCACCGTCGGGTACAGGGAAAACGTTGAGTGAGTTAACATATTCTGCTTGTTTATTCAGACGAGTAGATGCGGCCTGCACCATTTCCTGAAATAAACTGGTTGTGATATTTGACACGATTATTCTCCTACTACTTTAATGTTTTGAACATAGACATTCACAGCATGGGCTGAGATTCCAAGTTGATTTTCTAAGCTGAATTTTACACGTTCTTGGATATTTTTTGACACTTCACTAATCTTGGTGCCATAGCTCAAAACCGTGTAGACATCTACTCCGATACTGCCATCTTCGTCTGCCTTGACTACTACACCTTTGGCGTAGTTATCCCGTCCCAAAAGAGCCTGGAAGTTATCTTTCAAAGCATTTTTACTAGCCATACCGACAACACCAAAAATCTCCGTTGCAGCACCACCAACAATTGTCGCAATGACTTCATCTGTCAATTCGATTTGACCATCTTTTGTGTTTAGTTTTACAGTCATATTGTTACCTCTTTGTTTTTCTAGCCATTTCAATAGATAAAAAGAAATACTATTCCATACTTCATTTTACCATAAATTCAAGCGACTGTAAAAGCACAAGAGTAGAAAATGATTGTTTCAGCTGATTTTTGTGAGGGCTTTCTTGCACAGAAAAGAGACCCCATAGGTGAGGTCTCTATTTTACAATTAAACGCGTTCAACTTTACCAGATTTCAAAGCACGAGCTGAAGCCCAAACTTTTTTAGGTTTACCATCGATAAGAACAGTAACTTTTTGAAGGTTTGGTTTTACGGCACGTTTGGTTTGGTTCATCGCGTGTGAACGGTTGTTTCCTGACACAGTCTTACGACCTGTAAAGTAACATACTTTAGCCATTGTGTTTTCCTCCTATTAGATCTAATATAGCGGATGTGCTAGCACCACATACCGTACTATGTTATCACACTTTCTCACTTTTGGCAAGAGAATTAGAAGATTTTTTTATTTAACGTAGACAATCCCTAGTTTACCAAAGGCGACTTCCCCGCGGATAACCAAGGTTTTGCTGGTCGGAGCTACAGGCGCTTCCGCCTTGGCTACTCCACAAGAAGTCTCCACCTTCAGATCTACCCGCCAGTGTTGGGGTACATAGATAACTGCATTCCCTAAACTGACTTCTACCTTCAAGGTTGCGCTATCACCTAACATCTCTGCATTGTCATAATAAATCTTGGCATTCCCACAGCTAACTTCAAACTGGTCTTCTACCAAGTCTTGGTCCTGTTTGTAAAAAGTTCCACTACCAAAAGCAACTTCCTTTTCTGTTAGAATAGTCTTTTCAGCGTCATACCACCATTTCTTTCCGTTCCATGTTTTACTAGAATTAGTTAGCATACCAACCCCGAGAACGATTAGCACTCCAGCCCAAAACAGTGACTGATTGGGAATTGGCAAAATATCATAAAAATGATTAGCAATCATGAGCGCTATGAAAGCTGTGAAAACTGCTGATGTCAAACGACGGCGAAGCAAAGCATCAACTGATTGATAGGCAAAAAATCCAATACCAATCAAAGGCCAAATGTGTCCTCCCAGGGAAGGAATACCAAAATTTCCCTGCAATAATACTAAGGCCGCCAAAACAAGCAACACAATACCAAATACTTTCTTTTTCATCTTCTCACCTCATATTTCTTAGATTTTCTTTTAGGAGGGATTGGTAATGTCGTGAGACATGAACCTCCTTGTGGGTCTGATAAAAGGAAATGGTGCCAGTTCCTGAAAAGGACTTATCCACTGAGTAAATCTGACGGATGTTTGCGATCGTTGACTTGGATACCCGACTAAAATAGCGAGGAAGGATAGACTCTAACTCATAGAGTTTAAGCCGAACTTCGTAGGCCTCTTTCTGGGTATGGGCATAAATCTTGTTCCCTTCCGTCTCAAAAAAGAGAATTTCTGACATGTCTAGATAATATTCACCGGTTCCCTTGTAAAACGTCAACCTTGGAGCCTTGGTTTCTTGCAAGAGTCGTTGCAAATCCGCAATCTCATCTGTCAAAGTAGGGGTCTTGATGACAATTTCAGTTTCTTCTAAATCGCCGTCAATCTCAATTCGTAACTTCATCACATCTCCTTTCTGACTCTACTATAGCAAAGCTAAGCTCGGAATACAAGAGCAAAAAAGCAAGTGGTTAATTTGAAGTAGTAAGTGGGTGTTTGGAGCAAGCAAAAAGGACCCAAATAGATCCTTTAAAATAGAAATGAAACTTTCTGGTAGTTCTAAAACTTTCAAAACTACTTCTACTACATTCTCAAACAAGCTCGTTTTGTCCTAATCGTGCTAATTCATTCAAACGTTCTTTAGACAGTTTTTTAATCACAATCTGGTTAGCATCCAGCTGCTCAAATTCTTCTGTTCGTAAGGCGACTAAAAAATCTTTTAGAGTAACAGATGCTATCGACTGATAGCTCTCCGGCTTAGACGAATCCCCATCTATGGACACCAACTGCACCTCCCACTGAATCTCTCCTGATAGTCCAACTGCTTCTACATACTCCGTTGGAACATGAGGATGACGAGGGAGCATAGTATCGGTCTCTTCCGTCAAACTATAACAAGCCAAAAAAATTCCTGTTTCTTTTTGTTGATAAAAACGGACCTGACTGAAATGAGCAGTAGAATACTGAATTCTTTTAATGAATTGTGCATAAGTCTTCAAAGGTTGAGAATGCTCTAGAAACCCTAAAACTTGGTCTCGGTCTAAGTAAACAGGATGAGCAAATCCTTGCACTACAAATTGCTTCAAATCCTTCTCATAGACCAGCTGGCGAAACGTTTTTAGAGTAATTACTTGATAATCAAAATCAAAAATTGTCACCGAATCAAAACTACGCCCATCACTCACTAAAATTTCTGACCCCATCGCTTCTGCCAACCAACTTGACCATTGAAGAGCGAGTTGCCAATCGTCCTCGGTCGCGAATGATGAAACCTTTATCTGATAACTTTCTTCTTCATCAAAGTAACGCAACCCCAAGGGAAGACCACTGACTCCAAAAACAATGCAAGACAATGCTTGAAACTCATTGAGAGAACGGTTTAAGTGTGTAGCATCATAGCTATAAGTTGTCATCCCGTCAGTAAAAGCAAGTACTTCTTTTGCTGATAATACTTTTTGGTAACCAAATAAACTCTTTTTATTTCTGATTGAAAATACAATACTCATCATTCTCTCCTTTTGTAATCGCTTACCAAAAGTATACCACACTTTCTTGATTTTTTCCATATAAAAAACAGCCTGATTTTCAAGCTGTTTCCAAAGTTAAGCAGGTGTTACACTCAAGCTTTCACCAATAGCCGCAAGGCGTGCAACCACTTCTTCTTGGCTCAAACCATTTTCAGAGACATAACGGTTGCGTGGATGAACACGGCATTCATGTGAGCAACCACGGAGGTACTTAGCTTCATTTTCCTCTGAAGTCAAGATACGGCGGTTACAGTAAGGGTTTCCGCAGTTGACATAGCGTTCACAAGGCGTCCCATCGAACCAGTCCTTACCGACAACGATAGGGTCTACATGGTTGATGTCAACGGCAATCCGCTCGTCAAAGACATACATCTTTCCATCCCAAAGCTCGCCTTGAACTTCAGGGTCCTTACCGTAAGTTGCAATCCCACCGTGCAATTGGCCGACATCTTTGTAGCCTTCACGCACCATCCAACCTGAGAATTTCTCACAGCGGACACCACCCGTGCAGTAAACCACCACGCGCTTGTCCATAAATTCTTCCTTGTGGTCACGGACCCATTGAGGCAGCTCACGGAAGTTGCGAATGTCTGGACGAATAGCGCCACGGAAGTGACCTAGGTCGTACTCGTAGTCATTGCGGGTGTCCAAAACAACGGTATCTTCATCAAGCAAAGCTTCCTTAAATTCTTTTGGAGACAAGTAAGCACCTGTTGTTTCAAGTGGGTTGATATCATTATCAAAGTCATTGTCTTCCAAACCAAGGTGGACAATCTCTTTCTTGTAACGGACAAACATCTTTTTGAAGGCTTGCTCTTCTTCAAGGTCAATCTTGAACCATAAGTCTTCCATACCTGGAAGGCTGTGAACGTAGTCCATGTATTTTTGTGTGGTTTCAAAATCACCGGAAACCGTTCCGTTAATGCCTTCATCAGCGACTAGGATGCGACCTTTGAGACCGATAGATTTACAAAAAGCCAAGTGATCAGCTGCAAATTGCTCAGCATTTTCAATGGGAAGGTATTGGTAATATAATAAGACGCGAATATCTTTTGCCATAAGATTGCTTCTCTTTTCTAATGTTAAATTTTCTGAACTTTTAATTCATCTTATTATATCGTTTATAGGAGCCTTAAGCAATTTTTTTGCCCAAAAGATTTTAAAAAACAGAAACTAAGCCAATCGTTTCAGTGCACCTCTAGTCATTAGCACTTGAATACAACAAGTGCATAGCCCCTTTTTCATACTAAAAATTTCATCAAATGACTATCTTTTTAAAAAAGGGAATAGTTGTTAGCTGTATCAATATCATTCTACATTTAATTGAGTCTTTTATCTTCTCTCGCAGACTTTATACTCTTCGA
>NZ_KQ969158.1:213933-259222 GCF_001578805.1 Streptococcus sp. DD10 | reverse complement strand
GAACATTTCTAAACTTCATAAAAAATCACTGAAAGTATTTAGCACATATAAAAAAATGAGTATATCGTTTTTTCTGGAAACGCTATACTCACTCCTTTAATTAATTGATTAGTTTGTTTCAGTGATATACTTATAAACTTCTTGCCCAGCGATAGCACCATCTCCTACAGCAGTTGTAATCTGACGTAAATCTTTTTGGCGAACATCACCGACCGCAAAAATCCCAGGAACTGATGTTCTCATATGTTCGTCTGTTACTACCCATCCTGCTTCATCTAAGATTCCCAGATCTTTAGCAAAGGCACTAACCGGATCTAGACCAACGTAGATAAACACTCCTCCAAAAGATTCTTCACGTGATTGACCAGTTTGAACATCTTTTAGAACGACACTAGTCACTCGGTTCTCACCTTTTATTTCTTCAACAATTGTATTCCAAGCAAACTGAATCTTGCTATTGGCAAAGGCACGTTCCTGCAACACTTTTTGTGCGCGTAACTCCTCACGGCGGTGAGCAATCGTGACACTCTTAGCAAACTGTGTTAAAAAAACAGCTTCTTCGACTGCTGAATCTCCACCACCTACAACCAGCAAATCCTCATCTCGGAAAAAGGCTCCATCACACACTGCACAGTAGGAAACACCGCGACTATTTAGCTCATGCTCACCAGGCACTTCTAACAAACGATGATTGGAACCCGTAGCTATAATAACTGTTTTAGCGACAAACTCACCATCATCTGTTTTAACTTTTTTTACTCCTCCCTGATCTTCAATCTTTTCAACAAAACCAAATACATGTTCTACGCCAAGCTTTTCTAACGGCTCAAACATTTTCTCAGACAAATCAGGTCCCGTAATATTGACATAACCTGGATAATTTTCTATATCAGAGGTATTGTTCATCTGCCCACCAGGAATTCCTCGCTCAATAAGAGCCACTTTTAAATTACTGCGGGCTGCGTATAACGCTGCAGTCATACCAGCAGGTCCTGCACCAATAATAATCGTATCGTACATGATTTCTCCTTTTCGTTGTAATAATAGTTATTCTAACATTGTTTTTATAAATTCGCAATTCCTATGCTCGTAAAGCTAAAATTAAGCCCATGACAGCGAAAGATAAAACCGGTGTAACCATAATTCCAATCAATAAAACATCATAGAGATGAACATGGCGTTCTCGTAAAGTTTTATCCTTTCTGCGGCTTGCTCTAAAGCCAATCCATAAAATTGAAATCACCGTAACAGACAAAGCTGTAATCAGTAAACTTTGCATATAAAGCATTAAAATATCATTTAACATCATCTAAAACTTTCTAATTTTTAGCACTCCTAAAGATTTTTACAGACTTTATTCTTTTTTATTTGTATCATCTTAGTAGACTTTACATGCGTCAGTCAATTGAGTTAACGGTTTACTTTTTAGACCTTATCATTTCAATTTTAAATTTAAAGTATAAAACTTGGTTCTTCCGTTTTTAAAATTTGGATACTCTTCAAAGACCTTTAAAAGAACGTGATTGCTATCCAACTTTCATCACTATGGAAAAGGATTGAAGAATAATCTCATCTGACAAAAAGAAATAACTCAAAAATCAAGAGGTTGGAACACTGACTCCGACCTCTCTTTTTTATATTATACCAAATAGTCAGATAAATGTCCGTTTGTAGTTGGCAAAGAATTCCTTTGTTCGTTCTTCCTTTGGATTTCCAATTACCTCAGCAGGAGTTCCAGCTTCAAGAATTTTTCCTTTATCTAGAAAGAGAACCTTATCGGCTACCTGCTCTACAAAAGCCATGTCATGGCTCACCAAAATCATGGTTTGTCCAGCTTTTGCCGCCTCTGCGATTGATTTTTCCACCTCTCCCACTAATTCAGGGTCAAGAGCTGAAGTCGGCTCATCTAAAAGTAAAACATCTGGCTTCATAGCCAATGCTCGTGCTAAGGCCACACGCTGTTTCTGTCCACCTGATAATTGCCTTGGATAGTGATTTTCGCGATCCGATAAACCCACCTTTGCTAATTCCTCTTTAGCAATCTTGGTCGCCTCTTCTTTAGAAAGTTTCTTAACAACTAAAAGACCTTCCTTCACATTATCCAGGGCCGTCCTACGACTGAAAAGATTGAACTGTTGAAACACCATCGATAACTTTCTCCGAAGAATTAGAATATCTTCTTGACTAATCGTTGAAAAGTCAACCTGAAAATTATCAATAGTAAGAGTGCCACTATCAGGTTTTTCTAGATAATTCAGACTACGTAGAAAGGTTGATTTCCCTGCACCAGATGAGCCAATCAACGCAACGACATCACCTTTTTGAATATCGAGATTCAGATTATCCAAAACCGTTTGTCCATTGAAGGACTTGCTCAAATTTGAAATTTTAATCATAAACCAAATCCTCCTTCAGAACGATTTTCAGTAGGATTCTCAATAGACATCCTTTTTTCAACCCATCGACCAAATTGCTCGATGACGACACTTACAACCCAATACACAAGAGCTACTGAAATAAAACGCTCAAAGTAGCGATAGTCTGCACCACCAAGAATTCTCGCCTCTGCAAAAACTTCAACTACCCCCGCACTAAACGCAAGAGAGGTTCCTTTCGTCAACCCAATTAGGGAGTTAATCAAGGTTGGAGTGGCAACAACTGCTGCATTTGGAATGATGACACGACGATAAACTTGCGTATTGGTCATGCCAAGGCTCCGTGCTGCTTCCACCTCACCTGGATCAACAGACAAGATTGCTGCCCGAATGGTCTCACTTGCATAGGCTGCTTCATTGAAAGCAAAGGCGACAATAGCAAAAGCAGCTGCTGGAATATCATTAATATTAAAAGCTGTTCCGAACCGTTGGTTCAAAGCTTTCAAGATCAATGGAATTCCATAAAATGTCAACATAAGCTGGACTAAAACAGGAGTTCCCCGTAAAAAACTAACAAAAAAAGCTTGGATTGGATACAAAATTCGAGTGCGATTAATTTTTACGATAGCAAAAATCAAGGCCAAGACCAATCCTAAAACCGCACCACCAATCGTCAGACCAAGGGTAGTTGGCAACTGTCCAATAATACGAGGAATCCCATCAAAAACAGATCGGAGGCTAAAAAGCTGTCCATCTGGAATTAGCTGCATGAGATTGTCATACCATGTTACATTCATACTTTTCTCTCTTTCGTATCTTTCAAACTTTATTTTCTTATTGTAGCATCTTTTGTTACAAAACGCTTGATTTTGATACGCTTTGAACTATTCCTTTATTTTAGCATAATTTCAAATGAAAATATAATAGATTTTATCTATCTCGCTGATAGATAAAAATTATCACAAATTTGAAAACAAGTACATTTTACTTACTTTGTGTTTCTGTATTGTTCAATATTGTTCAATCTAAAAAGTACTTGTTTAGTCGCTCTATAAGCGATAAACGAGAGAAACCAAGTCTGACTATGGACTAAACGTTCTGGAACTTCAACTTTTTTTAAAAATAATTTACTGGCAACATAAAAAATGGAGGTTTGCTAATTACAATGCTCTATAAGGATAAAAAAATTGAAGAAATCGTTCTAATGCACTTTTTCTTCAATCTGTACAACTCTTAAATTGTTCCTTTTATCTCACTTTTCAAGTTGAGAGAAACTGATTCTAAAACGTTTGTCGCTTCGCTTTACGCTCTGCTCGTCCTCGAGCACGATTTTCTGCTCGTTTGGTTTTCCGGCGTTTTTCATTAACCGCCCACTGAATTTTTTTCTTGTAGCCTGGTTTAACCTTTTTCTTTTTCTTCTTAACCAGACCAATCATTTCAATATCTAACTTGTCCTGTTTTTTCTCACGATTTGCACGGCGATCACGGTCATAAGTCTCTTGAAACTCACCATTTTTAACCATTTTAGGTACAAACTTGATACCCATTTTTTCCAGCTCGCGGATATCCGAGTCGTCACTAGGTTGGTAAAGGGTAATCGCAGTGCCAGACAATCCATTACGCCCTGTACGACCCACACGGTGAACAAAGAAAGAAAGATCCTGCGGGATAGCATCATTGATGACGTGGCTAACCCCTTCAATATCAATACCACGAGCAGCAAGATCCGTCGCTACGATATACTCAAAATCCAAGTTCTTGACTTGATTCATAATTCGCTTACGATCTCTCGGAGGAATATCTCCATGAATCTTTGCCACTTTAAGTCCTTGAGAAGCAAGGTAAGCCTGCAACTCATCAGCTCGTGTCTTGGTATTAACAAATATCATAGCCAAGTAAGGTTGCATCAGCTGGGTCAATTCATAAATCTGAGCATTTCTATCTCGCCCTTTGGTAGAAATTAGCCAGTTGTCAATAGTGTCTGAGATTACTGTTTTCGTTTTAATCTGCTCCATGACAGGATTTGAGAGGTACTTTTTCAAGAAAGGTTGAAGCTTTTGGGGAATAGTCGCTGAAAAAACAAGAAACTGCAATTCCTTAGGTAAACTGCTCGCAATCTTATCTACTGTCTCCAAAAATCCCATATCCAAGGTCATATCCGCTTCATCCACAACAAAGGTATGTGCCTTATGGATTTCCAGATTACCTGACTGAACAAGATCATAAATGCGACCCGGTGTCCCGATGACGATATGAGGCTGACTACTGGTCAACTTGTCAATCTGGCGCGCCTTATCTGTTCCACCGACGTAATTGGCAACACGAATTTCCTGCTTAGAGTGCTCAGCAATCTGACGAGCTGCTTGGTAAATTTGCGTAGCAAGCTCACGGCTAGGAGCAGTGATAACTGCCTGTACATTATTACTAGCTTCTTCTAACTGCTGAAAGATAGGAAGCAAGAAAGTGTGAGTTTTCCCCGAACCCGTCTTAGACTCGCCGACCAAGTCACGTCCGGACAAAACAACAGGAATCAACTTTTCTTGCACTTCTGTCGGCTTGACAAAGTGAAGCTCCTGTAGTGCCTCCTGAATATAGTCTTTAAATGTATAATCTGTAAAATTCATGATATCCTCAATTCTATCTTATCATTTCCATTATACCACATTTTTGATTAAGACAGAGGTAGAGAGACAACACCAACATTAAAAGTCATCACGTACTCTATCGAATATTAAAAATTAAGAATCTATTTCTACAATCTGATTCACTAGCACTAAACAGCTTTCTAAATCATCTTCTATATAATCACTAGTTGATTTCTTATTTTCAATAATACTTAACTCCTATCCAATTCTTTATTTATTTTTCAAGTCAGTCAGTAAGCCTTTGAATACCGGATAGAGTATCGGTACCGCTACAACCGTCGCAAGAGCTGAGCCAAAACTCCCCACTATTTTCCCAAAAGCGAGAAGAACAGACGCATCCCAACTCAAACTCCCCCCCAACATACCTGTAATGGTATACTTGACTAAATTGAGAAGAATCTTAGTTACAGCCCCAGCTACAGCCACTCCCACAATATTAACCGCTCTATCTCTGCCTTTCAGAATTTTTTCAAATAGTAGAAAGACGATAAGAGCAACTACTCCACTCTCTAAGACCGTAATCCATACTACGGCTGTATAACCATTTAAGATATCAAAAACACTGAGTCCCACTGCCGCTGCAAGAAAACCTTTCTTGCTACCAAAAAGTAGAAAACCAACTAAAACCAAGGCATTCCCAAAGTGGATAAACTGAGGTCCAACTGGTATCCGGAAAAATTGGATACTAAGGTAAATTAAAGCTGCGTAGAGACTGAGTAAGGTTAATTCACGCAAGGTAAGATTTGTCTTTTTCATGATATTCCTCCATTATTCGTTGAAATTTCTGTACCCATTCCCCTAAGAATGGCTGATAATAAACTCCCATTCGCAAGTCTACTTGCTCTTCTAAGGTTCGCTCAAGGCTAGCATCCATGAAGTCCAAGACTGCCAATAAGATGATTTCTAGAGAAAGTCCCTGCACCCAAGCACTAGCTAACAGTGCGGTCACCATGTCTCCTGTTCCAAAAAAATGCTGGGAAAATTTACGGGTTGTGTAGAGTTGAAAATACTGTTTTTCTCCTTCATATAACGCCACCCCAATCTGTTCATCAGAAAGCTCCAATCCCGTCAAGACAATCGTTTCTGCACCTAAATTATGTAGGCCCAGGCAAATCTCCTGATAGTCAGACTCAGTGAGCGGACTCTCTGGGTAGGGACGGTTCAAAAGCAGGCAAGCCTCGGTTAGATTAGGCAAAATTAGTTTGGCTCTACTAGCTAGTTTTTGCATGGATTGAACAAAACTCTTTGTAAATCCTGCATAGAGCCGACCTCTGTCCCCCATAATAGGATCAACAAGTAAAGGAATCTTCTCTTGATTAGCAAAGTCAAAAATCAAGTCCACCTGGGCACTTTCTCTCAAATACCCTGTCACCATAGCTGAGAAATCCAACTGTAAGCTCTGCCATTGTCTCAAAAAAGCCTGCATCCCCTGAGTGTAGGACTGAACATAAGTCCCTGGAAAACCTCCTGTATGCGAAGACAGGAGAACTGTTGGGAGGACTGCAACCTCCACTTGACAAGCAGCAAAAAGGGGAAGAGCAGTCGTCGTCGAAACCCTGCCAAGCCCTGTCATGCTATTGGCAAAGATGATGCGTGGATGTTTCATAGGCATTCCTTTCTCTCATGATAGTTCCAGTATAAAAGAAAAACCATCTTGAAACAAGATGGAAATTTCCTAACTGTCTGGGGTCAGATTAACTATAGGTTAGATAGAACAATCAGAATCACATACCAAAAGGCTAAAATATTCACCAAAATATGCATCAAAATAGGATAAAGTAGCGACTGCGTCTGACGATATAAAAGCCCTAAAATGAACCCCGAACTAGCATAGATAAGAAAAGCTAAGGGAGTTATCCCCGAACGAACATGCACATAAGCAAAAAGCAGAGTTGATAAGAGAACGTCCAGATACCAAGGAGATTGTTTAAAAAAGGTCGTCATCACTACTCCTCTATAAATCAACTCTTCAAGGATTGGACCAAATAGACACATATTCAAGAGGAGATAGGGCAAGTCCTTCACTCCTGTCGTTTCTATCAAGGAGTTTAGTCCCACTTGGTTAGAAGTCGTAGGAATAAATAAAGCTAAGAAAGAGTCGCATAGATACCAAACCATGCAAGCCACTATCAAATATAGAAATTGAACTCTTTTCTGTCTCATCAATGATTTTTGAGGACCGTGGTATATCCATAAATAGCAAGAGGCAAGAAGAATGACTGCTAGATCAATGAGGGCTAATACAATAAAATATTCTCGACTTCCTTTTACATAAGGAGCTGAAAAATAGAAAAATACTGACCAAAACCAAACTAGATGATAAGAAAGTAAAATGCATGCATAGAATATTTGAAACACTCGTTTTCCCATGTTTTCCTCCCTCATTATAGCTCAATAAAAGCAGATATTATTCCGTCTAAGTGTTAAAAACGATTTGAACTTCCTTTGCATAGGAAATCTCCTCCACCAATGTAGCCTAAGTTATAGGTTCCTAGTGGACAATTTCCATGTACAGGTCGTATCATCACAGGTTCTTCTTCCCAAGAATGAATTCCGTGAATTGTAATTCCATAAGGATTATCACCACCACGGTATTGCATCAGTTCATCAATAGATAAGGCTGGAAATTTATTTATTTCTTTCATTGCAATTACCTCGATTACATTTTTATAATCTTTCACTACCATTAAGGGGACTCTTCATGTAATCGCATCGAGAACCTTCTCGCCTCCTGTTTACATTCTTACTATACTCTTCTAAAAAATGTTTTTCAATCTACTTTTTTTAAAAAAATACACAAATTTAATAGGTGCTTAGCTTTTTAAAAATTTCTCCACTAGGTCTGCAAGTCTCTGTGGCTGTTCCACATACAGGTCATGGCTGGCATTTGCCAACTGAACTACTTCCACAGAGGTTGGGACTTGGGTCAAACTTTCTCTGACCCAGTTGGGCGTTAGTTCTGTCAGTTGAGGAATGAGAAACAGACAGTCTTGCTGCAACTGCTGAATCTGCCCTTGCACCTGACGACGCAAACTGAGTAGGCGACTAACCCTATCCAGCGTCAAAAAGGACTGCCAGACAGCTTCTGCTGGATTCCAAACCAGACCTGCACGCACTGCCTGCTCCAGATAATCAGACCAGATAGCCGACTGGGATTTTTCCTGCTCCACCGCTTCTTCAACACTACTAAAACGGTAGCTGTTCAAGTAAGCCGCAGCACCCTCCAATTCCTCTTCCAAACTGCAAATTCTCTCCATATCCAGATAGCCACCGTCAAGGAGGATGAGTTTTTTAATGGCTGGAAAGTGATTTGACAGGTAAACCGCTAAGTCCCCACCCAAGGAATGGGCTAGGAGGACGACATTTTCTTCTGACTGGATTTGCTGAGCAAACCAATTATCCAACTCTTCCAAAGTTTCAATACTTGCTCTATAAAGATCGAGATAATGGACAGGAAAAGACAATTCTTGAAAAAATGCTTGTGGATAGACTGGATTGCAACCCAGCCCACCAATAAAATAGGATTTCATTCCTTGATCTCGATCTCCTTAATCACCCGTGCAGGATTACCAGCTAAGACAACATTGTCACCAAAAGACTTGGTCACAACTGAACCTGCACCGACCACCACATTGTCACCCAGCGTCACACCAGGAAGAATGGTCACGCCACCGCCAGCCCAGAAGTTATCCCCAATCGTGATGGGGGCTCCATACTCAATTCCTGAATTACGCTCAGTTGGAGCCAACGGATGGAGGGGTGTCAGTAGCTGACAATTTGGTCCCAACATGGCATTATCACCAATGGTAATAGGACAAACATCCAAGAGGGTACAGTTGAAATTGGCATAAAAATACTCCCCAACATGAATATTAACACCATAGTCACACAAGACCTGCTGCTCCATGTGCAAGTGCTCGCCCGTTGAGCCAAACCACTCCTTGATAAGGGCATTGCGCTTGCTGTTATCCTGCTCCGCATTAACTCGATATTGGAAATCCCGTGAACGCTGGACCAATTTTCGTAACTCTGGGTCTGCTGGACGATAGAACTCACTTGCGATCATTTTTTCATATTCTGTTTTCATGATGGACTCCTTTTTCTTTTATTATAGCAAAAAACGCGGAAAATTCCCGCGCTTTACTTGTTTTCTTCCTTCTCTTTATCAATACCATTAATCGCAGTCTTAAACTCAGACAGCATCTTGCCGATGGACTGACCAAGCTCAGGTAGGCGTTTGGGGCCAAAGATGAGGAGGGCGCCAAGAATGATAATAATCAAACCTGGAGCACCAATATCACGTAAAATTCCCATTAGATTTCTCCTTTTTTTTATAAATCAATTTGCTCAAAAAGACGCTGAGCTCATAGAGCAAAATAAGCGGAACAGTCATTGCCAAATCGCTAATAAAGTCCGCTGGGGTCAATACAACAGCTAAAACCAGCAAAATAAAATAAGCGTACCTGCGATAGTGAGTTAGAAACACTGGAGTCAAAAGACCAATTGAGGTCAAAAAGCTGACAATGACTGGAAGCTCAAAGAGCACAGCAATCGGTACAGTGGTATGGAGCAGAAAAGTTAGATAATTGTGAGCCGTCAATTGCGTCTCAAAGAGACCGTCTCCCAAACTAAGTAATACCTGCAAGATAGCTGGACTAACAAAATAAAAACCAAATAGCAGGCCTATCACAAAGCAGGAAAAACTAGCAGGAACATAGAATAAAACTGCTCCTGCCTCCCCCTCACGAAGTGCTGGCTTAACAAACTGCCAGATCTGAAAGACCGTAATAGGAAGAGTGAGAGTGAAAGCCATAATGCTGGATAAATTCACATAAATCCAAAGTATATCATTTGGACCTAAGACAATCAACTTCTGCTCAAAACGAGTTGTTAGCAGTTTATATAGGTTGCCTGCAAAGAGAAAACTAATACAAAAAATTAAGACGAAACAGACTAAAACAACTATAAATCGCGTGCGAAATTCCAGTAAATGTTCTACAATGGTTAGTTCCTTATCCTTTTTCATAATTTCGTACCGAAACAATCGCAATCACAAGGATAAAGAAAAACTGAGCTCCAAGAACTTCTACACTTGGATAAATTCCTGCCCAGTCAATCGTTGGAAAACCATTGACCAAGTGGTTTGGTGCCATATTGGTCAACTGAAGGGCATGAATACTAACTCCCAACATTTTAAAGGCCAAGGCATAAATTAGCCAAGTTAAGATGAAAAAGATTTTATGAGGTTTGAAATAGTGACTAGCCTTGGTCATGACCAGCGCAATAATGACTAAGATCAGGATAGCTAGTAGAATTCCCAATAAGAAATCTGCCATAGTAATGCGAGGTATGATTCCAACATAAAAGAGGATGGTTTCCGCTCCTTCACGGAACACGGCTAAGAAACTAAGGGCAAACATGGAGACAAAACTTCCCGTCGCCGTCACTGCCTTCATTTGTCGATCCATAAAATCATTCCATTGTTTGATGGAGGTCTTGCTATGTAGCCAAATCCCAATCAAAATCATCATCAAGACTGCAAAGATTCCGACTGCTCCTTCTATAATCTCCCGGTTGGAAGCTGAGGTTACAGCTGGAAAGACCAGTTGCAAGACGAGTGCAATGACCGCACTCGCTAAAATACCGACAAAAGCGCCACCGTAAACCCACTTCAGTCCCTTTTTCAGTTTGGTTGCTTTGAGTGTCGTCACGAGAGCCATGACGATGAGAAGTGCTTCGACGCCTTCTCGTAGAAGGATCAACATAGCATCAAAGGCATTATAGCTAGCACTGGTATCAATGGCTGATAAGTCTGTAATCAAACTTTCCAGTTTATCTTGGTATTCTTTTTCTGCTCCCTTTACCATAATCACAGGACTGTCACTTTCGACCCGTGTATAGAGGCTCGGATTGGTCGTGCTAACAGCTCCCTCAATCGTCGGCCAAATGGTGATAAATTCCTTCATATTGGCAGAAGCTTTCTTGTTCTCACCAGATTGAAACTGACTAAGTGCTTCTTTAAGGAGTTTAATCCCATCTTGCAAGGTCAAGTCAGTAGAAGTTTCTTCCACCTTCGTTCCCTTAACAAAGTTATCAATGGCTGTTTTTAAATCATCAAAAGAGGTCTGAATGGCTTCAAAATCCGTAGGCTCTGTCTCAATCGCACTTCGAAGGAAAGAAATCGCAGTCTCAACCTTCCCATAATGTCCTGTACTACTATCCCGGACGACACCTTCGTTGATCGTCCAGGTAGAGTTCATCTTTTTATAGGCTTCTTTGGTTTGATCCAAATTCTTCGCTGTTATGGCTGACTGCAGGTCTGCAAACTTTGGCTCCAAGCGGCTAACCAACTTGGATTTTTCAGCATCCAAGTCCACGGGGTTTTGCTCTTTTTCAAAGGCCAAAATCGCCGCTGAAACCTGAGTCAACTTGCTCTCGGTCACTTCCCCCTCTATTTCCAAGGCCTGACTCACTTTTTTTTCCTGCTTCAGAGTCATGATTGGTTTTGCTAGCGAAGTCTGCCTGTAGCTCTTCTACCAACTCCTTGGCTTTTGCCTGGTCCCCATCCTTTACAGCCGTCGTCGCATCCGTAATCTTAATAAAGAGCTCGCTATAGGATTCTGCAGCAGAAACGGGTGTCCCCCAAAAAAGCAATAAGACACTCAGTACCCACAATATTCTACTCAAATAAGTCTTGGCCAATATAGCCTCCTTTCTCCACCCCAGCAAAGCAGGCAAAGAGGCCGCTTCCGATATGGGTAATATATTCGTTCATCTTGTCGTCTGCTCCGAGATTGGTTTGCACTTTTACAAAACTATCTGGGTCCTTTTGATAAGAGATAAAGAGTAGTCCCGAATCAAACTGACCGGTCGTCTCATCGATTCCATCTGAGTAAGAATAGGACCTGCGGTAGATGGGTTTGTCCACCTCTTTGGCGAGTCGAACGTGGGAGTCTACCGGAAGGAGACTCAGGTCTACCTCGTCAAACTCATTTTTTTTACCAAAAGGCGCTCCACTATCTTTGTAGCGTCCAAAGGTATTTTCCTGCTCCTGAAGGTTGGTCCGATCCCAGGTCTCTAAGTGCATCTGAATCCTGCGAACGGCCATATAGGAGCCATCTTTCATCCAGTCCTTACTATCCGTCCAAACCACCTTATCAAAGTCACTTTCCTTCGTGACATTTGCCGTCCCATCTTTAAATCCAAAGAGATTTCGCGGGGTCTCCAAACGATTTCCAATAGCCGCAAATCCCGACTGACTCCATTTCATGGTAATGCTATTGCGACCTTTGCGAATCAGATTACGGATAGCATGAAAGGCTACCTGCTCATCGTCTGCACAGGCTTGAATGGCGATGTCCCCACCAGTGTATTTATCCTGCAATTGCTCCTTAGGAAAAGGAGGCAAATCTCGAAATAGTTTTGGTCGTTTGCTTTCCAGTCCCATCTTTTTGAGAAAATCAGCCGATACTCCAAAGGTCAAGGTCAAGCGATGAGGATTAAGTCCAACCGTCTCCCCAGTATCCGTAGGTGGTAAGAGAGCATTGCTCCCATCCTTTTTGACCAATTCGCCCTCGACGAGCTTCGCGCTATAATCCGTCCAGTCCTTAAAGAGCTGGATGATTTTGTCCTTGTCCGTAGTATGTAAGTCCAAGACAACAAAGTAAATATTTTTTTGCATGGCGGTAGTGATACCTGCCTGATGCTTTCCGTAAAAACGGATCTTCTCATCGCCATAGGAAATCTTCTCTGCTTCATCCGTCTTAGTAGCGAAAAAAGCAGATGCACCAGAGAGACCTAGTGCCAGTCCTGCTCCTCCGATACCTGCTTTTTTGAGAAATTCCCGACGATCCATTTTTTATCAAAAACAGTTTCGTCTTTTGTCATATTTATTCTCCATCAAGGATGGTTCCCATTTGAGACAAAGGTTCTCCGAGTTTGGTAACTGCTTCTGCCAACTCTTTCGTATCTTCCTTTGTCAAATCCGTGTAGAGTTTATAATGCTCCTTGTCTGTCATGTGTTTGTCCAGCAGACTGTTGACATTTTTAAACTCCGTTTCCAGTTCCGTTACCAAGTTCGGATTTTTCTTTTGAATGAGAGGCTTGAAGAGTTCAAAAATCTTTTGTGCCCCTTCGATATTGGCTCTAAAATCGTAAAGGTCTGTGTGGGAATAGATTTCTTCTTCACCTGTGATTTTGCTCGTCGCTACTTCATTGAGCAAGTCCACAGCACCGGTTAGCATAATATCCGGCGTCACTTCTACTGTTGCAATCTTCGCTTTAAGTTCCTTGATATCCTTGACCAGTTGTTCCCCGTATTCAACGGTTCCTTCTGTCGTATTTTGTTCCCACATGATTCGCTCAATCCGGTGGAAACCTGACCAGCCATCCTCTGTCTTATTTTCATCCAGATAGTCCGCTAGGCGGAAGTCAATCTTTACATCTGACTCTCCAAAGCTCTCTGCAATCGGTTCCGAACGCTCGTAAGCCATGCGGATCAGTGGATAAACCTTCTTGGCTTCCTCTAGTTTTCCTTCTTTAAGAAGAGTGACAAAACCTTCTGTATCCGTCAAAAGTTGGCTAATTTGTCCTTCTACAAATGTTTTATAATCAGCTGTCGCTTGATTGAGTTCTTTTTGATCCGCTGAGGACAAGGTTACCTTAGCTTCACTACTGCTTGAAGATGTACTACTGTTAGTATTCGCACAAGCTGTTAAAAGCAAAGCAGTAGAAAATAGTAAAAGACTAAGCTTTTTCATGATATCTCCTTTAAATCAATTAGAAAAATTTACACATACCATTATATCATTATTTTTCTCATCTTTCAACAATTGTCAGATAATTTTAATAGTCTGTCTTTACAAAAATACTAGCTCTTCATCACCACATATGACACAGATTTTCTCATCCATTCCGAAAGAAAATGAATCACTCAATCGAATCCGGTATCATCTCAAAATAGTCCCTTATTTCCTTTCTCGTTTTTAAGTAAACGAGCTATCCAACTGGCTACACGACTAGAATACCCCAAATATGAAAATATGAGTAGAAAAAACACATTGACTTCAGCCCAGTCAATGTGTTTCCTATTCTGCTTCCAATTATATAGATTTTACTTTTCTTTGATAACCAAGACACCGTCTTCCATATCAGCTTCTAGGTGTTTAGCATCAAGGTTATCCAAGTGGAAGTCTGTGACTTTGTCACGGATTTGTTGTTCAACCACACGACGGAGTGGACGAACACCCATGACTTCATCGTAGCCTTCTTCAGTCATGTATTCTTTAGCAGCTTCGCTAACTGCCAAGTCAATGTCTTTCTTAGAAAGAGTCTTGTTAACTTCAACCAACATAAGGTCTACAATCTTAGAAAGATCTTCTTTGCTCAAGTGTGAGAATTCGATGACAGCATTGAAACGGTTAAGGAATTCTGGACGGAAGTAAGGTTTCAAACGATCCATAAGTTCTGGTTTATCAGCATCTTCTGTCACCTTCGCTTCATAGCCAAAGCCTGCGTTTGAAGTTGCGATAATAACAGTGTTCTTGAAGTTTACAGTGTTACCTTGACCATCAGTCAAACGACCATCATCCAAAACTTGGAGAAGAAGTGTGATAACTTGAGGGTCAGCCTTTTCAATTTCATCGAGAAGGACGATTGAGTAAGGGTTACGACGAACACGTTCTGTCAACGTATTGCTATTGTCATCATAACCTACATAACCAGCTGTTGTACCAATCAATTTAGAAACGGCTGTGCGGTCGCTGTATTCTGACATGTCCAAACGAATGATAGCATCTTTAGTTCCGAACATATCAAGAGCCAATTGTTTAGCCAACTCGGTTTTACCAACACCAGTAGGTCCTACAAAGAGGAAGCTACCAATTGGACGGTTACCTTCGTCAAATCCTGCACGGTTACGACGGATAGCACGTGCCACTGCTTCAACGGCTTTATCCTGACCGATAACCTTAGTTTGCAAACGGTGACCCATATCTTTCAAACGTTCAATATCAGTTGCACCCATTTGTGACACTGGAATACCAGTCATACGTTCTACAGATTCAGCCACATCGTTGACAGTTGCAGTGACTTGGTGTTCTTCCGTGTGGTTTTCAATTTTCTTTTCAAGTTCTTCGATACGAACTTTAGCCTTCAGTGCCGCTTCGTAGTCTTCTTTAGCTGCGGCTACTTCTTGCTTCGCTTTTTCAGCTTCAATTTCATGTTCAACAGCATGCACATCAGTCACTGGGTGTTGGGCAGCCAAATGAGCTGCCGTTACATCGACAAGGTCAATGGCCTTATCAGGCAAGCTCCGTTGTGGAATGTATTGTACAGAGAAATCTACTGCTGCTTTCAAAACTTCATCTGGCAAGATAACATTGTGGTGTTGTTGATACAATTCACGGATTCCTTGGAGAATTTTGAAGGTATCTTCAGCAGATGGTGCATTGACCTTGACTTCGTTGAAACGGCGTGCAAGAGCTGCATTTTTCAAGATGGTGTTGCGGTATTCGTCTTGAGTGGTTGCCCCAATCACAGTCAATTCCCCACGTGAAAGAGCTGGTTTCAAGATATCCGCAAGACCTTTAGATCCTTGACCATCACCTGTGCTACCAGCACCAAGAATTTGGTGGATTTCATCGAAGAAGAGGATAATATTTCCAGCTTCTTTGACTTCATTTACCAAGTTTTGAATGTTTTCTTCAAAGCTACCACGGTATTGAGTACCAGCTTCAAGTCCAGAAATATCAATTGAGATGATTTCTTTGTTCTTGATAGCAGCTGGGACATCACCATTTACGATGGCTTGTGCCAAACCTTCAACTACGGCTGTTTTACCAACACCGGCGTCCCCGACAAGGACTGGGTTATTCTTGGTACGACGAGCCAAGATTTCGCAAGCTTCTTGGATTTCTTTGTTACGTCCGATAACTGGATCCAATTTACCTTCGCGAGCTTCTTCAGTCAAGTTACGACCAAGTTTAGCAAGAATACCATCTTGTTTAGGTCCTTTACCTTGATGTTGAGTTGGGTTCACTGCTTCACCTTCATTACCAGGCAATTGACCTGTTTGACGGTAAATAGCAAATTCTTCAGGTGTCACTTCACGACCGTTAATCATGTAGCGACGGTTTTCTGAACGGTAACCACCCATGTTACCCATCAATTGATTGAAAAGATCGTCCATATTGTTAAAGTTGTTGTTCATATAATTACCTCTTTTTACATAATTTTTGTTTATTTTTAAGAATAAGCAGAATATTCACTTATCTGCCACATTGTTTGTTTACATAATTTTTTGTTTTATTTTTAAGAATAGCCCTAAGGCTATCTGTCACTAGTCCTAATTTTAATCTGATTTTTTTGACTGAGAAAGAACATCTTACCCTCTCCCTTCTTCTTAATATAGAATCTTATAAACAAAGAACATTCATTTGTTTACATAATTAATTTTACCAAAGATTTTCCTGCTTGTCAACTATTTTACATAATTTTTTTATAATATAAAATATGCGTTTTTTTAAGCGTTTTATATCAAAATGCTTGATTTTACTTTTTATTTTGCTATAATAAACTTAAAAAGGAGTTTGTGATGCATCAAGAACAACGATTAGAAGAAATTTTACACCTCTTAGAAGAAAGAGGAAATCTAACTGCCAAAGAAATGGTGCTACATTTTAATGTTTCAAAAGACACAATCCGGAGAGACTTCTCTCTCTTAGATCGGCGTGGTCTAGTAAAACGTACCCATGGTGGCTTGCTTCCTTTAAGAAATCGAGCTATTTTAAGCTATCTTGATAGAAGAGGAAATCAAAATACAGAAAAACAAGCCATAGCAGATTTAGCTCTTGAACTCATTCAGGAAGAAGAATTCCTATTTCTAGATGTTTCAACAACCGTTTCTCAATTAGCTCAAGTACTAGACAAGAGTGTAACAGTTTATTCACATTCATTAGATAACGCACTGCTACTTAGTGGAAAAGAGGGGATTGATTTTTATCTTCTAGGGGGGAAATTTTATCCTAAAAACCGCTTTTACTACTCTTCTCAAGCAAGTGAAACTCTTAAGCGAGTAAGATTCACTACTGCTTTCTTTGGAGCCGCCAGTCTAGCTGATGGTATTCTATCTTTCGAAGATGAAGAAGATGCTCTCCTCAAAAAACTTGCTTGGGAGGCTTCTCAGACCAAAGTTTTACTTGCCGAAACAAAAAAATTTGACTGTTATTCAAAATATATCTTAGCTAAACTTTCAGAACTAGATTATTGGATTTGTGAACAAAAACCAGAACAAGCAATTTTGGATAGGCTTGAGGGACAAGTAACGATACTGTACCCAAGAAAGGAAGAAAACAATGACAGAAATTAAAGCGATTATCAGCGACATTGACGGAACCATTTTAACTGACCACCATCAGATTGACGATGAACTGCTTTCTCTCCTTCCACAATTAACGAAAAAAAAGATTCCATTTGTTTTAGCTTCAGCTCGTTCACCTCTTGGAATGGCCCCAATCGTTCACCGGTTAGGGTTAGAAAATCAACCGATTGCTTCCTACAATGGGGCACTCATACAGCTAAATCAAGAAATCCTCTTTCAGCATCTTGTTGACAAATCTGAAATCCGACAAATCATTCAGCTCATTACTGATTATTTCCCAAGTATTTCTATTAATATCTATTCCGGACAAAATTGGTTTACAAACCATATCAATAAATGGACTCAACTCGAAGCAAATATCACAGGAGAAACACCCCTTTTGCGTCCTCTACTTGATCCCATTCTGGATACTCTCATTCCCATCCATAAACTCCTCTTAATCGGAGAGCCTAAACTGATCCAAGAATTACAACAACAGATTGGAGCATTAAAACTGAGTTTGACTACCATTTACTTATCTAAAGAAAACTATCTAGAAGTTACTGCTAATGTGGTCTCAAAGGAACAAGCCCTCAAGGAAATCGCTCGTTACTACCAACTGGACCTAAACCAAATTATGACTATAGGGGACAATTTCAACGATATCCCTATGATACAATTAGCAGGGCTCGGTGTAGCCATGGGTAATGCTCCAAAAGAGGTGAAATCTGCTGCCAATCGAACTACACTTAGCAACAACCAACACGGGGTAGCCAGAGCTATTGAGCAATACGTTTTAACATGACCGTTTGGCTCTATAATTTCTGTAGTGGGTAAATCCACTGTAGGAATTATGGAGCCTATTTTTTGTAGAAAAAGTCCCATAAGAACTATAATGAAAAGCGGCAAAACCATCATTAGAAAGGTTCTTGTAAGAGATGAAGTAACGTAGATGCAGGCTTTCCCATTCGTATCGGTCCAACTTTAGAAAATCAAAATTTCTCTCTAAAGTGGAATCAACTTCTCTGTATTCCTTGTAAACTTCTTCAATCATAACAATCTCCCTACTCCCTAAATTTAGCATAGCAGAAAGAAATCAAGGATAGATTTTTTTAAGATGTCCGTTTTGACGTCTGAAATATCAAAAAAAAGAAGCAGATGACTCTGCTCCTTCAACATCTATGCTTTTCACATAAACTCTAAAGGTGTCAATGAACCAGTATTCTACTTGGAATTCTTTCATTGCTTTTATTCAAAACATTCATCTAATAATCTATGATTATACAGTTTTTCATAACACTTCTTGCTTTTATTTAAATATTGCAATTGTGACTCCACTTCCTCCGGCATTCTGTGGTGCATAACCAAAGCTTTTCACCTGTTTATTCCTTTTTAGATACCCTGCTACGGCTTCGCGAATTACCCCAGTTCCAATTCCATGTATGATATCGACCTGAGACATATTGTTTAATAATGCTTGATCAATAAAAGAATCTAATTCTTCTATTGCCTCTTCATACCGCTTTCCTCTCAAGTCTAGCCTTGCCCTTGGTCCTTTAGTCCTGCTTTTCTTGACAACATTCACCTGTTTGGTAGTTTTTTCCTGTTTAACTATATTTGGTTTTACTAATTCAAACTCTTGGTTTTCCAGAGTCATTTTCATCAAGCCGACTTGAGCTTCCCATCGACCATCTTTAAGCTGAGCTACCAAAGTCCCTCTCTGCCCATAATTCGTTACAATGATATCATCCCCTACATTAGCAACTTTTGCTTTTTTTGCTTTTTGTAAGACTTTATTTTGCGATAGTTTTGTTTGTTCTGGAACAAGATTTTTGAGTTTTCCTTTAGCTTCGATAATTTCATGAGGTTTAAGTTGAGACTTAGAATGTAATTTTTTTAGTATCGAGTCACTTTCAGAAATAGCTAAATCAACAATTTGAATTGCTTCTTCTCGTGCTTTTTCCAGTTCAGATTCTTTTTCTCGACTAAACTCATTGTAAAGCTTTTTCACTGCCCGATTAAATTTTACGTTTTCTTCTTCTACCTCTTTTATCTTATCTAGTCTCTTGCGACTTTCTAATGTTTGTTTTTCTAATTCCTCAATTATACGATTCACATCACTATCATGACGAACTTGATGACGAGCCATTTCAATGATCGTTTTTGATAAACCAAGTTTTTGGGCAATCGCAAAAGCACTGGAACGTCCTGGAACACCTTGCATAAACCGATACGTTGGTCTCAACGTAACGGTATCAAACTCCATACTAGCATTTTGAATTCCTTTTGTTTCAATTCCATAAGCCTTTAATTCTGGATAATGAGTTGTTGCCATAGTTTTGATTTCATTGTATCTTAACTCTTCTAAAATCGCCATGGCTAAAGCAGCCCCTTCTTGTGGATCTGTACCCGACCCCAATTCATCAAGCAAGACTAAGGAACGGGAGTCTAAATTTTCTAGTATCGATACAATATGAGTCATATGACTAGAGAAAGTCGAAAGACTTTGTTCAATCGACTGTTCGTCACCTATATCTGCAAATATTTGGGTAAATACACCAACTTGACTCCCTTTATCTGCCAAAATAGGTAATCCTGATTGGGCCATTAATTGTGCCACCCCTAAGGTTTTCAACATAATGGTTTTCCCCCCTGTATTAGGACCTGTTATCACAATCGCTGTCAAATCACTTGAAAAGTGTAAATCGTTTGGAATGGCATTCTGAATAAGAGGGTGGCGAATATTAAAAAGTTGGATAGAATTATTTGATGAAACTTGAGGAATAATAGCCTTTTTATCTTTCATAAAACGAACTTTAGCCTGAACCAAGTCGATATGTCCAATAATCCATGCATTGTTTTTAATACTGGTAGCATACGGACGAGCCAGATTAGAAATTTCCTGAAGAATTCGTACAATTTCGTATCGTTCCTCTGCATGATAATGAGTCAGCGTTTCATTTAACTCAATAACCGAACGAGGCTCAATATAAACAGTGTTTCCACTTGAGGATATATCGTGTACTACACCAGCAATTCGATTACGATAGCTATTTTTTACTGGTAAAACATTTCTCCCATTTCGACTCGCAATGATAGCATCCGCTAACATTTCCCCTTTTGTTTTTAAAATCTCTTGTAAAGTCGAACGAATTTCTCCCTCTGTCTCACGAATTTTTCTTCTGATTTTTCCTAATTCAAAACTTGCAAATTCTTCGATAAATCCACCATCATTAATTGCCTGTAAAGCTCCTTGAACCTGAGGAAATGTTTCTAATTTTTCAAACAATCTAGTCAAATGCTCTAATTTTACATTTTCCAATCCTTCGTAAAAATCAACCAGTTCACGGCTGACGGTCAAGAGACGTTTTAGTTTCAGAAGCTCATCGATATTAAGATCAGCTTGTAATTCTAAGCGTTTTGTTAAATCACTTACATTTTGCGTTCTTCCAATTGAAAAATATGGGTAAACTCCAAAAATTTGCTCCATCTCTTGGACTTCTGCAAAACTCGCCTCTATCTTTTCCTGTTTGTCCATAGGCATCAAAGTACCAAGTTCATCTTTTCCCTGTTGCGTTGACAAATATTCCGTAAACATCATCTTTACTTTGTCAAAATCTAAAATATTTAAAATTTTTCTATTCATATCTTTCCTTATCTTACTATTGCAAAAAGAGTAAGGATGTTTCCTTACCCTGTTATCTGTGAAAACCAGAGAGACTTAAATAAATCAGAGGTGATGGGAGCCTGAATTAAAAAGCGTGGTATCGCACTGTTCAAACGATTCTGAATTACATCAAGTGGAACTGTCGAAAGGACAATTAGAAGCATTTGTAACACTAAGGCTGTCACTATAACTGATAAAAAGCCTCCTAGTAGATTGGCCCAAACTTTATCCTCAAAAAAGGTTGGAAATAGATGAACTAATATCCCTATCAAACGAAAGAGTACATAAACAATGAAAAAAACGAACAGGTAGGACAGCCCCGCATAAAATACTTTATCTAATTCAAAAATTTGATTAGATGGATAATATAAAACAGTTGCCCCTTCAGATGGACTCGAATAAGGTATCCATAAACTTAAAATTCGCGTAAAATTACGAAAATAAGTAGATGCCAAAAAGATTGCCACTAGAGCTCCAATAACATAAAAGGATTGCAACACAATTCCTCGCTCGTATCCTATGTAAAAAGCCCAGGCAAGCAAGATCAGAATTAGCAAGGATATCATTTACTTTCCTCTTTACTTGATTTTTCTTTTAATTTGTCTAAGGCAGCTTTTCTAAAATCTTCCAATTCTTTTTCCTTATCATCGAACTCAATTTCTCTCTCTAATTGTGTAGAGAGACTATTGATTGCAAGTAAGATAGCTAGCGTCTCATCATCTGCGTCTAGCATTTGTCCTTTAATTGCCTCATATTTTTCACGTGTTACTCTTTCTACTTCTTCCATAAAAAGATTATCATGTTTGGTTGTTAATGTTAAATTCTTATTTCCAAAAGAAAATTTATATCTATTTAAATTTGCCATAAAATCACCTCGAGGTATTATACCAAATTTTTTCTCATTTGTCATTTATTATTCCACAAGGATATTAAGTAACAAAATAGCTCTCACTATTTCAGCCACAAATTTTCTTTCGATATTCACAAATAAATATAGAATAGAAATTTTAGCTTTATCATTTCTGTAATGGATAATCCACTGTAGGAATTATGGAGCCTATTTTGTGTAGAAAAAAAGTCCCATAGGACCTATATAATGATAAATGACAAAACTGGAGACAACCAACAACCTCATCAAAATTATCAAGCGAATTGCATTCGGTTTTCGAAATTTTGAAAATTTTAAGAAGAGGATTTTTATTGCCTTAAACATCAAAAAAAGAGCGAAAAAAATCCGCCTCTCTCGATGTTAATGAATCATGGTTCTCCCTATTTCATCCAAGTAGAGTCTGTAAGAAACCTTGTAATGATAGCTTATGAAGCACTCTATACTTTGAATGTCGTACTTGCGCAAGTAATAGATGAAGTAACGCAAGTGCAAACTTTCCCACTCATATCGGTCCAATTTTAGATACCCATAAGCTCTCTCTAAAGTGGAATAACATTCTCTGTATTCTGTGTAAACTTCTTCAATCATAACAATCTCCCTTCTTCCTAAATTTAGTATAGCAGAAAGAAAGTAAGAATAGATTATTTTTCTAAGATGTCCGTTTTGACGGCTAAAATTTTAAAAAAAGAAGCAGATGACTCTGCTCCTTTAAGATCTATGCTTTTCATCTACCCACTACAGCTGACAAAGATCCTTTTAAACACACAACAAGAATATTAGCTGAGAGAATGCTGTATTGTAAGACACATCCATTTTTAAAAATAGAAAAAGCTGGAGACACTGCTCCAACTTTCTACAAATATAACATTGCTAATGTTATTAAACTTGCCAATAAGCCTATCCCCCAGAAGAAGAAATCAACCTTCCACTCACTCCAAGACTTGCCATGTCCTGTCAGTCCACCTAATTCAAAATGATGATGAACTGGAGTCATACGGAAGATTCTCCTTCCACCAGTTAACTTAAAATAAGTTACTTGCATCATAACAGATGTCGTTTCAAATACGTACACAATCCCGATCAATAAAAGTGTCCATTCTTGATGTAGTGCAATCGAAATCGTTGCTAACATCCCACCTAAGGCAAGACTTCCTACATCTCCCATGAAGATTTTCGCTGGCTTGTGGTTGTAGCCAAAGAAACCGATCAAACCACCAATCATGCTTAGAATTACGATCAAGATATCGATACGCTGTTGCTCAAATGCAATCACACCATAAGCAGCTAGACTAATCACAACCGATATACTGGCTAAGCCATCGATTCCGTCTGTCAAATTAACTGCATTAGAAAAGCCAATCAACCAAAAAAGGACAAAGAAGAGGTAAAGAAAGCCTAGTTGAATCGGAAATCCAAAGAAGTTCAGCATATCTCCACCTCCGTGCCGATCATAAAAGAGGTAGAAAACAGCCGCTCCCACAAGTTGCAAGATTAACTTTTGCTTAGGATTTAAACCTTCGTTTATTTTTCGAAAAACCTTAAGGAAATCATCCAGAAAGCCGACGACACCGTACAAGACGATGATAAATAAAATCATGGAAGTCGTGTTCGATAAATTCCCAGTAGCTACTGCCAGTAGAAACGCAACTAGTACAGCTACTGTTAAAAAGACAGCACCTCCCATAGTCGGAGTTCCAGCTTTTTGCTGGTGTTGCTTGACATCTTCATGCATTTGTTGTCCTGTTATCTTGGCCTTGTGATAAAAGCGAATAAAAACAGGAATCAAGGCTACAGTAGCCACCAAGCTAATGCCTCCTGCTAGTAATGCTGTAATCATACTAATTAACTTCTCCTAACGTTATCGTGATTTCTTTGTTGTCCTTGATAGCCGTGTTAAATTTGGCACTTTGTCCAACAACCTTACCATCAATTGTTCCCTTAAAGGTGACAGCAATGCCATTCCATTTAGCAAAGGTCTCAACCATTTCTTTTTCCCAGCCATACATATCTGGAATAGTAGCAACATCCTCTGTTTGAATGAGAACTTGCTTATTTGCTGCAATTTTTGTACCTTCTGATGCTGAGATATTTTCAATTTTAGAACCATATCCCACCACTATCGGTTGTACAAGATTCCGTCTTAACTCATCTGCAAGAGCGCCTGGCCCTTTGTCTTTAAGAGAAGGCATTCGATACTCCAGTTCTTTTGTTACTCCTTCTAGAGCAGTTACAGGTTCTGTCAAATTCAGAGTATCTTTCATCTCAACAGCTGCTTCCAACACTGGATTAACAATTTCTTGCCAGGTCATGGCATCCCATTGTTTCGGTTGTTGCAAGGTCACATACATGATAAAATCCGGATCTTCCGCTGAAGTCATCGCTACAACAGAATAGATTAAGTCTGTTTTTCCTGTGAGGTATCCTCCACCTTCAGCTGCTGGAGCAGCGATTTCTGCGGTACCAGACTTCACAGCGACATTTTGACCAGCCACCTGAATAATAGGCTGTCCATTCGCATCTACTAAGGTTCCGACATCTGCATCTGTTCCTACTGTAATCATATATTGACGTGTTTGTTGAGCAGCATTTGCCGACACAGGTTTCCCAACTACTTCACGACTTGCAACGCGTGCTGTATTTTTTTCTGAATCGTAAATAGCACCCACAAACTTAGGTTCAAGCATTTCACCATCATTCGCTATAGAACTAAAGGCACGAAGCATCTGGGTCTGGGTTACAGAAATTGCTTGTCCAAATGAAGACATGGCAATACTTACCACATTATCAACAGGAAGAGAGCCCCATGCTTCATTCCCCATACCAAAACGTGTCGGGAAACCAAATTTGAACTTCGCCAAATACTCTAGCCACTTATCATTTCCCATCATCTGCTGAAGTCCCGTCATCCCCACGTTACTTGAAAAAGCAAAACCTTGGGCATAGGTTAGATAACGTGGCGACATCCCCATATTAATGGACCAATCTTTAATTACAGAATCCGCAATGGTGTACTGATCATTGTAGTAAACTTCATTTGCTGGAAAAGTTCCATTATCAATAGCAGAAGCTAGTGTCATGACCTTCATCGTTGACCCTGGTTCGTACTGCGATTGATATAGAGCCGTACTCCCATTTGTCGTTCCATCTAATCCTTCTTTTGTGTCCGCATTAAAAGTTGGTCGTTGCGTGGTTGCAAGAATTTCGCCTGTCTTTGCACTGACTAGAGTTGCAGTCGCTAGGACACTTCCTCCTGCCTTCTCATTAAAAGCATCCATGCGTTTCTCTAAAATTGTTTGTAAGGCAGTCGAAATGGTAGTATAAACATCTTTACCATTTTGAGTTTGTGTTGTCACCTGATCAGAGCCTGGAATAATAGCACCTTTCCGATCCTTCTCGTAAGTGATTTTTCCATTTGTTCCTGCAAGAATAGCATTCATTGAGGCTTCAATACCTGAAGTTCCAACTAAAACACTGCTACCATTTTCATCTTCTTGCGTTTGACTAATCCCAATAAACTGACTAGCAAACGTTCCATTGGGATAGGATCGTCCTGGACTAGTTGTAAAACCGACCCCTTTAATCCCAGCTTCATTCAAGGTATCTCGTATAGTCGTCATAGTACTATATGTGATCCCATTCCCTTTTGAACCAAAAGAAACTTGTTGTAATCCTTGACGTGAGAGTTGCTCTTTTACATAACTCTCCTCCATCCCCAGCTGCTCAGCAAAAACTTGAGCTACTCGATCATATTGAGATTCCTCTACATAGAGAATTTCTCCTGTAGCAGAGACGTATTTTTTATTGATAACAGCATATACATTATAGGTGGTTGAATCCTCAGCGATTGGGATACCCGTTCGGTCATAAATAGTCCCTCGCTTAGCAGCAACGGTTACCTCAGCCTGATGCACCTTAGCAGCAGCAACAGACAAATCCACACCAAACTTACTATCAGTTCCAATAATAACGGCAAAGTTTATCAAAAAGATAAAAAAGATAACAGTAGCTAACAAGCTAAGTCCCCGCCCTACTCGTCTACGATTTTCTTTTGGACTAATGCGACTATTGATAATATAGGTGTAAGTCTTTTTAGGGAGATTTTTAAAATTTTTTTACCAGTGTTTTTCATCCACTACTCCGTACTTGAAGAAGGCGTTGCTTTTTTGAGATTGCCATTTTGTTGCGTCATATTTTGCGAACTCGCAAGCTCTGCTAAGCGCTTTTCACGCCCAAGTTCATTAACTTCTTGCTTCGCATCATTCAGCTCTGTTTGCTTTTCATTAATCTGGCTATTGATAACCGTCATATCTTGTTGCACCTGCAAAAGTCTCGTTTGCATGAAAATAATGCAAATAGCCAAGATAATCGCTGTACCCACAATTGAACTATAAAAAGCCTTTTCGACACGAGTAAATTGCCGAATTTGCCGTTGAATCACTTGACTAGCACTTTCTCGTTTTTTTCTGCCATCCTTCTATCCTCTATTTATGAATTTTTCGCGCCACCCGCAATTTAGCTGAGTGAGCTCGATTATTAACTTCTAATTCTTTCTCCTTAGGTAAGATTGGTTTTCTTGAAACCAACTCCATCTTAGGCTTCAAATCATCTGGTATAAAAGGAAGCCCCTTAGGGACTTCAATGGTAGAGGCCTCTTTAAACAATTGCTTGGTTAAGCGATCTTCCAAAGAGTGAAAGGTGATCACTGAGATGCGCCCATCTAGTGCCAAAAGATCCATAGCTTGTTGAATCGATTCATCCGCTGCACCTAGCTCATCGTTCACTTCGATTCGAATCGCTTGAAAAATCTGCTTGGCCGGATGCCCCTTTTTCTTGAGTTCTTTGGCTGGTTTAGCAGACTTGATAATCTCAGCCAGCTCCGTCGTTGTCTCAATAGGCTTTAAAAGCCGCGCTTGCTCAATTTTTCTAGCGATTTGTTTGGAAAACTTATCCTCACCATACTTAAAAAAATCCTCACCAAATCATGGTAACCATAAGAATTAACCACATCATAGGCCGTCAAAGTTGCCTCACGATTCATCCGCATATCAAGCGGCGCATCTTTTTTATAGGAAAATCCACGCTCACGCTCATCCAACTGAGGACTAGAAACACCTAAGTCGTAACAAATCCCATCAATCTCCTTCACACCCAACTCATGCAATCGAGCGGAAAGATTGCGAAAATTATCCTCGATAAAGGTAACCATGCCCTTTTCTATATAGTCTGCCAATCGAATCTGGGCATTGTCGATTGCTGCTTGATCCTGATCAAAAGCATAGAGATGGCCTTTTTCTGAAAGTTTACTGAGTAAATACTGGCTGTGCCCCGCACCGCCCAAGGTCGCATCCACATAGATACCATCTGGTTTGATATCCAGCATATCCACTGTCTCATGGAGCAAGACCGTTACATGATGAAATTCTTTAGTCATATCTTTTCTATTTTACCATATTTTCGTCTGGTATGCACTTGATAGACCAAGGCACAAAAGTAATATGGTACACTAGAGATATGAAATATAGAATATTAATACTTTTATCTATTTGTCTTATTTGTCCGATAGCAATCTACTTCTTCTTTACTACTAGTAACCCTTGGATTTTTTGGATAGCCACTGCTAGTTTTTTTATATCAATCTGGTGGGGACATAAATCATTGAAAAATAAGGACTGATTTTTTAAATTCAGTCCTTATTTTTTATGATTCAGGATCATCAAGGCTACGACCATGCAAGCCTTTTTCACGTTGCACTTGGCGTAGTTTTTCAGGTGTCACATCGTTACCTTCTTCGTCAACCACTTTAATTCCTTCGATATGGTGGCGTACCGCACGGCGGTAGCCTTCGATGTATTCTTCCCGAAGTTTTGCTTGCTCCACTTTTTCTTCAGCAGTCAAACCTTCTGTTTTTTTCTTTTTAGCAAGCTCATTGATTCGAGCGATTTTTTTAGGATCCATTCCCTTTCACCTCTATTTTGTGTTCAATTGGTTGAAGGCTGCAACAGCGTTGGCTTTAGCTACAAGACCTGCAAGAAGGGCCAAACGGTTGTTTTTAACAGCCTCATCTTCTGCCATAACCATGGTATTGTCAAAGAAAGCATCAATGACTGGACTAAGAGCAAAGAGTTGAGCCAATTTATCACTAGCTGAACCTGTCAATTCAAGACTTTCTGCTGCTTGAGCCAAGGCTTTTTCTTGATCATTTTCAAAAAGACTAGCATCGACTGCTACTGAAGCATCTGCTTTTTCTGCCAAGTTGAAGGCACGTGAGAGTGATTCAACAGCAGACTTATAGCCATCCGCCTTCGCAGCTTCTGAGAGGGCATCAGTTGCTTCAAGCATATCAGCCACGACAAAGTTTGAACCAGCAAGAACGGCTTCTTTGATATCTTTTGAAGTGCGTCCCATCATCTTGTCCACACGCGCTTTGATGAAGTTGATGACTTCTGCTTGATTGTCATAGGAAAGGCTATCAAATGAAAGTCCGTAAAGGCTATCAATCAACTCATCCATAGGGATATGCCAACCAAAAGCATCCAAGATACGAACAATCCCTTGTGTTGCACGACGAAGCGCATAAGGGTCATTTGAACCTGATGGAATCAAGCCAACTGAGAAGAATGAAAGGAGGGTATCCAATTTATCTGCAAGCGCAAGGATAGCACCAACCTTAGTCTCTGGAAGAGCACCATCTGCTGAATCAGGAAGGTAGTGCTCACGAATAGCAGCAGCTACCGCAGCATCTTCACCAGCGAGAAGGGCATATTTTTCACCCATAATCCCTTGCAATTCATCAAACTCTCCGACCATACCAGTCAAGAGGTCAAATTTGTAGATTTCAGCTGCACGAACTACTGCTGCCGTTTCTTCTGCAGTCAAACCAGCTTGCTCAGCTAGTGACGCTGCAATAACACCCGCACGTGCCATGTGTTCTGAAAGAGAACCAATTTTTTCATGGAAGGTCACGTTAGCCAATTTAGCAACGAGGTCTTCAATCTTAAGTTTTTGGTCTTCACGCCAGAAGAATTCACCATCTTCAAGACGCGCCACCAATACTTTTTCATTTCCTCGAACGACATTTTCCAAATGCTCAGCGTTACCATTACGGACTGAGATGAAGTTTGGTTTCAGCTTACCATCAAGGTCACGTACAACAAAGTAACGTTGGTGCGTTTCCATTGATGTCACCAAGACTTCTTCTGGAACCTCCAAATATTTAGTGTCAAAACTTCCCATAAAGACAGTTGGGTATTCGACCAAGTTCAAGACTTCATTCAAAAGACCTTCTTTGATTTGGACTTGAACACCTTGTTCTGCTTCGATAGCCTTGATTTGCTCGCGAATCATATTTTCACGTTCTTTGCTATCCGCAATCACGTAAACGGTACGAAGGTCTTCTTCATAAGAATCCGCATTGATAATTTCCACTTCGTGTCCAAGGAAACGATGCCCACGGCTCACACGACCGGAATGGATATCTAAGAAATCAAGGTCAAGCGCTTCGTCACCCAAAAGAACTGTCAAGGTGTGAACGGGGCGAATGTATTCAAAGGTGTTGTTAGCCCAGTGCATGCTGACAGGGAAGTTCAATGAAGCAAGCACTTCTGGAACGCCAGCCAAGACTTCTTTGGCAGGTTTTCCAGCTTCGTGCTTCGTAACATAAACGTACTCTTCCCCTTTGACTTCACGAAATTCGATATCCTCAACGCTCAAGCCTTTCCCACGGACGAATCCTTGAGCCGCTTTTGAGAAGTTTCCTTCGCTATCTAAGGCAATTTTCTTAGAAGGCCCTTTGAAATCTTCGGTCAAATCTGTTTGTTGATCCGCCAAACCAATCACACGGACAGCCAAACGGCGTGGTGTCGAGAAGGTTTGAATGCTTTCGTATGAAAGTCGGTTGTCATCCAAGAAGGCTGCCATTTTCTCACCTAGTTGTTTTTCACTTGATGTGACAACGTAGGCTGGCAACTCTTCAAGTCCAAGTTCTACTAATAAGTTTTTCGTCATGTTTTTTCCTTTACAAAATTCTTCTTTTTGATAGGCACCTTAGGTACTGGGGACGTTGCTAACTAACTTTGTGAGGCTGTAGGAAAATCTTCTGTCTCCTTGACAGCGATTTCCAACAGTCTCATCAAAGTGGATTTAGCCAACTGATTTTTGAACCGAACGTTTCAAAAATCCCCATATAGCAGTACGGCGGTGCCTATCCCTTTAGCAAGTCTCCGACTTGCCTCTGGGTGGTCATGTGGGCTCACTTTGTTTGCCCATTTTCCTTTCTTGTAACTCTTTTTACTCTTCCTCTTCTGCTAGGAGTTTGGCTCGAGTGGCTTCGTCAAGTAGTGGGTAACCGAGTTTTTTGCGTTCTGCGACGAAGGTTTTGGCTACGACACGGGCTAGGTTCCGGATGCGAGCAATGTAGCCGGCACGTTCTGTAACAGAAACAGCACCACGAGCGTCAAGCAAGTTAAAGGTATGGGAGCACTTCAACACGTAGTCATAGGCTGGGTGAACAAGGCCCAATTCCAAGGCACGTCCTGCTTCTTTTTCAAATTTCTCAAAGTTTTCAAGAAGCATATCTTGGTCAGAAACTTCAAAGCTGTATTTAGAGTGTTCATATTCTGGTTGAAGGAAGATTTCTCCGTATTTAACGCCTGGAGCCCACTCAATATCGTAAACAGAATCTACTTCTTGGATGTAAGAAGCCAAGCGTTCCAATCCATAAGTGACCTCAGCGGTAACAGGGCCAGTTGCCAACCCACCAACTTGTTGGAAATAAGTGAACTGAGTGATTTCCATTCCATCAAGCCAAACTTCCCAACCAAGACCAGCTGAACCAGTTGATGGGTTTTCCCAGTTGTCCTCAACGAAACGAATATCGTGTTCCAAAGGATTAATCCCCAACTTTTCCAAGGATTCCAGGTAGAGTTCTTGGATGTTTGAAGGTGATGGTTTCATCACCACTTGGAATTGGTGGTGTTGGTAAAGACGGTTTGGGTTTTCCCCGTAACGACCGTCAGCTGGACGACGAGATGGCTCTACATAAGCCGCATTCCACGGCTCAGGACCAATGGCACGGAGGAAGGTATAAGGACTCATGGTTCCCGCACCTTTCTCATTATCATAAGCCTGCATGAGCATACAACCCTGGTCATTCCAGTATTGTTGCAAAGTCAAAATAATTTCTTGAAATGTTAATTTCTTAGACATTGAATACTCCTTAATAAAAAATGATTTCTTGCGACACGAGTCTACCCTTGTCGATCGTACGAGGCAAGACGAGTTAGTACTGCGTCTAGCTCAGGCACCCTAGTGCTGAGCGTGGGGCAGTCCGACTGTAAGGAGGTAGCTGCCACTGACACAGTGAAATGTTAATTTCTTAGACATTGTTTACTCCTTATTCATAAAGTTTCTTGTGACTCAGGATACAAAAAGAACCGTGTCTCTGCTCCTAAGTCATGTGACCTAGGGGCGTCAGAAACGCGGTTCCACCCTAATTTATTACTTCATTCCTTTTAAAAATATAACAGAAAGTGCCAGTTTCTTACTTTGCTTTACTTGGCTTTCACCCTCCCAAGCTCGCTAGAAAAACGCCGTAAGTCTTTCTTTCTTGCTAACCATTATAGCAAAACTTAATAGAAAAGTACAGTTTTTTGTCACTTCTTAAAAATCCATAGCATCGACACGTGGGGCACCTGATTGGACATCCACTTGCTTGAGGATTGTTCGCTCCTCTGAACTAAGGGAAATATCAAAACAGTCTAAGTTGCTCGCAATGCGAGAAGCAGTGACTGATTTTGGTAAGGGAAGGAATCCCTCTGCTAGACTCCAGGCTAAGGCCACTTGCGCAATGGTTTTTCCATGTTTTTCAGCTATCGCTTGAACTTGAGCATTTTCAAAGAGTTCCCCCTGACCAAATGGTCCCCAAGCTTCCAAGAGGATCCCCTTGTCTCGACAGTAATCTACGACTTCTTCCTGATAAACACCAGGTGCCAAGCGCACTTGATTAACAGCTGGAAGCACCTGGGCTGTCTCTAGCAAAGCCTCTAAATGGTGGGGCAGGAAGTTGCTGACACCGATAGCCCGAATCTTGCCCTCTTGGTACAAGTCTTCCAGAGCTCGCCACACAGTGGCATTTCGCACCTTCCATTGTTCCCCTTCTCGAAGGGACTTGGGATTGGGCCAATGAATCAAGTAGAGATCCAAATAGTCCAAGCCCAACTTCGCTAAAGATTCCTCAAAAGCTTGCTTGGCATCTTCATAACTGTGTTGGCTATTCCAGAGCTTGGTCGTCACAAAGATTTCCTGACGATGAATGCCCGAATCTTTGATTGCTCTGCCAACACTTTCTTCATTTTTGTAAATAGCTGCCGTATCAATGTGGCGATAGCCGGCTTCTAATGCCGCCAAAACAGCCTGATAGGCTTCTTCACCGTCTTGAGCTTTCCAGGTCCCAAAACCCAATACGGGAATTTCTACTCCGTTGTTTAGTTGGTAATGTTTCATAAGTATTCCTTCTCTATTCCTACTTGATTCCCCTATAAGTCAGAAAAAATGAATTCATTGAATAGCTTTATTATATCACAAAAGAGTACGATACTAGCTCGTACCCTTACTTTATCATTCAGCTTGGTAGCGTTTAACTCCATCTAAATAAGTAGCAACCAACTCCAAGTCTTTGTCCAATACGATAAAGTCAGCGTCATAACCTTCACGGATTTGTCCACAGACATCATCGATATGAACGGACTTAGCTGGGTTGAGACTAGCCATCATGACCGCTTCATGAGGATTAGCAATTCCCCATTCCACTACATTTTTCAGACCATCTTTGAGTTTCAAGATAGAGCCAGCTAGGTTTCCAGTTGATTTGAGACGGGCGGTTCCCTTTTCCACGATAACAGGAAACTCTCCCAACATATAATCGCCATCTTCAAGACCACCTGCTGTCATACAGTCGGTGATGAGGGCAATATGTTCTACCCCTTTTTGTTTGAGGAGAATGTCACAGGCCTTTGGATCCACGTGATGACCATCACAGATCAACTCAGCGTAGGTATGTGGCAATTCATACATAGCCCCAACCATTCCAAGTTCCCGGTGGGTCAAGCCCCGCATGCCATTATAGGCGTGCACCCAAACACTAGCACCTGCATCAACAGCTTTCTTAGCTTCATCAAATGTAGCATTAGAGTGTCCAAGCGCAACAGTCACTCCTTCTCCAGTAATCGTACGGACGAAATCTTCTACACCATCTCGTTCAGGTGCTAGGGCTATTTTATTAAGAAGTCCGTTGGCAGCTTTTTGCCAAGCACGAAACTCATCCATCCGTGGATCTTTCATATAGGCTGGATTTTGAGCCCCTTTAAATTCTTCTGTGAAATAAGGACCTTCAAAGTAAATTCCACGAATCTTAGCTCCTGTTGCTTCTTGGTAGCGAGCTCCGATATTTTCAGTCACTGCCAGGAGTTGTTCATAAGAGGACGTCAAGGTCGTTGGTAAAAAGCTGGTCACACCTGTGCTGAGAAGACCCTCACTCATGGTATGAAGGGTGCCTTCGATGTTGTTATCCATGACATCCACCCCACCAAAACCATGAATATGGGTATCGACAAGCCCAGGAGCAATGCTATACCCTGTATAATCGAGCACTTCTGCCCCTTCAGGAAGAGAGTCCACATGTTTTCCAAACTTGCCATCGATAAGCTCCAGATAGCCTCCCTTACGTACTCCATGTGGATAGAAAAATTGAGCTGCTTTGATAAATGTAGGCATCACACAAACCTCCTTAACTGATAATGATCGCCATTTATTATGTCAATTACATTATAAACCTTTCTCTTTTATTTGTAAATGGTATAGACCTATTTTTTTAGAAATAGATAGTAGATTTTTGTGCTTTAAATCACTTGTGAAAATAGTTTTTAACACAAGAGAGTGGGACAGAAATCGGTCATTCGTTAGCATTCGATTTCGTCGTCCCACCTCCGCACAGTTGAGTAGGGCTGTAAAAGCTGATGAAATCAGCCTAGTAGAGCCCATTCAACCACTGCGTCTTGCTCGACAATCCAAAAATAATTGAGAGGCTAGGACTTTTGTCCCAGCCTCACTGTAATAGTGACATAAGCCCCTTGCTCATCATCTTTTAAGAATATAATGACTGTGAATCATTATCAATACTTTCTAAAACGCTGGTAGCGTTCTTCTAGCATCTCATCCAAGGACAAAGTACTTAATTGAGTCAGCTCATTAAGTAAATCCTGCTTCATACTCTCCATCAATTCTTTACTAGAAAGCCCTAATTCAGGAATAACCTTATCAACAATTTCCATCTCTAATAGTTCATGAGAGGTAATTTTCATGAGTTCTGCCGCTTCCATCGCACGACTTCCATCTTTCCACAGGATGGAAGCGAATCCTTCTGGACTAAGGACTGCATAGATAGAGTTTTCTAACATCCATACACGATCAGCTACTGCCAACGCAAGAGCTCCCCCAGATCCTCCTTCTCCAATAATAATGGCAATTATCGGAACCTTCAAATCACTCATTTCCATAAGATTGCGAGCAATGGCTTCTCCTTGCCCTCTCTCTTCAGCTCCAATACCTGGATAAGCACCGGCAGTATTGATAAAGGTGATCACTGGTCGTCCAAATTTTTCAGCTTGTTTCATCAACCGTAGAGCTTTACGATATCCTTCTGGATGAGGTTGACCAAAATTGCGATTCAGATTGTCTTGAAGGCTCTTTCCTTTTTGAATTCCTATGACCGTAACGGCTCGGTTATCAAGCCAACCAATTCCTCCAATCACTGCACCATCATCACGAAAAGAACGATCCCCGTGGAGTTCTATAAAATCGTCAAAAATTCCATGAGCAAAATCTAACGCGGTTAAACGAGTTTGTTCTCTAGCTTCTCTGACTATTTTGGCTATATTCATGCTTTTTCTCCTCCATGGAATGCGACCAAACCTGCAATTGTACTAGGTAAGTCTCTCCGTCCTACAATCGCATCTACGAAACCATGCTCCAATAAGAACTCAGCTTTTTGAAAATCATCCGGTAAATTTTCACGTACTGTATTTTCAATCACGCGACGCCCTGCAAATCCAACTAAACTCTGGGGTTCAGCCAAGATAATATCCCCTTCCATTGCAAAAGAGGCCGTTACACCACCAGTTGTTGGATCCGTTAAAATAGTTAAATAAAAGAGACCTTCCTTCGAATGACGTTGAACGGCCGAAGAAATCTTAGCCATCTGCATCAAACTCATGATTCCTTCTTGCATACGAGCACCGCCCGAAGCTGTAAATAAAACTACTGGTAGCTGCTCTTGGGTCGCATATTCAAAGAGACAAGTGATCTTCTCACCAACAACCGTTCCCATAGAAGCCATGATAAAATTAGAATCCATGATTCCTAAAGCAACCTTCTGCCCATGGATACGAGCTGTTCCTGTTACCACGGCTTCATCCAATCCAGTTCTTGCCCGAACACTTTCTAATTTCTGTCGGTAACCGGGGAAATTAAGAGGATCCTTAGTTTCAAGTCCGGTAAACATCTCAGTAAACGTCCCCATATCAATCGTGAGAGCAAGACGCTCCTGAGCTGAAATACGAAAGGTATAGCTACAGCGAGGACAAATCCGTTCACTTCCTAAATCTTTTTGATAAATGGTATGCTTACATCCCGGGCATTGAGAAAAGAGTTCATCAGGAACCTCAGGCTTTGCTTGAGGTTTTTCACGCAATGAACGATTGGGATTGATTCGTATATACTTATCCTTTTTGCTAAACAAAGCCATGTGATTTCCTTTTGTTCACCTTTCTATTCTTACTTACTTGATTGGATTTTTTCTTGGTATTCAGGTAAAAAATTCTCCATCAAAAATGATGTATCATAGTCACCAGCGATGACACGGCTATCTGAAATCAAGTCCAACTGAAATTGACTATTGGTTTCTACCCCTTCGATTTCAAGCTCATATAAAGCTCGCTGCATCTTCATTAGGGCATCGAATCGATTTTCCCCATGAACGATGATTTTAGCAATCATACTATCATAATAAGGAGGAATTGTGTAACCGGGATAAACTGCTGAATCTACCCGCAAACCAACTCCACCACTTGGTAAGTAGAGATTCGTAATTTTACCCGGACTTGGAGCAAAGTTAAAAGCTGGATTTTCAGCATTAATCCGACACTCAATCGCGTGCCCTTTTAACTGAATATCTTCCTGTTCCACTGTTAATGGCTGACCAACAGCAATTCGAATTTGTTCTTTAACAATATCCACACCAGACACAAACTCCGTTACAGGATGTTCTACTTGTACACGAGTATTCATCTCCATAAAGTAAAACTCTCCACTAGCTTCATCTAGCAAAAATTCGATCGTTCCAGCATTCTCATAACCAACCGATTCTGCTGCACGAACTGCCGCAGCTCCAATCTTGTGTCGAAGAGTTTTTCCAATCGCCACGGACGGACTTTCTTCTAAAACTTTTTGATTATTTCGTTGGAGTGAACAGTCACGTTCTCCCAAATGGATGACCTTTCCATGCTGATCAGCTAGAATTTGTACTTCGATATGGCGAGCAGGATAAATAACCCGTTCTAAGTACATCGCTCCATTCCCAAAAGCTGCTTTAGCCTCACTAGAAGCAGATTCAAAGGAAGGCAACAAATCTTCTGCACTTTCTACCTTGCGGATCCCTTTTCCACCTCCACCTGCTGATGCTTTTAGCATTACAGGATAACCAATTTTCTCAGCGATTGCGATTGCTTCATCAGCCGTATGAACTTCACCATCAGAACCTGGTATCACCGGTACACCTGCTGCAATCATCTGTTCACGAGCATTAATTTTGTCTCCCATCATATCCATAACGGCGCTTGATGGTCCGATAAATTTAATGCCTACTTCTTCACATAAAGTAGCAAATTTAGAATTTTCACTTAGAAAGCCAAATCCAGGATGAATAGCCTCTGCTTCTGTCAACACAGCCGCTGATAAAATCGCATTCATATTGAGATAAGACTCCGTTGACTTCGCAGGCCCAATACAAATTGCTTCATCAGCAAGAAGAGTATGCAAAGCATCCTTATCAGCAGTTGAATATACTGCAACTGTCGCAATTCCAAGCTCTCGTGCTGCGCGAATAATTCGTACAGCAATTTCTCCACGATTAGCAATTAAAATCTTTCGAAACATGGAGAACCTCCTTAGTTCCCAATTGCAAAGGTAAGAGTACCACTAGCAGCCAATTTCCCATCTACTTCTGCCTTAGCCTCTACGACAGCAATCGTTCCACGACGCTTAACAAAGGTAGCTGTCATGACCAATTGTTCTCCCGGCACTACTTGTTTTTTAAACTTAACCTTGTCCATGCCAGCATAAAACACCAATTTCCCTTTGTTTTCAGGTTTGGACAATTCCAAAACACCTGCTGTTTGTGCTAAAGCTTCCATAATAAGAACCCCCGGCATAACAGGATATTCAGGGAAATGCCCATTAAAAAATGGTTCATTAATGGTGACATTTTTAATAGCTACAATCGTATCTTCACTAACTTCCAAAACCCGATCTACAAGAAGCATCGGGTAACGATGAGGAAGTGCTTCTTTAATCCCTTGAATATCAATCATTTGATACGTACCAACCCTTTTCCAAACTCAACCATTTCTTCATTTTGTACTAGCACTTCCGTGATAATTCCGTCTTTAGGTGCAGGAATTTCATTCATCACTTTCATAGCTTCGATAATTAAGAGAGTCTGGCCTTTTTGAACAGCATCACCAACGTTTACAAAATTTGGCTTATCTGGCCCTGCAGCTAGATAAGCAACACCTACTAATGGACACTCAACGAGTTCCCCTTCGGCTACTACTGCTTCATTTGGTGTTGACACTGACACTTCCTCTACAATTACTTCTGTCGTTCCTACTGGATTAGGTGTAGCAGCTACCGATGCAATTGCTTGTGCTGTTTCAACTTGAGAAGTCGGTTCCGTCAGTAATTTCCCCTCATTTTTACTAAAATGAAGTTCCTCTCCAGCATGTTTATAAGTAAATTCTCGCAAACTAGACTGGTCAAACTGGCCCATCAAGTCCTTGATTTCATGTACATTCATATAGATTTATTCTCCCCAACGTTTAAAGGCCAAAACAGCATTGTGCCCACCAAAACCAAAAGTATTTGAGATTGCATATGGGATTTCTTGCTCCAAACCTTTTCCGTAAACGACATTTGCTTCAATATAGTCTGAAAGTTCTGTCGTTCCTGCTGTCATCGGCACATAACTATGACGCATGGCTTCAACCGTAATAATCGCTTCCACTGCACCAGCAGCTCCAAGTAAATGTCCTGTAAAAGACTTGGTAGATGATACTGGCACTTCCTTACCAAAAACAGAAACAATCGCACCACTCTCACCTTTTTCATTAGCAGGTGTAGAGGTTCCATGAGCATTAACATAAGCCACGTCGTCTGGAGTAATGTCTGCTTCTTCTAGTGCCAATTTAATCGCTTTAATAGCCCCTAGCCCCTCTGGATGTGGTGATGTCATATGGTAAGCATCACAGGTGTTTCCATAGCCCACAACTTCTGCCAAGATTGTAGCTCCTCGATTTTCAGCATGTTCTAAGCTTTCAAGGACCAGCATTCCTGCTCCTTCTCCCATAACAAAACCATTTCGCTCTTTATCAAATGGAATGGAAGCACGAGCTGGATCTTCCGTCGTAGAAAGAGCTGTCAATGCTTGGAAACCAGCAATGGCAAATGGAGTAATTGACGCTTCAGCACCTCCAACTAACATTACATCTTGGAAACCAAACTTGATTGCTCTGAAAGCATCACCAATTGCGTCATTCGAAGAAGCACAGGCTGTGTTGATAGACTTACATATTCCATTTGCTCCTACCTTCATAGCCACGTTTCCAGCAGCCATATTTGGAAGAGCTTTTGGAAGCGTCATCGGTTTAACACGTTTTGGCCCCTTATCATGCAGACGAACAACCTGATCTTCAATTTCCTTAATCCCACCGATACCCGATGCAACGATGACTCCTAAACGATCTTTGTTCAACTCATCTAAGTTTAATTTAGCATTTTCAACAGCTTCCAAAGAAGCATACAAAGCATATTGAGAGTATAAGTCATAACGATTAGTATCTTTTTTAACAAAGTACTTATCAAATGGAAAATCTTTTACTTCAGCTGCATTGTGAACAGCAAAATCTGTTGTATCAAACTTAGTAATAGGAGCAATACCAGCTTTTCCAGCTCGTAAGTTTTCCCAAATTTCCTCCGGCGTATGCCCGATTGGAGACGTAAGACCATAGCCTGTCACGACAACACGATTTAATTTCATCTTCTACCTCTGTTTCTTTTCTTTTGGCACTTATCTTTTTGCGGCGAGGACCGGAATCGACCAACTTTGTCGTTCCATTCCCAAAAATTGAACCTAAAGTATCCATTCTCCCTGTCAGAGAACAACTCTGCAACTTAACTTCCACCTTTAAGAAAAGTGCCTCTTTGGATGGCTAGGCCACCTTTTCCAATGACTGCGCTTAACAACTATTATCGATTTATCTTCTGACTTCTCACTGCATAGTTAGTCCACCATCGATAGCGATGACTTGTCCTGTTAGATAGTCTTGGCTAGCGAGAAAGACTGTAACATCCGCTACTTGTTCTGCCTGTCCGAACTGCTTCATAGGGATTTGAGCCAACATAGCTTCCTTTACTTTATCCGATAAGACTGCTGTCATATCAGACTCAATCATACCTGGTGCAATAGCATTGACTCGTATATTTCGATTCGCAACTTCTCTAGCAACTGATTTTGTAAATCCTATCAATCCTGCTTTTGAAGCCGCATAATTAGCTTGACCGATATTTCCCATCAAACCAACTACACTTGACATGTTAATGATAACACCTTGTCGTGCTTTTATCATCGGTTTTAAGACTGATTGTGTCATATTGAAAGCACCTGTCAAATTAACTTTCAACACTTCTTCAAAGTCGCTTTCAGTCATTTTTAACATGAGCGTATCTTTAGTGATACCCGCATTATTCACCAATATATCTACTGATCCAAGCTCGCTAATTGCTTCCTCAATCATACGTTTTGCATCCGCATTATCAGACACATCTCCACAGATAGCAAGAATTTTAACACCATACTGAGAAAAGTCTATTAACAAATCCTCTGAAATAACTGTTCGGCTATTTAATACAACATTTGCTCCAAGACTTGCAAACTTATGGGCAATGGCCAAACCAATTCCACGGCTAGAGCCCGTGATAAAAACATTTTTTCCTTTTAATTCCATGTTTATCCTATCATTATCTAGCTAAAAAAGCATCCAAACTTTCCAGGTCTTCTACATTAGATATCGAAGCTGTTTTATCGATTTTCTTTATAAAACCGGACAGGACTTTCCCTGGTCCAATTTCGACAAAGTCTTTTATACCTAATTCTTGCATCGCTGCGATACTTTCATAGAAACGTACAGGTTCTTTTACCTGTCGCGTTAAAAGAGTCTTGATTTGTTCTAGTTTCATAACTTGTGCTTCTGTATTTCCCACCACCGGAAAAAGAAAATCACTAAAATCAACTGTTTCTAGCACCTTTGCCAATTTTTGGCTCGCTGGTTCTAGAAGAGCTGTATGAAACGGCCCCGAAACCTTAAGAGGAATCAAACGTTTCGCACCTTCCGCTTGGAGCAGTTCTACTGCCTTATCAACAGCCAAAACTTCTCCACCAATTACAATCTGACTCGGAGTATTATAATTAGCTGGTGTTACAACACCAAAGTGAGACGCTTCTTGACAGACTTTTTCAATAACAGCGACATCTGTATTAAGAACGGCTACCATTTTACCTGAACCAGCTGGTGCTGCTTCTTCCATGTAAGCGCCTCTTTTAGCAACCAGCGACACAGCATCCTCAAAATTCAAGCTTCCTGCTGCAACTAAAGCTGAGTACTCTCCAAGAGAAAGACCAGCAACCATATCAGGCCTCACACCAGCACTCTCTAACAAGCGATAAATAGCTACAGAGGTCGTTAGTATAGCAGGTTGCGTATAGCGAGTTTGGTTTAGCTTAGCTTCCTCATTGTCAATTAAATCTCGCAAATCATAACCTAGGATTCGGCTAGCTTCTTGAAAGGTTTCTTTAACTTGATCATATTTGTCATAAAGGTCACGCCCCATGCCAAGATACTGAGCTCCCTGACCTGCAAATAGAAAAGCTGTTTTAGTCATTTCTCACTACTCCTGACCAGCGTTGTGCTTCTTTTTGAATCACTTCAGCGGCCCCATAATACAAATCTTGAAGAATCTCTTCGACAGTTTCTTCCTTGCTAACTAAACCAGCAATCTGCCCCGCCATGACGGATCCCCCATCAACATCACCACGAACAACCGCATTTGCCAAGGCTCCTGCTCCCAAATTTTCAAACACAGTTAAATCCGGATTTTCTTGTTTAAAAGCTTCATTCTCTGCCTTTTCAAAATCGCGTGTTAATTGATTTTTTAAAGCACGAACAGCGTGACCAAAATGTTGCGCTGAAATAGTTGTATCAATGTCACGTGCTTTCAATATTTTCGCCTTATAGTTTGGATGAGCGTTTGACTCTTTTGCAACTACAAATCGGGTCCCGACTTGAACAGCATCTGCTCCTAACATGAAACCTGCTGCAGCACCTGCTCCATCAGCAATACCACCTGCTGCAATAACTGGAATCTCAACAGCAGCAGCAACCTGACGCACCAAGGTCATAGTGGTTAATTTTCCAATATGACCACCCGCTTCCATTCCTTCTGCGATAACTGCATCTGCACCGATTTTTTCCATACGTTTAGCTAAAGCCACACTTGGAACAACTGGGATAACCGTGATTCCTGCTTCATGGAAACGACTCATGTATTTACTAGGATTTCCTGATCCAGTCGTAACTACCTTAACCCCTTCTTCAATCACCAAATCTACAATATCCTCAACAAATGGTGAAAGAAGCATAATATTGACCCCAAAAGGTTTATCCGTTAAAGTTTTTATCTTATCAATATTGGCTTTTACCACTTCCTTAGGAGCATTTCCTCCCCCAATAATGCCTAAACCACCAGCCTTAGAAACTGCACCAGCTAAATCGCCGTCAGCAACCCAGGCCATACCTCCTTGGAATATAGGGTATTTAATATTGAGTAATTCTGTAATACGTGTTTGCATAAAGCCTCCATTTTCTTATTCGCTTAAAGAATACTTCGATATCCCTGATTTCTTTGAATATCAAAGTATCATTTAAACAAGCGGGAGTAAAAGATAACCTCTCACCCCCGCAAGTCTGATTATTTAGTTTGTTCTTCTACGTAAGCAACCAAGTCGCCAACAGTTTTCAAACTATCTTCTGCTTCGATTTGAATATCGAATTCATCTTCGATTTCTGAGATAACTTGGAAAAGGTCAAGTGAATCTGCATCTAAATCATCAAAAGTTGATTCAAGAGTTACTTCCTCTTTTTCTTTACCCAATTCTTCAACAATAATTTCTTGTACTTTTTCAAATACTGCCATGATAGACTCCTTAAAATTTTTTATAATGTGCTTTAAACACGATTACCTAGATTAAATAGTGACGATAAGCGTTCCCCAAGTCAACCCTCCTCCAAAACCTGAAAGAAGGATAGTTTGACTACCGTCTAGTCGAATTCGACCATCATCCACACATTCAGACAAAAGAATAGGAATGCTTGCTGCACTAGTATTGCCATATTCCATCATATTTGCCGGAAACTTATCTCGTGGAACACCAATTTTTTTTGACATTTTGTCTAAGATACGAATATTAGCCTGATGTAGCAGAAGATAGTTTAAATCATTTGCTTCAACTCCAGATTCCACAATCGTCTGTTTAATAGACTTTGCGACATCTCGGATAGCAAAATCAAAAACTGCTCGTCCATCCATCTGCAAATATGGTTTACTAGCCGTTCTTTCAGAAAACGGAGATTGAAGTCCCATTTCTGTGACTGATAAACTCTCTCCACGACTACCGTCCGTAAAGAGATTTTCAGCTAGAAAATGCTCTTCTTCACTCGCTTCAAGCAAAACTCCGCCTGCCCCATCTCCAAACAGTACAGCCGTTGAACGATCTGACCAATCCAATGCCTTAGAAAAAACTTCAGCCCCAATTACCAAACCTTTTTTATAAAGACCAGACTTGATAAATTTTTCAGCTGTTGACAATGCAAAGATAAAACCACTACAAGCTGCTGCCATATCAAAAGCAAAAGCTTTTTGCGCACCTATAATTGCTTGAACCTTAGCCGCTGTTGAAGGCATCAGTGAATCTGGTGTAATCGTAGCAACCAGAATAAAATCAAGTTCACTAGCCTCAAGACCAGACTTTTTAAGCAACAGCTTCGCAACCTCACTGGCTAAATCACTCGTTTGTTCACTAGCTGACACATGTCTTTGCTCAATACCCGTTCGACTCTTTATCCATTCGTCGTTGGTATCCATAATTTTCGACAACTGATTGTTTGTAATCACTTGACTTGGAACGTAATGGGCCACCTGCGTAATTTTTGCAAAAGGCATTATTTCAAATCCTCCAAAAATTGATGCAGCTTGATGAGACCTTTAGACAAGACATCTTTTTCTTCTTGACTCATATCGTCTGTAATTTGAGTTACCATCCGTCTATGAAAGCGTCGGTGTAGACGATAAACGAGACGGCCTTTAGAGGTCAAAGTGAGATGAACTACACGACGATCTTTGTCAGAACGAGTTCGTTCGATATAACCCTTTCTCTCAAGATTATTCAAACTAGCCGTCACTGTTCCCAGTGTCACCATCAACTCACGGGCAACCTCACTTGGAGTTGACTGTCCCTGATTTCCGATAACGTCAATTGTATGAACTTCCTTAATGGAGACGTCCTTAAACTGGCTACCTCTTAAACTCGCTTCTTCAACGACTAAAACATTGTTAAAAATAGCTGTCAAGTACCCATTTACTTCTTGGTAGTCCAACCCTTTGCCCCCCTTTCTACATATTCATCAAATTACTTTGACAACCAAAGTATAGCATAGAATGTTTAAGAATGCAAGTACTTTTTGTAGTTTTATATTAGCTAATAGAATTATTTCCCTGTAAAATTCGGACGTCGTCTATCCGCATGAGCTAGCACTCCTTCTTTAAAATCTTCTGTAAAAGCTAAAGACTTCTGCAACTCTAATTCTAACTCTGCATACTCTGACCAACCAGCAAATTGACTTTTCCAAATCATTTCTTTAATGGCTCTAAAAGAATTTGAAGAACTACGTTTTAATTTTTTAAGCAGTTGTTCAGTTGTCTTTTCTAATTTTTCAGATTCACAAAGTTTATAAACGATTCCATACTCCAAAGCTTTTTCAGCTTTTAAAGATTCTCCCGTCATGACCAAATGAGTTGCACGATTGATTCCAATCGCTCGTGTTAATAGATACAAGCCACCTGCATCGGGAGCTAAACCAACCCCTACAAATGCCTGTATGAATTTTGCTTTCTCACTTGCAATACAGAAATCCGCCGCAATAGCCATATTAGCAGCAGCACCAGCAACAGCACCATCGACAACCATAATAACCGGTTTCGGCAAGTGTTTCATGGTATAAGAAATTTCATTGACAAGCTCAGCGATTTTTACCAATGACTGGATATCATCCTCATCAACAGCACGCTTCATCTCAACTAAATCCCCACCTACAGAAAAGACACTCCCTTTTGCATTTAACAATACAAAATTAACGGTTTCATCTTTTTCTGCAAAAGATAAGGCTGTTAAAATTTCCTCACACAGAGGGATATTGAAACCATTTGCAACTTCTGGTCGATTCAATGTTATAGTAGCGAGACCTTCTTCTACAAAATAAAGCAGATTTTTAAATTCCATGGAGCACTCCTTTACAGTGATCATTCAAGAAACAAGTATTTTGACTTCCAAACAGTTTATCATATTTTAAAAAAAGTGCAAGTAAATCTAGATAAAAATGTGTTGCATCCGAATTTTGATGATGTTTTTCATCATTTTTGTAGTAAAGATAGCCTCCAATCGCCTCTTTTGGGTAAGGACGTAAGGGGAATTTCAGATTTTGCGTAATGTAGTCAGGAATATCTTCCTTAAAATTGAAATTGAAACGGATCTCCTATTCCAATAAATTCTATCCGATCTTTTCTGGTCATTTTCACCTAAGCATATTTATCTATTTTGCCGCTACTCCATCCAAGAATTTACTAGATTTTGTTGCTAGAAATGTATTTTCGTCTGTGTGATTAAAAAAAGAGTATGAGACAAAATGAACTGCACCC
>NZ_KQ969158.1:193589-212574 GCF_001578805.1 Streptococcus sp. DD10 | reverse complement strand
AAAACTCCCTCATCCTCGCTTTATTTTTGTAAAAAACCTTGACGCCTTTTTCCTACTTCTCTTCCGTCATCTCCTCATACATTGCAAACAATTTCGCAACTGTTTCACTTTCAGTCAGCCAGGTTTTTTTGCCATCAACAGTTTTAGTCATGCCGTAAGCCTCCATAATAGCTTTATCATTGGCTTGGTGGGCTTTGCGGAGGTCCACTGGCATAGTGAGTTCATCATAAAGATCCGCAAGAGAGCTGTCTGGATAGAGGGCACGCGCATCAAGGATGGCTTGAGCTGTTTGGGCAATCTTGTCCTTTTGCGCTTCTGTGACCTCAGGCCATGGAAAGTTGTTGTAGACAATCTTGGCTGAGTAGCGATAGTCAGATTTGAGTCGTCCTGCTACTGTCCGCATCCAGGCCATGTGGACGTTAGAGGTGAGAATGCCAAAGTCGTAGAGGGTGGCATTGGGGACGATAAAGACAAGGTCGCTTGCCATATTTTCTTTTGACATAAAACCAATCGGAATATAGCGACGTCTTTCAGAACTAACCTTGGGAACAATCAAGAAATCACTATCTGGCATGTTTTCTACGTGGAAACGAGTTGGTTTATCAGCTATTTTACGGGTCCCTGCACTCGGACTATTCAAGCGATACTCTCTCACTGCCTCCACACGTTTGAGAGCGTGAGGCATGGAGCGGAGTTCCGCTGGACTCGCATCCCCCAACCAGAGACAGTAGCGTGGTTTCTGGTTGATAAACTCCTGTGCACCATACCATTTTCTGAAGTAAGACTCAGACTTAGGCTCTTTCTTGATGAAGGCCTCCATCTCCTCTTTTTCAAAGAGGTAGTTCCCACCATCTATCGGTTTATTTCCAATCCCCATCTGGGGAACAAAGGCTAGGGGCTTACTGATACTTTCGATAAAGACATGATCTGACTCGGAGAGATAGCCATTGATTTTGCTGACCTTTTCTCGCTGACCATTCGCCTCAAAGAGATATTTATCCGACTGCTCTACTGTTGAAAAACCAACAATCACACAATGAACCTTGGCTTTTTCCTTAGCCTCGCTATTCCAAACAAAAGGCAGATAGGCAAAGTTAATGATAATGCCCATGGTCGTCATCAGTTCTTTCCATAGGATAGCAACCTGCTCGCCTTGGGTGATAGAGTTGGTCGATACAAAAGCAGCTTGGACACTTGTATCTTGGATAAGCTCAGCTGCTTTACGATACCAAGCTGATACATAGTCCAGATTGCCCGCCCCCTTGAGTTTTCCAAAAACAGACAGCATATCCTCCTTCTGACTGGCAGACATAAGACGGGCACCGAGAAACGGCGGGTTGCCGATGATATAGTCCAGCTTGTCCTTGGGTACGACAGTCTCCCAGTCGATGGTCAGGGCATTAGCTTCCACGATATTGGTGTAGCTCTTGAGAGGAAGGAAGTCGATATTGGCAAAGACGATATCCTTAGTGGCTTCCAGCATCTGGCTTTCGGCGATCCAGAGGGCAGTTTTCGCCACCGACACAGCAAAGTCATTGATTTCAATGCCGTAGAACTGATGGAGCTTTACCTTGACTAGGTCTTGTCCCAAGTCCAGTGCCACGCTATCTCCCATATAGAGTTTGATAGCCTCATTTTCCAACCGACGCAGGGAAATGTAAGTCTCTGTCAGGAAGTTTCCTGATCCACAGGCAGGGTCAAAAAAAGTCAGGCTGGCTAGCTTGTTCTGAAACTGTTGGGCACGAGTCTTGACCGTTGCTGGCTGTTTGAGCTGGCGCAGGTCATTGAGTTCATCTCTTAGATGATCCAAGAAAAGTGGGTCGATGACCTTATGAATATTTTCGATGGAGGTATAGTGCATGCCTCCTGCCCGTCTGGTCTCAGGGTTGAGGGTAGACTCAAAGACCGCCCCAAAGATGGTCGGACTGATCTCTGACCAGTCAAAGCTGGAAGAAGCATGCTCAAGAATCAAGTCTCGAAGCTCATCTGTAAAGTTTGGAATCTCCAGATTGGTCTCGGCAAACATGCCCCCATTGACATAAGGAAAAGCCAACAAATCCGCATCTAAATAGGGGTCACGCTGGTCCACAGGCGTATCCAGCACCGCAAACAGATCAATCAGCCCACGACGAAAATCACGGCTGGAAAAACGAGCTAGATAGTCATGAAACATCATGCGATGACCGAAAATTCCAGCATCCTCAGCGTAAAGGCAGAAAACCAAGCGCACAATCAGCTGGTTGATGGCATGGAGACTCTCTGGGCTGTCAGGATTGATGTACTGCTTGAGCAGACTATCATAGACCTCTCCCACAATCTCCCCAGCCTCCATGGAAATCTTCATCTCACGCTCGATATGCTCGTTACTCTTATCAATCAAAAATTCCAAACGATAAGTTTCCTCAGCAAGATTGTCCAACTTGACGATGCTAGCTTCTCCATTTGGCTGCTCCATATCATAGATGTAAAACTCCTTGAAATTACTGGTCACAATCCATCTAGGACGCTGAGAATAAGGAAGGTTAGCGGAGTAGCGCTTAGCTTGCTGAAAAGGGGTTAAAAAACTCCCATCTGACTGCTTGATAGCCTTGGACAGGTCCTTATGCGCTCCTTTTTGCTCGATTAAGACCTTGGTCTTGTCGATGTAGCCATCGATAAAGCTGGTATGATCAAGCATAACCGCATCTTCAAAGGTGATGTAGCTACTAGGATTCTCAATGCCATAGACCGATCCCAGCAAATCCAGCCAAAAAGACTGGCTATCCTGCCGTTCGTTGCCACGATCTTTCCAACGCTCGATAAAAGCTGTGGCTTGCTTTTTCTGTTCTGTGATGTTCATACCATTTTCCTTTAGTGTTTTGAGTCTATTATACCATATCTCCAAGTAGTAAAAATCAAAAAGACGGTACGATGACCGTCAAATTGAAGTAGAAGTTTACAAACCTAATAAATCATAAAATGTAAATTCATCTATGATTGCTAAATCTTGCCCTTCTAAAATATACTTTTCAGCTTTTTTGTGTTTGTTAGATTTTTCTCCTTTTAATATTGCATTATAATCATTGTTTCCTAATATCAAGTAGTTGGTTTCTTTCCGAACACTATTATCTAGAATAGCACCTAAATTTACTACCAATTGCATTGCATCTTTACGTTCCATTTTTTCCAGTTTTCCAGTAAATACGATGTGTCTTCCAAAGAAAAAGTTATCCTCATCAATTTGGTCAGAAGTTGGTGTGATATTTTTTAAATCTATTTTACTTCCTTTAAATCCATGTGCCCATAGGTTTTCGATTTTTAAGTTTTTATCCACCATATTTTGCTTAATAATATCATATAACTCTTTAGTTGAAATACAATCAGCTAACGCTCTATGTTCACTATTACTAATATTTAAAATTTTTGTTAAATCTTTTAAACGATGATGTTTAAGTTCTGGAAATACTTTTCTTGCAAACTGCATTGTATCCATATATTTATTTTTTAATTTTTCATTAAACCCAGACTTTATAAAATTGAGGTCAAACGATGTATTATGACCGATTATAAAGTCTTCTCCAATAAATTCCAGTACTTGGTCTTTTACATCAGATATTGAAGGCATTCCTTCAACCATCTCATTCGTTATTCCTGTTAACATCGTTACGAATCCATCAATTTCCTGACAAGGCTTTATCAATTGAGAGTACGTATCGACAATCTTATCATTCCTAACTTTAACCAAACCTATTTCTATAATTTCATCGTAATAGGCTGACAGACCAGTTGTTTCCGTATCAAGAACAACATAATCACTAATAATTTGCTTTGTGTAATTTGTATTTGACATTATTTTCACCTCAATATATTATTTGTTATTGTTTTACTTACAATTAATATTATACTCCTAAAACTAACAAAACACATCAGCTTTTCAGCCAATGTGCCTTATTTTTTCTATTTCTCCACCTCAATCAAACTCCCATCCAGAAACTTAAACTCCACTCGCCCTTCATGATGTACCGTCACACAGTCCACCATACTCATCCAGACTTCTTTATCAAACTCCGTCAGTACCTCTTTCTTTTCCAGTTCTTTGACGAACTCCATCACTGTGTCTTTTCGAGTTTGTTTATCTAAGATGCTTTGTTTCACTTCGTTTAGTTGTTCTTTTTTGCTTTCTAACACTGACGTATTGAACTTGAAATTTACCTTATGTATGGTGACGAGAACGTAGTCGATATTGATAGTATTTTGAGATGATAAATTGTTTAACCCGGTCCCCCGAACCAACCTCGCTTTCTGACTTCCTGGATCGGGTTAAAAAGGTCCCCCAGACCAACCTCGCTTTCTGACTTCCTGGCTCGGGTTAAAAAGGTCACCCGGACCAACCTCGCTTTCCGACTTCCTGGCTCGGATTAAAAAGGTCCCCCGGACCAACCTCGCTTTCCGACTTCCTGGCTCGGATTAAAAAGGTCCCCCGGACCAACCTCGCTTTCTGACTTCTTGGCTCGGGTTAAAAAGGTCACCCGGACCAACCTCGCTTTCTGACTTCTTGGCTCGGGTTAAAAAGGTCCCCCGGACCTTTTTAATCTTTCAACTTGGCCAATTCTTGAGCAAGTAACTTAAGGGCTACTTGTGGGTTGGCTTGTCCCTTGGTTGCTTTCATGAGGAATCCTGTAAAGGCTTTGTCGGCATTACGTTTTCCTGACTTAAAGTCCGCCACGGCCGCCTCATTATCTGCAAAGACTTGATGGATAATCGGAATCAAGACTGCTGGGTCAGAAATCTGCACCAGACCTGCTTTTTCCACATATTCTTTGGCTGAACCACCATTTTTTGCTAAGTGAACAAAGACTTTCTTAGCAATCTTAGAAGAAATAGTTCCATCTTCAATAAGGGCAATCATTTCCGTCAGATTTTCAGGTGTCAAGCTAATGTCCTCAATGGTCTTGTTCTCAGCATTCAAGAACTGTGCTACCTCCCCTTGAAGCCAGTTAGATACCTGCTTGGCATCGCCACCTTGAGCGACTGCTGCCTCAAAGAAGTCAGAAACTGCCTTGGTTGCTGTCAACTGCTTGGCATCATAGTCAGACAAGCCATAATCAGCTATGTACTTGGCACGACGCTCTTTTGGAAAGGCTGGCAAGGTCTCACGCACCTCTGCAATCCAGTCGTCTGAGATGTTGTACTCAGGGATATCCGGCTCTGGGAAGTAGCGGTAGTCCGCCGCCCCTTCCTTGACCCGCATGAGGATGGTTTCACCAGTCGCCTCATCATAACGACGGGTTTCCTGACGGATTTGCCCACCGCTACGGAGAATCTCCGCCTGACGTTTTTCCTCGTAGGCAAGGCCTTTTCGTACATAGTTAAAGGAATTGAGATTTTTCAACTCAGTCTTGGTACCAAACTCCTCTTGCCCATAAGGACGCAAGGAAATGTTGGCATCCACCCGCATCGACCCCTCTTCCATCTTAACATCAGAAATACCTGTATATTGGATAATTTCCTTGAGAGCAGTCAGATAGGCATAAGCCTCCTCCGGGCTCCGCATATCTGCCTCAGAGACAATCTCAATCAGTGGCACACCTTGACGGTTAAGGTCCACGTAGGAATAGCCATCTATACCATGGGTATTCTTTCCAGCATCCTCTTCCAAATGAGCACGCTCGATGCGGATTTTCTTGGTTGACCCATCTTCTAGCTCAATTTCGATCCAGCCGTCATGACCAATCGGCTCGTCAAACTGGGAAATCTGATAAGCCTTGGGATTATCAGGATAGAAATAATTCTTGCGGTCAAAGTGCATCTTCTTGTGGATGTCCATATTGAGAGCGAGAGCAGCCTTGATCCCAAAGTCAATGACTCCCTTATTCATAACAGGCAAAACACCCGGGAAGGACCAGTCAATGATATTGGTGTTGGTATTTGGATCCACACCAAAGTGGGCTGGCGATGGAGAGAAAATCTTGGAATTGGTCTTCAACTCAACGTGGACTTCAAGCCCGATAATGGTTTCAAAGTTCATTAGTTTTCACCTCCAAAAATAACAGGTTGTTGTTTGTGGTAGTCCGTTGTCGCTTCAAAAGCTGCTGCCACTTGGTAGATGGTTTCTTCGTCAAAGTGATTTCCAATCAACTGGAGACCAACTGGCAAACCGTCCGCCAATCCAGCAGGGATAGAAATACCAGGAAGACCCGCCAAGTTAACCGGGATAGTCAAGATATCTGCCAAGTACATGGCAACAGGGTCTTGGTTTTGGCTATGTAAGTCATAAGCCACTGTCGGTGCTGTTGGGCCAAGGATGAGATCATAATTTTCAAAGACCTTAGCAAAATCCTGCATAATCAAGGTACGAACCTGACCAGCCTTCTTGAAGTAGGCATCGTAGTAACCAGATGATAAGCTGAAAGTTCCTAGCATGATACGGCGTTTGACCTCGTCACCAAATCCTTCGCTACGTGTATTGACATAGATATCGTCAAGGTTTTTAACATTTTCAGAACGGAAACCATAACGAATTCCGTCAAAACGTTGCAAGTTAGAACTTGCTTCTGATGACGCGATGATATAGTAAACCGCTACGCCATACTTAGAATGAGGGAGGCTAACTTCTTCTACAATAGCACCGAGCTTCTCTAAATGCTTAGCTGCAGCTAAGATACGCTCCTTGACCTTTTCGTCAATTCCCTCACCCATGTATTCCTTAGGTAGAGCAATTTTCAACCCCTTGATATCCTGACCGATCTTGCTAGTAAAGTCAGGCACTGCTATTTGAGCTGATGTGGAGTCCTTAGGGTCGTTACCTGAGAGGACATTGAGTAGTTGGGCATTTTCCTTAACCGTCTGTGAAAAGGGACCAATCTGATCCAGCGAGCTACCAAAGGCAATGAGTCCAAAGCGTGACACCCGTCCATAAGTCGGCTTGAGTCCTACTATCCCATTGAAGGCCGCTGGTTGGCGAATAGAACCGCCTGTATCCGATCCTAGAGCCAATCTCACTTGCCCTGAGGCTACTGCTGCAGCTGAACCACTGGATGATCCACCAGGAACCTTGGTTTGGTCCCAAGCATTCTTAGTTGGACCAAAGTAAGATGTCTCCCCAGAACCACCCATAGCAAACTCATCCATGTTGGTTTTCCCTATGACAATCATATCTTTGTCATAGGCTTGCTCAACTGATGTTGCATCAAAGATTGGTTCGTAGTTATAGAGAATTTTTGAAGCTGCAGTGGTCAAAATCCCTTTGGTAGAAATATTGTCTTTAACCGCAAGAGGAATCCCGCTCATGACATTGTCCACATCAATCCCTTTGGCATCTACTGCCACTGCTTGCTCTAGAGCCTCTTCTTCAGCCACGGTGATAAAGGAGTTCAGCTCGCCCTCACGGCTCTTGATGTCCTCCAAGGTCGCTTTGGTCAACTCAACCGCTGAAATTTCTTTTTTTACTAGTAGTTCATGCAATTCATCAATCGTTTTTTTTGTAAGCGACATTAAGCATCTCCTCCATCATCTAATATAGCGGGCACCTTGATATAGCCCCGCTCTTTGTCAGGAACATTTTGAAATAATTCTTCACGATTCCAGCCACTTTGTGCTATATCTTCTCGCATATAATTTAGATTATTAGCGACATTAGATGTAAAGGGGACACCTGTTGTATCGACCTCATTTAGCATCTCTACCATATCGACAATCTTTGATAAGGTCGTCGCAAACTCAGCCGTTTCTTCCGCTGAAAATGCTAGTTTTGACAGATTGGCAACATGCGTTACCTCTTCTTGTGTGATTTTCATCTGGCATCCTTTCTTTGATAAATATAGTCTTTTCGTTTGCTTTTAATACTAGGCAACGAGCTGCAGAGAGTACTTGGGTACGGCAAAGCGAGTTAACAACGTAGTAACAGATAAACGAAAGGACTATATATTTTTCAGTCTGTACTATTTTACCACATTTTAAGGTATTTCTATGATTTTTTCTGCGAAAGTACAGAAAAAGAGACTAAGAATAAATCTCAATCTCTCTACATTATTAATTAGACACCCTTAACGTTTGTAACGTTTTGCTTTTTCTAGGGATTTTCCAACTGGTCTACGAACTGATTTCTTGTTTTGTTGGTTTGTTCCGTTCTCTTTCTTAATAGTCGTTGTTGAAGAACTTGACTGCGAAGAAGTTGTGATTGTTTGTGTTTGACTTACAGATACAGAACCTGATACATGAGTAGTCACTGGAACAACTGCTGAAATCGTTGTTTGTGAAGTTGTAACTTGACTAAAAATAGCAGTAATTTGAGAAATCACATTTGGCTTATAGTTTGCTTTTTTAGAGAAGTAAATTTGGTAAACCAATGTCTTATTGTGAATTTGATTATTGGCAATCAATTGTTTTGACTCAGCAGAGAAATCACGGCGAGTCAAGTTGTAAGGATTTACTAAACTTTGAGGGATTGAGATATTGGCAAATGCACCTTCGTTACCAGATACAACAGTCGACTCTGCCAACTTTTTATTGGTTCCTTCTTCAAGGAAGTCTACACGAACGGTCACTTGATTTGTGTCTGCTTCTACCGTAGTTGCACCTACAATTGAAAAAACAAAGAATACTGGCAACAAAACAGCCAACAACTTCTTAATCATAAAAGGTTCTCCTTTGGATGAAAAAAATTTCTATTTTTAAACTGAGCATTCTAAACGCAATGTCAGCTTTTCTATAATACCATAAAAACACCTGTTGTCAAGAAGAATTTTAATGTTTTTCAACCAATCAACCGTTTTATTTTCCTTTATTTTTCACAATTCACTATTTTAAACGACTTCTAACTTCTCATCCACCAACTCTGCACCCAAGACCTGTTTGAAATGATTGAGGGCAAATTGATGATTTCCCTCTGTAATAGATGCTACAGCTGGTTCTACCACTTGAATCTGATACCCGAGATTGTAAGCATCAATAGCTGTATGCAGAACGCAGATGTCTGTTAGCACACCTGTCAAGATAACTGTATCTACCTTACGTTCTCTCAGTCGAATATCTAAATCAGTCCCAGAAAAGGCTGAGTAGTGCCGCTTATCCATCCAAAAGACACGACTGTCTGAACGATGTTGCTCATAAAAGTCTGCCAAGGGACCATAAAGATCACGGCCGCTGGTTCCTTTGATGTTATGAGGTGGGAAGAGCTTGGTCTCGGGATGAAAATCATCTCCTTCATCATGAGCATCGATCATAAAAAAGATGTAATCTCCACGTTCAAAAGCTTTTTCTGTGACTTGTGCAATCACTTCCGAAATGGCCTGAGCTGGTTCCCCAGCTGTCAACTTCCCATTATCCGCTACAAAATCTACTGTATAATCAATCGAAATGAGTGCTTTTCTCATCAGTAATCTCGCTTCTTAATTTCTTCAAATATGTCTGGAATGAGAACTTTAAGATAGGTCCCTTTCATCCCCAACGAACGACTTTCAATAATTCCTGCTGACTCCAGTTTTCGAAGAGCATTTACAATTACTGAGCGAGTGATTCCTATCCGATCAGCAATGACCGATGCAGTAAGCTGCCCTTCATTCCCATCTAATTCTCCTAAAATCGCAGAAACTGCTCGTAACTCCGAGTAGGATAAGGTATTGACCGCCATTGTCACTGCTGTCCGACGACGAATACTCTTTTCATCCTTTTCCTTTTGATAATTTAACATCTGAATGCTAACAACTGTACTAGCAATCTCCACTAAAATCAAATCATCCTCATCAAAAGGCTGATCATTTCGCCAAATAATCAATGAGCCCAACCGAATTCCTGAAACATGAATCGGCGCTACTGTTGTCAAACCTTCAGGGAAATCTGCTTTCGTTTCTACTGGAAAGATACTCAAGTCATCATCAACACTTAGATTAGCCTCTGTATCGTAAACCAAACTTGCTGATTTGGCATATTCTTCAGGTAGTTTTTTATTTTCAAAAAAGGCTTCTACACGATCATTATTGGTTTTATAACGCATAAAATAACCTAGTAGCGTTCCCTTGCTATTAATAATACATGTATTACAATGGATGATATCAGCCATTTGGCGGGCGATATCATTGTAAGGCAAGTCTTCCTGTAATCGGTCATCCGACCGTTTTAGAATTGATGTAATTTTACGTGTTTTCTCTAATAAAGTTGCCATGTTTCACCTCAAGTAATGATAGGTTCATTATAGCAAATCCAACTAAAAATTTCAACAATTATCTGAAAATTCCCTATTGAAATACAATTGTACGCAATTCGAAAATAAATGATTTTTTTTCAGAAAAAATGAAAAAAGGAGTAAGGCAGAAAGATTTTTCAAAACCTCTCTCTGTCTTACTCCTGAAGGGAAGATTGGACATTTCACCCAACCTCTAACGTTTGTATTGTCGTAAAAAGCGAGTCATTTTTTCTTGAATTTGAGCTAACTCTTCCACTCTCGGCAAGTAAACAATACGGAAGTGATCTGGATCTTTCCAGTTGAACCCACGACCATGAACAAGTAGAACTTTTTCTTGCTTTAGAAAATCAAGAACAAACTGCTCGTCATCGTCAATACGATACATATCACGATCAATTTTAGGGAAGATATAGAGTCCCGCTTTTGGCTTCACAGCTGACAATCCTGGAATTTCTTGAATAGCTTTATAAATAAAGTTCCGCTGTTCATAAATCCGTCCACCTGGCAACAAGAGTTCATCAATGGACTGATAACCACCTAGTGAAGTCTGAATAACGTGCTGAGAAAGAACATTTGAACAAAGACGCATGTTTGACAACATATTCAGTCCTTCGATATAGTCTTTGACATGTTTTTTCGGACCTGATAAGGCCATCCAACCAACACGAAAACCAGCGATACGATGCGATTTTGATAAACCATTCATACTAACACAGAACAAGTCCGGTGCCAAACTTGCAATAGCGGTATGCTTTTCTCCATCCATCACCAACCGATCATAAATCTCATCTGCAAAGATAATCAAATCATTTTGACGAGCAACTTCAACAATGTCTTTAAGGACTTCCTCGGGATAAAGAGAGCCCGTTGGGTTATTTGGGTTAATGACGACGATTGCCTTGGTGTTTGAAGTAATCTTAGACTTGATATCATCAATATCAGGATACCAGTCCGCTCCTTCATCACAAAGATAATGGACAGCATTTCCTCCAGCAAGGCTCACTGCCGCTGTCCAGAGAGGATAATCTGGCATTGGAACCAGAACTTCATCACCATTGTCTAATAGCCCCTGCATGGACATAACGATCAGCTCACTGACCCCATTTCCAATGTAAATATCATCTATATCCACATTAGGAATCTTCTTAATCTGGCAGTACTGCATGATAGCCTTACGTGCCGAGAAAATCCCTTTAGAATCAGAATAACCTTCACTATCTCGTGCATTCATAATTAAATCATGAATAACCTCATCTGGTGCTGTAAAACCGAATTCAGCTGGATTCCCCGTATTGAGCCGGAGAATCTTTTCCCCATTTGCCCGCATCCGATTCGCTTCTTCTAAGACAGGACCACGGATGTCATAAGCAACATGTTCTAGTTTATTAGATTTATTGAATTCTTTCATAATGCTTACCTCTTTTTTCACTAATCCCTATTATAACGTAAATTAAGTTTTTTTCAAAATAAAGCAAGAATTCTAGTCCTTAGTTATATCAATAAACTTGCCTGTCTGTACAAATTATAAAAAAGAGGCTGGGACAAAAGTCCTATCCTCTCAATTGTTTTTGGATTGTCGAGCAAGACGCAGTGGTTGAGTGGGCTCAACTGTGCGGAGGTGGGACGACGAAATCGAATTCTAACGAATGACCGATTTCTGTCCCACTCTCTCTATCTTTTATTCAGCCACCTAGTCAGTATAATCCCCACCGGTAAACCCATAATATTCTTCTAAAGTTTTTCCAGACTTTGCGATATCCTGTGCCTCTCGACCAATATAGCGAAGATGCCATTCTTCGTGCATGTAACCTGTTGAACTTTCTTTCCCAGATAAATAGCGAACCACAAATCCATAATCGGCAGCATTGTCCAGCAACCATTTACTAGCAGCAGATTCCTGCACCAAATTTCCATTGGTATCAATCAAATCAAAAGCTAAACCTGTTTGATGTTCGCTGTAGCCTGGTCGAGCAGAATAGCGATCTGCTGCTTCTCGACCATCTTGATTTACATAGTTTTGGTATAGTGCAGCCTGAGTATCATAGCTTCTAAAACCACTGTACTGATCACTAATAGGATACCCTTGCTCTTGCATCGCAGCAATTAGCTGATGGAGTGCCGCTACTGCTGTTGGGTCTTCACCAGGATTAAAATCTGCCGCCAAAGGATAGTGCTTATTTGCAATCATTATCTCGCCATACTTGCCTTGAACACTATAGTAGTGTCCGTTAAAATGAACTCCCTTGTCCATACTTGGACTTGTAGATTCCTTACTATCATCCGAACTAGTCTCTGATAACTCTTGTGCATTTTCTACCGTAGGGGCTGTTCCCTCAACGGTTGCAGCATCTGATTTGCCACGACCATCCGCTGACTGAGAGTTTGAAGCTTGTGCACATGCAGTTAACAGAAACAGAGACGAAAGTAGTATCAATCCAATTCTTTTTTTCATTTAAAACTCCTATTAAAAATCAACCACTATATCTAGTATAACAAAACTATCCCCCATTCGTCTCAAAGTATAAGTTTTATTTTTGCAATTTTGACTTGTTCGACTACTATCTACATAATAAACGGTAAAGTCTTCATAGGTTTTAACAGTGACTATCCCATTTTCTTCAGTTATACCTTGAATTTCTAGAGCACCTTGACGATAATAATCAATTTTCGCTCGACGTACACCACCACCTGTTGTAAAATCAACCATATCTTTATAAGCTGGACTTTGTGTATCATAATAACGAGCATAAGTATTGGAACGATTGGCCACTGAACTAAAGACCGCACTACGGTATTCATTTAAAAAGTTAAGAATTTTACTTTTTTCTTCTTCCGATTTTTGGGCTTCCTTTTCCTTTAGTTTACGCGCTTCTTCTGCATCACTTATCCGCTTTAAGTCGTCAGTTGATAACTGAAGCTGAATACGTTGATTATTCTTTTCCTGAACCGTAAACGACGTCTTTTCTGTCGTATAATTCTCTCCATTCATATTGAAAACTGCATGAACTTCAATTACTTGATAAGGGATGCTATCAACTTCAAATGCTTGACTGGTTCCAACTTCCTTTCCATTAGCTACAATTTGGATATCTGTTGGATTCACCACTTGTTCTGGAAATTCGACTTCCAATTTTCTTTTTCTGAATTCAGTTTAAGAAGTAACTGGTTATTCTGAGCTTGTCTTGGATCAATCTGAAGTTTCGTTGATACTGTACCAACATCTGTTTTAGCTTCTAATGTTAGCTCTCTGTTTATAAAGTGAAACGCTCCTAAATCTGTTTTCGCATCCTTTTTCAACGCTACTACCTTGTTGTTCGCCGTTGTTAACTTAGCTTCATTCAGATTTGTTTCGACTTGAACTTGGATTGGATAAGCCACTACTCGGTATTGAGAAAAAATTCCAAATAGTTTGCCTGTTTTCTCTAATCCCAAAAGTAAATTGCCTGCTTGATCTTTGACTGGCTCTTGAGTAGCAGACTCAAGAACTTGATCCAAAGCCACCTTCACATCAATCCCTTGCTCTTCTAAGTGTGATACAAAGAGTTTTGCATCCTCTTTTGTCCACTTGTCAGTATCTGTTGACAATCTTTCTGCAACTTGACGATAGTCTTTTTTGTCCACTTCTGCCACAAATTCCTTTGCAGTCACCTCAATACCGGTTGTCCTTTGGAAATAAAAGTAAGTAGCCCCTAAAGAAAGAGCCAGTAACACAAAGAGAATTGAGAAAATGAGTTTCTTTTTAGATAGCTTTTTGGTTTTTTTATGTGCCTTGTCTGAATCACTTGATGAAACAAGAATTTCAGTACTCGACATCGGTGTAGTAGATTCCAATTTTCCCATTGAATCCTCTAAAACAAACCCTTGAACTTTAGCTTGCAGAAACTCTTCTGGACTAGGCTTACGTCCGTAGGTCCTTTCAAAATCCTCAGCCCATTGCTTACTTACTAAGCCACTATCCGTTTCCTCTGGTATCGTGACCTTTATTTTTTCCTCCACTACTTTCTCTGAATCTACTAAACCCCCAGCAATTGTTTTAATTTGTTTAAAGTCAAATCCAGACTCTTTTCCCGCTTGAAATTCTTCTGGACTAGGTTTCCTACCAATTACCTTTTCGAATAATTCCACCCATTTTTTTGCATGACGAACCATCTCCTTTTTTGTTCGAGTAAAGAAAAATATCCCTCTTTTTAAAAACAACCGTGACAACCTAGTTTATCACGTTTTTATTGAAGTAAGAAACTCGGCAATAAATTAAGTGAAAATTGGAATAAAATACGTGATAGGATTAGCATCATAAACAAAGTATAAACAGCCAGCACTACACTTGAAGCAATCAAGAGCCAGAACTTATCTAACTTAAACGAAGTATGATTCAATCCTTCAAATACAGTATAGGTAGTTCCAATAGAAAGAAGGACAAAGATAAGAAAGAGGAAAAAAGCAAAAATATCATATACTCCTAGTATACCAATTAAAAAGGAAACTACTGCCATCGGTAGAGCATATACTGACAGACGAGCAAACCAGTCAAATGAACGATTATAGGTAAACGATTGATCCTGTAAAACGATACGACGAATAAAAAAACTGCAAACTGGTAAGCAAAAAGAATTAAACACATCGTTATCGCAAGCAATAAAAGTGCTTTAAAATTCATCGCATAGGCAAAGACAGAAGTACGAGATGTGAAAAATAGTGCAAATGTTAAAAATAATGAGGTCAATCCATAGTGCAAAGCCGAATAAGTTTTATGACTATCCATTTCAAATGTTGGATTTTTAAGTGCCCGAATAAACCACGACCAAAATCCATCCATCGTTTGTCTTAATCGACTAGGCTGAGCTGGAGGAGCTGGTTGTTGAATAGGGTGGGTTTCTTGCAGCGTTACCACAGATTTTGATGAACCCGCTACTTCTTCTTGAAACTCACCTTGTTCAAGTGCTTATGCAATTTCGTCATCACTAGCCGAACGACCATTTACTGCTTCAAAATAATCTAACCAATCTTGCCTTAACATGAACATTCTCCCTTTATTTTATATTATATGCTCCTATTATATAAAAAAACAAACTTTTATCAACATAGTCCATCAGTACCACTAAAATTCCTGAAACGGTTTTAACTTTACATTTCGATTGAAAAGGGTTACAATAAAACTATAAAAGAAAAGCAAGATAAGATTCTTCCTTTTATTTCTATTGCCAATATTATCTATATGGAGGTGGGTTTATGACTCAAACATACGAAAATATCATGGTTGCTGTTGACGGTTCTACAGGTGCTAAACTGGCATTTACCAAGGCGATTAACGTTGCCAAACGAAATCATGCTCAACTAACCATCGCTCATGTCGTTGATACACGATCACTCCAGAGCGTGACAGCTTTTGATGCCGAAGTCTATGACCAGCTCCAAGAAGATGCTCAAAAATTACTGGACTCTTACGAAGAAAAAGCGCGAGAATCCGGTGTAGAAAAGGTAGTACAAGTGATTGAGTTTGGCAATCCAAAAACCCTACTTGCAACTGATATCCCTGATGAACAAAAGGTCGATTTGATTCTTGTCGGAGCAACTGGTTTAAATGCGTTTGAACGTCTTCTAGTAGGCTCTTCTTCAGAGTATATCCTTCGACATGCTAAAGTCGATCTTTTAGTTGTCCGTGACCAAGACAAGGTACTTTAATCATGAAAAAGGGAGAAATTTCATCTTATTAAAAAGTTTAAAAAGATGTTCAGATGATTTAAACTTCCACCCTCATATAGCTTAAATCATTTGAGATACTGTTTAAATAATTGAACACTGCATCAACCTTTATCCCTATTATTCCACAAAAGACTGGACTCCTATTGCCCAGTCTTTTTTATCGTTTAGTTTAGGAAACAAACAGTAGTCCCATCCTTTTACTTATGGTGTTTATGGTAAAGAGAAAGCTGTCTCTCTAGCTCACGTTTAATAGCCGGTTCAGGAGCATACTTTTCTTCCCATCCTTCAGGTTTTAATATTTTATGTGTGACAGGATCAAAATGGGCTCTGCCATCTGGAAAAATCTTACCAAGATTAGCTCGATGAACAATATCAAATAGATTTTTAGGGTCAACTCCCATCAACGTGAAGGTTCCATAGGTTAGATATAAAGTATCCACTAAAGCATCCACCTGACCCGTTAAACTAACTTGAGCCTTGCGTTTACCACGCGCTTTATCGGCTGCTTTATCCAAAGCTTGATGTAGATAAGTAATAGCAGCATCAAATTCATCTTCCGTACTGGAAGAAGCCTGCATGAACTCAACCAATTCCTCCAATTTAAAGTCCGTTCGATACAGAGCTTCTTGATACTCCCACGCAATAGGTTTTTCCTGTGTGCAACCATCCATCACTCCATGGAAATCTTTCACCTTATTAAAGTTGCCATCTTGACTAAGAAAGGTCCGCTCACTTGATAAGAGTCCAAAGTGCTCTAATGCCTTATGGATTCCATCCTTGGTATTACTAGTAGTTGTATGTTGGGCGATTTCTTTGACTTTACTAGTGCCATTTCCCATCGCTATCGATAAGCCAACACCAGATAACATCTCAAGATCGTTATCCGAATCTCCAAAAGCCATCACTTGCCCCATATCAAAGCCAAACTCTTCCCCAACTAACTTAATCCCTTCTAATTTTGACACACCTTTATTAATCAAATCAGAAGCATAAGGACTAGAACGTGTAAATTTTACATCTGGAAAATGACGTTCAATATCTACAATCTCATTTTTTGTCGAAAGCATCAAAACTTGGTAAATTGGCTGTTGAATGATATCCTGTAGTTGCTTTTTATTTTGTGGAAGAATTCTGCCTACAAAGCGATTAAAGGTATTGGTGACGCTAGAAGTTAATTTACCCGGAATGAACTGACTTGTCCACTGGGAAAAACGACTCATACCAAACGTCATAATTTTACTGCCTAGAACTCCATATTCTGTTCCAAAGGCGATTTCTTTTTTATGCTCGATAGCATAATCAATAATCTGACGAAGATTGCTTTTGGCGATTGGACTTGCAAAGATAATCTTTTCACGAGAATAAACATATTGACCATTATAAGTCACTGCAAAATCCAAATTTAAGTCCTCCATAAATGGCTTGACAAAATGTGGCCCACGCCCTGTTGCAAGCCCCACTAGGATACCTTGAGATTGTAATGCTAAAATTGCTTTTTCTGTTGATTTTAGAACCGTCCTACTATCATTGACTAAGGTTCCATCAATATCAAAAAAGACTGCTTTTATCTCCATTGATTTTCTCTTTCTAGTAGTATATAATGGGATAGAACTATGTCTAGTTAGACCTCTTGCTATCTTAAAGGGTGTTTTTTTCATCATCCTACTAAATTCTATAACAATTGAACCAAAGCAGCATGTTCAAAAACATTTATTGTTCATTATACCATATTTCACACGAAAGGACGATCGATGAAGAAAATTCTTGTCTTACATACAGGCGGTACCATCTCTATGCAATCTGACAACACTGGAGCTGTTGCTACCAGTTCTGATAATCCGATGAACCATGTCAGCATTCCTCTGGAGGGAATTGCAGTGACTGCCATTGACTTTATCAATGTCCCTAGTCCCCATATGACACCCACTCTCATGCTACAACTCTACAAGAAAATAAAAACAGAAGCCCAAGCATTTGATGGGATTGTCATTACACATGGAACGGACACTTTAGAGGAGACAGCCTACTTTTTGGACACCATGGATCTACCAGCCCTTCCTCTTGTCTTAACTGGAGCCATGCGGAGTTCTAACGAGCTAGGAAGCGATGGAGTCTATAATTATCTAACAGCTCTTCGTGTCGCCGCTGATGAAAAATCCACAGACAAGGGTGTCTTGGTGGTCATGAATGATGAAATCCACGCAGCAAAATATGTTACCAAAACGCATACTACAAATGTCAGCACCTTTCAAACACCAACTCACGGCCCCTTAGGACTCGTGATGAAAAAAGAAATCCTTTACTTTAAAACAGCTGAACCTCGCGTTCGCTTTGATCTAGACAGTGTCTCTGGCTTCGTCCCTATCATTCCAGCTTATGCTGGAATGAAAGGAGAGCTTTTAGAGATGCTGAATAAAGAAAAATTAGATGGATTGATTATCGAAGCCTTTGGTGCGGGTAACCTACCAAAAGAAACAGCTGAGAAACTCGAGGAATTTCTAGAAGCTGGGATTCCTATCGCCCTTGTTTCTCGTTGCTTTAATGGTATAGCTGAACCCGTATATGCTTACGAGGGAGGCGGCGTAAAACTTCATGAAACTGGCATTTACTTTGTCAAAGAACTCAATGCTCCCAAAGCTCGTATCAAGCTCCTTATCGCTCTTAATGCAGGTTTAACTGGTCAAGCACTAAAAGATTATATGGAAGGTTAACAGGCAGACAAAAGATTTTTTTGCTCGAAAAATCAAGCATGCTCTATTGCTCTTGTTTACTCATCTCACTCTTGAAATAGAAGGCAGAATACGGACTCCAAGCAAGAAGTAACTCGTTTTACCTACCAAAAGTATGGTGCTAATCCAGCATTTGGGAAAGTTTTATGTAGCTGCGCACTTATATAAAAATGCTAGCCCCTATTTCTACAATACTACCTCACATTTACCAATTCCATCTCTTGAGTCTCCCTTGTAGAAATCCAGAACCGAGATATGTCAAAAAATCCTCAGCTAGTTGTGTCATATAAAACAAGCAATTAAGCTGAACTAGCATCGTAAAAAGATTCAGAAACAGCACTAGCATAAAAAGAGGTCACTGACCTCTTTTTATGCTACTTCATTCCTTATA
>NZ_KQ969158.1:184622-193055 GCF_001578805.1 Streptococcus sp. DD10 | reverse complement strand
CAAACAGATTTTTAACATCATGATCAATTCGTCTGCCAGATTACTTGCCAAAGGGCTTCTAACCAGAAAAAATTCATAGAGAACCTCCTTTTTGAACAAGTTTACCAAAGCTTGCTTGGATTTTTCTTAATCTAAATTTTCCTTATTTTCTAAATTAAGGGCAATCAATTTCCAATCGACGTCATTTTGCCAATCAGGTTGGGAGACAATTTGCTGAGCCACTTTTCTCGCTTCTTCTAGGATAGCGTAATCTTCAATCAAGTCTGCAACTTGAAATTCAGGAATTCCTGATTGTCTGGTTCCGAAAATCTCACCCGATCCCCGCATTTTTAAATCTTCTTCCGCTAAAACAAATCCATTCGTGGTCTCCGTCATGATTTTCATTCTGTTTTTCCCTGATTCTGTTTTGGGATTAGATACCAAGATAGCATAGGACTGTTTTGTACCACGACCAACACGTCCTCGTAATTGGTGAAGTTGACTCAAACCAAATCGATCTGCGTCCATGATAACCATAATCGTAGCATTGGGAACATTGACCCCTACTTCTATAACTGTTGTTGATACCAGAATATCTGTTTTCTTGTCCTTAAAGTCCTGCATGATAGCCTCTTTTTCCTCAGACTTCATCTTACCATGCAACAGGGCTACCTCTGCTCTTCCTAAAAAGAAGGCTGTTAATTCCTCTGATAAGGTAACTGCATTTTTCAAATCCAGGGCCTCGGACTCCTCAATCAAAGGAGAAATGAAATAAATTTGGGCATTTTTTTCTAATTCACCTGAAATCCAGTTTAAGACTGTCTGAAGCTGCTCGTGCTTAACCCAACGAGTAATAATAGCCTTCCGACCCGCAGGCATTTGATCGATAATCGATACATCCATATCTCCAAAAGCAGTAATGGCCAAGGTTCGTGGGATTGGTGTCGCTGTCATCATTAAAACATCCGGATTATCTCCTTTTTCACGTAAAATCCTTCTCTGTTTAACTCCAAAACGGTGTTGCTCATCTGTAATCACCAGTCCTAGCTTATGATAGTTAACACCATCCTGTATGAGAGCATGAGTACCAATAATGACATCTACTTGACCAAACTCAATAGCTGTCAAACGTTCTCTCTTTGTTGCTACTTTTAGACTTCCTGTTAAAAGTGTAAAACGTAAGTCAGGAAATAGTTGCTGTAAACTTTCAAAATGCTGTTCTGCTAAAATTTCCGTCGGAACCATTAGAGCAGCCTGGTAACCTGCTGTTACACTAGCCTGCATAGCTAGACCTGCGACCACCGTTTTTCCACTTCCTACATCACCTTGCAAAAGACGATTCATATGGTTTGGCGATTTCATATCCACCAAGATTTCCTGCAAACTTCGTTCCTGCGCTTTGGTCAGCGGAAATGGCAAGGACTCTATCTGTTTTTGAAGTAGCTCTTCATCGTAGGAAATAACAAGTCCATTTCCTTGGTCTTTCGTCGACTCCTTTAACACTTGCAGCTGCATCTGAAAGTAAAATAGTTCTTCAAACTTAACGCGTCGCAAGGCTTGCTTATACTCCTTTAAGTCTTTTGGAAAATGCATAGCTGCCACACTCTCAGAGCGTCCCATCAGACGGTACTTATCTAGCAAAAGTTGAGGTAGAGTTTCCTCTATCAATAAATCCAGTCCCTGCTCAAAAGCTATCTTAATTACTTTGACCAAACTAGCTTGTGAAATTCCTTGAGCTACTCGATAAACGGGTTGCAAGTCATCTTCTACTTGAGCCAATAATTTCATCCCTGTTAAACTAGCCTTGGTTTTATCCCATTTTCCAAAGATGGCAATAGAAGAACCCAGTTCAATTTTATCTGCGAGATAGGGCTGATTAAAAAAGTTAACGGCAACAATCGCTTCTCCTTGCTTAATGGAAAAGCGCAGACGATTGCGCTTAAAACCATAGTAACTGACATTGGCAGGTGTAACGACTGTCCCTGAAATTACAGCCTTCTCCCCATCCTCTAACTCCCAGATGTTTTTAGATTTAAAATCTTCGTAACGAAAGGGATAGTATAAAAGAAGGTCTTCCAAACTCTCAATCCCTAATTTTTTATACTTTTCGGCCGACTTAGGACCAATACCAGGTAATACGCTCAACGGCTGATGTAGGTTCATTGCCCCTCCTTTCTATCCTATCCACTCCATTAGACTTCATCTACTCTCGTGATTCTTTTATTGTTTACTATAAATCCTAGGAACTCGATCACTAATCAGACAGACAACCTCATAATTAATCGTGCCACGCTTCTCAGCGACATCTGTCGCAGTAATCTCCTTTTGTCCGTTTACTCCAATTAACGTTACCTTGGTAGTAATAGGATAGCGATGAGGAAGCTGAACCGTAATCTGATCCATAGAGACACGTCCAACAATTGGACAAATAGCCCCATCAATTAGTACAGAAAAACCCTGCATGTCTCGAGTCCACCCATCTGCATATCCAATCGGAATCGTTCCAATCCACTGCTCTTCATCCAGCAGATAAGTCGCACCGTAACCTACGGTATCCCCTTTATTCAATTTTTTAACTTGGACTAACTCAGATTCTAGACTCAAAGCAGGTTTCAATTCAAAAGGAAGCTTCAAGCTGTTTCCACTTGGGTTCAATCCATACATCATATCCCCCATTCGCACTGCATTTAAGATAGTAGTAGGATGCCAAAGAGTCGCGGCAGAGTTACTGCTGTGGACTAATAGCCCATCAGTTGGTAATGCAGCTAACACAGCCTCAAAACGGCAAACTTGTTGCTGAAACTGCTCTTGATTTTCTTCATCAGCAGTAGCAAAATGGGTAAAAATGCCTTCTATCTCAGCTCCAGCAGCCTGCAAATTCCGTATTGCTTGCTCGGCTTCTGACGCATCTCTAAACCCAATCCTTCCCATTCCCGTATCAATTTTAAGATGAACCTTCAATCCCATTAAATTGGGATGAATCGCTAGAAGATTTTCTACCCATTCCATACTTGAAACCGTGCAAGCAATTTGATGCACAATAGCTAGTTCAATAGCTGAAATCTCTGATACACCTAAAATCAGAATGGCTTTCGCAATACCTGCCTCTCTTAATTCTAGAGCTTCATCTATATTTGACACACAAAATCCATCCACAATCGGTTCTATAAAATTAGCAACCTCTACCGCCCCGTGGCCATAGGCATCTGCTTTAACAACAGCCCATTTTTTACTTTCATTAGGGATATGCTTTGTAATTTGCTGAATATTGTAAGCGATCGCAGCTAAGTCAATGCGTGCAACTGTTGGTCTATGTGGGCTCTTCTTCATGATTTTCCTCCAAAATAATGCTGGCTTGAGCCAAATCTCCCGTATGACTGATTGACACCCAAACCTTCCCTGGAAAAGGTGACTTACTGCAGAAAGGTGCACCCTTAGAATCATTCAGAAACTCTATATCTAAAAATGATAATTTCCCGATTCCTGTTCCCATAGCTTTTGAAAAAGCTTCCTTTGCCGACCAGCGACCAGCCAAATATTCCATCTGTTTCCTTTGATTTAAAGAATGAAAACGTTCCATCTCTGCTGCTGTCAATACTTTTTCAGCAAATCGAGGTTTTTTTAAATAAATCTCTGTGATGGATGAAATACTTTCGATGTCAATACCGTGTCCAATAATCATATTTCTTTATTTTAAAAGGGAGCGAAGCAGAACTCAACATCAGTCATTTTCGCCGCCTCACTCCTCTATCTTATTTATTTGTGTCCCAGTGTGTCATAGATTTCCTGAACAAGCTGCACAGTGTTTTCCCATCCAAGACAAGGATCTGTAATGGATTTTCCAAAGACAACTGGCTCATCTTGACGACCATCTTCTAGGTAAGACTCTATCATAAAGCCACGAACCGCTTTTTTTATACGCTCATTCCACTCACGGTTGATGAGGGTTTGTCGAACAATCCGAACCTGTTCTAGATATTGTTTACCAGAGTTATCATGGTTCGTATCAATCATGATAAATGGATTTTCAAGTCCCATTGCTTCATACTGGTCAATTGTATCTAACACATTATCATAGTAGTAGTTGGGAATATTTTTTCCGTATTCGTTCAAAGCACCCCGAAGTATTGCGTGTGCTAGTGGATTCCCTGAGGTCTCTACTTCTTCCCCGTTAAAAAGGAAACTTTGTTTGTTTTGAGCAGCATAAATCCCATTAAACATCACATTTAGATTTCCAGATGTTGGATTTTTTAGCCCTGTTGGTACATCAATCCCTGAAGCAACAAAACGGTGTTGCTGATCTTCAACCGAGCGCGCCCCGACCGCAATGTAGGATACCAAATCATCTACCAAAGGAAGATTTTCTGGATAAAGCATTTCATCAGCCGTTGTTATACCCGTTTCAGTAATCACACGGTAATGAAGATTGCGTACTGCCTTAATTCCATTGATCAAACTTGGCGCTTCTTTGGCATCTGGCTGGTGGATTAGTCCTTTATAACCATCACCATTAGTACGAGGTTTTGCGGTATAAACACGCATCACCATAAAGATGCGGTCTTTCACTTCTTCTTGTAATTGTGCAAGACGGTTAGCATACTCTAAAACTGCTTCTTCATTATCAGAAGAACAAGGACCGATTACTAAAAGAATTCGGTCATCTTCACCACGCATAATTGCAGCGAGTTCCTTGTCCCTTGCTTCCTTACGTTCTAGAGCAGTTCCCTCTAATTTTGAAATTTGACGTACTGCTTCTACATTAATGGGTTGGCTAGTTGCTTTAAATGTCATATTTTTCCTCTTCTTTCAAAGCCATAGCCAACTAGTATAGAAAACAGCTAAGCTTACTCCTAAAGTAAGTTAGCTGATATTTTCTTAGTGGCTACGACCATGGCAATTTTTTACTTTTTTACCTGATCCACATGGACAAAGATCATTACGGCTAAGTTTCGTAATATCAATATCTGCAGGTAAAGATGCATTTTGTGCAGCGATGTTTCTCGTTGCTGACGTCGAAACAGCATGTTCTACTTGTGGTCTCTCTTGATCATGAATTTGTGCTTTCATCATCAAACGAGTCACATCAAATTCAATTGAACCAATCATATCATTGAACATACGGAACCCTTCAGACTGGTATTCTACAACTGGATTGTTTTGTGCATAACCTCGAAGACCCACAGCATTACGGAGTTGATCAAGGGCGTCTATATGATCCGTCCATTTGTTATCGACTACACGAAGGATAAGCACTTTTTGAAACTCGCGTACTGCTTCTTCATCACGAAGTTTACTTACTTGATTATCATAGACTTCAAGAGCCCGCTCATAAAGCTCATCTTTAATATCCTGATCCGATAAACCGTTCAAATCATCCTCTGAGATGGCATCCTCTGAAAGAAGATTTTGGCGAGCAAAATTAAGAATCCCCTCAATGCGCTCTTCTTTCTTAGAACGACTATGACTGTCGACCACACGATTAATCGTTCGCTTAATCATAGCTTGAATTTCTGGAGCTAAATCACGATCAGCTGTAATGACATCGTAACGCTCCGCATAGATAATCTCACGCTGTTCTCTCATAACATCGTCATACTGTAAGACTTGCTTACGAGAGTCGTAGTTGTTCCCTTCTACACGTTTTTGCGCCGCTTCCACCTGGCGAGTTAACATACGAGACTCGATAACCTCATCTGACATATTGAGTCGCTCAAAAATCGCCTTTAACCGCTCTGAACCAAAGCGTTTCATAAGATCATCCTCCAGTGAGAGATAGAATTGAGACTCCCCTGGATCACCTTGACGACCTGAACGTCCACGAAGCTGGTTGTCGATTCGACGACTTTCATGGCGTTCTGTACCAATAACAGCCAAGCCACCCAATTCACGTACACCTTCACCAAGCTTAATATCTGTACCACGGCCAGCCATATTGGTTGCTATGGTAACTGCTCCACGTTGACCTGCATTCATAATGATTTGAGCTTCACGATAGTGGTTTTTGGCGTTCAATACTTCATGAGGTACTCCCGCAGCAACTAGTTTTTTGGATAGATAATCACTGGTTTCAACTGCGACCGTCCCCACCAAAATCGGTTGTCCTTTAGCATGACGTTCTTTGATATCCTCGACAACTGCTTTAAACTTAGCCTCTAGACTAGCAAAAAGCAAATCAGAATGATCTATCCGCTGGATTGGTCGATTGGTAGGGATTGGAATGATGCGAATATTGTAAATCTCGCGGAACTCTTCTTCCTCAGTCTTACCTGTTCCTGTCATACCAGCCAGTTTTTTATACATCCGGAAAAGGTTCTGATAAGTAATCGATGCAGAAGTCTTGCTCTCATCTTGAATCGGAACGCCTTCTTTTGCCTCTATCGCTTGGTGTAATCCGTCTGAATAGCGCCGTCCCTCCATCGTACGTCCTGTAAATTGATCCACAATCAGGATTTCCTGTTCTTCACTCACCACATAATCCACATCCAAAGCCATAATGTAGTTCGCACGAAGGGCATTGTCAATAAAGTGAGTCAGCGCAACGTTTTCAACGTCGTAAAGATTACTCAATTTAAAATAACTTTCTGCCTTATCAATTCCCGAGTCAGCTAACCCAATCGTTTTAGAAGGAATATCAATGATATAGTCATCGGTGTTCAAAGTTTTAACATAATGATCAGCCAAGTGATAAAGCTGATTGGTCTCAGAAGATGTCGGTCCAGACACGATAAGGGGTGTTCTAGCTTCGTCAATCAAGATAGAATCGACCTCATCTACAAGAGCATAGTTGAGAGGGCGTTGCACCATACTTTCAGCACGTACTACCATGTTGTCACGAAGATAGTCAAAACCAATCTCAGAGTTAGTCGAATAGGTGATATCACATGCATAGGCTTCCCGCTTTTCTGCAGGAGATTTGGCCGCTAAATTAATACCAACTGACAAACCTAACCATGAATAGAGTTCGCCCATCTCAGTAGCATCACGTTCTGAGAGGTATTCGTTAACCGTAACAACGTGAACCCCTTTTCCTGCTAGGGCATTGAGATAAACTGGCATCGTCGCTGTCAAGGTTTTTCCTTCACCCGTACGCATTTCTGGTACATCACCATGGTGAAGAACAATTCCTCCCATTACCTGAACCTTGTAGGGGAAAAGTCCTAAAACTCGCTTAGCTCCCTCACGAACAACTGCGAAGGCTTCATAAAGCAAGTCATCAAGTGATTCACCATTTTGGTAACGCTCCTTGAATATTCCTGTCTTTTCTTTCAACTCTTCATCCGACAGGACAGCCATTGTTTCCTCATAAGCTAACACCTTATCAGCCATTTTTTCTAGACGGCGAAGTTCACCTTTATCATTTTCAATAATTGTTCTTAAAATATTTGCCATTGTTTCCTTACTAGAGTAGCCACTAGTCTTCTATTTTCTGCCAGCTACTTAAATAATATATGATTTGTAAATCTAAAATGTTCTTTTCATTATAGCATTTTTCACTCATTCTTTCAAGAAAGAAACTAGAATTTACTCTTTCCCATCCTTCTTAAAAAGACAACAAAAAGCAAGACCAACCAAGTAGTCAGACTTGCCTTTTACTGGTGTCCTATCTTATCAAGGATGACTGACAATCAACTGCAAATCTCCCGAAATGCTCCAAGTTTGAACATCACTAGGTAGAATAAAATGCTGTCCTTTTTCAAGCTCATAACACCGTTCATCTATCCAGATTTCGCCAATCCCTTCAATCACACTAACAAGATAGTAATCGGCCTCCTTTTTAAAATGAGTCTCACCCTCTATTTCCCATTTATAAACCACAAAAAAGTCATTTGAGACTAAAAGAGTTGAAGTTAAACTATCTGCTTGAACTGTAACTGGACGACTATTAGCTGGTTTTCCGATTGTTAAGACATCAATGGATTTTTCCAAATGCAATTCTCGGAGATTTCCTGCATTGTCTCGACGATCAAAGTCGTAGACTCGATAAGTCGTATCACTAGATTGCTGCGTTTCTAAAATCAAAATACCGCTACCTATCGCATGCATTGTCCCACTCGGTACATAAAAGAAATCCCCTGCCTTAACAGGTACCTTCGTTAACAACTCTTCCCAATTCCCATTCTCAATCTTCTGACGAAGTTCTTCCTTGTTTTGCGCCTGATGACCGTAGACAATTTCTGCACCCTCATCAGCCGCAATAATATACCAGCACTCTGTTTTTCCTAACTCCCCTTCATGAGCTAATCCATAAGCATCATCAGGGTGAACCTGAACACTTAACCAATCATTTGCATCCAAAATCTTCGTCAAAAGCGGAAAAACAGGCTCCGGCCGATTGCCAAATAACTCTCTATGTTCCGCATAGAGTTTATCCAGTTTTTGACCAGCAAAACGTCCATTGCTCACCGTTGAAACTCCGTTTGGATGAGCAGAAATCGCCCAAAATTCTCCCGTTTT
>NZ_KQ969158.1:169811-184602 GCF_001578805.1 Streptococcus sp. DD10 | reverse complement strand
AACCTATGACAAAAAAACAAGGTCTAGAACAAGTCTAAACCTTGTTTTTCCTTCCCAATTTCTATCAGGAAGCCTCTTCTGAAAATTGACTATTATACAGATCAGCATAGAAGCCATTTTGTTTCATGAGTTCATCGTGATTTCCTTGCTCGATAATATTCCCATCTTTCATTACAAGAATTAAATCTGCATTGCGAATCGTGGACAAACGGTGAGCAATGACAAACGACGTACGCCCTTCCATGAGTTTATCCATTGCCTTTTGAATCAGTTCTTCTGTACGTGTATCGACAGAAGATGTTGCCTCATCAAGGATAAGGAGTGGGGCATCTTTTAAGAGAGCACGAGCAATGGTAATCAACTGACGTTGCCCGACAGACAAGGTCACAGTATCATCTAAAACCGTATCATATCCATTTGGCAAGGTTGTGATATAGTGATGTACTCCCACTGCTTTTGTAGCTGCTATAACAGCCTCATCCGAAATCCCTTTTTGGTTATATACTAAATTGTCTCGAATTGTACCTTCAAATAGCCAAGTATCTTGCAACACCATTGAAAATGCTTCATGCACTTCTGATCGTTTCATATTCTTGGTATCAACACCATCTATCTTGATTTGACCTTTATCAATTTCATAGAATTTCATCAAAAGGTTCACAATCGTTGTTTTTCCTGCACCTGTCGGTCCTACAATAGCAATTTTTTGTCCTGGTTTAGCTTTCGCAGAAAAATCATGGATAATGGTTTTTCCAGGTAAATACCCAAAGGAGACTGTATCAAAAACAACTTCTCCTCTAATGTTTTCCAGCTGTTTTTCTTTATAACTGTCGTTTTCCATCTCCTCTTCCGCTAAAAATTCAAAAACACGAGTCATAGCAGCGGCAGCTTGCTGGAGTGAAGTAATCCCCTGTGCTATTTGAGATAAGGGTTGCGAGAAGGTACGGACATAAACCATAAAGGCAACGATAATCCCCATGCTGATATGCCCTTGAAGTGCTAAAACAGCACCCACTACAACGACCAAAACATAACTAAAGTTCCCTATAAAAATCATGGCTGGCATCATGATTCCGGAAATAAATTGTGACTTCCATATACTATCATGCAAGTTATGATTGAGCTTTCTAAAGTTTGTTTTTGAAGTTTCAATAGCATTGTAACTCGTTACAACATTATGCCCTGAGTACATTTCTTCTACATACCCATTTACCTCCGCCAAATCTTTTTGTTGACTGACGAAAAAGACACTGGAACGTCCCGTAAGAAGCGAAATCATGAAAAATCCAAGTAAGGTAGAGACTACAGTTACCACAGCTAAAACCCAGTTCATCCAGAACATAGCGATTAGAACAACCACAAGAAGTAAACTGGAAGATAGGACCGTCCCTAAACTTTGATTGAGAGATTGGGCAACTGTATCCACATCGTTGGTCACCCGTGAGAGTGTATCCCCTTGCGAATGGCTGTCAAAATAATTTAAAGGAAGCTTATTAATTTTTTCTTCGATAGATGTTCTCAAACGTTTTGAAAACTTTTGAATATAAGTCGATATGATAAAGCCTTGCCCATAGTTAAACAAGATACCAAAACCATACAGTAAGGCTAGGGAAAACGCAATCCCAGAGATTGCAGTCAAATCCACTTCTGTCTCCATTCCTTCTTGAATGAGATTTGTAATTTTACTCAATAAGGTTGGACCATATACCGTAATCAGACTGGACACAAAAGCAAACACAAAAGCAATTAGTAAAGGCAGTTTAAATCCTTTCAGATAAGGCTGAACTTGTCGATAAAAGGAAGGTGTTGTATTTTTATTTTCCATTTTCCAATTCCTCCTTAGAAAGTTGTGAATAAGCAATTTCTTGATAAACTTCATTGCTTGCAAGAAGTTCTTTATGAGTTCCTTGTCCCACGACTTGACCTTGATCTAGAACCAAGATTTGATCTGCATCCATAATCGTTGAAATCCGTTGTGCGACAATTAACTTCGTCAAATCACTTGTTTTTTCTGCTAATTGTTGGCGAAGAATACGATCGGTTTTATAGTCAAGAGCTGAAAAAGAATCATCAAAAATTAAAATTTCTGGCTTCCGAGCAAGTGCTCGAGCAATAGCCAACCGTTGTCTTTGACCACCTGAAAAATTCTTGCCTCCTTGGGAAACTTCCAAAGCAAGTCCTGCTTCTTTTTCTTCTACAAATGTCTTAGCCTGAGCGAGTTCCAAAGCAGCCCACATTGCCTCTTCACTCAAAGGGCTTTCGCTGCTTTCACCGAAGTCTATATTACTCTTGATATCTCCAGAAAAAAGGACTGCACTTTGCGGAATATAGCCTACTCGATTACGCAATTCTTCAAGTTGATAATCCTGTACATTGACACCATCCACCAAAATTTCCCCTTGAGAAACATCATAAAAACGTGGAATTAAACTCACCAAACTGGATTTCCCAGAACCAGTCGAACCAATAAAGGCGACTGTCTCCCCTTTTTTAGCTGTAAAATTAACATTCTCAATCACTGGACTCGCAGTTGGAGCATAGCGGAAGGTCACATCTTTAAATACGACAGTTCCTCTGTTTTCTATCTCAGGAGTCTGAGGTATCTCCGGATTTTCAATTGAAGAATGTAAATCCAGAACTTGATTGATACGACGAGCAGAAACTAATGTTCTTGGTAATACCATAAAAAGTGCCCCCATAAGGAGAAAGCCCATCACCACTTGCATGGCATAAGACATAAAGACTACCATATCACTAAAAATGCTCAAACGACCACTAACAGCAGCACTATTGATCAAGTAAGCTCCAATCCAGTAAATTGCTAAAGTCAATCCACTCGAAATCCCTGTCATAATAGGATTCATAATCGCCATTAAACGATAAACAAAGAGGTTCAGTTTTGTCACTTCATCATTAGCAGACGCAAACTTATCATCTTGGTAATCCTCTGCATTGTAGGCACGAACAACTCGAATCCCCATCAACCCTTCTCGAGTAACCGCATTTAACTTATCTGTCAAAGTCTGGATAAGCGATTGCTTCGGAAAGGCGAGTGTCATCAAAACTGTTGTCATCAGGACATTCACCACGACTGCAACAACAACGGCCATCAACCAATGCTCTGATTTTCCCAGAATTTTACTCAAGGCCCAAATCGCCATAATTGGCCCCCGCGTAACCACTTGAAGCCCCATCGTGATCATCGTCTGAACTTGAGTAATATCATTTGTTGTCCGTGTTAATAAACTAGGAATTGAAAACTGTTTCACTTCTGATTGGGAATAATCCAACACACGATTAAACACATCTTCTCGAAGATTTGTCGTAAAGGAAGCTGCAACGCGAGAAGCAAAGTATCCAACTGTCACAGAAGATAAAAAGGCAAACAAGGATAAGAAGACCATCCAAAGGGCTGGCTGCCATAAATCAGATAAAACCGTATTTTCTGTGCCTAAAAGCTCTGTAATTTTGGAAATGTAGGTCGGCACTTCCAATTCCAAATAGACCGTCAAGCAAGTAAAGAAGACCGCACTTAGCATCATAGCCCACTCTCTTTTTGTCAGACGTTTAAATAATTGAATCATCACTTGTCCTTCTTTCTAAATTATCACGAAACTTATCTAAAACCTTCTGGAAGGTCACGAGCTCCTCCTCCGTCACTCCTTCTAAGATACAACGATCCATCTCATCATAAAATGTTTTGATAATAGCCATTTTTTCTTTTGCCGTCTTTGTCAAGTATACATACTTGGCTCTTTTATCACTTTGGCTGGCCTCTGTATAAATCAAATCATTTTGCTCCATTCGTTTGATAAGATTAGAAGCAACAGACTTTGAAATCTGTAAGCGAGATTCAATATCCTTGATAAAGGTTTTTTCATCCTTTGATTCACGATGACTCAGGATATGCAAGACTTGACCTTGTGGTCCAGCCAGATAGTCTATCCCTTGCTGCTTAGATAACCTTGTGCCGAGACGTCCCACACTATGCATGAAACGTTTTAATTCAAACAAGGGTCTTTCCATATTATTCTCCTTTCTAAACTAGTTCTCAAGAGAACTATAAACTCCTCATGAGAACTAGTTTATCAAATTTCAAGCAAAAGTCAAGAAAAAAGTTCTCAAGAGAACTTTTTTGACATAATTAATAATGAAAGTAGGGAAGAACACCAAGAAAAAAAGGGGGGAGCCACCCCGAACAGTTAATTCGATCATCTTTAAAATCCGAAAACAAACAAACTAATTGACTACTTCATGATACAACTATTCCTATTTTTTATTGAAGAATGGACACTTTTGGTCCAATCTCATTATTAAAAATCAGAGTCATTTGGTACAGTAGTAACTTATCCTGTATAATCGAACTTTCTATAGTAAAAAATTACTGAATAACACTAAAAAAAATTGAACAATATTCCCCAAAAAAGGGCAAATACGTAACCTGCCACTACATCTCTAGGATAATGAACTCCACCTACTACACGCACAAGTCCTAAAAGAGCCGAGAAAAAAAGACAAAAAATTCCAAGTTCCATTGAGTACCAAAAAACCACCATAGAAATAATAGTTGCAGAAAAAACATGACGGCTAGGAAAAGACTGTCCTTTTGTTTCCTTTGAAAATAACGGATGAATGAACTCTCGCTCATAGGGACGTTCTTGGTTCATCCAAAATCTAACGACAGACAGAACAATAAAGCCAGAAGCGGGTACTACTATATCTCTCAGAAGTAAAAAACTGTCTCCCCCTAATCCTCTTAAAAGCAAAACTACTAGATAGGACAGCCCCATAAATAATGGAAAAAGGCAATTATATATCCTTATAAGCTTTAGAAAACGGGGATGTGCTCTCATGTAACTCGCCATTTTCCCATACCATTCACTATAGTTCTTCATACTTTCCCTCATAAATTTTCATCATGACTGTTAGCAACTTACCTTTTGCTAACTAATTCTCTATCCAGACTCTGGCTAGTCCCACCATTAGTAGTGGGGCATTCTAAACTCAGACAAAAGACCTCTAAATGTTCTTTTCATCCAATTTCTTAGTATAAACCAAAAAGGAAAGCATGCAAGACACACTTTCCAATTTAAAAGTGACGAGTCTTAGAATGAAATTGTAAAGCAGTCTGTTTTAAAGCAAACTAGTAAGAAGCTAAGCAAGATTCTCTCAACAGCCTAGTCCCTAAAGACTAGTCCCTTCTGTTCAGCACTAACCCCACGCTCTCCTACTAAAACGATTTCCATCTTGCGACGAATGTCATGTTTTCCCTGCAAGGCAGCGCAAGCATAAATGGCTTCAAAAAAGACAGCAGCAAGATGACCATCAATCTCTAAAAACTCGTAAAATCCCAATCTTCCTAGAGCTAATTGGATACTGTCGTTACTGAGGATTCGCTCTAAGATCGTCAATTTGGGGAAATACTCTGCAATCGCATACGTCAACAAACCCTTACCACGAACAGCTAGACTAGACAAAGGATAGGAATTTTTTCCCAAATCAACCCCACGTAACTCCAATTGTTGAAGGTAAAAATTGAGGTGGTTTTGCATCAGTTTCTCTGCCAAATCACTTGAAAAATCTCCTGAAATCACAGAAACATCTAAGGGTTCTAAATTATCTTTAACCGTCTTTTTTACAGCTCTTTCTTCTACGAACTGACGGAGTTCTCTTGTATCCATCACTTCGTCGGAATGGGACAATTTATTGACATCATATTCAAAAACTAAATCCTTAGGAAAAATTTCATGTTCATTGGTAAAGGTGTTGGTTGCTTCGATATCCTCCTCAAGACGAGCAGCAAAAGAACGTAAAAAACCTTCTTTATCCTTCTCTTTCAGTTCTTTCACGACTAATTTCCCATTTTCTAAAATGACATAGGCATCAATGTCGGTCATCCGCGTAATTGTGTCTGTCGTAATTTGTCGTACATAACCGAAACGTTTCGCTAGAACTCCTACAGGAAAAAAACCAGGTAATATAACTTTCCCAAGTTCATCATTTTCAACAACTTTTACAAAAACCATTTTTTCTTCCTCCACTTCTTCAAATTGACTCGTATCGATATGATAAAAATTTTTTATATACTCCGACATTTCCTCCCAAGGCTGTTGCCGATCCGGTTTAGAAGTCGTATGCCAACACCTACAAGCCCAACAAAAATAAGCTCGCACAATATCACCATTTCCAAATTTAATGGCATTCAAGGCCTTCTCTTCACTCTCATAACGAAGTTTCGTTCGATAAGCTGCGGGACAAAATACACTGTTAACAGCATGTATTTCACGATTTTTTTGTAAATGATGATACCCCATTTTTTTCACCTCCTTCACGGTCTCATTTCAAGACTATTATATCACAAATAGACAGAAGTAGATTTTTAAGACAGGGAGAATATTTCTATTCGACTACTTTAAAAAAACAGAGATAACCCTTCCTTTTAAACAAATAAAAAAGAGAGGAACCCCCCCTCTTTTCTAATTAATCTTCGTTTACGAAAGGCATCAAAGCCATAACACGAGCACGTTTGATTGCAGTTGTTACTTTACGTTGGTTCTTAGCTGAAGTTCCTGTTACACGACGTGGAAGGATTTTTCCACGTTCTGAAACGAAACGGCTAAGAAGCTCAGTATCTTTGTAATCAACATATTCAATCTTGTTTGCTGCGATGTAATCAACTTTTTTACGGCGTTTGAATCCGCCACGACGTTGTTGAGCCATGTTTATTTCTCCTTTATATATTTCAAGTGTCCATTAAAATGGTAGATCATCATCTGAAATTTCCATTGGATTGGTTACTCCAAATGGATTTTCATCACGAGAGAAGTTTGGTACTTGGTTTGAAGGTTCTGAATTTCCAAAACTTGGTGTAGCATTCCCTCCAAAGTTATTACCTTGTTGGTATCCGCTATTTCCAGATGCTTGTCCTTCACGACTAGCACGACTTTCCAATAATTGGAAACTATCTGCCACAACCTCCGTAACATAGACACGTTGTCCTTGCTGATTGTCGTAATTACGAGTCTGAATACGACCTGTAATTCCGATAAGAGCTCCTTTTTTAGCCCAATTCGCAAGATTTTCAGCTTGCTGGCGCCAAATTACACAGTTAATAAAATCTGCTTCACGTTCACCATTTTGGCTACGGAAGTTACGATTCACAGCAAGTGAAAACGTCGCAACAGCCTGATTTTGTGGTGTGTAGCGTAACTCAGCATCCCGAGTCATACGCCCTACAAGTACAACATTGTTAATCATAGAGTAACCTTCTTACGCGTCTACTTTAACGATCATGTGACGAAGAATGTCACCGTTGATTTTTGATAAACGATCAAACTCTTTAAGAGCTACGTCATCATTTGCTTCAACGTTCACGATGTGGTAAAGTCCTTCACGGAAATCTTGGATTTCGTATGCAAGACGACGTTTTTCCCAATCTTTTGATTCAACAACAGTTGCACCGTTGTCAGTCAAAATAGAGTCAAAACGTGCTACCAAAGCGTTTTTCGCTTCTTCTTCAATGTTTGGACGAATAATATAAAGAATTTCGTATTTAGCCATTGATATGTTCCTCCTTTTGGTCTAATGACCCCAAGTCTTTGCAAGGGGTAAGTGAGGTTTACTCACAAGAATTAATTATACTAGATTTTTTCATTTATATCAAGAAGAAGCCGCACTTTTTTAAAATTTGTTTGCTCAACAAGGAACAATTACTGGTCTTAATAGACAAATCTGGATCTTTCATCTTTCAACTAGCCCAACACTTTCTACAAAACGTAGAAAGGCTGCCTGTCCTTGCTCCGTCTGCTTGTAAACTCCCGCGTCCTCCAGAACACGCGCAAAGATGTTCCCAACAGAAGCCTTAACGATTTCAAGGGCTTTGTCTTTGTCACTCAGGTCTGGATGTTGGGCTTTGAGTTGGTCTGCCCATTCCTGATGATAGTCGGCAACTATATCACCATCTCCCACGAGGTAGCTAGCAACTTGCTCCACTTCCGCTTTCAGACGTGGTGGCAAGATTGCCAAGCCCATGACCTCAATCAAGCCGATATTTTCCTTCTTGATATGTTGAACATCCTTGTGGGGATGATAGATACCTTCAGGATGCTCCGGCGATGTCTGATTGTCCCGCAAGACCAAGTCCAACTCAAACTGACCAGCTCGTTTACGGGCGATGGGGGTAATAGTGTGGTGCGAGAACCCGTCTGTCTCCGCCAAAATCTGCACACTTGGGTCCGAATACTGGCGCCAAGCCTGCAAAATCTTATCAGCCAAGTTGATCAGGTCTTCCTTGGAATCCGAGCTTAAGCGAAGAACAGACATGGGCCAATGAACAATCCCAGCCTTGACCTGTTCAAACCCTACAAAAGAGAAAGTCTTTTGCAGAGGAGCCTCTTCCATAGGAAACACGTGGCGGCCTCCCTGATAGTGGTCATGGGTGAGAATAGAGCCCCCCACGATGGGCAGATCAGCATTGGACCCTGCAAAATAGCCTGGGAACTGCTCTACGATCGCCAACAGACGCTCAAAACTCTGACGGCTAATAGCCATAGGGCGGTGTTGACTATCTAAAAAGATACAGTGCTCATTAAAGTAGGCATAAGGTGAATACTGGAAGCCCCACTCCTGACCAGAAATGTCAAACCGGATGATGCGGTGGTTGCTACGAGCCGGGTGGTTGGCCCGACCTTGATAACCTTCATTTTCCATACAAAGTTGACACTGGGGGTAGTTGCTAGCTTGTACCAACTTGGCCGCAGCTATTTCTTTCGGATCCTTTTCAGGTTTAGAGAGATTGATGGTAATCTCTAGTTCTCCGTAGTCAGATGGGACACGATAAGCGATATTTTTAGCAATGGCCTTGAGTTTGATGTAGTCATTTTTCTGGCTAAGTTGGTAAAAATCCGCTATCGCTTGCTCGGGAGTTTGGGCATAGGTTGTCCAGAAGTCACGATTAACCTGACTTGGACAAGGGGTTAATAAATTCATCAGTTCAGCACCCAGAATTTCCCGCGCAGTCTGACTATCCTCAATCGTCTCGAATCGAACCGCCTCCTCAACTAGCTGGTCCTTGAGGTCAATCACATCATCCAGATCCGTCTCAATTTCTAAAACACCTTCACCAACCAGTGCCAAGACACGATTGGTTAGATAGATTCGATCCATTTCCTCAAAGCTACTTTTTGCAATGACTTTCGTGATAAATGCATCTAGGACTCCCTGACTCATTGATTCTCCTTCTTACTTTCTAAATAGTCTCTAACGGCATCTAAATCCTGAAAAACTTGTTCTGTTTTATTTAAGAAAGACTGTGCTGGCATTTTTAAGTCTGGAATACAAATAACTGGTATCCCAGCTCTATACGCTGCTTCAATTCCTGCTTCACTATCCTCTAATACTAAGCAATTCTCTGGTAAAACATTCAAATCGCTACAAGCCTTTAAAAATATATCTGGGTAAGGCTTGCTTCGCTTTACATCTTTGACAAAAACTAGATAGTCAAATAGGGACAGTATCCCGTTGCTATTCAAAATCATTCTAGCTCGAGATTCAACACTTGAAGTTGCTAAGGCGATTGGAATGCCCTCTGTTTTCAAAAAAGTAAGCAAATTTTTAGCACCTTTTTTTAAATGAACACCTTGGGCTAAGATTAGAGCTTCTAGTTCATAAACTTTTTCCAAGGTTTGGTCAAAGTTCCAAGGTAAATCATAGGTATCCAAAAATCGTTGAACATTCTCCTCTTCCCTATGGCCACTGTATTCTCTGGAATATATTTCTTCTGTGAAAGGAATCCCAAAATCTCCAAGTAATTCTTGATAAACTTTTAAAGAAATAATCTCCGTATCAGCCAATAGTCCATCTAAATCAAAAATCACCGCTTTCATACTCTTCTCCTAATCAAGGACACGAGTGCCACCTGAAACTTCAGCGATATAGAAGCTTGGAGCATATCCAATTACTTCCTCGTAGCGCTTACCTACAGCTTCCTTAAAGTCTTCAACGGCAACTTTTTGAACCAAGGCAATGGCACAGCCACCAAATCCTGCCCCTGTCATACGAGCACCGAGAACACCTTCCTGAGCCCAAGCAGTATGAACAAGGGTGTCCAATTCCAAACCTGTTACTTCATAGTCATGCTCCAGAGAGACGTGAGAAGCATTCATCAAGCGACCAAATGTTTCCAAATCTCCTGCTTGAAGGGCTGCTTGCGCTTTAAGAGTACGTTGGTTTTCAAGCACAGCATGGCGAGCCCGTTTTAAGTGATTTCCGTCTTTAATCAGATAGCTGTATTGGTCAAAGGCCCACTCGTCCAATTCACCCAAGGTTTGAATTTCTAAGGCTACTTGCAATTCTTCTACTGCTTTTTCACACTCAGCACGACGTTCATTGTATTTAGAGTCTGCTAGTTCACGGCGTTTGTTGGTATTCATGATAACCACGACATTGTCCTTCAAATCAAGTGGCACCAAGTCGTACTCCAAGGTATTGGTATCTAGGTAAATGGCACGTTGGTCAGCTCCCATCCCGATTGCAAACTGGTCCATGATACCAGAGTTGACTCCGATAAAGTTGTTCTCTGTTTGTTTTCCAATTTTAACCAAATCCAAACGGTCTAATTTTAAATCAAAGAGATGCTCTGCCACAACACCAGTCAAAAGTTCCAAGGATGCTGATGAGGACAAGCCGGCACCATTTGGGATATTCCCATAAACATAAAAATCAAACCCTTTGTCAATCACGTGCCCAGCTTCTTGCAAGAAATGAAGAACCCCTTTTGGATAGTTGGTCCAGCTGTGCTCTTTTTCAAACTTAAGGTCAGCTAGAGGCACTTCGATGATGCCCTTGTCCTCAAAGTTAGCTGAGTAGAAACGCAAAACTTGGTCGTCTCTCTTGCGAGCTGCTCCGTATGTTCCCAAGGAAATCGCCGCTGGAAATACGTGCCCACCGTTGTAGTCTGTGTGTTCCCCAATTAGATTGATCCGTCCTGGTGAAAAGAAAGTTTGGTCTGCTTCTTGACCAAAAACTGTTTGGAACTGCTGACGTAATTCTGTATTCGTAAATGACATAAGAACCTCTTTCTGCTTTTTTGTAAGCGTTTTATTTATTTTATTTTAATATTTTTGATATAGCAAGTCAAGTTCATATAATAAATTATGGATAGAAAATTTACCATTGAAGTAACTCTTATTGGGAGCATGGTGCAAAACGACCGAACGCACTTCCAAAATGATTTTTTACCATTTCCTAAATACTGGCACTTTCTATCTTCCTACATTTTCTCCTACAGACATATCTCTATTTGTAAAATTCCTGCAACTCCGACTTTCCTTCTAAGTAAGATACACCTGTCGATTTTTATCCGCCAAAGTAGCCTATACAAGCCAGAGTAACTTAGACACTACTTCCCCACAATCCAATCATTTTAAAACAAATACGGTTAGCATCCAAAGCAACCGTTCCATTAACACAAAAAACCTAGTTTCTCGTCATTCAACGTTGAAACTAAGTTTTTTTATCAATCTAGTTCTAAGCTAAAGTTCCTTTTGAAGCTCTTTAGATAAGACACGATAACCAGCAACCGTCAGATGGAGCCCGTCTGTTGTATACTTTTCCGCCAGTTGACCATGTTCATCTAAGAAAGATGCAAACACATCTACAAAATCAACATTATGATAAGCTTGACATAAATCATGGTAAGCTTGATTTAAAGATTGGATTTTCTGATTTGTACGAACATAAACCGTAGATTCATACTTTTCTTCCTCGCTAACTGGCAAAACTGAAAGTAATTTTATCTGTGCTAAGGGATAATCCCGACTAATTGCTTGGAAAATTGCTTCTAAATTTCCTAACGTTTCTTCTTGAGGAACCTCTTTTCCAATGTCATTTGTACCAATCAGTAGGATAATTTTATCCACTGCTGTTCCAAAAAGATGGGCGTCTAAATGATCCCTCAAAAGATCTGTTTTGTAACCACGAATTCCTCGATTAACCATATATTTACAGGTGTCCAGTAACTCATAAATTGGATAATATTCTATAATAGAGTCTCCAATAAATAAAATATCCGGTTCCCTCAAAGGGGCTTGATTTAAGGCACGATAGCTCGCCTGGATTTTTTCCTGCTCTTTTAAAAGCCAATTTTCTAATAACTGTACTGCCATTCTATCTCCTTTTCTCATCATAGCGCCGTTTGAACACGAATTACAAGCCTAGATACTCTTCCAATACTTGGTAAACTCCCCCTTGATGGTTGGGAGGCGCTTGGTAATTTGCCAATTTTTTCAGGGATTCTTCCGCATTTTCCATAGCATAGGCATAGCCCGCAAGTTCTAACAATTCCTTGTCGTTAGCACTATCACCAAAGGCCATAACTTGATCGGCTGTCACACCCCACTCTTCCATCAGTTGCTGCAGCCCCCAAGCCTTATGGACACCAGATTGTAACAGGTCCATACTGCCGTAGCCGCTAGAAACAGCTGTAATTCTTCCTGCAAAATGGCGCTCAACTTCGCTGGTAATTCTATCTAGCCTCTCTAATCCGACCACTAGGCTCATCTTAAGAACTCCATCAAATAAATCAGGATGAAATTCTTCTACAAAATTCAAACGCTTGTAAAATGCTTGAGCCTGCTCCGGTGTCATAAACTGATCGATACTAGAAAATTGGGTTCCTTCCTTTACAAATCCACCATTAAGTGTTGAAACAACCAATTGGTCAGTCGTTTCTCTCCCACGAAAAAAAGACAAACCCTGTTTAACCAAATCATCCTCCCAGCATTTATACGCAATCAATTGATTTCCCTTAAAAAGCCGAGCGCCATTAGCTACCACCAGAGCAACCCGCTCAATCAGAGGACCTAAGAGAAGGCGCATGCGATTGATTTCATTTCCCGTCGCAATCACAAAATGAATACCTCGTTTATCTAGCTCATCAAGAATACGCTCTAAACGCGGTAAATCTAGTTGTCCCGTACCATCTAAGAGAGTACCATCCATATCTGTTGCAATCAATTTAATCATAAAAATCTAACCTTTCCCTTTCAAAGGGTGCAAAACCCAAGTAGGGTGTGCATCTCAAATCCTATCTAGCTTTTTCTATTATAACATGGAATCACTAAAGTAAACGTGTCAATTCTGACACTACCTTGTATTCCTTATCAAACAAGTCAACAGCATAATCTGACTTGAAACGAAATACAGAAACTAGCCCTCTGTATCAGAATCAAAAAGCAATCATAAATGCGTATATTCAATAGTACTCTACATCTAGATAGTTACAAAATCTTCAAATTCCATGACAATTACCTTATTGTTGGATTGTTATCATTTTTTATTCCATCATCCATCTTATTTTCAAACTTAGTATCAAAATAAGAAAAAAACAGGCAAAAACCTGCTTTAAGGTTTTCAGCCTTCCTTCTCATTTTCAGGAGAAATTAACCCTAATCCTTAAAATTAGATAGTAAATCAATGAAATTTTATGTTTCAATTGAGACCACAAATCCTCCTTTTTCCCTGATGGGGTTCTTCCGAAAATTGTTTTTGTGAATGATTTTATTGATTGAAGACCTCGTTGCAAAAATTCCAAAGCTCGTTTCAAACGTGAGTTTTCAGCTCGTAACAATTCATTTTCGTGTCGGTAACCGATCAGATTGTCTTCTAATCGTGAAACCGCCTTCCTTAGCTCATTTTTCTCTTGATTTAATAACCGCATTTTTTTATCTGCACTGAAATACGCATTTTCAGCGTTTCTGATACGTTTTCGAAGTTCTGCCGTCCTTTTTTATCTACCCTTTCTTCTAAAAGCTCGTCAGCGAGCTCCTGGGCTTTCTCAGCGGTATCTTGAGCAAATGTTCTCTTGATACTAGCCTTAAGACTTGTTTTTTCAACCACTTTAATATTGTCAAAATAAAGTAGAACCGGATGACCAGCTCTACCTCTTACGTATAAAACTCAAGGCTATATTAAAACAATATGCAATGATTATTGAGTAAAATGTAAGTTTTAAAAAAAGGGGATATGTTAATTTATTGCTAAAATAAGCTATTGATGTCAGGATTAGAAGAGAGAGACAAAATAATGATAGTTTATTTTTAAACCCACGCATTTATTCGACCATTGTTTCGATAGAAGTCTCTAGCATCAATAAATTGAGCGAGTGCATATCCCACATTGTAATAGATGTTAATTACAGAGAAAGCTGCTCCTAACAAACCTCTAGAAGTATATGGACTTACAGCTTTATAAGCAATATCTCGCATTTGTTCTTCAGCCAAATCGGGATAGAGTGTTTTATTTGCTTGTATAAGAGCTTCAATCTCTTCATCAGATATTTCTAGTGGTTTTGAAAGTTGTTGATCAATCTCAACCATATATTGTTCTACTTGTTGTTCCTGTGTCACCTTATACATTTCATTGGCATATACAACTGATGGAACAGTATTTATAACAACGAATAACGAGGTAACAAGTGCGACAATAATACGCTTTAGACTTTTCATAAGAAACCGCTTTCTGCTATTAAGTTGTTGCGTCCACTAGAGTTAGTTTAGGTAATATATTGTTTCCGATATTTATGCTTCTCCTTTCCAACCTAAACGAACTATTTTCGCTTTCATTATAACATAAAACGTAGTGATTTTACCAAAAAAGCAAGCGCTCACAACAAGCGGGGGCACTTCCCAAATTGCCACCATTTTTTGTGCTCTAAAAGAAGAGTTTTTTCTTTGTTTTCTCGTGATAGATCTAGAGTTAATATCTGCTGGTTCTTCAACAACTCCTGCAAATT
>NZ_KQ969158.1:137712-168524 GCF_001578805.1 Streptococcus sp. DD10 | reverse complement strand
TGAGTATGAGAAATTACTTGCCGAGCTATCTGCGTAATATCCTCTGGATAATGCAGACTTTCCAGAGTATTAACTGCATTTTTAGTCACACTCGCCCCGGGCTTAATCAGATAATCAAAGACAATTTCACCATTAACATACTGGCTATCAAAGTGATAATTCCGATTGAGCACATGAGAGGCTGAAACCAGCTCAATATCGTGACTGGAAACCATATAAAGACAGGGATGGCAGGCAAACCAGCGTACAATCCCTAAACCGGCTCCAATCCGCTCCACAGTATTGGTCCCCTTAAACAGCTCATCGATAAAAAGATAGTGAAAATCAGGCTGGGATAGACTAGAAATCATCCGTTGAATAGCCCTGCTTTCTGTGATGAAATAGCTATCTCCCGTTTCAATGTCATCCGACACATCCATGGCTGTCAAGACATGCCCATGCATCAACTCCAGACTCACACCACAGGCAAATCCCAAAGATTGGGCTAGAAGAATATTGACCGCAACAGTTCGCAGATAGGTCGATTTCCCGGAAGCATTGTCACCACTGATAACTATATTGGCTGAAAAATCGACATCGTTGGGGACAGGATTATCCAGCAAGGGATGATAAAGCCCCTGCCCCATTACGCACTTCTGCTCATGAAAGTCTGGCTGACAGGTGACAGGCAGGCGCTCACGATAATGTAAGACAGAGATAGCAGCCTCAAGTTTACCTAGAGTCGCTAAAACATCTGCTGCCGCTCTTTGATGATGCTGCAACTGCCGTGCCATATAGGACTGGGCAATGTTGGGTAGGAGAAATAGCATGTTGGCATACATCCCCAGCAAGTCCATTTCATTGGTGCTATTTTTCCGAATGAAAAAACCACCTAGCAACTTGGCCCAAGAAAAATATTGCAAGTTCTCTTTTAGTTCTCTCTGTTGAGAAAACGAAACCTTGCTAATGGCGTGTCCTGCCGCCAAAGCTATCACCAGATAATTCATCTGCTCCAAGCGCGCATTAAGGCTGATTTGTGTTTTTAGAGAAATGCCGATATTGACCGCTGCTGTAACGAGCGTAAACATGCCCCAAAACAAAGGATCGATAACCATCAAAAGCAAGCCAAGCAAAGGAAGCCCCCCTATGAACAACTCTAGATAAAAGAGGGAACCACCCTTTATAGAAGACCTACTCACCAAGCTTTTAGCCTGATTATAGTTCTTCTTGCCTAATTTAAAAAAAGCTAATTGCATCTCCAAGCGCTGGTCTGGATGCAGGCGTAATTCCTCCTGCAAAGTGGCAAAATCCCTATCCTCCTCAAATTGCTGCAATCGCATGAGGTTGTATAAACACTCTGAACCTAGACTGGAGTATGCATCATCTAGTTCGCGGAAAATCTTCTGAAAATCCAGGTCATGCCAGGTCTGGTCATCCACAAAAAAATCATAGGCTTGCAAGCTTTTATCCAACCGCAAGCTCTCTTCCAAACTAACATCCAAATCTCGCTTGCGCCCCAGATGATAGTAACCATCCCAAGCCTTAGCCAATTTAGACTTGGTTCGGATATCTAAAACTCGCTGAAAAATTGGAAACAAAGCCCACAGCAAGACAAGTAACAGAGGCAGATAAACAAGATAGTCATTCATAGGCAGACCTCCCTGATAAGGATACTAGTATTATATACCCATTTGAGCAAAGTCACAAGTATCTACGTAAGATTCATTTGTGAATGAAAACATCAAATTGACCTACCTGTCAGACTGAGTAACTCAACTAGATAAACTAAACAATCCTGGACAATTCACTGGATACGACTCTATTTAACCTCCTCTTGTCGCTTCCATATATGAAATTACAGCGGGATTCTATTCCTTTTTATAATTGCTAGCAAGGATTTGGCAAAACAAGCCTAGGAAAACCTAGGCTTGTTATTTTATAAGGAGCTTTTCTATTGTGAGTATCCAATCAAGATCATGCGTTCTTAATTTCACCTCTCATCTTACTCTTCATAGAGGGATTCCCCATTGCTTGCGATAACTTGCTTGTACCAGTCAAAGGATTTTTTCTTGTAGCGGTTGAAAGTACCTGTGCCATCGTCATTGCGATCAACATAGATAAAGCCGTAGCGCTTGCTCATCTCAGCTGTTGAAGCAGAGACAAGATCGATACAACCCCAAGTGGTGTAGCCTAGGAGTTCCACGCCATCTTCCAGCGCTTCTCCAACCTGCTGCAAGTGTTGTTTGAGGTAGTCGATGCGATAGTCATCTTCAACCGTTGGTCCATTTGGTCCTTCCACCAAGACATCCTTGGCTCCGAGGCCATTTTCCACGATAAAGAGCGGCAACTGGTAACGGTCGTAAAAGTCGTTCAAGACTAAGCGTAGGCCAATTGGATCCACTTGCCAACCCCATTCAGAACTTTCTAGGTAAGGATTGTTTAGACCTCCAAGGACATTCCCACGGCCAGAAGAATAACTTTCCGGATCATGGGCTTGCACCACGCTCATATAGTAGGAGAAGGAGATAAAGTCCACCGTATTTTGAGCCAAAAGTTCCTTGTCTCCTTCCGCAAACTGGATTTCCACCCCATTTTCACGGAAATAGCGGTTGAGATAGGCCGGGTACTTGCCACGGGCATGGATGTCCGAGAAGAGGTAGTTGTGATTTGAAAATTCTCGAGTTGCTAGGACATCCTCAGGTTTTGGAGTCATAGGGTAGGCCGGCATAGCAAGTACCATACAGCCGATCTTAAAGTCTGGATTGATCTCATGACCGATCTTGGTCGCAAGAGCTGAAGCCACCAGCTCATGGTGAACAGCCTGATAGAGGTCTTGCTTAGACAAGTCTTCTGCTGGTGTAGCAATCCCACCACTCATGAAGGGCGCATGAAGCACCGAGTTGATTTCGTTAAAGGTCAGCCAGTACTTAACCTTGTCCTTGTAGCGGTTAAAGACCGTGCGCACATAGCGCTCGTAAAAGCCGATCAAATCTCGATTGACCCAGCCATTGTAGGCACGCGCTAAGTGTAGCGGCGTTTCATAGTGAGAAAGGGTCACCAAAGGCTCGATCCCGTATTTGGCCAATTCGTCAAAAAGATCATCGTAAAACTGAAGTCCAGCTTCATTTGGCTCAGTCTCATCCCCATTTGGGAAAATCCGTGACCAAGCAATAGAGGTTCGGTAAACCTTAAAGCCCATCTCTGCAAAAAGGGCAATGTCTTCTTTATAACGGTGGTAAAAATCAATCCCTTCTAGCTTGAGATTGTCAGCTGTTGGTCCCTCAGTGATCACAGGATTGTGGTCCCCAGCCTTGACAGGAATACCCCCACGAGGGGTCACATCCTGAACAGACAAGCCCTTGCCGTCTACATTGTAGGCTCCTTCGTACTGATTGGCAGCAGTCGCACCACCCCAGAGGAAGTTTTTCGGAAATTTACTCATAACGCTGATCCTTTTCTTTTTTTCTTAGTTATATTATAATAAAGCAAGTCAGGTATTTCTTGCACAATTATAGCTTTAATTGATACTATCCTAGGAAAGGACACCTCATGCTAGATCTTGGACAACTGCATAAAAACATCCCCTATAAAAATCAACTCACACCCTACTCCATCACCCGAACCATTATGGAACAAGGGCTCCCGGACATTCTCTTTCACTGGCACCAGGACATGGAAATCATCTACGTCCATGAGGGACAGGCCCAGTTTCATATTGACTATGATTACTTTAATAGTGAAAAGGGCGATATCATCCTCATCCGCCCTAATGCCCTGCACTCTATCCATCCAATCGGTGATAACTACCATTTTATGGATGCCATTAATTTTCATCTAGACCTGCTGGGCTACTCGACTCGCGACCATGCTTCTATCGAATACCTGCAACCCCTCTACAATGGGCAACTGGACTTTGTCCGAGTTATCAAGCCCCATCAAGAAGCTTATGCTGCCATAAGAGCCTTGGTCATCGAGGCTATGGAAATCGGTTTTCATCAGGAAACATTTTTTGAGCTCCGCCTCAAAAGTAAATTGCTAGAGCTTCTCCATCTCCTCTTTAAACACGGGTATGTCACAACTAAAACCCAGTCCTCCGACGGTTACCGCAAGGAGGAAAAGATTCGAACCATCATTGACTATATCAATGCCCACTACCAAGACGAGCTGACCATTGAGCTCTTGGCCAGCATCTGTGGCTACAGTCCCACCCACTTTATGAATTTCTTTAAAAAACATCTAGGTGTCAGCTGCATGGACTACCTGATCCACTACCGACTCAAGCAAGCAGCTGAGCTCTTGCAACACTCCACTCTCTCGGTCCTAGAAATCGCAGCTGAGTCTGGTTTTACCAATCTCTCCAACTTTAACCGACAATTTAAAAAGGTCTATCAAATGACCCCCAGCCAGTATCGCAAGGAAATGAAAGCTTGAACACTTCCTAGAATAGTATCAGTTTTCCTCAGTAAAAAAGGAGAAAAACCCGTCTCAACCTCCTATAATAGAGGTAGAAACGAGCGAGGTGGAAATATGAAAAAAATCATTTTTTTAGACGTAGACGGTACCATCGTGGACTATGACAATCACCTTCCCGAATCGGCTGTCACTGCCATTCGCAGGGCGCGAGAACAGGGACATCTGGTCTATGTCTGTACCGGACGTAGTAAAGCTGAAATGCCTGAGGAAATCTGGGAGATTGGCTTTGATGGCATGATTGGAGGCAATGGATCCTATGTTGAGCACCAAGATCAAGTTCTCTTTCACCAGGTGATTCCCTTGGAAGTGGAAAAGCGAGTCGTTGATTGGCTAGAAAGGCGAGGGCTCGAATTCTATCTCGAGAGCAACAATGGCCTCTTTGCCAGTCCAAACTTCCGCGAAGCCTGTCGCCCAACCATTCGAGCCTATGCTTTAGGAAAAGGCGCCAATCCTGACCAAGTTTCTCACTTAGAAGCAGAAGATGCCTTTCATGGGATGGTCTTTGACGGCGAGCTCTATCGTGCGGATCTCAATAAAATCAGCTTTATCCTCAAGAGCTACCAGGACCATCTAGATTCCAAAAAAGCCTTTCCTGAGCTAAAAGCTGGAACCTGGGGTGGCAAGGGAGAGCATGCTCTCTTTGGAGACTTGGGAGTTGCTGCTATTGACAAGGCTCATGCTGTGCAAGTAATTCTAGATCACCTGCAGGCAGACCGCTCCGCAACCATTGCTTTTGGAGATGCCAAGATCGATATTCCCATGCTGGACTACTGTCAGATCGGCGTTGCCATGGGAAATGGCGGACCCGAGATTCTAGCCATGGCAGACCACGTGACCGATACGGTGGCTCAAGATGGTCTTTACAAGGCCTTTGTAGAACTGGAACTCATCTAAGGAGACAAGCAAATGACACAATTCCTTTACCTGATGCGTCACGGGCAAACCCTTTTTAACCAACGCCACCTGATTCAGGGCTGGTGTGACTCTCCCCTAACTAAGCTAGGTATTTATCAGGCGCAGGTGGCGAGAGACTATTTCAAACAAGCAGGCATCACCTTTGATGCCGCCTTTAGTTCCACCCAAGAACGGGCCACAGATACACTGGAAATCGTCACAGAAGGAGCCCTCCCCTACCAACGCATCAAGGGGCTGAAAGAGTGGAACTTTGGGGTCTTTGAAGGAGAAAGCGAAGACCTCAATCCCTCTATCCCCTATCGTGATTTCTTTGTCCCCTATGGGGGCGAATCCCAAACTCAGGTTCAAGAACGGATGGATACTACTATTCGCCAACTTATGGACGGGTCCGCTGGGAAACATATCCTCATGGTCTCCCACGGTGGTGCTCTCTTTAACTTTGCCCGCGTCCATGAGCACAACTGGGAATGCCAGCCCCAAGGGCATATCGGCAACTGCTGCATCTATGTCTTTCGCTATCAAAACCAGGAATTCTATCTAGAAACCGTCATTGATCATGATTTTAGTGCATGAAAAGAGTGACTTCATCACATAATAAAAACTTCAGAAGAGCCGTCGGAAAGACCATTTCTGAAGTTTTTTCTCTATCAAATTTTTAAAAAAGGGAAGTTACTCCTCTTTTTTGAGTGCTTCTTGCAACTGATAGACAGCGCCTAGCAAGCCTGCGTCATTGCGAAGTCCTGCAACTCCCACCTGGGGCATAAGCTGGTCTTTGACCTCCTGGATCATGATGTGCTGATCCATCACATCTCTTAAGGCCTGATGAACCCGATCGATAAAGTCTGGATTGGCACTGATGCCCCCTCCGATCAAGATCCGCTCTGGATTAAAAATCGCGACCATATTCCATAGATTGCGGGCCACTTCCTGCACATATTCCTCGATGGCTGCAGCTGCTCGGGGATTACTAGCTTCCTGCTCAAAGATAGAAAGGGCACTGCGAGTCGGTTCAAAGGCAGGATTAACCGCTATTTCCTTTTGGTTAAAGCGTTCACAGAGACCCATCAAGACCCCCATGTGTCCAGCTAGATAGGCTTCAATCCCTATCTGCTCCTGACCACTTTCCGTCAACATCCAGCTGAATTCGCCCGCAGCTCCAGTCATCCCACGAAGAACTTGACCATTTAGAACGATGCCCCCTCCGACACCAGTTCCCAAGACAATACAGAGGTAGTTGTCCACCGACTGAGCATGCCCCAACCATCTTTCTGCAATCGCAGCCGCCTTGCCATCATTTTCCACAAAGACAGGTAGAGAAAAGCGCTCTTCCAGATCTTTCTTGAGATGTAACCCGTAGAGACCTCGAACTGCTCCTGCCGTTAAAAAGAAACCATCACGGGTAATAACCCCAGGAGCACTGATGCCGATTCCTGAGATGATGGCTTTCGCTTGCAAGTCCGTGATAATGCCATACAGAGCCTGCAAGATGGCTTCTTTCTCCTGGGGCGTATCGATCAAGCCCTTCGATGAGAGCGAACCATCTGCTGCCACTAGGGCCGATTTGATCTGGGTACCACCGATGTCAATTCCAATAAACATATCCTTCTCCTACCCACGCTTCATGCGTGACAAATGAATGGTCAGGTAAAGTTGCTCATCCTCCGATACCTGATAATCCCTGGTCTGTTTAAGATGAGTGGCAATCTTTTCTGTCGTGCTATAAGCCTGTGGATACTTGACTTTGAGCAACTCAAACATCTCATTGTCTTCTAACTCCATTTGCCCTTTATCCGTCAAAACCCGCTCACAAAAAAATTTAAGATGGGTGATAAAGCGTTGAACATAGATATCAGTCTCTTCCAAGGGAGTCTCTAAACTATATTTGACAATCGTCATGATCTCTTCCATCAGTTGCGTCAGACTATGAGCGTTCGTACTGTTCTGTTGGAGGCCACTATTGACGATGGTCAAGGCCATAAATCCAGCTTCATCATCTGGCAATTCCTGCCCAAGATAGGTACTTAGGAGTTCATTTGCATAAAGGCCCACTTCATATTCTTTCGGAAAAAAGCGTTTGATGTCCCACATGAGAAAGTTTTTCATAAAAAAACCATCTTGAACACGCTGTTCAACCCCATGCATATGATCCGCCAAACTAATAAAGGCCTTGTCTTTGAGACTCAGTTCATGCTTTGCTTTCGCAAAAGAAATGACCTTATCTGCTAATTCCATCAATTCAGCTGGCAAATCGACAAAGAGTTGGTGGCTTTCTTGGGACAAGAAATAGCGCTTTTCGATAAGACTTCCAGCCAGTTCCTCACCGACTTTCTTGCCAAAAGCTAGGCCCTTACCCATTAGGATTACTTCCTGATCCTTTTCCTCGGAGAGCACCACATTGTTATTATAAATTTTATGAATAATCATTCCATCACCTTGATTTTCTCTTCCTTTTAGTATATCACAAAAAAAGAATGCAGAGAGTTTCTCCCCACACTCTTGGTACCAATCCTTTGAGAAAATTTCTCTTCAATGAGAGCTAATCAAGCCTCAACAACTCTTCCCCAAACTCGATCGTACCACTTGCAAGCGTCTCAACGCTTTCATAGTTGACTGTATTGGTTACGATGATTGGTGTTGTTACTGGATAGCCAGCTTCCTTAATCGCCTCCATGTCAAAGCTGAGTAGGAGTTGGCCTTTTTTGACTTTTGATCCTTGCACGACATGGGCGGTAAAGCCTTTCCCGTCTAACTCCACCGTATCCATTCCGACATGGATGAGAAGTTCTGCTCCCTCATCTGTCGCAAGACCAATAGCATGGTTGGTGGGAAAGAGCAGGCGCACTACACCGTCTGCAGGAGCTACCACTTCCCCAATACTTGGTTCGATAGCCACTCCTTGTCCCATAGCGCCACTAGCAAAGACAGCATCTGGCGTTGAAGCAAGGGGAACAACAGCACCCGTAAGAGGGCTAACAACGGTTTGAGCCACTACTGTTTTTTCTTCTTCTGAAACAGGTTCTACCTGGTCTTCTTTCTTAGCGTAAAGGGTTGGAACGGGTACAAATAATTGGATGACAAAGGAAGCAATAATTGCAATAGCAGTTCCGATCAAGGCCACGTAAACATGAGAGAAGTCTCCATCTGGAGTCACAAGAGATGGATAAAGGAAGATTCCCATAGCCCCAACGGAGTACATGGTCATATTAAAGGCACCCACAAAGGCTCCGACGATCCCAGAAACCGCACAAGAGATGATAAATGGTGTCCGCATTGGGAGGGTAACCCCGTAAATAGCCGGTTCTGTAACCCCAAAGATGGAGGAAATGAGGGCAGGCATAGCAACCGCTTTGACTTTTTCTTCTTTTGTCTTGAGAATAATCGCTCCCAATACCCCAGTTTGAGTAAAGTTTGGCAAGAGAGCTGCCGCAAGCAAGCTTGAAAATCCATTGGTCATCACATCTAGGATGGCAATCGGTACCAAGCCCCAGTGAAGTCCAAACATAACCATGACTTGCCATAAAACACCAAGTACAAATCCATAGAGAATTGGGCTAAAGGCTTGAATGCTTGTAAAGGCAGTGGCAATGAGACTAGAAGCTGTATTGGCAATCGGTCCTACCAACAAGAAAGTCAAAGGAACGGACACCAGCAAGGTCACAAATGGAACAATGAAAAGCTTGATGGTATCTGGTGTCACTTTTTTCATAAATTTCTCAATGTGAGAAGCCACCCAAACCGCTAAAATCGCTGGAATAACGGTAGAAAGGTAACCGCCTCCTGGCATAGAAAGCGGAATACCAAAGAAATTGGCTGCTCCTGCCTCACTAAGAGCCTTGACACTCGCTTCCAAGTTGGGATAAACAAGAGCTGCCGCAATCGCCATCCCTGTAAATTCATTCATCTTGAACTTACGAGCAGCATTAAGGGCGATCATAAAGGGTAGAAATTGGAAGAACCCATCCCCTGCTGCCGTTAAGACCAAAGCAACTCCATTATTGGCTGCTGTCCAGCCTAGAAAGGCGGTCAAAATAGCAACAATACCCTTGATAATCCCTGCCGCTGCCAAAGGACCAAGAAAGGGCTGAAAGATAGAGGATACAATATCAATGAAGGCATCCAAAGGATTTTTCTTAACCCCATCGCCTTCGTCAACATCAACTGAGCCTGCTCCCTGCAAGCCACCGACAGCTAGCACCTCTGCGTAAACGTCTGGCACGTGGTTTCCGATAACCACCTGATACTGGCCACCAGCCTTCACAACAGTCACGACACCATCGCGCTGCATGAGGTAGTCAGTATCGGCCTTGCTCTCGTCTTTAAGACAGAAACGCAAGCGGGTCACACAGTGCTTGAGACTGCTGACATTGTCACGTCCACCGACGTGGTCTAAAATATCTTGAGCTAATTCTGTATACTTAGCCATAATGGATCCTCCATTTTTTACTTTGTTTGGTTTTTGTTCTCTGTAAAAACATTTTTATAAATGCTTTTTGACAAACAAAAAACCTAAACACATACCAAATAGAAACCGTAGTCAGAGCTACTTCTATCTTGTATTTGTTTAGGTTTTGCCTGCATGACCAGTAACAATCCATAAATTAAGTATACCATAATTCAATTTTTTTTGCAAGCGTTTTCTACACATTTTTTAAAATTTTTACACATTTTAAAAAATGTGTAGATAAAACTTATTTTTTCTTGAGCATTCGGTCGGTAACATCTCGAGTAAACATGCAAACCTGTTTAAAAGAAATTCTGTCTTCCTTTGACTTTTAAAGCATTCTGCATTATAATAGAAAAAAATAGATTTTAATGTAAATGATTTGTTCAATTCAATAAATATGTGAAGCGAACAAAACTAGTATTTACTCTTAAAATCTTACCATTTTACAAACAGAGTAGACAGAAGGCGTTAAGTGTTCGCAAATGGGAAGTTGTTGCGAAACGAAGTCTAGCACGCGACCGACTGTTGCATCCGCTGTTGGGATTGATATGGGGCATTCGGTTGCTAAGCTTAGCGTCCAAAATCCTCACCTAGACAGCGCACTTTTGGTGGGCTTTTTTCTAGTCCAAAGGGGAGATTATGACAAGATTAATCTATACAGATCACTGGCAGGGCGAGGAAAATCGTACTGTGCTTTGTGGCATTTTAAATATCACACCTGACTCTTTCTCAGATGGCGGCTTGTACCTGACTGTAGACCGTGCTGTCCAGCATGCAAAAGAGTTAATCGATGCTGGAGCTGGTATGCTCGATATCGGTGGGGAATCCACTCGACCAGGGAGCCATACTATTTCGATTGAGGAAGAGATTGCTCGCGTCCTTCCTGTGATTAAAGGTATTCGCCAATTCTCTGATATTCCAATTTCTATTGACACTTGGAAATCAGAAGTAGCTGCAGCTGCTTTAGATGCTGGAGCAAATCTAGTCAACGATATCACGGGATTTCTTGGAGATGAAGCAATGGCTGGTATTGTAGCAAGCAAACAAGCGGGAGCTATTCTCATGTTTAACCCTGTCATGGTACGCCCCAATCACCCTAGTTCGACTATTTTTCCAAGTTTTGGGAAAAAACCAGCCTTTACAGCGGAAGAACTAGCAGGATTTGCCAAGCTTCCTATCCATTCACTCATGCTTACTTTTTTGAAAAAATCCATAGATAAAGCTGAAAAAGCAGGCGTCTCTATTGGAAACATACTAGTAGATCCTGGAATTGGTTTTGGTTTGACAAAAAAAGAAAATCTTATACTCTTACAGAATCTCTCAGGATTAAAAAAACTAGGATTTCCCATCTTCCTTGGAGTGTCACGCAAACGTTTCATTTCAAATATCCTAGAGGAAAATGGTTTTGAGTTTAATCCAGATCACCCAACTGGATTCACCAATCGGGATATCGCTTCAAGCCATCTAACCATGATGGCAGCAAAAGAAGGCATCGAGGTACTAAGAGTACACGACATATACTACCATAAACTAGCAGCCGAGATAGGAGATGCTATCCGCTTGGCTGACTATGCAACGGATCTGAATCTTGGAGCATATAAAAACTAATCTATGAAAACAATTGATCTATCTTGGTTGATCACCTTTCGAACAGACCAGCCAAACTTCGGCTTAGAGCGTATGGAAAAGCTACTAGCGCTGCGAAATCATCCACACAAATCCCTGCCTGTCATTCATCTAGCTGGTACTAATGGCAAAGGTTCTACCCTGGCTCATCTTAGCCAACTTTTACAAGCTCTTGGTTTGAAAGTCGGCGTTTTCTCCTCTCCTTATCTGATTGATTACCATGATCAGATTTCTATCAACGGCACCAGTATCTCAGAAGCAGAATTACAAGAATTCTTACACAGTTACAAAGAGGTGGTACTCCACCACCAAAAGGACTTGCTTGGTTTAACAGAATTTGAAATCATCACTGCCATCAGCTTTGACTACTTTTCTCAAAAAGAAGTGGATATTGCCATCATGGAAGTAGGGATGGGAGGAACGCTCGATTCAACCAATGTCTGCCAGCCTATACTAACAGCTATCACAACCATTGGACTGGATCATGTGGCTCTCTTGGGAGATAACTTAGAAGCTATAGCAGAGCAAAAGGCCGGAATCATCAAAGAGCAGATTCCCTTAGTAACAGGAAAAATCGCTCCTGCTGCTTTGCAGGTCATCATAAAACGTGCAAACAGCCTTGAAGCACCTATTCTTTCCTTTGAAAAAGACTACCAAATAAAAAATTTAGTCAGTAGTGAAGCTGGTGAGAGTTTTAGCTACCAAAGTAGTTTACGTACTTGTCCCCAAATAACTAGCCCACTTTTAGGACAGCACCAAGCTGAAAATGCTGGACTAGCTTTAACGATTTTTGATTCTTATTGCCAACAAGAGGGGCGAACATTACTCTCTAACGAGGTTATTCAACAAGCCTTTCACAAGATTCGCTGGCCTGGTCGAATGGAGATTGTAACATATGATCCACTCATCCTTATCGATGGTGCTCACAACCCTCATGCCATGGAACGACTAGTAGACAACCTCAATAGTCGCTATCCTAATAAAACCAAGCACATCCTCTTTTCTTGTATTAAAACCAAAGAAGAAACAACAATGGTTCGACAACTACAAAATGTCCACTCTGCCGATATAACCCTTACAAGCTTTGAAGATAGTCGTGCAATCTCTGCACAACAGATGCAGAAGCTAGCCAGGACTGAAAATCTTCATTTTTGCGACTGGCAGTCATTTCTCAAAAAAACGTTTCCAAAGGGAGATATGCTTGTCATAACTGGCTCCCTCTACTTTCTGGCTCAAGTCCGGCCCTACCTACTCAAGGAGAAACAATGAATACTGAAAAAATCCAAGAAGCAGTCAAACTGATTATCGAAGCTGTTGGTGAAAATCCTAATCGTGAAGGCTTACAAGAAACCCCTGCTCGTATCGCTCGCATGTACGAAGAAATTTTCTCTGGTCTGGGAAAAACTGCTGAAGAGCATTTATCCAAATCTTTTGAAATCTTGGATGACAATATGGTCGTAGAAAAAGATATTTCCTTTCATACCATGTGCGAGCATCACTTCCTACCTTTTTATGGCAGAGCTCATATTGCCTATATCCCAAACGGTCGGGTTGCAGGCTTGTCCAAACTAGCTCGAACTGTGGAGGTCTATGCTAAAAAGCCACAAATCCAAGAACGTCTCAATATCGAGATTGCAGATGCACTCATCAATTATCTCGGAGCTAAAGGAGCCATGGTGGTTATTGAAGCCGAGCATATGTGTATGAACATGCGTGGAGTGCGAAAACCCGGCACTTCAACTGTTACTAGCGTCTCACGTGGACTGTTTGAAACAGATAAAGACCTTCGAGACCAAGCCTATCGTTTGATGGGGAAATAATTCTCTTACCGTAGAACCTCTATCTATTGCCCATTTCCTCAATCTGCTTTTAAGCAGATTTTTCTTACTTACGAAATAAAAACATGGATCAATTACACATACAAAATCTAGAAATTTTCGCCCACCACGGACTCTTTCCTCCTGAGAAAGAACTAGGTCAAAAGTTTATCATTTCTCTTGATTTGACCTATGACATGACACGCGCTGCGACAGAGATTGACTTGGAGGCTTCGATCCACTATGGTGTCCTCTGCCAGCAACTGACAGACTGGTGTCAAGAAGAAAGCGAAGACTTAATTGAGACTGTCGCCTACAAACTCATTGAGCGAATTTTTTCTCACTATCCCATCGTTTCTGAAACCACTCTCACTCTCAAAAAACCTTGGGCTCCTGTCCATCTACCTCTTGAAACCTGCTCTATTACCCTTCATCGAAAAAGAAGAAAAGCCTTTATAGGGCTAGGTTCGAATCTGGGAAATAAAGTTAAAAACCTCCAAACAGCCATCCAAAAGCTCCAGGAGTCTGGTTTGACTGTAATGAAACAATCCAGCGTTCTTGCTACAGAGCCTTGGGGTGGTGTGGAGCAAGATAGTTTTGCTAATCAAGTTATCGAGGTGGAAACTTGGTGGACAGCGGATAAACTTCTTGACACGCTCCTTACAATTGAAAACAGAATGGGACGAGTACGAGAAATTCACTGGGGACCTCGTATAATTGACTTAGATTTACTTTTTTAGGTAATACTACTACCTACACTGATACTCTCATCCTCCCCCATCCCTATATCGCAGAACGAGACTTTGTCCTTGAATCCTTAAATGAAATTGCGCCTCATTTTATTCACCCTGTTCTGAAGCGTCCTATCCGACAGCTATACCTAGAGCTAAAGGAACATAAATGAAAAAGTCAATTGCAATCTTTGGCAAACGGCAGAGCATTCTTAAAGGTAGCTCCTCCATCTTATTAGGCACTGCTCTAATGATTTTTGGGGATCAAGTTCCCCGTTTGGGCTATTTACTCTTTTTACTTTATCTATTTTCAACTGCAGTTTGGAGTCTAATGAGACGAAGCTTTCAACCACGTAGAAATCGTGAAAATCTCCTTATCACATTCTCCAAGATATTTCTCTCAGCCTATCTATTAGGATCCATTCAAGCACAAAACTTGACTGTTTATCTCATTGTTCTCATCATTGCTTTTTATCAAATTTTCACAGCCAGCATCTGCTTGATTACCTGGTTGATTTATAAAAATAATCAAATCACCCCTCGCCTACACTATCTTTTTGATGCCATTTGGATGGGAGCTTTCGGATTTTATAGTATTTCACCTTTTCACGATGCAGCCAACTTTGAACTACTATTGTTAGGATGTTACCTTCTCACTCTAGGTGCAACTGATCTTCGAGATGGGATTTTTTTCAATAATGTTTATGAAAACAGAGCGTTGAAACGCCATCTCCGAGTCTGTTTGCCCATCTTTTTAAAGCATTTATCCCCATCAATACTTTAAAAAAGGTCAATGAACTGTTTGAGCTGAAGGACAAGAATGCAACAGAATCCCTTTTTTTACTAGAAAAAGAAGGACAAAAAGCTACTATCGAGATCTTCATCAACTATCGGCCATGTCGACATCTGCTATCAAGGAAGAGTCATTTCCTATGGCTCCTACGATGCTAGCTCTGAGCGATTGTTCGGGTCCATTGGTGATGGAATCCTTTTTAAAGCAGATCGTGAAAAATATATCGAACTTTGCAAAAAAGAAAGCCAAAAAACTCTATTTAGCTATGGTCTCGCCCTAACAAGAGAACAGGAAACAGCTGTTCAAAAACGCCTTACTCAAATCGATCAACTACTCGTTCCCTGGATTCCAACTAGTGAGAGTGTTCAAAAAAAGAAGGGAGCAAAGGATATCGTTATCCCTATCTTCTTATGCAGGATGCGAATGCTCAACTCTATAAATTCAAAACTTCAAAATTCAAGACTTACTTTGTTTTAAGTACTAATTGTGTTCTACTAGCAGATTCCACCATTGGCCAAGTGGGTACTGATATTCTAAATCTTAAAGGCTTCATCACACCAGGTACCTATCAAGACTATTTAGATAAAGAATATGGCAAACCAAATAGTCTTGTGGTTAGCAAAACAATCTATTGATCCTAAGGTATAAAAAAGTCAAAGAGACAAGATTGGAAACTTCTCGTTCCCAATCTTGTCTCTTTAACGTTTCACGGTTCATCCCCCTTTCTCAACTCGTTCACAATTCTTTCGAAAGGTTTTCTTTCTCATCCAACTTTAAATAAGAATACGAACCATTCTCTATTCAATAACACCCAATTCCGTTATCTGCTGGAACAGTTTTTCTTGATGAATAGTTAAGACTTGTCCATCTTTTACCACTTGCTTCCCTGCAATATAAACTTGATCAACATCACCGCCTTTTATCGCATAGACTAGATGAGACAGCATCCGATTCATCGGGTAGAGATGAGCTTTCGTTCTCGGATCAATGATGATAAAATCTGCTTGCTTACCAACTTCTAAGCTTCCAATTTGATCCTCCATACCGAGTGTTTCTGCTCCTCCTAGCGTCATCGTACGAAGGACCATCTCCACCGGGAACTGTCTAGCATCTTTGTATTTCATTTTCTGGAGAAAAGCAGCTGTACGAGCCTCTTCAAAAAGGTCCAAATTATTATTTGAAGCAACAGAATCCGTGGCAAAACCAACTCGCACTCCTGCATCCATGAGTTCCACTATCGGCGCAATCCCTGAAGCCAATTTTAAATTACTGATTGGATTATGGGCAACCGAAACTGAACTTTCTGCTAAAAGGCTTATTTCTGACGGAATTAATTCCAAGCTGTGGGCAAAAATCCCTCTTTGTTCCAAATACCCCAAGGACTTTAGATAGTCTAATGGACGTAGACCAGTCCGATTTAACATAATCTTATTTTCTTCTTCTGTTTCAGCAACATGAATATGAATAGGAAGTTCCAATTCCTTCGCCAATTCAAGACTTCCCAACAACAAATCTTCCTCACAAGTATACGGGGCATGAGGAGCTACCATTACTCGAAAACGTTCATCATTAAAGGACTGAATTTCCTCGATAATTTTCCGTGTGCGTTCTAGAGTCGCTGCAGTTGTTTCACGTGGTGTACTAAACATGGTTGGTGAAAAATAACAACGCATACCAGAAACCTTTACAACCTCATAAATTTGCTTGATATCAACACCAGAAGGATTATACATATCATTAAAGGTTGTGGTACCAGTCTGTAGCATTTCATACAAGGCTAATTGGACAGCACTTGTTGTCACTTCAGGAGTAAAACGGCTTTCTGCTGGCCAGATTGTTTTCTCTAACCATTCATGAAGATTTTCATCATCTGAAATCCCCCGCAAAAGTGTCATGGCACTATGGGTATGGGTATTTACCAAACCAGGCATCATCCACGCACCTTCCATATCCACTACTTCCTGTGCCTGTTTTTCCCACGTATCCTCATAAGCTCCAACATAAGCAATCACATCTCCGTCTGTCACTAGCAGCCCTTCTAAGTACACATGGAAATCCGAATCACAAGTCACTATGTTTACATTTTTATATACTTTCATTTTTGTCCTTTCATTCTTTGTTGAGTCTATTTAAAAGCCCGAATGATCATGACTCTACACTACTTAATCCATATAATCCAAGAGATAAGCATAGCCTTTTACTGACATTTCATTCTTAGGGATAAAGAGCAAGGAAGCTGAATTAATACAGTAACGAAGCCCTCCCGTTTCAACAGGTCCATCTGTAAACACATGACCTAAGTGAGCATTTCCTGCACGTGACCTTACCTCGATCCGCTCCATACCATGACTCTTATCCTGATAGTAAAGAATCAAATCCTTGGCAATAGGACGACTAAAACTAGGCCATCCACAGCCGGAAGAAAATTTATCCTTTGCAAAAAAGAGAGGTTCCCCTGATGTGATATCTACATAAATCCCCTCTTCAAAGGTTTGATCATATTCATTTTGAAAAGGAGGCTCTGTTGCTCCTTCTTGAGTCACACAATACTGCACATTCGTTAGTTTTTCACTTAAAATTGCTTGACTTAGCCTAGGATAATTCGCTGGATCTACTAAAGGTTCATGTGCATCTAAAATATTGATATGACAGTATCCCGCAGGATTTTTCTCTAGATAATTCTGATGATACTCTTCAGCCAATATAAAGTGTGAAAGAGGCGCAACCTCAACTGCAACTTTTCCTCCCAACAAAACTTCCTCTTCTGCCACCAATCCTAGTATTCGTTTTTTATCATTTTCATTTTGGTAATAAATCCCTGTTCGGTATTGACGCCCCCTATCATTCCCTTGTCTATTAACAGAAAAAGGATCAATTACTCGAAAATAGTAGAGCAAGATTTCTCTTAAAGTTACTCGAGCCTCATCGTAGGTAACTGCAACTGTCTCAGCATGGTCTGTCTCTTTGAGCAATTGATAATGAGTTGTTTCAACCTGACCGTTAGCATAACCAACTGCTGTCTCCACCACTCCCTTAATATGAGCAAAATAAGCTTCCAACCCCCAAAAGCAACCACCTGCAAGATAAATGACAGCCATTTCAATTCCTCCTATTTTGACATTCTTTCGTTAAAAAACTTCCTACCTTAAAAGATAAAACAAAGGAAAAACTCCTTCTAACTAAAAAAGTTTGTTTTCCCACTCCACACAGAACAACTAATCTAGGAGATTGGTTTAGGTTACAGATAAGCGAGATCAGCTTTCCTTCGTTAAGTCATCTTTAAATCGTCCAAAAGCATTCAAAATGCCAATCAATCACTAGGTATTCTGTTATTCCTCTTATGTATCGAAGGCTGGACACTTTTGCCCAGCCTCTCCTATCTGTTTACTCGATATACTGTAGTTTTCCTCTAAAGTCTTCCAAACGTTCATAGCCTTTTTCTTCCATAATGGCTTTTAGTTCTGCCGTAATGCGATCAAAGGCCTCCACTCCTTCTTTATGAAGAGTCGTTCCAACCTGTACCATACTTGCCCCACAAAGAATATGTTCAAAAGCATCCCGACCAGTTAAAACACCGCCTGTTCCAATAATTTGAATTTCTGGTTTCAACCGTTGATAGAAGGCATGAACATTCGCGAGAGCTGTTGGTTTGATGTATTCCCCACCGATACCACCAAACCCATTTTTAGGACGAATTACAACAGACTCATCTTCAATATACAGGCCATTTCCAATCGAATTCACACAATTGACAAATTTTAGAGGAAATTTATTAAAAATAGCTGCTGCTTGATCAAAATGAACAATATCAAAATAAGGAGGCAATTTTATACCTAATGGTTTTGTGAAGTAGGTAAATACTTCTGTTAATATTGTCTCCGTCGTTTCAAAATCATAAGCTATTTGTGGTTTGCCTGGAACATTGGGACAGGAAAGATTTAATTCTGTTATCCCCTTAAATTCACTTGCTTGAACTTGTTTCAAAATCGTATGAGTTTCCTCAGGTGACATTCCTACTAGTGATAGGAAGAAAGTTCGATCTGGTTCTGTTTCCTGCAATTCCAACAAGTAATTCAGATAATAGTCCAATCCCTGATTGGGTAGACCCATAGAGTTAATGGACCCTAGGGGCACATCCTGATAACGGGGCTCTGGATTTCCTTCACGATAATCTAGTGTTGCTGTCTTAGTTACAAAGGTTCCTGCTACTGAGTTTTTCACTCCTTCCAGCTCTTCTATCGTCATGCAGGCAACACCTGCTGCATTCATCAGGCAGTTCTTAAAGTGAATTCCTGCGATACTAGTCTTAGTTGATGGCATGGGTACTCCTTTTTGATGAAACATGTATTTTAAGATTGTTATTTTAAGCGTAAAAAACAATCATTAAAAAGACTACTCTTTATTTTTTACTATTATACCATCAATTTCCGTAATTTAATACTAAAAATCATCTCATCATTCATCTATTTCGAAGATATAATGAGAGAAAATAGAGGGATGAATTGTTCGAATTTTTAGAAAATTCAACTTTTTTATTTACAAGGGAAAGAAATTCTGTTATAATAGCAGATGTAATAAAACATGACATAGTTTTGTTTTATAAATGATAGAAATGGAGAATCTCTATGACAACTGCTAAAGAATATATCCAAAACGCTTTTGAAACTGTAAAAGCTCGTAATGGCCATGAGGCTGAGTTCCTCCAAGCTGTTGAAGAATTTTTCAGCACTCTAGAACCTGTTTTTGAAAAACACCCAGAATACATTGAAGAAAACATCTTGGCACGTATTACGGAACCTGAGCGCGTGATTAGCTTCCGTGTTCCTTGGGTTGACCGCGAAGGAAACATCCAAGTAAACCGCGGTTACCGTGTACAGTTCAACTCAGCTGTTGGTCCATACAAAGGGGGTCTTCGCTTCCACCCAACGGTAAACCAAGGGATCTTGAAATTCCTCGGCTTCGAACAAATCTTTAAAAACGTCTTGACTGGACTTCCAATCGGTGGAGGTAAAGGTGGATCTGACTTTGATCCAAAAGGCAAAACAGATGCTGAAGTGATGCGCTTCTGCCAAAGCTTTATGACTGAATTGCAAAAATACATCGGACCATCTCTTGACGTTCCTGCTGGTGACATCGGTGTTGGTGGACGTGAGATCGGTTACCTTTATGGTCAATACAAACGCCTTAACCAATTTGATGCTGGTGTCTTGACTGGTAAACCTCTTGGATTTGGTGGTAGCTTGATTCGTCCAGAAGCAACTGGTTATGGTTTGGTTTACTACACTGAAGAAATGCTTAAAGCTAACGGTAACAGCTTTGCTGGTAAGAAAGTTGTTATTTCAGGTTCAGGTAACGTAGCCCAATACGCTCTTCAAAAAGCGACAGAACTTGGTGCAACAGTTATCTCTGTTTCTGACTCAAACGGTTATGTCATCGATGAGAACGGCATCGACTTCGATCTTTTGGTTGATGTTAAGGAAAAACGTCGTGCTCGTTTGACTGAGTATGCAGCTGAGAAAGCAACTGCTACTTACCATGAAGGTTCTGTATGGACTTACGCTGGAAACTACGACATCGCTCTTCCATGTGCGACTCAAAACGAAATCAATGGCGACGCAGCTAAACGTTTGGTTGCTCAAGGCGTTATCTGCGTATCAGAAGGTGCTAACATGCCTAGTGACCTTGATGCGATTAAAGTCTACAAAGAAAACGGAATCCTTTACGGACCTGCCAAAGCTGCTAACGCTGGTGGTGTAGCTGTATCAGCGCTTGAAATGAGCCAAAACAGCCTTCGCCTTTCATGGGCCCGTGAAGAAGTTGATGGACGCCTCAAAGACATCATGACCAACATCTTCAATACAGCTAAAACAACTGCTGAAACCTATGATCTTGGAAAAGACTACTTGGCAGGTGCCAATATCGCTGCCTTTGAAAATGTTGCCAACGCGATGATTGCTCAAGGTATCGTTTAATTAGTATATACATCCTATTGGAGCTCAATCATGAACTTACGGCCAATGGAAGTGAGAGACAATCTAGCTGTAGCGCAACTCATTCGAGCTAGCCTAGAAGAATTCGGGCTTGACAAACCAGGAACGGTCTACTTTGATTCTCATCTAGATCATTTGGCCGACTACTATCAACAACAAGAGAGAGCAGCTTACTTTGTTCTGGAAGATGAAGATCAGCTGCTTGGTTGCGGTGGCTTTGCACCTGTGTCCGATAAGATTGCTGAATTACAAAAACTGTATGTCACTAAAAATAGCCGTGGCAAAGGTTATTCCAGCAGGTTGATAAAGCGGATATTCCAGGAAGCCCGCCTAGCTGGTTATGAACAGCTTTATCTAGAAACCTCTACTGAACTGGCTACGGCCGTGGCCATCTATCAACACTATGGTTTCACATCACTGCAAGAACCACTTTCTAACGCCGCCGGCCACCCAGCTATGAATATCTGGATGATAAAATCCCTCTTATCAGATGAATAGATGGCAGTATATTCTGACCGTCTCAAAGACATCAGGATCTAGATCCTCAAGATACCTAAAACAACTACTGAATCATACGGCTTTGGTACTGACTACCTTGCAGGAGCAAATATCGCTACTTTCTAAAAAGTAGCCAACGCTATGATTTCTCAAGGTATCGTTTAACATAATAAATTTAAACCTCAATCTCTTGATTGAGGTTTTTTAAACGTACAAAAAGGTTCTTCAATCTTTAAAACTCTTGAAACAAGAATAAAGAAATAAACTGACACAGTGATTCACTTCTATCTTTACTTAATGCTTCATCCTCAAAAATGAGGTAAAATGGAGACACTAGTCCCTATTTTCCTCGGGATATTTTCATAAATGAAAACTCACCTTCTGCTAACAATCGTTAAATTTATCATTTAAAAAGAATCCTTCATTTTTATCTATCAAATTATTTGGTATATAAAGTCATGTCATTGAAAAAATATGCAATTATTACCCATAAATTCTTGCTAAATTAAAGTTGGATTGCTATAATGTAAACCATAATGAATTCCAAATAAAAGGAGGTAAGACTATGGTACAATTTTTTTCTTATCTATCAACTGCTGATCAAGCAAGAACCCAAGATACACTCATTCTCTTGCAGACCTTACAAGACCAATTGCTGCATTCCAAAACTAGCAGCGCAAGAAGTTACCGACTGTATTAGTGACTTACAAATGAAACAGCAAAGTGTACTCTCTACCTCACTCAATATCAAATGGCTTATCCACGAGATTGAGACCATGCTAAACAGAAAAACAATTTCATTTGATTGCTATCAAGAAGAAACTTGGGATTTAGTCAAATCCTCCCAGCAGGCCCTTTAGCGACTAGAGTTTATACAAAAAAGAACTTTTGGCAAAAACCTTAAGTTCCTTTTTTATTTCTAAATCTTAACTTGAAAAAATTTAGTTACAACTAACACCTATAGCTTTTATCATCAACCTAAAATCAGCTCATCATTAACTAGAGTTTGTCCACTATTTTCTTGGAAGAGTTTCATCAAGTCTTGGACTGTCAGATTTTTTTTCTTCTCACCACGCACATCTACCACAATTTGTCCTTGATAAAGCATGACCAAGCGATTGCCATATTCAATCGCGTGAGTCATATCGTGGGTAATCATCAGGGTTGTTAGGTTATGACCTTCTACAATTTTTTGAGTTAAGTCCATCACCATAGCACTGGTTTTGGGATCAAGGGCTGCTGTATGCTCATCGAGCAAGAGGAGTTTTGGTTTAACCAAGGCTGCCATAACTAAAGTTAGGGCCTGTCGTTGTCCACCTGATAGATACTGAGTTTCCGCCTTAAGTCGATCCTCCAATCCTATATTTAACTCCTTAAGGGCTATACGGAAATGTTCTCTATCTTTCTCACGCACTCCCCAAGTTAGACCTCGATTTTTCCCGCGCCGTTGTGCAATAGCCATATTTTCCTCGATAGTTAGGTTTGAAGCTGTCCCCATCTTAGGATCCTGAAAAACACGGGCGATATTTTTAGCTCGTTTTCGAACGCTGACCTGCTTGATGGATTCTCCCTCCAACTTAATATCTCCTTCATCTACAGTGAGGTTCCCCGCTAAGATATTCATCAAAGTAGACTTCCCAGCACCGTTTCCACCAATTACTGAGATAAAATCTCCTTCTTCTACTTCTAAGTCCAGTCCTCTAAGAACATGGTTCTCATTGACAGTTCCAACTTCAAAACTTTTATGGACACCTTCAATTGATAATAAACTTGCCATCACTTCCTCCTACTTACTTCCTAATTTAAATCCACGAATACGCAGTCGATTTTGCAATTCCGGAGCAAAGAGAACAAATGCGAGTAAAATTGCATTAAAGAGTCGTACTAGATTCTGATCTAAATTTGGAATTTCATAAATATTCAAGATAATTAAACGATATACAATGGCTCCAATACCAATAGAAAGGAGACGCCAACCGATTGTTAATTCTCTAACCAAAACTTCAGCAATAATGACAGCACTTAAACCAACTACAATTGTCCCAGTCCCTGAAGTTACATCAGAAAAGCCATCATTTTGCGCGAAAAGAGCACCACAGAGAGCAATCAAGCCATTTGAAATCATATAACCCAGCATTTTCATGTTGTCTACATGAACTCCATTTGCTTCACTCATAGCTATATTGTCACCAGTTGAACGCAAGACTAATCCAATTTGCGTCTTCATTAGTAATGTTAAGGCACTACAAACTACAAGAAGGCAAATTAGACTAAGGGAAAAAACAGCCTGTTCATTGCTTAATCCTAGTTGCATCAAGCTTTTGAAAACAGTATGATTATTTCCAATCGAGAGGTTAGGAACACCACCCATAACTTTAATGTTAATCGAATACAGTCCCGTCAAGGTGACAATTCCTGTTAAAAGGGCAGGTATCTTCATTTTGGTATGCAAAATTCCAGACAAGAGTCCCGCTATCATCCCCATTATAAAGGCAACAAAGGTAGCCAACCAAGGATTGGTTCCTGACTGAATCTGTGCTGCGACAACTGCCCCACCTAAAGGAAAAGCTCCTTCTGCTGTCATATCGGCAATGTCAAGTACTCGAAAGGTTAGATAGACTCCAATTCCCATGATGGACCAGAGCATTCCCTCGGATAAACTAGATAATACTAAGTTCATTTTTACCTCCTAGTTTTCTACTGTTAAAGTCGTCACATCAATATTAAGAGCATCTGCCATCTCCTTATTGACATGCAACTCAATGGTCTCTGGCAGTTCTACTGCCAAGTCACTTGGACTTTCTCCCTCAAGAATACGAATTGCCATCCGGGCACTCTGTCTTCCTAATTCAGTATAATCCGTTCCATAATTATAAAGTCCACCAATATTAACCATCTCCGTTGAACCACCAAAGACCGGTACCTGATGCTTAATAGACAATTGTTTGATTGTCTCCATTGTTGAGGAGATAATGTTATCTGTTGGAACAAAAACCATGTCCACCTCTGACATCAAGCTATCTGCCGCCGCTTTTACATTGTTACTATCTAAAATTGTCTTTTCTACAACTGTAAAGCCTTTCGAGTTAAGAATCGCCTTGATTTCATCTTTTTGAACAACAGAATTTGGTTCACTCTGTGTATACAGGATTCCAATCGTCTGAGCAGTCGGTTTCACTTTTTTTATCAAATCAACTTGAGTAGAAATAGCCGTCGAAGATTGATCACTTGTCCCCGTAACATTTCCTCCTGGCTTTTGTAAATCTGAAACCAATTTAGCCCCAAGTGGATCCGTCACTGCCGAAAAGAGAATTGGAACCGTCTTAGTCGTGTTGACCAAACTTTGAGCTGACGGTGTCGCAATCGCGAAAATCAAATCACTTGATTCAGATAAATTTTTGGAGATATTTTTCAAATTCCGTTGCTCACCTTGGGCGTTTTGCAAATCAATCTCAATATTTTTCCCATTTACATAACCAGCTTTTGCCAGCTCTTCGATAAAGCCATCTCGTGTGGCATCTAGTGACTTATGAGTGATGTATTGAGAAATTCCAATCCGTTTCACATTAGCCTTTTTACTCGACTTTAGTTGATGTAAGGTCAAAAGTGAGGTCAGTAGAAGTCCTACAACAATAAGGGGGGCAAGTAATTTTTTTATCACTTTCATATCCAACTCCTATACAAAAAATAAAACCGCTTAGAGATTACTCTAAACGGTTGATAACACTTTACAACAAGATTGATATCGGTCCATTTAGAGATTTCTCTATGGACCATCATCAAGAATCTCAGTTTATCAAAACTTTTCATAAACTGCAATCAAAAATCTTAGCCACATAGATACAAACGAGGTGCTTGTGCTGTTTGTACCCATGAAGTCATGTATACAAACACTATCTAAAGAAGCTAAATTCAAATTCTTGTGTGATGAGTTCTTGTATGTGTTTCATTTTTTTCTACTTTCATTATTTATTTTTTTATCTTACCTTATTTTTACTCGCCTGTCAATAGTTTTTAATATTTTTTCTATTCCTTGCATAAAAAAACAAACATTTATCCTAGAGTATGCGAAATCAAAAAAACTGGATGTTGATACAAAACATCCAGTTTGTTGTTGTACTTAATCAGATATGTCAAATTTCACTACTGCTTGCTGTTGTTCCCAATTCTTCCTGCCACCAGCGAATCATGTCGTCATAGATTACATGGTAGCTTCCTTGACTCTCCTCACCATCAAAAATCAGATCAAGTTCTACAGTGCTTCCTGCCTTAATACTCTGATTCCATGCTCCTTGTTCAAAGGTTGAAGCATCCAATAAATAGACATTTCCTTCTTGATCAAACAAAGAGAAGAGATACGGATTAAGGAGAACGGGTTTTTTAGATTGATTTTCTAGCTCGATATGAACAACAACTGCCCGTCCTGTCGCATCATCTGCTAATACTTTTTTACTATCTTGCTGGATAGACATTACCGTTAACTTACTGTCATCGTATAGATAGGCTGCTTCACCTAAAGAATTCTCCTCATAGGCATTCGCATTCTGATAATACCCTCCACCATTTAAATAGTTCTGAATTGTTCCCCCATTTGAGACTAAAAAGCTATTCAGTACAATAACAGCTATCAATGTAATAAATAGTAAACCAGACAATAACCAACTGGCTAAGGAGACCCAAAACCAACCTTGCTTATGGAGCGGTTTTTGTAAATGATAGACATGCCCTTCATCTGTTATGATTTCTTTTGGAATATGATTTGTCATTTTTCCCCTCATTTCTTCGTAATTGTTCCAGAATTAGTAGGTGTCGGCAATTCAATCCTTGCTTCTAAGAGTGCGTCATGATAAAACCTATAAAAAGTGTGGTAGATAGTGGTTTCCTTTCCCGCCTTAACAGTCAGACTGACTCTAAAATAGAACTGCCCATTAGTATCCAACTTTGGTCCTAAGATCGTGGGAGTTTCTATCACATCTGGGTAGTTTTTCATCTGAGATTGATTCACTTCCTCTATTATCTGGTAAACCTTATCCAAATCTGTATTACCATAAAGAGGGAGATCCACCAAAACCTTCATATCCCCACGAGAACGATTGCTGACAACAGTTATATTGCGATTCGGGACAAAGTTCAAGACTCCATCTGCACCTCGGACCTGAGTTGTTCGAATTCCGACACTGACAACTGTCCCAGAAATCGTAATGGAACCATTTGTCAAGCGAACATTATCACCAACATCCAACTGACGTTCAATAAGGATAAAAAAACCATTAACTAAGTCTGAAAGAAAGCCTTGTGCCCCCATCCCAATTGCAACCCCTGCAATCCCTGCTCCAGCTAAAAGACTAGAGACCGGCATCCCCAAGATAGATAGTATCCAATAAATCAAAAAGAAATAAAGAGCATAGTTGAGAACGTTCTCCACTAGTTTCAGTATCGTTTTTTGCCGTCCTTCATCTTGGGTGGAGAGTTTTAAAGATGGTGCAATAATTTTTTTAACAGAAAGATGAACCATCTTTTTGATTAGGTAAAAAATAATAAATAAGAGTAAAAGTGAAATTAGCTTAGAAAAGCTATCATCCAATATTTGCGTCCAATTAAACTGAGCCAAGTAACGGTTTAGTATATTCATAGGAAACCTCATTCTTCTTTGTTCTATTATACCATAAAGAGGGAAGAGACTCGTTTTTTTAGGTTATGGGAGTAAGAAATGAGAAAAGTTCCCCTTGCAAAAATTCTTAAATAATGTGTCCTAGCATCTTTTTGTGTGTCATTTCAATAAACTCTTTTCTGTACTGGACATCTTACGTTTTATCTACGAGAAAGTCTGTCCTATTCTAACCTCTGTGACTTACAAATAACTTTCTCACTCCCACTATTTGAAATCTAATCAAAAGTATTCTTTGTCAACTCATTTACTTAATGAACTAATTTTATTTGGCGATTTTTATAATCCTATTAACAAAAAATCCGCCAGAGGCGGATCATTTACTTATCTTTTTTAGTAAAATACTTTTTAGTTTCTGCGATAATAACAGGTGACAATACAAGAAGGGCAATCAAATTCGGCAATGCCATGAGTGCATTGACAATATCAGCGATGACCCAAACCATATCTAGTTCAATAAAACCACCCAATAAAACCATTGCCACGAAAACAAGGCGGTAAAGCCAAATAAACTGAACCCCGAAAAGAAACTCGAAACAGCGCTCTCCATAGTAGTTCCAACCGATGATAGTCGTGAAAGCAAAAAGAACTAAAAATGCCGTCAAAAGACTCGGTCCAAAGTTTCCAAAGACTGTTGAAAAGGCTGACTGAGTTAGAGAAACCCCGTCTAAGCTACTGTTCCACACACCTGTAACGAGGATGGTTAAACCAGTCAAGGTGCAGATGATGAGAGTATCGATAAAGGTACCTGTCATAGAAATCAACCCTTGTTCCACTGGCTCATCTGTCTTAGCTGCAGCTGCAGCGATAGGAGCTGAACCAAGCCCAGATTCGTTTGAAAAAACGCCACGCGCCACACCATTTTGGATAGCGGTGCGGATGCTTGCCCCTGCAAAACCTCCAACTGCTGCTACGGGACTGAAAGCTGATGTAAAGACCAAGGCAAGTGTTCCAGGAATTTTATCCAAGTTAAAAGCAATAACCGTCAGCGTCCCAATGATGTAGATAATAGCCATAAATGGCACAACTGCTGTTGAAATATTAGAGATAGACTTGAGGCCTCCAAACACCGCAACAGCTACTAGAATCGCTAGGATAGTCGCCGTGAGAGCTGGTGCTATGCTAGTAGTATTTTGCACGGACTCGGTGATGGAGTTGACCTGGGTAAAGGTCCCGATACCAAGGAGCGCTACCAAGACACCTGCAACTGCAAAGAAGATTGCTAGCGGACGCCACTTTTCTCCCATCCCGATGAGAATATAATGCATAGGACCTCCTGCAACAGCCCCATTTTCATCAGTTGTACGGTACTTGATGGCAAGCAACCCCTCGGCATACTTGGTCGCCATTCCAAAGAAGGCAGCCATCCACATCCAAAAGAGGGCACCCGGTCCGCCTACTTTAATAGCTGTTGCTACCCCAATGATGTTCCCAGTCCCAACTGTAGCTGCCAGAGCCGTGCAAAGTGCTGCAAAACTAGATACATCTCCTTTTCCACTATCTGAAGTAAAAATTAGACGAAAAGCTTGAGGCAATCGTGTAATTTGAAGAAGCCCCAGTCGAATTGTCAGGTAGATTCCTGTCCCTACTAAAAGGAATAAAAGGGGTGGTCCCCAGACAAAGGCATCAATTTGGTTTAACAGATTTAACATACTATCCCTTTCCACACCTAAAAAATGAAAGAGTACATGTTAAAAACATGTACTCTGGATATGCTGGGACAAGCAAAAAAGCCATCCTTAGCTCTGTCCTTTTACCTGAGAGTTTGAGCAGTTTCCCGCCTTGCCCCTTCGGTGCCATCATGGTCTCTCCAGAGTTCCGTCCATTTCACAGTCACGAGAATCGCTTCTGAAAAATTTCATTCGGTGTTGTTCTTTAATTTTCTATTATTCTAAAAGAATTTTTCGATATTGTCAAGCAAATTTTAAAAAATAATTAATAAAAAATAACATTCATTCATTTTTTATACATATTTTAAAGTAACCCATGAACTTAAATCGTTTCTATACAATAGAGCAACTTCATCATCGAATTCCTATCATTAATCTAGCATACAAAACAATTCTCTACCTCGTTTACACCTCGATGCAATAATAAAACATTTTTCACAAGCTCCTAGTCCTAAGTTATAAATAAACAAAAATCATTTAGAATCGTTAATACTATTTCATGAATTACGATTTCTTATTGCTAAGCAAAAATAAAAGCCAGACCCTTTCAAGTCTGGCTGTATCGTGATACATTAAGTTAAACTTAAATAGTTTTTTCAGTTTCTACATCAAAGAAGTGTGCTTTATTGAGATTAAAAGCCAAACGAACAGATTCCCCTGGTTGGTGGAAATCACGCGCATCGACACGTGAAGTAAACTCGAAGTCGTCCACTTTGCTGTAAAGAATAGATTCAGAGCCTAGTAATTCAGATACGATAACTTCAGACTCAAGACTAGTATCTGGGAACGTATTCAGTTCTAATTGAGAGGCTTTGATATCTTCAGGACGAATACCAAAGATGAGTTGTTTACCAGCATAACCTTTTCCTTCCAGAACCTTGCGTTGTCCTTCTGGAAGTGGCATGTTAAAGTTCTTGCCGTTCGTCAAAACACCATCCTTCAAAGTTACATTAAAGAAGTTCATGGCTGGGCTACCGATAAAGCTTGCAACAAACTTGTTAGCTGGTGAATTGTAGAGCTCTTGTGGTGTACCGATTTGCTCAACACGTCCAACAGTCCCATTTCCACTAGCATTTTTAGTCGCAGACATGATAACGATGCGGTCAGCTAAGGTCATGGCTTCAGTTTGGTCATGGGTTACATAGATAGTCGTTGCCCCGATACGGCGGTGGATTTTAGCGATTTCTGTACGCATAGATACACGCAGTTTAGCATCCAAGTTTGAGAGTGGCTCATCCATAAGGAATACTTTAGCATCACGGACTATAGCACGTCCCATGGCAACACGTTGGCGTTGACCACCTGAGAGGTCGGCTGGTTTACGACTCAAGAAATCAGTCAATCCAAGGATTTCAGCTGCTTCTTTTACACGTTTGTCAATGTCTTCTTTAGAGTATTTCCGAAGTTTAAGACCAAAAGCCATGTTATCGTAAACAGTCATGTGTGGGTAAAGAGCATAGTTTTGGAAAACCATGGCGATGTCGCGGTCTTTTGGTGCCACATCATTGACCAAAGTCTCGTCGATATAAACTTCCCCTTCTGTAATGTCTTCAAGTCCTGCAATCATACGAAGAGTGGTTGACTTACCACATCCTGAAGGACCTACAAATACGATAAATTCCTTATCTTTGATATTGAGGTTGAAGTCTTCAACAGAATAGTGTTCAGCATTTGGATATTTTTTATAAACATTTTTTAAATTCAGTTGTACCATGAGTGGTCTCCTCTTTGTTTTATGATTACCTTTATTTTAAATGAAAGCGTTTTATTTTTCTAGGTCACCTTGCACAAAAATATACTGTCCCTTTGTGCAGGTTTACAAAAATACTTCCATCTTTTTGAGATTTTATTTGAAGCGCTATGTTCTGCTTTCCAAATGGTATCAACCTGCTTGCCATCGTTTGCTTGGCACTCAGCCCCATTCCCATCTGCCTCTACGCTACTCGCAAAAAACGGCGCCCCGAGGTCAATCAAGGGCTGGTTATCATTGGGCTTTCCTTGGTGCTAGGCATGGTCTGGCACATTCTTTTGCCCCTCTTAATGCTTGCCCTACATTTTCTCGCATCTATCGCACACTTATGAGACAATATTTGACCTCTTTTTTACACTGTTTATACTGGCTTTCGCCACCTTTATTTGGTCTTGGAACATGCTCTATTTCAAGTGGAAAAACAAACCGATAGAGAAAAGCAGACCTGGCAGATGCTT
>NZ_KQ969158.1:130941-136792 GCF_001578805.1 Streptococcus sp. DD10 | reverse complement strand
TGAGTATTAGTTTAAACTATTAACCTTGTCCTTACCATTATAGCTGTTCCACTTGATTTTTGGATCGTGATAAATTTGTTTTTAAATTGGAAATCAGGCTTGCAGTCACAGAAAAACAAGGGAAAAAAGGATTATTCGGCTGTTTTTTAGATAGATTTTCACTTCTGTTTTGACTGTTATCTTCATTCCACTTCCGACTTTTGTTTGAACTCGTCTATTTCTTTAGATTTCATTAAAGATCGTGATGAATATAAATAATAAGCTTTTTTCGATATAAATCACCCCTCTTGACAAGAATCAAGAGGGGATACTGCTATTTATGAGAAACATACTGGAAAATAAAATACAGTAAAAAACCGATTAAAAATGCCAACCAAAACATACGTTGATGTCGTTTTAGTTTTAACATGAATCCTACCTACCCACACAGTCCTGAGTGGTCAATAACCACACTAGGATAAGTGTAAGTTCCCCATTGAATGCTTATGTTTCCAGTATATCTTCTATTTATAACGGCTCGAATAGCAGTCACAATCCATAAAGCAAGAGCCAAGCATTTTGTTATTTTTCTCATGACGATACTCCTTTCGATTATAGGCATGAATATCACCAATACTAAACTCACAGTGCTTTAATTAAAATTCAGTATTACTGCTTGTTAGCAGTACAGAAACGATATAGTTTTCCGATCTTTATTCCTTTCTAGTTTCATATATCTCTATCCATATATTATTATACAACACCGATAAAGGAAAATAAAGAATTTATATGTTTTATTTGCCGTTTTAGTTGAAACGTATTTTACTGGTCTTGATTAAATTGTGCAGAATCTCGTTTAAAAAGCTTGTCCCATAACAGTCAGGTAACACAGTGCCAAGTCGTCCATGTTTTTCAGGGACAGTCCTGTGGCTTCATGAAATTTTTCCAACCGATACTGGAGGGTGTTCCGATGGATATAGAGTTTCTGCGCTGCTTTGGTCAGCACAGCACTTTCTTGCCAGATAGCTAAGATAATATCGGTCAACCCCTCTTGGTTCTGAATCAACTGGCTGAGGTAGCTGGCAAAAACAGGCTCTCGACGCTGCCACCACAGGTAGATCCGACTAAAGCTCAAGCAAGCAGAACGGCTAAACTGGGCATTCCATTTGGAAAATAGCTGGCGCTCTAACTGAAAAATCCCTGGCCAATCACCACTCTGTTTACTGGTCAAGACATTGCCCACCAAAAAACTCAACTGACTGTCAAAATCAAACTCCATAGCTGATAGGGTGTCTTCCAAAATCTCGGTAACTTCTGTAAATCGAGTCTGATCCAAAACTAAGACATAATCTTTGTGATTAGCCTGAAAATGAGTTAAATAGTTTGAGAAAAAGAACTGCAACATATCCAAAAGCTCCCCCATATTCTCCAAACTAGTCTGGCGAATATGCAAATGAACAAACTGAACAGCCTTGACCTGAAGGTTAGGCTGGGGCCCACGCAGCTCTAGAAAATCATACAAAGGATGTCCATAAAGCGGGCTTTTTTCAGTCGGTTCAATCAAATCAGCCAAAGCATGCTCCCGCTCAGTCAAACTGGATCGATCTACCAACCAGAAACCCGACTCTAAGGGAAAACAGTAAGTACCCCCACCTGTCACACGACTCTCCACCCAGCGCCCCTGGGGAAACAATCTTTGCAAATCCACAACCTACCTCCGTAAACTTCTATAATTAGTATAGCAAAATTCCCTAACAAATAAAATTCTTTATATAAATATCAGACGATTTTTCGAATTTATGGTAAAATAAGGGAATGGAAACCATTAGTTTAACACCGCAGAAAGAGTTGGTGACTAGCTTAATCAAGCGGTATCAAGAGAGTCTCCTTCCCAGTAGAAATCCTTATATCCAGTATTTTCTAAAACCAGCGGGGGCGACTATCAGCGTTTATACGTCAGGAAAAGTGGTCATCCAAGGCGAAGACGCAGTGCGCTATGCGACTGAGCTGGGATATAGTGAAAGCCCACGCACAAGCTATAGTCCAGCAGGACAGAACATGTCGCTGATGGGATCAGATGAGGTCGGCAACGGTTCCTACTTTGGAGGATTGACCGTGGTGGCATCATTTGTCACCCCTGATCAGCACGACTATCTCCGACAGTTAGGAGTAGACGACTCCAAAAATATGACTGATCAGCGGATTCAGCAACTCACTCCTATCTTGCAGGAAAAAATCGCTCACCAAGCGCTACTATTAACACCAAAAAAATATAATGAAGTGATTGAGCAAGGCTATAATGCAGTCTCTGTCAAGGTAGCTCTACATAACCAAGCCCTATATTTACTACTGAAACAAGGTGTCCAACCTAAAAAAATTATCATTGATGCCTTCACAACAGAAAAAAATTATCAAAAATATCTGAAAAATGAAAGTAACCATTTTTCCAACCCTGTGACTTTAGAAGAGAAAGCTGAGGGAAAATATCTGGCGGTAGCAGTCAGCTCCATCATCGCGCGCAGTATGTTTTTAGATAATCTAGCTAAACTAGGCCAGGAGGTGGGGATGACTTTACCAAGTGGAGCTGGTTCAAAAAGTGACCAAGTAGCCAGTCGCATCCTCAAAACTTACGGCATGGAGACACTTAGACACACTGCAAAACTTCATTTTAAAAATACTCAAAAAGCACAAATGTTAGCAAGGAAAGTAAAATGAATAAAAATTATTGGAAACGATTTATGAACGAATGGGGATTTTTCATTCTCTTCCTCATTCTGATTGCCTTATCACGACTATTTATCTGGGGCTCTGTCCGTGTTGACGGTCACTCAATGGATCCCACCTTAGCTGATGGCGAAAACCTCATCATCAGTAAAATCTCCCCAATCAATCGCTTTGATATCGTTGTAGCTGAAGAAGAGGAAGATGGTACAAAAAAAGCCATTGTCAAACGTGTCGTCGGCATGCCGGGTGATACCATTCGCTATGACAATGATAAACTCTATATTAACGGAAAAGAAACCGAAGAACCATACTTGAAAGAGTATATTGCCCTCTTTCAAAAAGATAAACTCCAGGAAACCTATTCTTACAGCCAAAACTTCCAGCTCCGTGCTCAACAGGCACTGGCCTTTACAGTTAATGACAACTGGGACACCAACTTTACCATTACCGTTCCAGAAGGTGAATACCTCCTCTTAGGTGATGATCGTCTGGTTTCAAAAGATAGTCGTCAAGTCGGTACCTTCAAAAAAGACCAAATTACAGGCGAAGTCATCTTCCGCTTCTGGCCTTTTAACCGCATTGGACAGGTTGATTAACTAGCTAAACACAGGCACCAGGTAAACTAACTGGTGCTTTTCATATGAAGGGATACTATGGAATTTTACTTTACAGGTACTATTGAACGGATTATTTTTGAAAATCCTAGTAATTTTTTCAGAATTTTGCTCCTTGAAATATCGGCTACCAATGCCGATGACTATGATGATCTAGATATCATTGTAACAGGGACTATTGCTGATGTTCTAGAAGGAGAAAACTATACTTTCTGGGGAGAGCTAGTTCAACATCCAAAATATGGCAAACAACTTAAGATTGTACGTTATGAAAAAGAAAAACCTAGTAGTCAAGGTTTGGTAAAATACTTTTCTAGTGAGCACTTCAAAGGAATTGGACGCAAAACTGCTCAAAAGATCATTGACCTCTACGGTGAAGAAGATACTATCAATCAGATTTTAGCGAAACCCGAAAAACTCCAAAGTATATCAGGCTTATCATCGACAAATCGGGAGGCTTTTATCAGCACTCTGCGAACAAATTATGGAACAGAACTCATTCTCTCCCAACTTGCTGAATACGGCATTCCCAATCGCTTAGCCTTTCAAATCCAAGATTTCTACAAAGAGGAAACTTTGGAGATTATCGAAAGTAACCCCTATCAGTTAGTTGAAGACATCCAAGGGCTCGGCTTTAAAATTGCTGATCAAATTGCTGAAAGTTTAGGCATTGAAGCTATTGCCCCTGCTCGCTATCGTGCAGGACTCATCCATAGTCTCTTTAGCCTTTCCATGGAGCGAGGCGATACTTATGTAGAAGCTAGAGATTTATTAGAGTATTGTATCAACTTGCTCGAAACGGCTCGCCCTGTTGAACTAGCTCCTGAAGCAGTAGCTCAAGAGTTGGGGCTCCTCATTCAAGATGATAGAGTACAAAACGTCGATACGAAAATTTTTGACAATAGCCTCTTTTTTGCAGAAGAAGGAATTCGAACTAACCTTATACGAATCCTAGAGAAGGGACAGCAACAGATGTACCCTGTGAAACAGATTTTGGATCTAATCGCAGAGGTCGAAGACGAGTTTGGAATCTCTTATGATACCATCCAAAAGGAAGCCATCTGCAATGCTATTAATAACAAAGTCTTTATCTTAACAGGAGGTCCTGGTACCGGAAAAACAACTGTTATTAATGGTTTTATCGCTGTCTATGCCGCTCTACACAAGCTGGACTTACGCAAAAAGTCAGAGCTTCCTATTCTCCTTGCAGCACCTACTGGACGAGCAGCAAGGAGGATGAATGAACTAACAGGACTTCCCAGTGCCACTATCCACAGGCATCTAGGTATGACTGGAGATGATGAGGTTAGTAACCTCAGTGATTATCTAGATGCGGATCTGATCATAATAGATGAATTTTCCATGGTAGATACCTGGTTAGCCAACCAACTCCTACAAAATATCTCTTCTAATAGTCAAATCCTTATCGTCGGAGATGCAGATCAGCTACCCTCAGTCAGCCCTGGTCAAGTTTTAGCTGATTTGCTTCACGTAAGCTGTCTCCCTCAGGTCAAGTTAGAAAAAATCTATCGACAGAGTGAAGACTCCACCATCGTTATGTTAGCAAGTCAGATCCGTCAAGGACTGCTTCCGGCTGACTTTACCGCCAAAAAAGCAGATCGTTCTTATTTCGAAACAAGAAGCGAACACATCCCTCAAATGATTGAAAGAATAGCTGGTGCAGCCATTCGCAGTGGTATCGCAGCTCAGGATGTACAAGTTCTAGCTCCCATGTATCGTGGACAAGCCGGAATTGACAATATCAACCATCTTATGCAAGAACTCATTAACCCAGCTATCAAAGAGCAGCTAAGCTTTACTTTTAACGAGACAACCTATCGTGAAGGAGATAAAGTTATTCACCTGGTTAACGATACAGAAAGCAATGTTTTTAACGGAGATTTAGGCTATATTACTGAACTAACACCTGCCAAATATACCGATTCTAAGCAAGACGAACTCTTACTTAACTTTGACGGAGGCGAGATTCGTTACCCTCGTAATGAATGGTATAAAATCCGCCTTGCCTACGCTATGAGTATTCACAAATCACAAGGAAGTGAGTTTCCAGTAGTAATTCTCCCCATAACTTCTAGTAGTCGTCGGATGCTCCAGCGCAATCTCATTTATACAGCAATCACCCGTGCTAAGAGTAAGCTGATTCTTCTTGGGGAGTACCAGGCATTTGACTTTGCCACACAAAATACAGGAACTTCTCGAAAAACGTATCTAATTGAACGGTTTGAAGAAAACAAGCAGCCCCAATCCACAGATTTTCAAAATTTATCCACAGAAGATGTGGATAAAGATGTGAATCACCCTGTTATCGCTGTGGATAACACCGAAAACTTTGTGGAAAAGGATGTGAAAAACTATCTACTTTCTAAAGAAAATTGGAATCAGATCAATCCTATGATTGGGATAGAAGAAACAGATATTGCTGAATTTTTTAAATAAACATAATAGAAACTCTATCATTCTCCAATGGATAATCCATAGGCAGCAATCTTAGAGTTTTTTTGAGTATTACGTTA
>NZ_KQ969158.1:113688-129972 GCF_001578805.1 Streptococcus sp. DD10 | reverse complement strand
TGAGTATTAGCTATTCTTAAAAGGAAGACTCCTAAACTTTAAAATAGGCTCATTTCATCTCCCCACTACGGTTGATAAAGAGCCAAAAATATCTGCAGCGGAAGTAGCCACTGCAGATAAATTCAGTCATTAAATTGATGTTTTTTATCCCTCACTATACTTGGTAAGCACCTTAAAGCGACACGTTTACTTTTCCTGAATGTCCTTCAGGAAATTTTTCCATCTGTCAAGGATCGGGGCCTCCAAGAATTCTGAAGCTAATTGATAAGAAGCTTGGTGGAAGGCTTCTAGGTCTTCTTGAAAAACATGAACAATCCGATCAGCCATAGTGGATATCAACTGAGCGTCACTCATTTTCTTGCTATAAGGGACCAAATAGCCATTTTGCCCATCCTTGATGAAGGTAGGGTTGCCATAACGCGCATCAAAGCCAACCATAGCTAGTCCTGCACCTATCGCCTCCATCAGCGTCAAGCCAAAAGTCTCCCATTGGGAAGTGGTCAGGTAGACATGATAGGTCGGATAGACTTCTTCCAGCTTTGCATACCCCCTCAGGTGGATATAGTCTTGGGCCCCCAATTCGTGAATGAGTGCCTGTAGCTGATCCTGTTGAGATCCTCTTCCGAAAATATCGAATTGTAGCCTAGGCTCTTTTTCGTGGGCCAATGCTACCGCACGAATGGCAAAATCCAAGCGTTTTCTTGGGTCTAGTCGAGAAGCTGAAATAATGCTGAAGTTTTTTCGCTCAACCAGTGGTTGGTTTAACTGATCTAGATGCCCGACAGGAATCACATAAATAGGAATCGGCGGAATCCCTTGTTTTCCTAGCGTTTCCGTTAAGATTTTCTTTTGAGCTTCTGTCGCTACGATAAAGAAATCAAAGCGCTGGGCATTTTTAAAGATATAATAGTACTCATAATTCAGAGATCCATCTTCAAACTCATGTTCTGAGTGAAAAACAAAACCTAGTTTTGCTGGTGCGTCTAATTCAAAAATTGGACGGACAAATTCTAATAAAGAGGCACGATCTAATAAGAGAATATCCTCTTTCTTGAAGGTAAGTTTTGCTAGGAATCGCCGCATCATTTCTGTCTGACTGGTGATGATTTCGCTCTCTAGACGGTATAACCATTGCCCCCCTTGCTTCAGGGTTTCAAATGCAAGGCTTCCATCTTGGTGATGGAAGATTCTTCGAACGACTTCTCCACTTACATAGTATTCGGTCGCTAACAGTCGGTCACCATACCATTCGCGCTTCATCAATTGACCATTAAACAAATAGTCCACAAATCGAACGCGTCCCCCTGCATGAGGGTCTAGCTTAAAAATCAATTGACTACTGTCAGCGAAGCGGTAAACCACCTCCCGGTCTGAAGCCTCAACTATATCCAGTCTGGTCAATTCAAAGGCCTGTTGGAGCGCTTCGACAGTGAGTCTGGGATGAGTAACTTTTTGATCGGTAAAAGTCAGATAAGCGGATAAGATTTCCTCGTCTCGGTGCCCCAGGGAAAGGAAGTAATCCAGATAATGAGGATCTGCCCAATTTGTAAAAACAAATTTTGCTGGTTGCCTGAGAGCACGAAGCATCCGGGCTCGTGACACCTGCGCTACATCCACCCCATTGGATTCATAACCCAAAAGTAAGTTAAAGGTATAAATTGTCATCTGCTGCCCCCACTCTTTTCTTTAAAGAACTGTTCAACCTCTCCCTTGGTTGTCAAATGCAAGCACACTTGTTGCTTTTCTAAAGCCAATGAAAAACCATGTGATTCCTGAAGGAGACTGCGTATCCCCTCTTTTAGTTCTTCTAACGAAGCATAAACCGTTGGGAGCTGTTTGTAGCTCTCCTGATGGACTCTATCTTCAAGTCCATAGAGCAAAAGACTCTGTTCTAGTGCATCAAAGGTTGCTCGGCGAACTTCGTTTTCATAGTTTAAGTCCAGATATAGGGAGGATTCGCTGAGAATCTGCTGGTATTCTTGAGGGGTGATACAAGGGTATAAATGGACATTGCTTTTTCCTTGTAAATTAGTCAATTTTGACCCCATAGCTGTTAAAGCTCCAATATGGAAGTCAAGTTCTGAAAATTCCTCGACTAGCTGATCCAGACCTTCAATATTTTCTGAATTTGTCATCACCATGGCCTGTGCCTTAAAGGAAACCTCAGGCTCAATTGCTGCACCAGTGAGATATAGGAACTCTTCTCTTCTCTCTTTTAGAGGAACATCGCCACTAATGATGATGCCTGCGACCTTGTCTTTAAAATCATCCAGTTGATCATGACTGGTCACACATAATAAAAGCCGCCCTGCTTCCATCGGATCCAACTGGGACACGAGATTGGGATCCATACAAATCACCAAGTCTTCATTCTTGAATGCCAGGTTTAAGGCTGATTGGAGGATGGTTTCTTGATTTAAAAAGAATTGGTCTCGTCCCTCTTTCTTTTGATAGAGAAGATGGCCTGACTTGACATAATGCACAAGGACTTCATCTTGCATTCGGTTGAAATAAGTCTCTAAGAGAGGACTTCCTGCTGCATCTACTTGTCCTTGTTTGTAGCGCCAACCATAGCGATTGTAGTAATCGATCATGGTAACAGTTTGACCCTGACCGAACCATTCAACCCGCTCTACTGTCCGTGCTTGGTAATCTTCTCGAAAAACAAGGTTGGCTCTCTTTTCTTTACCATCAAAAATATAGGTCTCAACTCCCGTTGTCCATAATTCCCAAAATGGTGGAACGGGTAGATCATTGAAAAATAGGGGTTCTCCCTCTTCATCTTCTTGCGAAGTATAAATAAGAGGGCTGATGAGGCTAAGACTATCTGTTTCAAGATCAGCCTCAAAATTGGTATATAGGACACGAGGTCTAAGGCCAACAGCCTGACAGATGGCGCGAAGGCGATCTAATTCCCTGCTGGCTTGATGGGTAATAATCAGCATATGTTTCCTTTCTGCTAGACACTAGCAGTCTACAGTTTTAATCTTCTAGTAATGTCAAATTGAAAGAGGCTCGTTGATAGGTTTCACTTTCATGAAGATTGGCTTCTTCTAATTTTTCAATCGCTCGTTTGAGATGGGTTTTATAGATATAACGATGCCAGGTCACGTCATAGTCTAACATGCCTAAAAGGGCTAGTTTTTCATTTTTAGCTTCCATTTCATCGAGAACGCGTTTTTCAGTCTAGACTTGTGAAAGGGTGTCTTTACGACCAACACGGTACCAATAAATACATTTCTCTGTGTGAATCACGCGGCTGGCTTTTAATAAAAGCTTATACATGAGGAAATTATCCTCCACATTCCTACCAATCGGAAAACGAAGACCCTCAAACAGTTCACGTTTGTACAGCTTCATCATAGCACAGACCCAGGCCATATCTTTGGTCTCCTGGATCGCATCCTGGTCGATAATCGCACGTCCTTCATACAGGGTCTCAGAATAGTCTTCTTCGGTCACCTTGATGAGATAGCTACTCTTACTCTCATCATAGAGGTTATAGGTACCAATCGAAATATCTGCATCATAGCTCTTGAGCTGTTGGTAAAGGGTTTCCACATAGTTCTCGGTCACCCAATCATCTGGATCGATAAAAGTGATGTAATCTCCCGTTGCAAGCTCAATCCCTGTATTTCGTGCGGCAGACAAGCCACCATTTTCCTGACGAATATAGCAAATTCGTGCATCCCGTCTAAAAAACTCTTTACAAATTTCTTCGGACTAGTCTGGTGTTCTACTATTGTTCAAAATAATCTCTAGATGTGGATAAGTATGGTTGTTCTCCGTCTCTAGGCATTGTCTGATGTAGATTTCCACATTGTATATGGGAATCACAATCGTTACGACTTCATTCTTTTCCACTATTTTTCTCACTTGTCTCTATACACTTACGAATAGCTTCCACCATTTCTTCTGCTCGGTCATCTGCAAAAACTTGATTGCCCCCATTATTCACATGATTGGTCCCTTCAAAAGAAAAGATTGGAAGATCTTGTTGAGAGAATTGTTCAGTAATCCGATCCACCTCTTCATAGAGATTGATATCTAGGTAGAAATCGATCTTTTCCAAAACCTTTCGACTTGTCAAAGGGTCAAAAGAAGGATAGAGGAACAGATTGGGATAGCGTTCTAATCGTACTAAGTCAAAACCAAAATAACTATGTGCTAGTATATGAAAGGCGACATCTGGCAGAGATCGAAGCAGGAACTCCAAGCCATGAATTTTTGCTGTATCGGTATAAATAGCCGTATGATAACGAAAATCTCCCACCAAATCTTCAAATTCCAGTTTTTCAAAAGGCTTTCTGAGCAAGATCTCTTCCCAAGACAGGGCGTAATAAAACCACCACATTTCCCGAAAACGATTGAAACGATGGGAAGTCCAAGGCTTGTTGTGGGAGGTGTAATGAATAACAGCTGGAATTCCTTTAAAAGCATCATACCAGGCCAAATCACCATAGTGATACTGGTCTTTATCTGATCCTACTTGGAGGTTATAAGTCCAAGGAAGTCGATACCAACGCTCTTTAAAATAGAGATTTAAAATCCCTTGATCTCCATAAACCTCATGATGGTGTTTTTCGGTTAACGCAACTAAGTTCTCCGTCACCTGGTTTTCCTGCCACCAGATGCGATCTATCAAGAGTAAGCCTGAATTGAATCCCTCAGTTGTGGTCGGCTTATCAACAACCGCCCCCAAACCATAGCCTTTTAAGTCCACCTCAAAAAGGGGAGACAAATCCTCTGTAAAAATCATATCACAGTCCAAATAGAGAACGCGGGCTTCCTCTACAATCTCTGGGATACAGTAACGAAAATAGGCTGCATAATGGATATGCGGACTAGGGAGCGAAAACTGTTGAAAACTCTCCGCAGACATGCGGCAGTTGAGAATCTCAGAATCAATGACCTGCAACCGGCGATTCATAATGGCAAACCACTCGGTTGGCAAATCTTCATTCAAGACATAAATCTTCCAGTATTTTTGATGAGCACATAAGGATTTAATGGCTACTTCCAACTTTTCCATATAAGAAAGATTTGCTGAAAATACAACCGCTTTTCTAGACATTCTTTTTCCATCTCCTACTTCCATTTATGAATAATCATTGAAGAACTGTTTCATTTTTACAAACGATTCTTTTCTTGGCCCAGGTTCGTTTCATAAATCACTTAAAAATTAAGTATTTCCAAATTTTATCTGCTCTATTATACCATACTTAAAAGACACTGCGACAGTAATTTTGTTTATCGCGCACTTCTTTAAAGCCCATTTCAACATTCAGAGATGAAAACATACAAGTACAGTTACAAAAAAGGGAAGAAATTGAACAGATTGTCAAATCTTTCCAATTTCTCCACCCCCACATTAAATTATCTTTTGACCATGGAATAAACATAGACGGAAAATTCTACTTCGATAGTCCTATTAAGGGAACTAGCCAGGATTTCGTTTTGAGACCATTGTATCACTTAATCAAAAGAAAGACAAAGCTAAATCCAATTGCACCGTAACTATGAGCCGAACTATGAACCGACTTCGTATTCAAATTATGAACCAATTTGAACGCAAATCTCATGAATATAAAGCACTGAAACGTTACTGGAAGCTCATTCAACAGGACAGTCGGAAAAACACTGATACACCCCATTTTTCGCATGCACTTGACTAACGAAGAAATTGTCAAAAAACTATAGGGCACCTCTAAAAATAAATACAAGAGGGCCGTCCCTAGGCCGATAAATCCAAACTGAATACAAATTCGAAGTGGACAATCATTAAAAGAAATCAGCCCTTGCATGGCGTAATCAAACGATTTTTTAAAACCAAACTTACTTTTACCTACTTCACGTACTTGGTTTTGATAGGTAACAACCTTTTCTCTGAAGCCAATCCACTCATACAATCCTTTGTTATAGCGATTATATTCAGGGAGAGCTAAAAAAATATTTACCGCCTTTCGACTCAGTAACCTTACACTGAAAACCAATGGACGGAAAGCCAGTAATATTGATGCTTCCATCAATCAATGGTTATCTCAAGTCCCTAGCCACTTCTTTAAGTCGATCACATTTGATTGCGGGAAAGAATTTTCTAATTAGAAATCTATTTCGAATGCACACGACATTGATATTTTCTTTGCGGATCCAGGGTGTCCTGGTCAACGAGGTCTCAATGAACATTCTAATGGCTTATTAAGACGAAATGGACTACCGAAACAAATGGATTTTACTACTATTTCTCAAAATTATTTATCAGCTATAGCTGATAAAAGAAATAGAATTCCTAGGAAGTCCTTGAATTATCAAACACTCTACCAAGTTTTTCTGAGTTAGATGAAAAGTCTAACTTAATTTGACAATTTAGGTTTTATAAAATAATCTGAAAAAGTAATGATTGCTTTTTGAGTAGTCGGATCCATCTCAACCGTCCCAACTACTGTATTCCCATTTAAAACTGGAAAATTCAGTTTCATAATCAAATCGATTTCCACAGGAAGAACCATAGCTAAAGTATCTCCTTTTTCCACAGAAGTCCTATCTGGAATACTGGTTTGATTGCTAGAGTCCCTAGTCTTACTTGTCACAACCTGGACATCTTTAGATAGTAGCGTTCCATTTTAGGTAATGGACGTCATGTTTACATAGTCAGTGATTTTCTTTTTCTCCTCTATGAATCAAAGAGCATTCAAGAAGTATAGGCTTAAATAAGCCGTTAAAAACCTGTCACCGTCACTCCCAAGAGACGAATCCCCTCTCTAGTATTCGTCAAATTCTCATAGAGAATCTGAGATTCTCTTTCTATCTTCTCAAACTGATTTGTTTTTTCTTCCAATGTAATCCGCTTCGTCAAAGTTGTAAAATCACTATAACGTACCTTTAAGACAATTGTTCTTCCTTTTTTATCTTTAGCAACTAGCAACTGACTTACCCTTTTCGCCAATAAGCTCAATTCTTTTTTGATGTCTGCCTCCTCGTAGAGAAGCTTTCCATAAGTTCGCTCCTTACCAATTGATTTACGAATTCGGTTTGGCTTAACAGGAGAATTACTAATTCCTCTAGCCTTTCGATAGAGGTCAAATCCAAAACGACCAAATCGATCAATCAAAGTCATCTCCGGAATTTCGAGCAGATCAGCTCCTGTAAACACGCCCATCTCATGCAGACGTTGGACTGTTTTTTTACCAACACCATGAAACTTAGCAATATCCATTGCCTTTAAAAACTCTTGAGCTTCATGAGGTAAAATAACCGTTAACCCCTGAGGTTTTTTAAAGTCACTGGCAATTTTAGCTAAAAATTTATTATAAGAAACCCCTGCTGATGCTGTTAAATGAAGCTCCATCCAGATATCATATTGAATCAATTTTGCCAACTTAACTGCCGACTTAATTCCTAACTTATTTTCGGTCACATCGAGATAAGCTTCATCAATTGACATAGGTTCTATCAAATCTGTGTATCGTTTAAAAATTTTTCGTACTTGTAACCCAACTTGCTGGTACTTTTCATAATTACCAGATATAAAAACTGCTTGAGGGCAACGCTCATAGGCTTCTTTTGAACTCATTGCGGAATGTACACCAAACTTTCTCGCCACATAATTACAAGTAGAAACGACCCCACGTCCCCCTGTCAATCTTGGATCGTGACCAATAATGACTGGCTTTCCTCTGAGGTTAGGATTGTCTCTTTCTTCAACAGCTGCAAAAAAAGCATCCATATCAATATGAATAATCTTTCTAGATTGATCATCAATTAAAGGAAATATGAGCATTTTTTCTCCTCTCACACCATTTGTCGCATTTTTGCACCTTTTCCTATTATACACTATTGTTTGATTTTTGGCTCGTTTTCATTTTTTCAATTCATTTTCAAAAATATAGTACACTTTATTAAATTTTCTTCATCTGTATTATAAAAGAAATGATAGAAAGTTGAATTTTTACTTGTTGAAACCGATTACCTTGTGATATACTATAAAGGAAGATGTAACAGATAACTTTTTGTTACTAGAAAAAGAGGAATAAAAATGGTAGTTAAAACTGTTGTTGAAGCTCAAGACATCTTTGACAAGGCTTGGGAAGGTTTTGAAGGGCTTGATTGGAAAGAAAGAGCAAGTGTCTCACGCTTTGTTCAAGCAAACTATACTCCATATGACGGAGATGAAAGTTTCCTTGCTGGTCCAACCGAACGCTCTCTTCACATCAAAAAAATTGTAGAAGAAACGAAAGCTCACTACGAAGAAACTCGTTTCCCAATGGATACACGTCCTACTTCTATCGCTGGTATTCCAGCTGGATTTATTGACAAAGATAACGAAGTCATCTACGGTATCCAAAACGATGAGCTCTTCAAACTAAACTTCATGCCAAAAGGTGGTATCCGTATGGCTGAAACTACTTTGAAGGAAAACGGATATGAACCAGACCCAGCTGTTCACGAAATCTTCACCAAATACGTAACAACCGTTAACGACGGTATCTTCCGTGCTTACACTTCAAACATTCGTCGTGCACGTCACGCTCACACAGTTACTGGACTTCCAGATGCTTACTCACGTGGACGTATCATCGGTGTGTACGCACGTCTTGCCCTTTACGGTGCAGACTACTTGATGGCTGAAAAAGTTGCTGACTGGAACGCTATCGAAGAAATTGATGAAGAAACAATCCGTCTCCGTGAAGAAGTTAATCTCCAATACCAAGCACTTGCTGAAGTTGTTAAACTTGGTGACTTATACGGTGTTGACGTTCGTAAACCAGCGATGAACGTGAAAGAAGCGATCCAATGGGTGAATATTGCCTTCATGGCAGTCTGTCGTGTCATCAACGGTGCTGCAACCTCTCTTGGACGTGTGCCAATCGTTTTGGACATCTTTGCAGAACGTGACTTGGCTCGTGGTACCTTTACTGAATCAGAAATCCAAGAATTCGTTGATGATTTCGTTATGAAATTGCGTACAGTAAAATTTGCTCGTACAAAAGCTTACGACCAATTGTACTCAGGTGATCCAACCTTCATCACAACTTCTATGGCTGGTATGGGTAACGACGGTCGTCACCGTGTTACTAAGATGGACTACCGTTTCTTGAACACTTTGGACAACATCGGTAACTCACCAGAACCAAACTTGACTGTCCTTTGGACTGATAAATTGCCATACAACTTCCGTCGCTACTGTATGCACATGAGTCACAAACACTCTTCTATCCAATACGAAGGTGTAACGACAATGGCCAAAGACGGATATGGTGAAATGAGCTGTATCTCATGCTGTGTGTCACCACTTGACCCAGAAAATGAAGAACAACGCCACAACATCCAGTACTTCGGTGCGCGTGTAAACGTCTTGAAAGCCCTTCTTACTGGTTTGAACGGTGGTTACGACGATGTTCATAAAGACTACAAAGTATTTGACATCGAACCAATCCGTGACGAAGTCCTTGACTTTGACACTGTTAAAGCTAACTTTGAAAAATCACTTGACTGGTTGACAGACACTTATGTAGATGCTCTCAACATCATCCACTACATGACTGACAAGTACAACTACGAAGCGGTTCAAATGGCCTTCTTGCCAACTAAACAACGTGCCAACATGGGATTCGGTATCTGTGGATTTGCTAACACAGTTGATACCTTGTCAGCGATCAAATACGCTACTGTTAAACCAATCCGTGACGAAAATGGTTATATCTACGATTACGAAACAATTGGTGAATACCCACGTTGGGGTGAAGATGACCCACGTTCTAACGAATTGGCAGAATGGTTGATCGAAGCTTATACAACTCGTCTTCGTAGCCATAAACTTTACAAGAACGCTGAAGCAACTGTTTCACTTTTGACCATTACTTCTAACGTTGCTTACTCTAAACAAACTGGTAACTCTCCAGTCCACAAAGGGGTATATCTCAACGAAGATGGTTCTGTGAACTTGTCTAAATTGGAATTCTTCTCACCAGGTGCTAACCCATCTAACAAAGCTAAAGGTGGATGGTTACAAAACTTGAACTCACTTGCTAGCCTTGACTTTGGTTACGCAGCCGACGGTATCTCCCTCACTACTCAAGTTTCACCTCGTGCTCTTGGTAAAACTCGTGACGAACAAGTGGACAACCTCGTAACTATCCTCGACGGATACTTTGAAAACGGTGGACAACACGTCAACTTGAACGTTATGGATCTACAAGATGTTTATGAAAAGATTATGTCAGGTGAAGATGTTATCGTACGTATCTCTGGATACTGTGTCAACACAAAATACCTCACTCCAGAACAAAAAACAGAACTCACTCAACGTGTCTTCCACGAAGTACTTTCAATGGATGATGCTTTGAACTAATAAGATAAATCAAACCAAAACCAGTCTTCGTGACTGGTTTTTTTGCTCACTGTCAAGCGGAGTGGGGATATAGCTCTTAATGACTACGTATAAAATGATTAAAGTAGCAGTATAAGTTAAAAGAAGCGGAAAGATAATTTCCCTTGGTAAGTCAAGTAGTGGCTACAAGAATGAATTTTCTACTTCATTTTGGGACAATTTTTCTGGATTTTCCTAAGAAATTCTGCAAGGCTTTTGAAAAAAAATAAATAAGGAAAAAGAGGAATTAAGGATTGACAAGTGTTCCCTTTTGGAGTATAGTAGAGCTAGAAAATCGGTAGGTGAGGCTACCATAGGGATACGGATGACTACCGCAAAGCAGTGGAGACACTACTCGCTGGTCAACAGTTCTGATCGTGAAGGTCACAACTAAGCTCATTTCATTGCCCTATGAAGCTAAAACTTGAACGATACGACAAGACTTTGTCCTGCCATGATTTTCGTGGTGGGATTTTTTTCTTGTAATTGAAACTGTAAAGGAGGACCGAGCATGCAAATTGATGATCATACAGAACCCGACCCAAACCAGCTGATCGCTGATTTGCCTGTTCTGGGACCAGGGCTGTAAATCGTGATTGGCTCCAAAGAAAAAAGGAGAAACCAATGAAAACAGCAAAAGAAAGATTAACCCATGCTTTGAGTGCTTCTAAGGAAGACTTGTTTCAAAGCTACTATTCCAGCCTTCGTGGCCTCACCGAAGAGCAAGTAGAGCTGAACCGCGAACACTACGGTGAAAATGAACTAACTAAGGGAGATCAAGATTCTCTTTTGAAGAAAATCTATGAATCCATCATCAATCCCTTTACTGTCATCCTTCTTGTCATTGCCTTTGTGTCCTTGGTGACCAATGTCTGGCTAGCTAAGCCAGGAGAAGCAGATCCAACGACCTTTATCATTATCCTAGTGTTGGTCCTCCTATCAGGAGGGATTCGCTTTGTGCAAGAACTTCGAAGTGACAAGGCAGCCAGCAACCTCTCTCGTTTGATTGTCAATACCGCAACAGTCCTTCGAGATGGCGAGGAGAAAGAACTTCCTATCAATGAGCTTGTCGTAGGAGACATTATTGAACTGAGCGCTGGAGACATGCTGCCAGCGGATGTGGTCTTGCTCGATAGTCGGGATTTCTTTGTACAGCAGTCTGGCTTGACTGGCGAGAGCGATGCAGTTGAAAAAAGTGCCCTTGGAAAAGCAAATGGGGCGAGCCAAGCCAATCTCTTGGAGAGTGAGCAGTTAGCCTTTATGGGAACCAATGTTATCTCGGGCCGCGCTACCGCTTTGGTTCTAGTTGTTGGAGATGATACCATGATGGGAGCGATCGAGCAAACCCTCAACACCTATGACGAAGCAACTTCCTTTGAAAAAGAAATGAATTCCATTTCTTGGCTCTTGATTCGTCTCATGCTGGTCATGGTTCCTGTGGTTTTTGTCATCAATGGTTTGACAGACAGCGACTGGCTGGAGGCAGGTGTCTTTGCCTTGAGCGTGGGGGTTGGGCTGACACCAGAAATGCTCCCTATGATTATCACGGCGAGTTTGGCCAAGGGTTCCATCATCATGGCCAAGGAAAAAGTCGTCATCAAAAAGTTAAATGCCATCCAGGACCTGGGAGCTATTGACGTGCTCTGTACGGACAAAACGGGTACGTTGACCCAGGATGAGATTGTCCTAGAATATCCTTTGGATATTTATGGTGATCTGGATTTGACCGTTTTACGAAGAGCTTATCTCAATTCTTACTTCCAAACGGGACTAAAGAACCTCATGGACAGGGCCATTATCCAACGGACAGAAAAAGAAGCTCAAAAGCATGAAATCGTCCGCAATCTGGATCAAACCTTTAAAAAAATCGATGAGTTGCCTTTTGATTTTGAACGACGCCGCATGTCTGTCATTGTCAAAGACGACCAAGAAGTTGTGAGCATGGTGACCAAGGGAGCTATTGAAGAGATGCTAGCCATCTCCCACTATGTAGAATACAAGGGCCGAATCCAAGAATTAACGGAAAACCTTCGTCAAGAAGTCCTTGCCGAAGTAGCCGCACTCAATGAACAAGGGTTGCGGGTACTGGGGGTTTCCTATAAAACCAATCTGGATCCAGACTATAACTTTACCATTGCTGATGAGAGTGATATGATTCTAACGGGGTATTTGGCCTTCCTGGATCCTCCAAAACCATCTGCAAAACCGGCTATTCAAAAATTAGCCGAATATGGTGTCGGCGCCAAGATCCTAACAGGTGATAATGAAAAAGTGACCCAAGCGGTTTGTGAAAAGGTTGGTTTGGATGTGGCTCATATTTTACTGGGGCATGAGATTGATGCTATGAGCGATGCGGTTCTAAAGGAAGCTGTCGAAGAGACAACCGTCTTTGCCAAACTTTCTCCTGATCAAAAGGCCCGCATCATCCTCCAGCTCAAAGAAAATGGCCACAAGGTTGGCTATATGGGGGATGGGATCAACGATGCTCCGTCCATGAAAGTAGCGGATGTCGGAATTTCTGTGGACACTGCTGTGGATATTGCCAAGGAAACAGCGGACGTAATCTTGCTGGACAAGGATCTGATGGTGCTTGAAAAGGGTTTGGTAGAAGGTCGGAAGGTTTATGCCAATATGACCAAGTACATCAAGATGACGGTGAGTTCCAACTTTGGGAACATCTTTTCACTCTTGTTTGCCAGTGTCTTCTTGCCATTTCTACCGATGGCACCCGTTCATTTGATTGTTCTCAATCTGGTCTATGACTTGTCTTGTATCGCTCTGCCTTTTGATAATGTGGACCGTGAATTTCTCAAACAGCCACGGACTTGGTCAGCTAGTTCCATTACCCGCTTTATGGCCTGGATTGGTCCTATCTCCTCTATCTTTGACATCCTGACCTATTTGCTTCTTTACTTGATTGTGGTTCCGATGATTACAGGGGGATCTTATGTAGCGGGAACAGCGGAGAGTGCCACCTTTGTCATGCTCTTTCAAACGGGCTGGTTTATCGAATCCATGTGGTCTCAAACCATGGTTATTTATATGCTACGTTCCCCAAAACTTCCATTTGTTCAAAGTCGTCCAGCACTTTCAGTGATTCTGACAACCTTGGCGGCCGCCTTCTTTGTAACCCTCCTGCCTTATAGCCCTTTAGCAGGAATCTTAAAAGTCAGTCAGCTTAATAGCCTCTACTTTGTCCTCTTATTGGGCATTATCCTTCTCTACATGGCTAGTGTCACCTTGGTTAAACACTTCTATATCAAACGTTACCAAGAATGGTTGTAACAGCTGAGTAAGAAAAAACACAATGAAGCAATTAACTGAACAGAAGAAAATAGTAAGATTGTCTGTCCATCTATATAACACGATGCTATATTTCTCAAACTGACTCACTCTTCATTTTATCGAATAACTTTTCTTATATACATTAAAGCTCCTATTACATAAACACTAAATCAAGCAGAACAGCCCTCTTTATCTTTAATACTAAAATGAGGCTGGGACAAAAGTCCTAGCCTTTTTCTTGTTTTTGGATTGTCGAGCAAGACGCAGTGGTTGAGTGGCCTCTACTACGCTGATTTCATCAGCTTTTACAGCCCTACTCAACTGTGCGGAGGTGGGACGACGAAATCGAATTCTAACGAATTACCGATTTCTGTCCCACTCTCATTTATATAGAGAGATGTTTTTGTGCCGTTTTTAAATCAGCAATATTTTTCAACGAAGAATCATCTAAAAGATAAACCTGATGACTAATTTCAAAAACTTCTGAAAGATTATGGGACGTAAATAATACTATCTTATGCTGAGCAATTTCCTTTAATAGCTGATATGCTATAAACCGTTTTTGCTCATCCAAACCATCTAGCAGTTCATCTAGGATGATAATTTCACTATCTACAGCTAAAAGATAGATAAAAGCAAATAATTCCTTCATGCCCAGAGAATAGTTACTAATTTTTTTATCAAAAAAATCTTGCTTCCCAAACTTATCCGATATATTTTGAACTGCTGTCTTTTGTCCTTCATTTAATAAATCAAAATAATCATTAGCCGTCAAATGCTTATCGAATATATCTAAGTTTGGGATATAAGCTAACTTTCCACTGGAAATAGTACCATCATTAAATTGAATTTCTCTATTTAGTAAGCTAAACAAGGTACTTTTTCCTACACCATTTGCTCCAATGATTCCATATATCCCAGGATTTTTTAGCTCAAAATTCAAATTTTGAAACGTCTTGCTGGTTAGATCTTGGATGACTAGCTCTACCATTTCTTCACATCCTTCCTATAATAGAATTTTTTATAGAAGTAATAAGAAATACTAAAAAATAGAACACTCAAACTGAGTAAATAGGCGATTCCAATCCAAAAAGAATGAGTAGGTAGAATCGAAACATCATGAATCAGTTGACCATAACTCAAATACTCAAATACAACAAAGGGTTTCCATGTTTGAAACCACTCTTCCTGTGATAAGGTAAAAAATCCTGTTAGACAAACTATGATGAGTCCAATCACGACTAAACTCTTTTTAAACATGAGCGCCAACAGTTGGCCTAGGCTCGCAAGGAAAATCAAAGATAAGAAAAAGAGCACAAGAGTCCTTAGAACAATGGACCATATAGGAAAAATGGAGCCATTATCCAGTAAGTACGGATAGTTCCAAGTTCCAAAACCATCCACTCCTCCCTTCATAAAATATAGAAAAACAAAAGCAAGCAGCGTAAACAAAAAAGTTACTAGAACAGGCACAAGTAACTTAAATAATAGATTTTTAAATCTTCTACCGCCTATCAACTGATAAAAACGAATTTGGCTACTTTCAATATCAACACTAAGAAAATCGGCTACTAGGACTGTAAAAAGCACAAACATGGTCGTTGATGAAAGCCAAGCCGTCATAGAACTACCTAGAGAAAAGGCAGCCTCTGTCGTATCATTTATCATCAAACTCCCTCTTCCTCCAACAGTTTTTACAGCCTGATAGTAGGTCATATTTTTCTGCAATTCTTCATACTCTGCAGATGATTGATCCATGTTTTCTAGCTGTAATTTCTGTAATTGATACTGTAAATCTGCAAACTCAGAGACCTTGTTTGTCGTCAAGGCTACTACTTGCTTAGATAGGATTTCCTCTTCCTTTTTTGCTTGTTCCAATTGACTATTCAACTCCCTATCTTGAGAGGACTGTTCAACTTCCATTTCCAATACTTTAACCGTTTGTTGCTGTTGTTGCAAATTCATCTGTGTCGTGGCCAATATCCTATCTGATGAACTTTCCTGAAATAGTGTTTGATTTAAGATAAATAAAGCAACAAAGAGCAATAACAAAATTAGCAAGCAAATTTTATTTTTAGGATTTTTGAAAAATCTTTTAACTTCAAAATAAAACATATTCATTTTATCACCTCATAAATTGAAAACATAGAAACTGAAACTTGCGGTCTCTATGAGTTTGTCACACTAGTATGTGGTATAATGATAGGTGTATAAGAAACCTGGATTGATTCCGTAATCCTTACGGATAGTTGACACGGAATAACGGAATCTTCTATTGTATCTCAAAGTCCGATATGTATAGGTTGTACGTGTGCTACCGCCCATTACCAAGTGAACCTCATAACGTGTGTTAACAACATTTGCTACATGAGCAGCAGACACAATATTCTTAGCACCAATTCCAAACAGAGTAACCGCAATAGCTAGTAAAAGTATTTTTTTTCATTTTATGAAACATTAAATAAAATACTCCTATATTTTAATTTATGTTCGAACAACTCTATTTTATCAAAAAAATATTTTTTTGTAAATGCTTTCAGGTTATAACGGGATAGTTTTTTGGCAAAAAAACAAACTATATAGTTTATCAATAGCAAAATAATACGATTTTATTAGACAGTTCATATAAT
>NZ_KQ969158.1:70927-113358 GCF_001578805.1 Streptococcus sp. DD10 | reverse complement strand
ATCAATAGCAAAATAATACGATTTTATTAGACAGTTCATATAATTACAACTATCAAACTTTTTGCATAAATACATATCTTATGCATATTTATAAAAAATAAACTTATCAAATCTAGGTGCTTGACAAATATAAATTATTACTGATATGGAAAAATTAACTGATAAACCCTAACTAATAGTGACTATAAGGATACAAGATTGGGCTCTTCCCCCCTCCTAATAACTGCCAACTCTTAGGATGTTATTGCCCAATAGTGGAGAGATGCTAACACTTTTTTCTCTCTCTTTTTTTTGCTATAATAGAAGGAGATTATCTTCTTGAAATGAGAGGAAGTATGAAAGAAAGTAAAGAGTTCAACCAAGTTATTGATGTCCTGATGTTAGCGGGGACTTTATTATTACGTAGCGGTGCCGAAATTTACCGTGTCGAAGACACCATGGTACGCATTGCCCACTCCCAAGGGATTCAAGATTGTAATGTCTTAGCCATGCCAGCGGCTATCTTTTTTTCTATTGAAAATACAAACATCTCGCGAATGAAACGAGTAACTTCATCAGCCTATAATATCGAAAAGGTCTGTGATGTTAATCAGGTCTCTCGGCAGTTGGTTGCTGGAGAAATCAGTCTAAACGAAGCTGAAATTGCCTTGAAAAGGTTACAAAAAAAGGATTCCCCTATAGTGAAAAAGAAATCACGCTCGCTGCAACCCTCAGCGCTCCATTTTTTTCCATCATGTTCGGAGGAAATCTATTCGATGCTTTAGGAGCTGGAGTTGCGACTTTTTTTGCCTTTGCTTTTTCTCTCATCGTTCAACGATTTATTCATATTCCCTTTGTAACGGCTTTTGCGGGAGCTTTTGTCTTTGGATTAATTGCACAGTTTTGGGCTCACCACCTCAACCTCAATTCTAGTGCAGAGCTGATTATTGCTGGTTCCGTTATGCCTTTTGTACCTGGAATCGCCTTGACAAACTCTGTTCGAGACATCATGACAAATCATATTAATTCTGGAATGAGCAAGATGTTTGAGTCTCTTTTGATTACACTTGCCCTTGGAGCTGGAACTTCTGTCGCTCTTTTACTAATCAACTAGGAGGACAGGATGAGTCTATTATTACATGCCATAGCAAGCTTCATTGCCATCGTCACCTTTCTCATTGTACTAAATGTGCAGCGTTCTGTACTCATTCCGGGAGGATTCCTTGGAATGGCAACTTGGCTTCTCTACTTACTACTTAGAGAACCTACTAATGTTATCATTGCTACTTTTGTAGCTGCTATTATAGGCTCTTGTCTAAGTCAAATTCTTAGTATCTACTATAAAACCCCTGCTGTTGTTTTTATTCTTGCCATCTTGGCACCACTTGTACCCGGATACCTAGCCTATCGTACCACATCTTTTTTTGTGACTGGCAACTATCACCAAGCTGTCGTCAATGCTAGTTTAGTGGTTATTCTAGCCCTAGTCATTTCAATCGGTATGGCGAGTGGAACCGTTATACTTAAAATCTACAACTATTTCAAAAAAAGAACAAAACAATCTTGATTATTTCTAACTTTATCCGTCTCAAGACTGATTTCCTCCTTTCTTGGAAATTTTCTGATAAGTCTCTTGATGAAATGTGATAAAATAGGAGATAGATAATACAAGATATCAAACTAAAAGAGGTTATTATATGACAGTCGGAATCGACAAAATCGGCTTTGCGACAAGCCAATACGCCCTTAAACTGGCTGATTTGGCAAGAGAGCGTGGAGTGGACCCTGACAAATATAGTAAGGGACTTCTACTTGATACACTGAGCATTAGCCCGATTACCGAAGATATCGTGACACTTGGAGCTAGCGCCGCTCATATGATTCTTTCCGAACAAGATTTAGCAGATATTGACATGGTTTTATTTGCTACTGAAAGTGGAATTGATCAGAGTAAAGCTGCTGGTATTTTTGTTCATGGACTTTTAAATATCCAACCATTTGCACGTACCATTGAAATCAAGGAAGCATGCTACGGAGCAACTGCTGCCCTACATTACGCCCAACTTCACGTCACAGCTCGCCCAACCAGTAAGGTATTGGTCATCGCTAGTGATATTGCAAAATACGGAATTGAGTCTTCCGGCGAACCGACTCAAGGAGCTGGTAGCATTGCTATGCTTATCACTCACAATCCCCGTATCCTAGCTTTTAATGACGATAACGTTGCCCAAACACGTGATGTAATGGATTTTTGGCGCCCAAATTATTCTACAACTCCCTTTGTCGATGGAATCTACTCCACTCGTCAATATTTAGAGAGCCTCAAAACAACTTGGGAAGAGTATCAAAGTCGCTACAACCTAACTATGGGAGACTTTGCTGCTTTTACTTTCCATCTCCCTTATCCGAAATTGGCTCTTAAAGGGTTAAAAAAACTACTTGACAAGACTGTCGCTCCGCTTGATAAAGAACGATTGACAGAGGCCTTTATGGATTCTATTCTCTATAGCCAACAGGTAGGAAATATCTATACAGGTTCACTCTTTCTCGGTCTACTATCTCTCCTCGAAAACAATGACAAACTAAAAGGAGGAGATCGAATTGGGCTATTTAGTTACGGAAGCGGTGCTGTTGCAGAAATCTTTAGTGGCACATTAGTCCAAGGATATAAGGACATGCTCAATACTGACCGTAAAAAACAGCTTGAACAACGTCAGCTCCTTTCTGTCAGCGAGTACGAACAACTATTCTTTGAAGAAAGTAAATTGGACAACACTGGAAGCCAAATCTTTAAAGAGTACAACAAGCAGATGTTTGCTCTCACTGCTATACATGAACACAAACGCCACTATGAAAAGGTAGAAAAATGAACAGGAACTGGTCTGGATTTTCAAAAAAAAATCCCCAAGAAAGACTACACATACTAAAAGAAAATAATCTAGTGTCAGAAGATATTTGGAAAATCTTGCAGGAGAATTCTGGTTTGCCTCTTTCTACTGCTGACCAAATGGTAGAAAACCTTATCGGTACATTCTCTCTTCCTTATAGTCTAGCGCCCAATTTTCTCATCGATGGAATGGACTACACCCTTCCTCTAGTAACAGAAGAACCATCCGTTGTTGCTGCAGCTAGTTTTGCTGCAAAAATCATCAAACGATCTGGCGGATTTCTAACAACCGTTCATAAGCGAGAAATGATTGGTCAAGTAGCTCTATACCATGTAAAAGATATCTCATTAGCAAAAGAAAAAGTCCTGTCTAATAAAGAACTACTCCTCTACCTAGCTAATCAAGCCTACCCTTCTATTGTCAAGCGTGGAGGGGGAGCTAGAGAGCTTTGGATCGAAGAAAAAGCAGGTTTCCTTATCTGTTACCTATCAGTCGATACCAAAGAAGCTATGGGCGCTAACATGCTCAACACGATGCTAGAAGCTCTAACCTATAAATTAGAGGAGTTGACTGATGGAAAAAGTCTAATGGCTATCTTATCCAATTATGCGAGTAATTCCCTTGTCACCAGTCAATGTCACATTGATTTTCGTTATCTTAGTCGTCATAAAGAAGAAGCAGACAAGTTGGCTTTAAAAATAGAATTGGCCAGTCAACTAGCACAAGCCGACCCTTACAGGGCTGCTACCCATAACAAGGGAATCTTTAACGGTATTGATGCGCTTGTGATTGCAACAGGTAACGATTGGCGTGCCATCGAAGCAGGATGTCATGCTTATGCATGTAAAGATGGTGCATATCGTGGCTTATCTCTTTGGAAAGCTGACTTTAACAAACGGATTCTCCATGGACAGTTAACTCTTCCCATGCCTATCGCTACCAAAGGAGGATCCATCGGCTTAAATCCTACCGCCCAAGCCAGCCATGAACTTTTAGGAAACCCAGATGCCAAAAAGCTTGCTACCATTATCGTATCACTTGGTTTAGCACAAAACTTTGCTGCCCTAAAAGCTCTCATCAGTACAGGAATTCAGGCTGGACATATGAAATTACAAGCCAAATCCCTTGCCCTACTTGCAGGTGCGAAAGAAGATGAAATGCCACTCCTTGTTGCAGCATTATTAAACGATCAACCTTTCAACCAAGAAAAGGCTCAAGCTATTTTAACGAATTTACGCCAACAAAAAAACGATTAAGCAGAATACTCGCCTAATCGTTTTTTACTTTACTATTTTTAGTAGCTTGTGCTAATTTCCCATATAAAAGATAATCAATTTCACGAAGCTCTTTCAGATTTTTACAGGATAGAGCACACATAATGATTCGAATATCCTTTTTCCAATTCTCTATTATTTCAATTATCTGCTCTACAGGATACTTCGTTGTAAGTTCTAAAATTGTCCGTGAAAGTCCGACTGCTTTTGCTCCTAAAACCAAAGATTTTACAATATCTAATGGATTTCGAACACCACCACTTGCTAAGATTTCTACTCTATCTACCCAGTCAGAGGCATTTAACAATGTTTGAACAGTAGACTGCCCCCAATCATTTAGATAATCACGATTACCACCACGGCAGTTCTCAATATAGGCAAAACTCGTTCCACCACGTCCCGAAATATCAAAAGTCTGAATTCCCAAGTTACTAGCTAGTTCAATCGTACGAATATCCATACCAAAACCAACTTCTTTTAAAACAACTGGAACAGGAAAATTTCTAGCATATTCAGCTAAATGTTGCTTCCAATCATGAAAAACCCTCTCTCCTTCAGGCATAAGAAGTTCTTGCATGAGATTAACATGCACCTGTAAAAATATAGGATCCATTTCCTTTACAGTCCGAAGCCCCATTTCTATTGGCTTGTCAATCCCAAGATTGGTCGCAAGAAGTAAGTTTGGATGGCTATTTCTTACCGCAAAAGATTGATCTTCAGAATTTTTTAATGCCGCACTGTAAGAACCTGTTACAAAGAGAATTCCGCATTTTTCGGCAATCATGGCTAGCTTACGATTGATTACTTCTGCCTGCTTACTTCCACCTGTCATCGCATTGATATAAAAAGGATACTCCCAATCTCTGCCAGCAAAGTAAGTTGAAAGATCAATTTCTTCCAAGTCATATTCAGGAAGAGAACGATGAATTAACTCAATTTCATCAAAACTATTATAGTTTGACTTTTGTTTCAAAGCATAATAGATATGCTCATCTTTTCGATTCATTTAAACCCATCCTTTCTTTATAAAGAAGGGTAATGCCTTCCTTTTCCCAACGCCTCAATAATTCAGTTGTACTGGATGAATCAAAACTAAGGGCAATGCCACAGTCTCCTCCACCTGCTCCACTTGATTTTGCAATAACATCTAAATTTATTTCTGACTCCTTTAATCTAGCTAGTCGTTTCGTATAGATTTGAGGGCTAAGGCTAATTAGGAGTTGACTAACCTCTTCCACTTTATGTTTAACAATCTTCTTATCCCCTAGCGAAATCGCCTCCCGAAGGAGCAAGACAGCTTTTTGTGTTTTTGCTAAAAAATCCGAATAGATAGCAGATTTTATCTGACGAACTAAGTCACTTGAAATTGCAGGTTCTTCTGTCCACCCTACTAAAAAATCACAAGTTAATTTATTTTGAACAGGTTCAATCACGTAGCCCCACTCCAAGTCTAACAGACCAAGTAAGTCCCATTTTGTCATCTCTTTTGCTATCCTATCACGACAAAAAGACTGATAATAAACTAGCTGTTCATATGCTATACAAGCCAAATCTCCCATAGACCCATTATCTCCACGACGAATCAAAACAAGAGATGAAAGCCGAAAGAGCAAATCTGGAGACAAGTCAAACTGGTAAAGACTCGCCATAGCCTTAATGGTGAGCACTACTACACTTCCGCTTGAACCAATTCCAAACTTTTTTCCATCTCTTTCAAACTTACCTGTAAGAGATAGGTGCAAAGGAAGTGTCCGTTTTCCGTTCAAAAACAGAAACTCTTCCATCACAGAAATCGTCTCCTGTATCAAACTATAATCCGCCTGAGGTTGCATCGTAACACTAAAATCAAATAAATCAGACTGAATAAGATACTCCTCTGCAAACTGAATCTCTGCTTGCATATAGATGGGAATAAAAGCGATTAAAGCACTTTGTCCTGGTGTCAAAACTGAGTATTCCCCTGCTAAATAGAGTTTGCCTCCGGTTTGAACACGTAACTTAGTCATGATTCAATTCCTTAGTTTTTGACACAATAACACGATAATTCTGTTTAAAAAGCGGAACCAAACGATCTAGATCTTCTTCTAGACACAGCACCTTTACATTCGGTCCTGCATCCATTGTAAAATAGCATTGCTCTCCTTTTTTTCGTAACTGTTTCACAAAATCCATCGCCTGGTAGCTTTCTTCTGTCAAGTAGGAGAAAGATGGGCTAGCTGTCTCAGTTGTAGAATGCATCAGAAGGGCATTCTTTTCCGTTAATTCACCGACTTTTTTGAACTCATTGTTCTTTAGGTAAAGAAGCATGTCTTGATAATCTTGTTCGGATTGCCGCACCCAATCTTCAAAATTGGTAGAAGTTTCCATACACCGTTTCATACCTTCACGACTAGAAATTGATTTTTTTTGATCATTTAAAACCAACATAATCATTGCTAATTTCAAATCAGTCTGAACTTGAAAGATTTGTCCCGTTTCCTTATCCCATCCAGCTATTGGTCCAAAGAAAGAACGCGAGGATGAACCTGAAGCAAATTTAGCTCGTTGAGCTAATTCTCCTTGATTCAAACCTAGTTGATAATACTCATTACAAGCCAATACAAGAGCAGAAAGACCACTTGAACTGGAAGATAGGCCCGCTGCGGTTGGCATATTATTGTGTGTATCGATACGAACAAAACCAGTTTCATCCGCAGGCTTAAACTGCTCAATAACAGATCCAATTTTCTCTTGTTCAGCGAGGCTTTGTAAGGTACCATCCAGATAAAAAACATGTGATTTTGCTTCTGAATCCAAGGGGCTTAGCTGAGTCTCTGTAATCATATTTTCCAGCGTTAGAGAGATTGAACTGGTTGAAGGAACCATTTTCGTCGTATCTTCTTTCCCCCAATATTTGATAATAGCTATATTAGCATAAGAACGAATTTTTACAGGCTTTCTATCCATATATCTTTTGCTCCTTTTTCTCGCAATCGTTCAACAATTTCCTTAGCTTTTTTTTCATCTTCAGCTAAAGCAATGATACAACCTCCTAGACCACCACCACTCATTTTAGCTCCAAGAGCACCTGCGTTTTCAGCCGTCTCAACCAAACAGTCCGCCTCAGGACAAGACACCCCAATGCTAGCCAACTCACGATGGCATGCTGAAAGTGCCTTACCTAATCCACTTAAATCTTTCTCAGCAATCGCTTGTTCCACTTGATTAGTTAATTGACCAATTACACGAAGGTGAGATAAAGCTTCTTGACCATTTTCCTCTACTTTTTGTATCGCTTCCCTTGTATGACCATAAATTCCTGTATCCGCAATAATCAATTTAGCATTTAAATCTATCGCTAACTCGGAAAAACCTACATTTCGAATAAATTTGATAGCTCTATCACTTAAACAAGTCTTAGCATCTAAACCACTAGGATTCATATGGGCAATCATTTCAGCCCGATTCACCAAGGTTTCCAATAAACTAGCATCTAAATCCTTTTTAAAATAATCAAACACTGCTCGAATAGCTGCGATACTGACTGCTGCAGATGAACCCATTCCACGCTTCTCAGGTATCATAGACGAAATTTGACATCGAATCTTAGCTCCCTCAAGCCCTAAAGACTCTAAAGAAACAAAAACAGCCATAGACAAAGTATCCGCTTCAAATAATTCCCAAGATTTAGTGGCAGGAACAATTTGACAAGTTACTTCAATATTCTTTAAAGGTAAAGCAATCGCAGGATAACCATAGACCACCGCATGCTCCCCAATTAAAATAATCTTACTATGGGATTTACCAACACCCTGACCATACAACATTGCGATTTACCACTTTCTACTACATGTCTTTCTTTTTCCATTATAAGGTAATTTTACAAAAAAAGCGATTGAAAGATTCTTTCATTCATTTATAAAGAAAAAATAAAATGATACTCAAGTAATCCATACAAAACTATTCTTCACAGCTTTTAATACTGCCCACTATCAAAAAGCTAAAATCTCCCTAGACAAAGAGGACGTAAATATTGCTCTTCTCCCAAACCACGACTTAACAAACCTTCATAAGCAATTCTTAAAATATCCGTCGCAAATATTTCCATATCTAATTTCTCCTTTTCCGTTAGCAACTTCTTTGAAAACTGCCGACGAAGTGCAGGATAATTTCGACCATAAGTAAGGAAAAAAGGGCAAGATTCTAAATATTTTTCTACCTCTTCCAACACCACTAATAATCCTAGGTGAAAAGCAGCTGGTGCAAACGTTCGATCTAGAGGTTGCGTACAAACACTCCGAAATTCCACTGTTCCCCTAGTTGTCAAATCCTGGTATTGATAACTTCGATGAAAATCAAAATCTTGAACCTCAGGTTCCAAAAGGACGACATTCCCATTTAAATCATATGCTTCAAATGGTCCCATATCTAGATAGTCAGTGGCTCGTATCGGTTCAAAAAAATAAGTTTTCTCCCCACGTTTGGCAGTAAAGATAGCTGACTGATCTAAATAGGTAAAAAATTCATCTTCTGTCTTAAAATCAACTGGGTTAACTCCAACATTTTCTTTGAAAATTCCATGCATTGATCCTTCCCAAAAAAAGTCACGACTAATTTTAAGATCCCAATCCTGCCCCCAAAATTCTGAATTAGCAAATAAGAAAGCTTTTAGAGGCTCCAACTGATTAAAAGCATTTATGACATGAAGGTAATTTTCTCTAGAAACATCAAGCTGAACTTGACTACCACAAATAAAACTCCCATAATCATAATAATCGTGTAAATCTTTATGATTTTTATTCAATGCTAAGGATAAATAAGACATGAGCATCTCATATCGAGGAGACTTAACAGCGTGATTATCATTTATTTGCCAATTAGGATTTACTCCCCATCCCTGAATCTCATGATGATTTTTTTCAAGTATCTCCTGAATGCGATCAAATAAGTCAAGAAACCGTTTTTCCACTTCATGAATAGCAGAAACTGGAGCAAAGGCAAACTCTATTGTGGTATATGACACTTCAAATAAAATCCGATCACCCGTTTCAGGATTTAGTAATTGTATAGGATTCCCATCCTCATCGATCTTTTCTACAACCATACTCTGAGCTAGTGTCTTCATTAGTTCAGTCGTTACTTTTATACTCGTTGGATTTCCCATTTTTTCAACAATTGGAAACTCTAACTCTACACCAATTAAGAGACTCGGATCTGGCTTAATATGAGACAAATAACGATTTTTAAGTAAATCAACTGAGGTTAACATAGTCTACTCCTTTAGATTCTCTTGTTTTATTATAACAAATTCAGAAAAATATTCATATAACAAAACGCCTGCTTACGAAATTGTTTCTAAACAAAGCAATTTCGTAAACAAGCGTTCACATCATTTACAATATGATGAGTGTTCCCGCTAGGAAAAACCTAGCGGTAGACCAGAGCTAGACTAAGAGGACGAGCCTCCATCATCATAACACTCAACAAAATTGATGAACTTAAACTAATTCAATGATTGCCATTGGGGCAGCATCACCACGACGTGGTTCAGTTTTAAGGATACGTGTATATCCACCATTACGTTCAGCGTAGCGAGGTGCAATTTCTGAGAACAATTTTTGAAGTGCTGTAGTAGATGTATACTTATCAGTAGCTTCATCATAATTTTCTGATGCAATTTCGTTACGTACAAAAGCAGCTGCTTGACGACGAGCATGCAAATCACCACGTTTACCAAGGGTAATCATTTTTTCAACTGTTTTACGGATTTCTTTAGCACGAGCTTCAGTTGTTACGATTGATTCATTGATCAAAAGATCTGTAGTCAAATCACGAAGCATCGCTTTACGTTGTGAGCTAGTACGACCTAGTTTACGGTAAGCCATGAGTTCCTCCTTTTATTATTTCTCTTTTAAGCCTAGACCAAGATCTGCAAGTTTAACTTTAACTTCTTCCAAGCTCTTGCGGCCTAAGTTTCTTACTTTCATCATTTCCGCTTCAGATTTTTCTGTCAAATCAAACACCGTATTAATACCGGCACGTTTCAAACAGTTATATGAGCGAACTGATAGATCCAATTCTTCGATTGTACGTTCTAGAACACGATCATCTGAACTTGATTCTGCCTCTTTCATTACTTCAGCTGAAAGTGCAATTTCTGTTAGATTTGTAAATAAATCTAGATGTTCAGTCAAAATACGTGCGGATAAACCTAGAGCGTCTTCTGGAATAATGGTTCCATTAGTCATGATTTCAAGGGTTAGTTTGTCAAAACCATCATTGCTACCAACACGAGCTGGCTCAACTTGGTAATTAACTTTGGACACTGGAGTATAGATTGCATCTACTGCTAATGTCCCCACCGGAGCATCATCTTTTTTATTTTCGTCAGCTGGTACATACCCACGACCTGTATTAACAGTCATCGTAGCTCTAAAACTAGCACCTGCCCCAATCGTAAATAGATAATGGTCTGGATTTACAATTTCAATATCACTATCTGTCAAGATGTCACCAGCTGTAATTTCAGCAGGTCCTTCAACATCTAGTTCAATTATCTTTTCGTCTTGGACGTAAGATTTTACAGCAATGCCCTTAAGATTCAAGATGATTTGCATCACATCTTCACGAACACCTGGAACTGTATCAAATTCGTGGAGTACACCTTCAATGTTGATTGAAGTAATAGCAGCACCTGGAAGTGAAGCAAGAAGTACACGACGAAGTGAGTTTCCAAGAGTTGTACCATAACCACGTTCAAGTGGTTCTACTACAAATCTGCCATAATCTTTATTTTCATCAATTTTTGTTATATTTGGTTTTTCAAACTCAATCATTTAGTTACTACTCCCTCTTAAAACGAAAAGCTGTGTAGGTTATGATTATACACGGCGACGTTTTGGAGGACGAGCACCATTGTGTGGTACAGGAGTCACATCGCGAATAGCGGTTACTTCAAGACCAGCGGCAGCAAGAGCACGAATAGCTGACTCACGACCAGAACCTGGACCTTTTACAGTAACTTCAACTGATTTAAGACCGTGTTCTTGTGCAGATTTAGCAGCAGCTTCAGAAGCCATTTGAGCCGCAAATGGTGTAGATTTACGAGAACCTTTAAAACCAAGTGCTCCAGCTGATGACCAAGCAATTGCATTACCATGCACATCAGTAATCATAACAATAGTGTTATTAAATGTAGCGTGAATATGAGCAATACCAGATTCGATATTCTTTTTCACACGACGTTTACGTGTTGGTTTAGCCAATTTTTTTACCTCCTATATTATTTTTTCTTACCTGCAATCGCAACAGCTTTACCTTTACGAGTGCGCGCATTATTTTTAGTGTTTTGTCCACGAACAGGAAGTCCACGACGATGACGAATTCCACGGTAAGAACCGATTTCCATCAAACGTTTGATGTTCAAGTTTACTTCACGACGAAGGTCACCTTCAACTTTAATTGCATCAACTTCACGACGAATAGCATCTTCTTGATCACTAGTCAAATCACGAACACGAATATCTTCCGAAATCCCCGCAGCAGCAAGAATTTTTTTAGATGTAGGAAGTCCAATACCATACACGTAAGTAAGTGAAATTACTACACGTTTGTCATTTGGAATGTCAACTCCAGCAATACGAGCCATATTTTCTCCTTTCTATCTTAACCTTGACGTTGTTTGTGTTTTGGATTTGCAGGACAAATTACCATAACACGACCATTACGACGAATTACTTTACAGTATTCGCAAATTGGTTTGACCGATGGTCTTACTTTCATTTCTTATGCCTCCAAGTTTTTCGACTATTTAAAGCGGTATGTGATACGTCCACGTGTTAAGTCATATGGACTCATCTCCACAGTAACACGATCTCCCGCTAAAATACGAATATAGTTTTTACGAATTTTACCAGAAACTGTTGCTAAAATCTGATGTCCATTTTCAAGTTCAACCGTAAACATAGCATTAGGCATGGTATCAACTACTTTGCCTTCTACTTCAATCACATCGTCTTTTGCCACGCAAAAGCACCTCCCTAAATTTCGATTTTTCCCTCCAGAAGCAGAGGGAACAATTATAAGTCAGACTAATTCATTCTAACAAATTTTATTAGATATTGCAAGCCTAAAAACCTTTTATTTCAAATTTGTCAAGACTTTTTTTATGTCAGCGAATACATCATTGATATCTTGATTTCCTTGAATATCGTGAACCAACCCTTTTGCACGATAATGTTCAATAATTGGTTCTCCTTGTGCAATATTAACATCTAAACGGCGCTTGACCGTTTCTGGTTTATCATCTTCACGTTGGTAGTAGTCTTCCTCTTTATAGTCAATTGGCGGGTTAAAGACTTTATGGAAAGTTTCACCCGTTTCTTTATGGATAATACGACCACTCAAGCGTTCAAGTAAACTATCCGGATTTACCTCAATATTAATAACTCCTTCAAGTTCTAGATCCAATTCCGATAAAATTTGATCTAAGGCATGTGCCTGTTCAATTGTACGAGGAAAACCATCCAACAAAAAGCCCGTTTCCTTAATATCCTCTTGAGCTAGTCGTTCTTTGACGATACCATTCGTAACATCGTCTGGCACCAATTCTCCTTTGGAGATATAGCTCTTCGCTAAAATTCCCATTTCAGTTTCATTTGCCATAGCTGCCCGAAACATATCACCAGTAGAAATGTGAGCAACATTGAAAGTTTCTACAATTTTTGCTGCTTGTGTTCCCTTACCAGCCCCTGGTAGGCCCATAATCAATAGGTTCATATTAAATCTCCTTTACCTTCTTTCACTATCCATACCCCTATACTTGATAGAAACATAGATAAAATTTTGAAAGTTCTTTTTTGTTTTTAAATGAAAGTAGAATAATGTATTCCACCCTCATTAAAAAACAAAATAGAGGGAGTAAGACGGAACTACCTTTTAGTCTTGTCTTACCCCCGCAAAGATGATTTGTATTTCTTCCAAGTTTAAAAGTCTTGTTAGAAACAATCAACTACTGCGCTATCAGTGTTTTTTTAAAAATCATCTATCTACTCTGAAGTTTTATTTCAAAATAGATTCTATTCTGTTGTATTCATAAAGCCAGTATATTTCCTCTTTAAGAGATAGCCTTCTAGCTGCTTCATTCCATCAATACCTGTTGAAATAATGATCAGAAGACTGGTTCCTCCTAGAGCAACGATATCTGTCAAGCCAAATGCATCGCGAGCAATGATTGGTAAAATAGAAATAAAGCCAAGGAATAAAGAACCTACCGCTGCTAATCGTCGTAAAGTTACAGACATAAACTGCTCTGTTCCCTTACCTGGTCGCACACCCGGTATATATGCACCACTCTTTTGAAGGTTTTCAGCGGTCTTCTCAGGATTTATCTGTACAAAAGTATAGAAGAACGTAAAAAGTATAATCAATAGAGCATAAATGGCGATTCCACTCGGATTGGCAGTATTAAAAATATTCTGTAAAGTGCGAATCCAAGTTGCTGATGGGTTACTAGAACCTAAGAATTGTAGAATCGCTGGCGGTGCTGCTGTGATAGAAGAAGCGAAAATTACTGGTATAACCCCTGCTGGATTAACCTTTAAGGGAAGATAGGAGCTAGACGGCGCCCCTTGTGCAACTTTAGTATACTGAATTGGAATTTTATATTCTGCTTGTTGCACATAAGTTGTAAAGAAGATGATTGCCAAAGCAACAAGAGTGAAAATCCCTACAAATACGAGAGAAGATTGGAATCGTTCACTAGGGACGTTGACAAAATAATCAACATAGATACTTTGAATCATCTCTGGTATTGCGGAAATAATCCCTGCAAAGATAATCATAGAAACGCCATTACCATATCCCTTATCGGTAATTAAATCACCTAACCAGGTTACAATCATAGAACCGGTTGTCAAAATAGCACCAATCAAAAGATAGGTTTGTAAGTTTGGAGTTGATACCAATTGTGCACTTGACAATGTCTGAAAACCAGCTGTAATCGTAATAGACTGGACAAAGGCCAAAGCTAGGGCGATATAACGAGTAGCTTGATTTAACTTTCTTCGGCCAACCTCACCTTGTTTTCCCCATTCAACAAATTTAGGAACGATATCCATTTGTAAGAGTTGAACAACGATGGAAGCAGTAATATAAGGACTTACCCCTAAAGCGAAAACAGAAAAGTTTCTCATAGCATTTCCTGATACTAAACTAAGCATATTCAAGAAAGAGAGGTTACTCAGCGCTTCAAGGCTTCGAGCATTAATACCTGGTACTGTAATATGAGTACCAATTCGAAAGACAAGTAAGATAAAGATTGTAAATAAAATCTTCGAACGTACTTGTTTTACTTTCAAGGCTTCTTTCAATGTTTTTAGGAACATAGGCCACCCCGCTTATTCGATTAGATGACTTCTACTGAACCGCCTTTAGCTGTAATAGCTGCCTCAGCTGATTTTGAGAATTTGGCTGCTTTCACAGTCAATTTCTTAGTCAACTCACCATTACCAAGAATTTTAACGCCTGATTTTTCAGCTTTTACAATTCCAGCTTCAATTAAAACAACTGGAGTTACTTCAGCTCCATCTTCAAATACGTTCAATTGTTCAAGGTTTACAATCGCATATTCTTTAGCGTTGATGTTTGTAAATCCACGTTTTGGAAGACGACGGAACAATGGAGTTTGTCCACCTTCAAATCCTGGACGTACGCCACCACCGCTACGAGCTTTTTGACCTTTTTGACCACGACCTGAAGTTTTACCATTACCAGATGAAGTACCACGACCAACACGGTTGCGGACTTTACGAGAACCTTCAGCAGGTTTCAATTCATGAAGTTTCATTTTTTCTCCTCTTTTGTAAAATGCTAGCGCTCATACAGGGAAAAAGGTGTTCCCTGTACAAACTCGCCTATACATATATTTAGTTTTAGGGGATGAGAACTTTCTCACATCCCCTAATATTATTAGTTTACTTCTTCAACAGTTACTAAGTGAGATACTGCAGTAACCATACCACGGATTGCAGCGTTATCTTCTTTGATAACTGAGCTATTCAATTTACCAAGTCCAAGTGCTACAACAGTTTTACGTTGTGACGGGATGCGTCCGATTGGAGACTTCGTCAAAGTAATTTTAATTTGAGCCATTTTATCCCCTTTCTTATGCCAAGTCAGAAACTGAAATACCACGAAGAGCAGCTACTTCTTCAGCACGTTTCAATTGTTTCAAACCTTCCACAGTTGCGCGAACAATATTAATTGGAGTATTTGAACCAAGTGATTTTGATGTGATGTCAGCAATTCCAGCCAACTCAACAACAGCACGAACAGCACCTCCAGCGGCAACTCCTGCCCCTTCAACAGCTGGTTTCAACAATACTTTCGCTCCACCAAATTCTGAACGAACTTCGTGAGGGATAGTTGTACCTACCATTGGTACTTCTGTTAAGTTACGTTTTGCATCATCGATTGCTTTACGAATAGCTTCTGGTACTTCTTTCGCTTTACCAGTACCAAATCCAACACGACCATTACGGTCACCTACAACTACAAGAGCTGCAAAGCGAAGACGGTTACCACCTTTAGTAACTTTAACAACACGGTTAATAGCAACTACGCGTTCTTCAAGTTCTACTGCATTGTCTTTAAATGCCATTTTATAGTGTCCTCCTATTAGAATTTCAATCCGTTTTCACGAGCTGCATCAGCCAAAGCCTTCACACGTCCGTGATATAGATATCCACCGCGGTCGAACACCACTTCAGAAATACCTTTAGCAACTGCACGTTCTGCAACAAGTTTGCCGACAACAACGGCTTGTTCAGTTTTAGTTCCTTTTGAAACTTCTTTGTCAAGAGTTGAAGCACTTGCGAGCGTTACACCCGCTACGTCATCAATCACTTGAGCGTAGATGCCTGTATTAGAACGGAAAATGTTCAAACGTGGGCGATCAGCAGTTCCAGAGAGTTTTCCGCGAACGCGACGGTGGCGTTTTTGGCGGAGTTTATTTTTATCTGGTTTAGAAATCACAGTTTTCACCTCTTAATTTTTAAATTGCGTGCTTAAGCACAAAATTGGAAAATAGATGGGTGGTTATAAAATAACCACACAACATTATTTACCTGTTTTACCTTCTTTGCGGCGAACAAATTCACCAACGTAACGAATCCCTTTACCTTTATAAGGTTCTGGTGAACGAAGGCTACGTACGTAAGCAGCTGTTTGACCAACTACTTCCTTTGAAATTCCACTAATCACAATTGTAGTTGGGTTTGGAAGTTCAAAAGTAATTCCTTCTGGAGCTTCAACTTCGTCTGGATGTGATTTACCAACAGCCAAAACAAGTTTTGTTCCTTGAAGCTGAGCACGGTATCCAACCCCACGCATTTCAAGTTCTTTCTTGAATCCTTCTGAAACACCAACAACCATGTTGTTCAAAAGGGCACGAGTAGTTCCGTGGATTGTTTTCATTTCTTTTGAATCGTTTGGACGGTGAAGAGTTACTTCAGTTCCTTCCACACGGATTTCAATATCTTTTGAGAACTGACGAGTCAATTCTCCTTTAGGTCCTTTAACAGTTACTAGGTTGTCATTGTTAGTGAGTTCAACACCAGCAGGCAACACGATAACTTTATTACCAATACGTGACATGTAGTTTTTCTCCTGTTAGATTGTCAGGCCTTTAAGGCCAGTTTTCACGGGGGGATTATGATACAAAGGACGTAGACAAAGTAAAAATAGGAAAATCGGTGACGGCTCGATGAGCCAAGACGATATTATCTTTTTACACAGCTTTCAGTCCGTATTCAATTAGTTCTTCAACGAGCTTTGTATCTTAATTTGAGTTCGAGCTAAGAATTTGGTGAAAAAGATAAGTTTGTCTTGGAGCATCGCTCCTGCTACAAACTTTCTATTTTCACTGCATTCTTTTAACGCTCTCACATCATCAATTACCAAACGTAAGCGATAACCTCACCACCAACGTTCTTTTGGCGTGCTTCTTTATCAGTCAACAAACCTTCAGAAGTTGAAAGGATGGCAATTCCAAGTCCATTAAGAACTTTTGGAAGATCTTCACGTTTTTTGTAAACACGAAGTCCTGGTTTTGAAACACGTTTCAAGTTAGTGATAACTTTTTCACCGTTTGGTCCGTATTTCAAAAATACACGGATGATGCCTTGTTTGTCATCTTCAATGATTTCAATGTTTTTTACAAAACCTTCGCGTTTAAGGATTTCAGCAATCCCTTTTTTGATGTTTGATGCAGGTACTTCAAGCACTTCGTGCTTAGCTTGGTTCGCGTTACGAATACGTGTTAGGAAGTCTGCGATTGGGTCAGTCATAACCATTTTAAATTTCTCCTCTTACTAGTAGTTTGCAAGACGCACTTGCTAGTTAATACATGATACAAAGAGCGTAACAGCAAGAGCAAAAATAGGCAATTTGATGCAGGAGCGATGCTCCAAAGATAATTGGTCTTTTTTGCCAAGGCTGTAGCTCGTGTTCAAATCGGAAAACCCAACTGAACTCGGGCTAAACTCTGTGTGAAAAAGATAAACTTTCCTAGAAACTCCAGTTTCTTCGTCAAGTTTCCTATTTTCACTTGGAGTTTTGACGCCCTTGATATCTTAAATTACCAAGATGCCTTAGTGACACCAGGGATTTGACCTTTGTATGCTAATTCACGGAAGCAAACACGGCAAAGTTTAAATTTGCGGTAAACTGAATGTGGACGGCCACATTTTTCACAACGAGTGTACGCTTGTGTAGAGAACTTCGCTGGACGTTTGTTCTTAGCAATCATTGATTTTTTAGCCATTAGATTTACCTCCTATATTATTTTGCAAAAGGCATTCCAAGGCCTGTAAGCAATGCACGTGACTCTTCGTCAGTGTTAGCAGTTGTTACGATAACGATATCCAAACCACGAGTTTTGTCAACGTCATCAAAGTTGATTTCTGGGAAGATCAATTGCTCTTTCACGCCAAGTGTGTAGTTTCCGCGTCCATCAAATGATTTTGTTGGAACACCATGGAAGTCGCGCACACGTGGAAGTGATACTGAAACCAATTTATCCAAGAATTCGTACATCCGTTCACCACGAAGGGTAACTTTTGCACCGATCGCAACACCTTCACGAAGACGGAAGCCGGCGATTGATTTTTTTGCTTTAGTAATCAATGGTTTTTGACCTGAAATCAAAGCCAATTCTTCAGCAGCCTTTTCAAGGTTTTTAGCGTTAGAAACAGCTTCACCCACACCCATGTTCAAAACAATTTTATCAACTTTTGGCACAGCCATAACAGATGAATAATTAAATTGTTCTGTCAAAGATGGAACTACTTCATTAAGATATTTTTCTTTTAAACGATTTGCCATTATACTTCTCCTTTCCTTCGTGATTAATCAAGCACTTCGCCTGATTTTTTGTTGTAGCGAACTTTTTTTCCGTCAACAACTTTGTAGCCTACACGTCCTGCTACACCATTTTTGTCTAAAACTTGAACGTTTGAAACATGGATAGGTGCTTCTTTTTCTACGATACCACCTTGAGGTAGCTCATTTGTTGGACGTTGGTGCTTCTTGACTAGGTTAACACCCTCAACTACAACTTTATTTACTTTTGGAAGAGCAGTAAGAACAACAGCTTCTACGCCTTTGTTTTTACCTGCAATTACGCGAACTTTGTCGCCTTTTTTTACAAACATTAGGGTTCTCCTTAAAATTTCTTACGCCCACAAGGGCACCCTGAGGACTTCCTCAGGGGACTAGTTTGTTCAATTACAATACTTCTGGTGCAAGTGAAACGATTTTCATGAATCCACCGTCACGCAATTCACGTGCCACGGGACCAAAGATACGAGTTCCACGAGGTGTTTTATCTTCACGGATAATAACTGCAGCATTTTCGTCAAACTTAATGTATGAACCATCAGCTCGACGAGCACCTGATTTAGTACGAACGATAACAGCTTTTACAACGTCACCTTTCTTAACCGCACCACCAGGAGTAGCTTGTTTTACAGATGCTACGATAACATCACCGATGTTAGCAAATTTACGACCTGAACCACCAAGAACTTTGATAGTCAAGATTTCGCGAGCACCTGAGTTGTCAGCAACTTTCAAACGAGTTTCTGTTTGAATCATTTACATTTTCTCCTTTCAGGTTTGATTAGATGATAACCGCTTCTTCAACAACTTCTACAAGACGGAAGCGCTTTGTAGCTGAAAGCGGACGAGTTTCCATGATACGAACGATATCACCTTCTTTAGCAACATTGTTTTCATCATGAGCTTTGTACTTTTTAGAGTAGTTAATACGTTTACCATAGACTGGGTGGTTACGTTTTGTTTCAACTACAACAGTGATTGTTTTATCCATCTTATCAGAAACTACACGTCCAACAAGAGTTTTACGTTGATTACGTTCCATTTGAATTTCTCCTTTCCCAATCTATTATTTTGATTCGTTTTGCACAGTTTTAATACGTGCAATTTGTTTTTTAACTTCATCAAGACGAGCAGTTCTTTCAAGTTGACCTGCTGCTGCTTGGAAACGAAGTTCAAACAATTCTTTTTTCAATTCATTTTCACGCTTCGCAAGTTCTTCTTGAGAAAGACCACGAAGCTCTTTAACAAATTCTTTTACTTCATTAAGTTTCATGACTTCTCCTTATTCTGCTTCACGTTTTACGAATTTACATTTTACTGGTAGTTTGTGGCTTGCAAGACGAAGAGCTTCACGAGCAACTTCTTCAGATACACCTGCAACTTCAAACATCACTTTACCACGTTTAACTGGTGCAACCCAACCTTCAGGTGCCCCTTTACCAGATCCCATACGTACCCCGATAGCTTTAGCGGTGTATGATTTGTGTGGGAAGATTTTAATCCAAACTTTACCACCACGTTTCATGTAACGAGTCATGGCGATACGAGCAGCTTCGATTTGACGGTTAGTGATCCAGTGGCTTGTTGTAGCTTGGAGACCGTATTCACCGAATGCTACTTCTTTTCCACCTTTAGCTTCACCCCGCATTTTACCACGGAATTCACGACGGTGTTTAACACGTTTAGGTACTAACATTGGTTATTTACCTCCTTTAGCGTCTTTACGAGCTGGAAGAACTTCACCACGGTAGATCCAAACTTTAACACCTAGTTTACCGTAAGTAGTATCTGCTTCTTCCCAAGCATAGTCGATGTCTGCGCGAAGTGTATGAAGAGGAACAGTACCTTCAGAGTAACCTTCAGCACGGGCAATATCTGCACCGTTCAAACGACCTGATACTTGAGTTTTAATTCCCTTAGCACCTGCACGCATAGTACGTTGGATTGCTTGTTTCTGTGCACGACGGAATGCAACACGTTGCTCTAATTGACGAGCAATCCCTTCACCAACAAGATGAGCATCCAAGTCAGGACGTTTAATTTCAATAATGTTGATATGGACTTGTTTTCCAGTCAATTTGTTAAGAGCCGCACGAAGTGCATCAACGTTTGCTCCACCTTTACCAATAACCATACCTGGTTTAGCAGTGTGAAGTGATACGTTAACTTTGTTTACTGCGCGTTCAATTTCAATTGTTGAAACTGCTGCGTCAGCCAATTCTTTTTGAATGAATTTACGGATTGCAAGATCTTCATGAAGGTAATCCGCGTATTCTTTTTCAGCATACCATTTGGCATCCCAATCACGGATGATGCCGACACGCATACCAATTGGATGTACTTTTTGTCCCACGTTTTTACCTCCTTATTTTTCTGCAACAGCTACAGTGATGTGAGCTGTACGTTTGTTAATTGGTGAAGCTGAACCTTTCGCACGTGGACGGAAACGTTTCATAGTTGGTCCCTCGTTTGCAAATGCTTCAGATACTACCAAGTTAGCTTTATCCAAACCAAAGTTGTTTTCAGCGTTAGCTACAGCTGAGTTCAAAACTTTCAAGATGATTTCAGCAGCTTTGTTTGGAGTGAATGTCAAAATTGCGATTGCATCGGCTACGCTTTTACCACGGATGTTGTCAAGAACAAGACGTGATTTACGAGGTGAAACACGTACTGTACGAGCCATTGCTTTAGCTGAAGTAATTTCTGCCATTTATGTTCTCCTTATTTTCTACGTGTTTTCTTGTCGTCTGCAGCGTGACCTTTGTAAGTACGAGTTGGTGCGAATTCACCAAGTTTGTGTCCTACCATGTCTTCTTGGATGTAAACAGGTACGTGTTTACGTCCATCATAAACTGCGATTGTGTAACCAATGAAACTTGGAAAAATTGTTGATCGACGTGACCAAGTTTTAATTACTTTTTCTTTTCGTCATTTGCTTGAGCTTCAACTTTTTTCATCAAATGCTCATCGACGAAAGGTCCTTTTTTAAGACTACGTCCCATTTTAATTCTTTCTCCTTTAAATGTTGTACCACAACGGCTTGCACTGCAAATGCAGTGCTACCGAGCTGGCGGAATAATTAAGCTACGCGCTTAAGTTTATTTTTGGTTGCGACGACGAACAATAAGTTTGTCTGATTTCGCTTTCTTGTTACGAGTTTTAAGACCAAGCGCAGGTTTACCCCAAGGAGTAGATGGCGCTTTACGTCCAACTGGTGCTTTACCTTCACCACCACCGTGTGGGTGATCATTAGGGTTCATTACAGAACCACGAACTGTTGGACGGATACCTTTCCAACGGCTACGACCAGCTTTACCAAGGTTTACCAATCCATGTTGTTCGTTTCCGACAACACCAACTGTAGCACGGCAAGTACCAAGGATCATACGAACTTCGCCTGATTGAAGACGAACCAAAACATATTTACCTTCTTGACCCAATACTTGAGCAGAAGCTCCAGCAGCACGTACCAATTCTCCACCACGACCTGGTTTCAACTCGATGTTGTGAATCAAAGTACCAACTGGGATGTTAGCAAGTGGAAGAGCGTTTCCGACTTTGATATCTGCTTCAGGACCTGAAACGATACGTTGACCAACTTCAAGACCTTTTGGAGCGATGATGTATGCTTTTACACCGTCAGTATAGTGTACAAGAGCAATGTTTGCAGAACGGTTTGGATCGTACTCGATTGTTTTAACAACTGCTTCAACGTTGTCTTTGTTACGTTTGAAGTCAACCAAACGGTAGAAACGTTTGTGTCCACCACCTTGGTGACGAACAGTGATACGACCGTTGTTGTTACGACCAGCCTTGCTCTTCAAAGCAACAAGCAACGTTTTTTCTGGAGTGCTTGTTGTGATTTCAGCAAAATCCAAAGAAGTCATATTACGGCGACCGTTTGTTGTTGGTTTATAAACACGAATTCCCACGATATTTCCTCCTTAGATTATTCAGCTTCAGCAGCGAACAACTCGATTGCTTTTGAATCAGCTGTAAGTGTGATGATAGCTTTTTTAGTTTTGTTAGTAAAACCAGTGTAACGTCCAACGCGTTTTGCTTTTGGTTTTACATTAATTGTGTTAACATTGGCAACCTTAACTCCTTCAAACGCTGCTTCAACTGCTTGTTTGATTAAAAGTTTGTGGGCGCGAGTGTCAACTTCAAATACGTATTTTCCTGCTTCCAGTTGACCCATAGAGCTTTCAGTGATCACAGGTTTTTTGATTACGTCATACAAATTCATTATGCAAGAACCTCCTCGATTTTAGAGATAGCTGCTTGAGTAACAAGAAGTTTGTCGCTATTTACGATATCAAGAACACTTGCAGTTGTTGCTGTTGCAACTTTTACGTTTGGAAGGTTACGAGCTGAAAGTTCAGCAAATTTGTTTCCTTCTTCTACAACAACAAGTACTTTTGAGTCGATGCTAAGAGCTGAGAGAACTTTAGCGAATTCTGCAGTTTTTGGAGCTGCAAATTCAAGAGAATTAACTGCTACAAATTTGTTGTCAGCAACTTTTTCTGAGTAAACAGATTTAAGTGCAAGGCGACGAACTTTTTGTGGAAGTTTGTAGCCATATGAACGTGGAGTTGGCCCGAAGACAACACCACCACCACGCCATTGTGGTGAGCGAATAGAACCTTGACGTGCGCGTCCAGTTCCTTTTTGACGCCATGGTTTGCGTCCACCACCTGATACTGCAGAGCGGTTTTTAACAGCGTGTGTTCCTTGACGAAGGCTTGCGCGTTGGCTGATGATGACATCAAACACAACTGATTCATTTGGTTCGATACCAAACACTGCATCGTTCAGAACTACTTCACCAGCTTCTTTACCAGTTTGGTCAAATAATGTTACGTTTGCCATTGTGACTGTTTTCCCCTTTCCTTACTTATTTACCAGCTTTAACTGCTGATTTGATAGTGATAAGAGATTTCTTAGCACCTGGTACGTTACCTTTGATAAGAATAACGTTCTTTTCTGGAACAACTTGTACAACTTCAAGGTTTTGAATCGTTACACGATCACCACCCATGCGTCCTGCAAGGTTTTTACCTTTGAATACGCGGTTAGGTGCAACAGGTCCCATAGAACCTGGACGACGGTGGTAACGAGAACCGTGAGCCATTGGTCCACGTGATTGTCCGTGGCGTTTGATAACACCTTGGAAACCTTTACCTTTAGAAGTACCAGTTACGTCAACAACGTCTCCAGCTGCGAATGTTTCAACTGTGATTTCAGCACCAACTTCCAAGCCTTCAACGTTTTTGAATTCACGAATGAAGCGCTTAGGAGCCGTGTTCGCTTTTGCGACATGTCCTTTAGCAGGTTTGTTACTCAATACTTCGCGCTTGTCATCGAAACCAACTTGGATAGCGTTGTAACCATCTGTTTCAACAGTTTTAACTTGAAGAACCACGTTTGGAGTTGCTTCGATAACTGTTACAGGGATCAATTCGCCAGCTTCAGTGAAGATTTGAGTCATTCCCACTTTTTTCCCTAAGATTCCTTTTGTCATGAGAAAATAGTTCCTTTTCTATATTTTTATTCAAAAAGTTTTTAACGAGCGTTTTTTATGCTCAAACACAAGATACTAAAGGCGTTAAGAACTCGCAACAAAAATAGGAGATTGAAGAAGCGAGCCCTGCTCGCAAGGCAATCTATCTTTTTTGTAAAGAGTTTAGCCTGTGTTCGATTGTGCTATTATCAAGATTTTAGCCCGTGTTCAATTATATTTGAACAATCTCTTAACTTCAATTAAAGTTTGATTTCTACGTTTACACCGCTTGGAAGATCCAATTTCATCAAAGCGTCAACTGTTTTTTGAGTTGGATTGATGATATCGATCAAACGCTTGTGTGTACGCATTTCGAATTGTTCGCGAGAATCTTTGTATTTGTGAGTCGCACGAATGATTGTATAGAGACTACGCTCTGTTGGAAGTGGGATTGGTCCCGCAACTTGAGCACCTGTGCGAGTAGCTGATTCTACGATTTTTGCAGCCGCTGTATCAAGTGTACGGTGTTCGTATGCTTTCAAACGGATACGGATTTTTTTGTTTGCCATCTTTTTCTCCTTTTCGTCTATTTAAAATAATAGGCTAGCTCCACAAGAAAACCGACGCGCGCTGCGTGGCAATGCAACCGAGCGTGTCGCAACCTCTTGCATCAAAGCTAAAGCTGTATAATTTACAGCACCATTATAGAATATCATATGATTCTTTGTATTGCAAGTCTTTTGAATCTTTTTTTTATCTTTTTTATTTAATAAAAGAAATCAGAACAAATGTCTGATTTCTTTACGGTTTTACTGGTCCGTTTTCAACCTTTTCTATAGCTGTTTTAATGGTATTCGCATATAGTTCGCCACCTTGTTTAATGGTCTCTGCGTTTGAACCAAAATGAACATTATCTGTCCCTAACCATATATCAGGATTTTCAAGTGCTACTTGATACCAATCTGCAATCGATACATAGTCATACTTTTCAGCTAACTCTAATTCATATTGCCTCGTCTGCACCGATATACTGTTTGCATCTCCAGCTACACGACCATCGTACGGAGTAACAAGGATTAGACGATGTCCCTTTGGTAAATTCGTTACCAACTTATCAAGTTCCTCTTTGAAATCATCAACTGGGTTTGTTCCCAAGGCAATGATTACATTTTGCTTTAAGACGTGGTTACTAATAGAAGTATTGTAGACTTCCATTCCTGTTTGAAGGTTCCGACTGACTGATGCATCAATATCGATAGTCGGTATTACCGCTTTTAAGTATTCAGAAGCTCTAAGAGCTACAGAATCTCCTATTAAACTAGATCCTGTAGTTACATTATAATCCGTCGCTCTTGCTTGATCTACATTGGCTCTTGTTTGCTGCATCTTTGTTTGCGCTTGATTTAAGGATTCAACAGTCAGACTCTGTTCAAATGTCCCTACTTTTGGCGAAAATACCATCAGAACTAGCGTAACCAATACTAACGGAACAACCAACCAAAATAGCGGTTTTAGATAGGAACTTAAATCCATTTTAGTCCCAAAAATCGTTGCCTTTTTCCCAGCTAAAATAGGTTCTATAATATAAAAAGAAAGAGCTGCAAATACAAACGACAAAAATGTTGTCAATAACGCCGCCAGATTATTGGACATAATTTGACCAAAAATCAAATAAAGTGGCCAATGAAAAAGATAGACTCCGTAACTCGTATCCGCTATAAAATTTACTATAGCAGGCTCTTTTATTTTTTGGTTTTTTCATGTAGAAGACGCGCTGCAAGAATCATTGTTGTCGTCAATATAGAAGCAAGCAGAAAACCAACTAAATAAGTTGAGATATGAGTAAACTTCAGGAAAAACGTTAGGAGGAACAATCCAAACAGACTCGCTCCCGCAAGAGTAAGAGTCTGTTTTAAACTCATTTTTTGTTTCAATTGGCTTAGTAATGGCGCTGTATCAGTTACACCTGTAATCGTTGCTAGAGTTGAACCTAAGAAAAAAGGGAAAATATGCGTGACGCTTGAAAAATATATGCCTGAAAATTCATGTGCTGAAAAGGCCGATACAAACATCGCTAAAAAGCTGACAAAAAAGAGGGCTGACGAGAGGAGAAAAACACTCCCTCTAAAGGCTCCTTTATTTTTTGAGTGTTTTGATAGCCACCAGAGTCCTAAGCCCCAAAAAAGATAATAGTGAACTTCAACAGCTAGACTCCATGTATGTACAAAAAGATGGGGGATAAATTGACTTTCGTAACTGCCTCCTGAAATGATTTCAAATAGATTGGTCACAAACCCCAAACTGGCCATAATCTGCGACCCAATCCCTGCTACATAATCTTGCCGGACTAAAAGAGTCAACGGCATTACTAATAGAATCATGAGAACCAGTGGAGGGAAAATCCTATAAAAACGCCTGCGTAGATAGCCTACTAAATCAATTTCTCCTGAACGAGCAAACTCATCTAATAAGAGGGCTGTAATCAAAAAACCTGAGAATGTGAAAAAGATATCTACACCTACAAATCCACCTGAAAAAATATTTTGATAAAAATGATAGAGCAACACTAACACTAACCCTGCTATTCTTACCAATGAAAACCACTTAATTCGCATTTTGGTATATTCCTTGCTTAAAATTTCCCTCGTATACTACCCTACCTTCAGTTGTCAGTTTCCCTTTTCCTTCTGGGACACCACTGACAAATTCTCCTTCGTACTTCCATCCTTGTTTAGAGGTAAAAGTTCCGTAGCCATTAAACGTTCCATTTTTAAAAGAACCTGTATAGGTATCTCCATTTTCATATGTTAGAGTTCCCTGTCCATTCATTTTGCCACGCTGAACCGTTCCCTCATACTGAAGCTTTCCTCCCGCCAATGTCAGGGACCCAGGAAGACCTATACTACCTACCAAAACACCTAATAAAGACAGTAAAATCAGTCCCACACCTGCTTTTTCAAGATTGGGACGGGTCAGATAGGTCTTTATCTTTTCTTGTAATTCTTTAACTTTCATTTTCAATCCGTTTCAGCCACTCCTGGCATCCTTTTAGTACTCTCTCATAAGTTTCATCAAAGTCTCCTGTATACCAAGGATCGGGTACACTAGTTTGTGCAAATTGGTAAATTTTGCTCTGACAATTTCTAGGGGCCATCCGTTTCAAATCAGCAACATTACTACTATCCATACCGATAATATAGTCAAAGTTTTTAAAATCAGCACTACTTATTTGTTGGGATGTCTTACTTGGATCAAATGCAATTTTATGACGTTGAAATATTCCCTGAGTGCCCATATGAATAGGATTGCCGTGCTCCCATGATGAAGTAGCTCGACTCTCTACTTCAAACTGATCTGCCAACCCTTTCATTACAAACTCTGCCATAGGACTCCGGCAAATATTGCCTAAACAGACAAAAACAATTTTTTTCATTGCAATACCTCATGTCTATTATATCAAAAAAGTAATGGTGACAAGAAAAATCTCTCTTTCCTATCACCACTCACTATTTACCTTATATCCAAAACTTGAAATCCATCTCCTGACTGGTCGATGAACACATCTGCCTTTTCTGTATGGGGCTGATAATAGTGCCGATACTGACTGCGGCGGACTTGGTGACTGCGCTCAATCTCTTCTATCTTGCGGTTACGATGGGCAGTGTCTCGCTCCAACCGTCTCTGCAACCAGCTGGTCTAACAATTCTTCCTTGGTCATATTAGAAGTTTCTACCTGATTTATTGTACCCATATTTCTCAACAAAATGCTCACGAAATTCCAAGAGATTGTCATCCATAATGGCTTGACGGACCTGCTTCATGAGATTGATAAGGAAGTAGAGATTATGGTAGCTAGTCAGACGCAGACCAAAGGTTTCATCTGCCTTGATCAGGTGACGGAGATAAGATCGGGTATAGTTTTGACAGGTGTAGCAGTCACAGTTGTGGTCTAGTGGGGTGAAATCCTCCGCAAACTGGGCATTCTTCACTACCAGCCGACCCTCACTAGTCATACAGGTACCATTTCGAGCGATCCGAGTTGGCAGGACACAGTCAAACATATCCACCCCACGAATCACCCCATCAATGAGGCTATCCGGTGCTCCCACTCCCATGAGATAGCGAGGTTTGTTTTCAGGTAGAAGTTGAGTCGTAAAGTCCAAAACGGCATTCATCTCTTCGTGGGTTTCCCCCACTGCCAAGCCACCAATCGAGTAGCCTGGGAAATCCATGCTAACGAGATCATGTGCGGATTGACGGCGAAGGTCTTCAAATCCAGCTCCTTGAACGATTCCAAAGAGTCCTTGATCCTGCGGACGACGGTGAGCTTTGAGTCCCCGTTCCGCCCACCGGCTAGTTCGCTCAATGGACTTTTTGACATAGTCATAAGGTTGATAAAACTGGGGACACTCGTCAAAGGACATCATGATGTCACTTCCAAGATTGTTTTGAATAGAAATAGCTTTTTCGGGTGAGAGGAACATCTTGGAACCATTGAGATGGTTTTTAAAAGTCACGCCTTCTTCGGTAATATTTCGGCTATCCGCTAGGGAATAAACTTGAAAACCACCACTATCTGTCAAGATTGGCTGGTCCCAATTCATGAACTTGTGAAGACCACCCGCACGGGCAATGAGTTCATCTCCAGGACGGAGCCAGAGATGGTAGGTGTTGGACAAGATAATCCCTGAGCCCATTTCCTTTAACTCTTCAGGAGACTGAGTTTTGACAGTGGCTTGGGTCCCAACTGGCATAAACATAGGTGTCGGGAAGGTGCCGTGAGGTGTGATGATTTCGCCCAGACGAGCTCCCGTGTGTTTTTCTTTCTTAATCAAACGGTATTTGATTGGTGAATCTGACATTTTTTACCTCCGAAGCTGGGAAAAACAGTCCCAGTTCATACTTTGTGCCCAAAGGCATACTGTATGATTTTATCAAAAAAAGGGAGAACTGTCACGAGTTTAAAAATTTACCACTAATTTTAGCATTTATGCTATAATTAGGATATCAATTTATTTTTGGAGGTTATTATGAATATCCGTGCTATTCGGGAAAAAGCCCGTCAAGTAAAGAAGGAAACGCCAGGTTTTGTTCTACTCTACCTAATCCCCATCCTTACGGCCATCTTATCCAATTCATATAATGTATATGAACGAATCTCTTTGGCTTACGGAAATAGTACACCGGGAAATCCTATAGAAGACTTTAATTACTACAGTTTGGGTTTCAATATTTTTTCTGGAACAATCTTCGTGTTTGTGATGCAGCTTTTGCTACAATTGGTTACCACTTCAGCTAATTTCACTAACTTAGACGTCCTTCATGGCGAACGTGAAGCAGTGAATTTCAAAGACTCTCTTCGTGCCTTTGATGGTCAGATATTTGGAAAAGTTCTTGCAACGATTTTCTTGAAACAGTTCTTCCTCTTCCTCTGGTCCCTTCTTGCTACTGTCGCTACTATTGTCTTTGTTATTTATTCCATCCTTGGAATAATTTTTTCTGGCTATACGGGAGGAATCGACGAAGGCGTGATAACTATTATCGTGATCTCCTTCTTGTTAATGATCATTGGTACTATCATCGCAGTTCCCCAATACTACGCTTACACCCAAGTAGACTATATCCTCTACAATCATTTAAAAAATGACACTTATCCATCTGCTTTCTCCATCATTCGGGAAAGTCGTCGTATCATGAAAGGATATAAGTTCAAACGTTTTATCCTTGATTTAAGCTTTATTGGTTGGTACATTCTCGTAAATATTTCCTTCGGATTGGTAGGAATCTATGTCATTCCTTATAAAGCTATCGCTGATGCTATCTTTTACGAAAAACTCCTTACCTTAATCGAATAAAACCAAACCCCAGCAGTTCTAAACTACTGGGGTTCTTTTCTAGTCAAATTCTGTTCCGTCAAAGACATATTCATCCAAATGCTCAATAACTGTAATGACATCATTTTCTCGAACATTCATGAATCTCTTGATGGGAACTGTTTTACGAGTGTGGGGATGAACCAAGGGAAAAGCGATTGGTTTGCCGTTTTTGCAGACACGGAACATCTGAAGGTCGTCCGTATCATTCCAAATGAAGACGAGGGGAATGAGAGTCGGTCGTGGTGGACGAATGTACTCATAGGTCGCTCTCAGCTCTCCCTTGCTATTTCGTACTTCTTCTATATTTTCATTTACTAAAATTGCCATCTTTCTCTCTTTTCTTTTTGGATTAGATGACACATCTGTGACTTACGGCACTAACTGAACTGCTGTCACAGAGCCATCATCACCTGTTGTGATTTGGATATTTTCTTTTCCATCTGCGCCTGACAGCTGGGCGTTGAACTGACCATCATCCAAGGTATAGTTGTAACCATAGACATTATACGCTTGAGCTTCACCGCCTACTTTTGTGATGGTTACGGTACCAGAACCATCCAGCGTCACGACATTTCCCTTGCCGTCTTCCCATGAACCAGCAACCTTGCTATAATCTCCCTTGGTCAAATCCAGCACACCTTTTTCACGGGTATTACTAGCTTTTTTGGTATTCTGTATAGCTGGTTTTGTCACTTGACCTGCTTCTTTTTCTCCAGATTGACTGCTCATTTGTGCTGCTGGCTGAGCTACTGGCTGACGCTCTTGGGCGGTTGCTGGTGCAGCTGTTTGACTACTGGCTGTGGTGGCAGCGCTTGACGTAGCCACTATTGTCGAAGTTTTCATCGAGCTACTTGATGTGCTAGAGCTAGATGAGGTTGCAGTCTCCTCCTTAGCACCACTGCAAGCGGTTAAAAAGAGGGCTGAACCAAGGGCAAGAACAGCTAAAACTGTAAATTTTCTAGATTGTTTCAGGATGAACTCCTTTCGAACCTGTATTTACAAAGATGGATTTACCAGATGAATGTCACTGTGAGTACAGGTTCTTATATTCCTTGATTGGGTGAAACCCGATTACACTTGTAGCATAGCACTAGGGGATGAGGATTGCAAGGAAAATCCTGTAAACCCAAGGGAATTATCCTACCTTGGAAAATACGTGTTGTTTGCCGTATTCTGCATCAGAGCCAAAACGTACTTGACCATTGCTATCAAAGAAAATCGGGTCGCTAGATTGACCATCATTATGAGCGAAAACCGCTACATAACCTGTTTCTTGAATGGTGCCACTAAGAAGTTGGCTACTGGTATCTGTGCTACCATCACTGGCACGAGTATAAGTCACACTACCAGAAGCAGATACCGTAATCGTGTCACCTAGATCATTTTGATAGGTTCCTGCTACACTTGAGAAATCTCCATTTTCCATCGCAGTTGCGTCCATCACTAAAACTTCCTCTTTCTGTTCATCTTTAGCAGGACTCTGCTGTTCCTTTGTAGCTTCCGCTACTTTAGCTGGGCTTGCTTGTTTGGTTTCACCAGCATTTTCAGAAACTTCTGCTTTCTTTTCCTCTGAACTAGAAGCCTGCGTTTTCTTTTCCGTCTTCACTTTACTAGAAGATTTGGTCATCTTACTAGATTTTGTTACCTGACTTGTCTTGCTAGAGCTCGAAGATGCTGTAGCTTGTTTTTGTCCGCCGCATACTCCTAAGAAGAATACAGAAGCTAGAGCTACTACTGCTAAGGCTGTAAAACGTGTTTTTCTACTTTTCATGGTAGATTCACCCTATTCTGTACGATAGAACGGATGTGCCATTGCATCCTCACTTTGACCAACGACTAGACGTTCTCGATTGATGTCAGTCTCATCGGTAAATTGCTTGCTTGCGATAGCTTCTGGAAATTCTTGCCCTGCAGTTGCATAAAATACCGCAGCTCCCGCCCCTTCTGGGAAGCGAATACCTGCGTGATAATATCCATCACGCTGTTCTCCATCTTCTAACTTAGAACCACCAGAAACAGTTCCGTCAGGATTAATCGTAATTGTTTGACCTTCGTCATTCTGCCAAGTACCTGCTACTAAGGAGTAGTCTTTATTAGTTTCTGCACTTGCTTGGGTAGCTTCGCTATCTTGTTTAGGAGCAGGCGTTTGATTCGTTGGATTAGGAGACTTCTCTTCTTCCACTACTTTAGCTGAGCTAGTTTCTTGCTTAGCTGAAGCAGAAGTCTTATCTTGAGTCGCCTCTGGCTTAGTTTCTTCTGATTTAGCTTTCTTTTCCGTCTTAGCTTTACTAGAAGATTTGGTCATCTTAGTAGATTTTGTTACCTGACTTGTCTTGCTAGAGCTTGAACTTGTCGTTGCTTGTTTTTGTCCGCCGCATGCTCCTAAGAAGAATACAGAAGCTAGAGCTACTACTGCTAAGGCTGTAAAACGTGTTTTTCTACTTTTCATGATGAACTCCTTTATCTTCCTCCATAGGGTCACACCCAAAATAAAAGATAGACTAAATACTTTCCCACATTTCCTTACTCGTCAATGACCAATATCAGAATAGGCAATGTAATATCGCACTCCATCTTTTACGAAAGAATACCAATAATCGTTATTCACATTAACTAGATAATCGTCCCAGTCCACACTCGTTCCAGCTGGCTGTGTGTAAGCCACAGTGCTTTTATCCGTAGAAGTATAGACAGGAACATCCTTGTCGATGTCTAGAGTACCTGAAGTCACCTCTCTCCCACCGCGACCAGGTTCTGTAGTTTCTTCCTTAGTCTTATCACTGTTTGGAGTATTCGTTGGCTGTTCCTGCTTTTCTTCTTGCTGATTTTCTTCCGCTACTTTAGCTGGGCTTACTTGTTTGGTTTCACCAGCATTTTCAGAGACTTCTGCTTTCTTTTCCTCTGAACTAGAAGCCTGCGTTTTCTTTTCCGTCTTCACTTTACTAGAAGATTTAGTCATCTTACTAGATTTTGTCACCTGACTTGTCTTGCTAGAGCTTGAACTTGTCGTTGCTTGTTTTTGACCACCGCATGCTCCGAGGAAAAGAGCAGAGCTTAAGGCAACAATGGCTAAGGCTGTAAAACGTGTTTTCTTACTTTTCATGATGAACTCCTTTGCTAATTGATAGCGATATAGCGACGGCTTCCGCTAAAACCGATGTAGCTAATCCAAGCATGACCATCCGCTGTCAGAACTCTGTCATAGTTGACCATGTTTCCTGCATCATAGTGAGCCAACTCGGCACTTGACATGCTAGGTTCTGGTCGGATAGCTGCATAGCCTGTAAAGCGGTAAACACCTCTGGATGGGATATTAGGCACGGCTACTCCTGCTTGCACATTTGTAGTGGTACCGCCTCCCCATTTTAGTGTACCATCATTCTGCTCATAATACAAGTGGATATTATATTCACCGCTTGAATTTTTGTGGTCGCTAGCTTTTACATGTTGGCGATAAGTGCCATCTGGTTGACGGGACATAGTATACCAGATGATATCATCTTGCCCATCAATTTTAGACCATGTTGGAAGTTTGACAGCCTTGAGACCATTTGGACTATAGACATCAGATACTACTACATCAAACTCACCTGTATTTTTGTTTTCAACACGAATAGTTCCTAATCGTTCTTGTTCTTCGGATTGAGGGCGGTTACCAAGAGTAGTTTGAGTTGCTCCGACACCTTGGAGATGTCCATCATTTAGTACATAATAGAGATGAACATTATAAAGTCCTCGTTCGTTTTTGTGTTTTGAAGAATTTACAGTTACTTTGTAGGTGCCATCAGACTGCTGATCAGCAGTGTACCAGATAATATCATCTTGTCCGTTATTTTCAGTCCAAATTGGTACACTAACTGTTTTTAATCCCTTATTACTAGAAACGTTATCAATGACTACATCAAAGCTACCGTTAACAACATCCATATTTCTAACATTGATATTTCCCTTAACAACTGTAGGCTGAGGTTTGGCAGTCTCACGGATAGCGATATAACGACGATTCCCTGAGAAGGATAGATAAGAAATCCATTCATGACCATCTGCTTCTAACTTACGATCATAGTTAACAGATTGACCAGCATCATAGTAGGCGAGTTCTGGACTAGACATCTTAGGTTCTAATTTAATGCTGGCACGACTTGAGAAAGTGTATCTACCGCTAGATGGTGTTCCTTGATTCGGATCTGGTGTCGGAGTAGTTGAAGTGTGGCTTGCACCACCAGCAATATCTTTAAAGTGGATGAAGCCAGTAAATTCATTCGCATTTTGGTATCTTGTATGATAAGAGTAGTCCATTCCTCTAGGGGTATACCAGTTATATTCTTCTATCAGAAGTCTACTTCCTTCTACACTGGCAACCCAAGCTACATGACCATACCCACCATCAGTGGAATAAGCTACTGAACCTCTAGTAGGAATATTGTCAACACGATAGCCTAAGTTTCTTGCGCTAGCTCCCCATTGTCCCCCATTTCCTAAACCTCTAGGGACTTCAAAATGATTGATATTATGTAGCCTATGGGCAACAAAGGACGTGCAATTAGCCTGATTATAACCCCATGAATCAGTAGCGTTCGGATTTCTCCAGTAAGAAGGATAATCATCACCTACAGCACCTCCATTCTCCGTCGCAAGCAAGGCTACATGACCGTTTTCAGCTGGCGTTGCAACTTCTGTAGAGCGGACATACTTACCATCTTTCTTGACAGCACGCACTCGTGTCACATCATTGACAATGGAAGTTTCTGGCTTATCAATGTTTGATGCAGCATAGCCAACAGTCTTCTTCGTTACTAGGTTAGTTGCTTCCGTTGATTTTTCATCAACAGTAGTAACTACCGCTTCTGGAGATTCTACTGCTGTTTTTTCAGTAGCTGTGGTTTCGGAAGGTTTTTCAACTGCTACTTCTAATTTCACAGTTGATGCCTCAGCCACTACTTCTGGATCTGATTTCACAACTTCAACTTCTGGTTTGGCTGCCTTAGCACCTTCTTTAACGACCTCTGGTGTAGGTATTTCCACCGTTTCCTTAGAAACATCTACCGTCACGGTTAGTGCAGGCTCTTGATCCGTTGAAGTAACTTGGTCAGCCAAAACTGGTGTACCTAGGAAGGCAAAGCCAACTAGAACAGAAGCAACTCCAATGGAGTATTTACGAATTGAAAAGCGATTAAGTTTGTTTGTGTTATTCATTGTATGAACCTCTTTTATGTTTTCATTAAAATGGAAAGCAAACTATGATAAGATAAAAAGATGCGTAAGAAACCAGCAACTACTAAAGTTTGAATTCCAATAAGTACTATTAGAATTTAAACCAAGCTGACAATAGACACCAAAAATTCATTGTTCTTACCTCTTTCCTACTTGCTTTATCTGTGCTTATTATAACTCTGATGAAAAAATAAGAACAGGACTTATAAGTCCTGTTCTTATTTTTTCAAATCTTTCTCCCACTCTTCTGTCAATTTTTCAGCTAGAAATTCGTTCCCAAATAACTTTGCAAGCGAAACAGCCTCTTGGTAACATTCTTTCGCTCCATCCACATCTTGCTTATAGCCTAGTAAGTACTGCCATTCCATCATTTTAACAAGTGGTTTTTGCTGATAGTCCTGTGTCATCGTCATAATAGTATTCAGACATTCCAAAACTTCCTTAGAATAGCGGAAATCCTTTCGAATAAACTCCGCATAAGGAACATATAACAACACATCCCTAGCCTTAAACAAATACTCTCTTCCCAGACCTTCTATACTATCCAAGGTCGTTCTCACAATTGCGTTAAAACAATCAATATCAAAGGATTTTGATAGCAAGTCCTCATCATCCAAGTGAGTTTGATATAAATCTACAATCAATAAATCATTGATGGTATACTGTTTTTTATCCCTTAATTTCGACAAATTCTCTTCTAGTATAGGCTTGCCAAATCGCTCACCCTCCATCTCATAAGTGTAAAGTTTTGACTGTAGCACTTCGATAATAAATTGCTCTTCCTCAGGTAAATCATCAAAATAGCGAGCAAAAATAGCATCTACCGCCTCGTCAAGCTCCGATAAAACATCCTTATCCCCATAGCTAGTTGTCCGTATCAGCTGATACTTCAGCTTAAGATAGTCCTCAGGCAGAGGTGGAGCGGTCTCTCCTATCAAGTCAGAAACGGTCATGCCTAGCTTACTAGCCAGTATAGTGAGCTTATCCAAACCAGGCTTCGCCTTACCTGTTTCCCATCTAGTCAGTTGACGAACGCAAAGTTCATCCTCATCACCACAGAGTTCTTCTTTGGTCAGACCTTTCTTTTTTCTCAATTCTTTCAATCGTTGACCAAAATCTAGCTCACCCATATCAGTCGCCCTCCTGACTAATAGCTATAAAATCGTTTTATTTTCTGTCATTATATCAATTTATATAGGTATTTTCAATCAAAAACAGAGACCAGACACCTGTCTAATCTCTGAATCACTGTTTAGTTTGCACGGTAGTATGGATGCGCCATAGCACTCAAATCTTGGGCAATCACCAAGCGTTCTTTGCTGATATCTGTTCCTTCTGTGAAAGCTTTGTCCTCTTCTGCTAGAGAAAATTCTTGTCCACTAGAAGCATAGAAAACCGCCGCTCCAAATCCTTCTAGCGAACGAATTCCGATTACTGCACCATTTCTAGTTTCCAACTTTCCACCGTCTGCTGTAGTTCCATCAGGGTTGATCGTAATCGTGTAACCTTGGTCATTAGACCAAGTGCCGACAAAGTTTGCAAAAACACTCTCATCTGCTACTTGGTCTGTAGCTGGCGTCTCTTCTACAGTCTCTACAGATTCACTAGCAACATTCGTAGCAGAAGCCACTGTTTCTGGTGTAATCAAAGTCGTCCCAGTCGCTCCTTCTACCGTCTGACTAGAGTTTACCGATGAACCAGCCTTCCCAGATGATGACGAACTGCTTGTTTTAGTTGTTTGACTAGAAGAAGTTGATGTCGTACTTTTCGATTGACTCTGACTGTTTGTGCATGCGCCTAACAACAAGGCTGAAGCAAGGGCAAGGCCCGCAAGAGTTGTAACTGATTTACTGTTCATATTCATAATCATTCCTTTTCTATCTCTTTAAAAGCCTGCCTAAGCTAGCTTTCAATGTTTATGTAATAGCAATGTAGCGTCGATTGCCACTACCTGCGATGTAACTAATCCAAGTGCGCCCTTCTGCTTGAAGAACACGGTCATAGTTCACTGTCTGACCAGTTGCATAATGAGCTAGCTCTGCACTAGCCATGCGTGCTTCAGGTCGAACAGCTGCACGTCCTGTAAATCGATAGGTTCCACTTGATGGGATCGTCGGCTGTTGAACCTGTGGTGCTTGCAGGCTGACAGTAGTTGTTGTACCTCCTACTCCTACAAGAGTGCCATCTGCTTGACGGTAATAGAGATGGGCATGGTAGAGGCCTGTGGAGTTCTTGTGATCACTGGCTTTAACCGTTTGCTTATAGGTGCCGTCCGCTTGACGAATCGCTTCATACCACTTAATATCATCCTGTCCATCTGTATCTGACCAAGTAGGAACAACTACTGCTCCAATCCCTTTACTATTATACACATCTGAAATAACAATGTCAAAACTGCCTGTTTTCGTATTATTATTACGGATAGTGATCGTTCCAGTAGTTGGCTTGGTGCTTTCTTTTGGTGCTGGTTTTGCAAGTTCTTTGACAGCAATATAACGACGATTTCCTGCAAACGAAAGGTAAGAAATCCACTCATGTCCATCTGCTTCTAATTTCTGATCATAATTAACCGTTTGTCCAGCATCATAGTAAGCTAACTCTGGACTAGAGAGAGAAGCTTCATATCGGATACTAGACCGATGACTAAAGGTATAGACCCCATTTTCAGCAATAACTTGGCCGTTAGTTGCTGTGGCAGATTGCTGCGCTGTCGTTTGACCGACTCCAGCTAAATCTTTAAAATGAATGAAACCGGAAACGGAAGAAATAGCTACCGTACGCTTGTTATACGATTCACTCCAGTTGAAATTGTACTCCTCAATTTCAACTGCTGAACCTAGAATATTGGATACCCAAGCAACGTGACCATATCCTCCATCATCCCACCAAGCAACTGATCCGATGGCTGGATTTTTATCTACACGGTAACCTTCTCGTTGAGCACGGTATCCCCACTGTCCACCATTTCCATAAGCAGCAGGAAGTTCAAAACCATTGACCGAACTGAGACGATAGGCTGTAAATGAAGTACATTGACGAACATACAAACGCCAATCATCAATCCCTGTGCTACTATATTTGAATCGAGCTGGATAATCATCTCCACGCGCGGCAGATGCACTTCGGCTGCTATAGAATGTCGTTGTGCCTTGACTAAGTTTTTCAGTTTGAGGAGAATTCACAGATGTCTCAAGCTCAAGAACTATTGCTGATTTTTCATCTAACTGCCCTTGACCTTCCACTCGGATATTTTCAGTTTCTTTACTTTTCTTTGGTGCCCGACGTCGTGTAGTATCTGTACTGATGGATGTTGCTGGTTTTTCAACCTTTGCTGCTGCATATCCTTTTGTTTTTTTGACAACTGGAGTTTCCGTCGTTCTACTTTCTACCGTTAAAACTTCTGGTCCTGTCGTATCTGAAGTAGAAACCTTTGAGAGAGAAGCTTCATTTGCTTCTTTTTCCCTTCCAATTGAAGCTCCATCATTGGAGTCGGAGCTCTCTGTTAATACAACAGAAACTTCTTCTAAATGAACTACTGCACTAGCTGTCTCCCCATCAGACTGCGACGATACTTGCCCATTTTCTGCTACGGTTCTTGCATCAGACTTCATTTCAGAGGACTCTGAGACAACTAAAGTCTCTGAAGGCGTCTCGACTGTAAGAACTGCAGTTTCTGTACTATCTACTACTTGATCTGCAGAGACGATTGGCCCCTGAGCCAAGCAGACAGCTCCTAAAAGTACAGATGCAGCTCCGAATGAATACTTACGAATAGAAAAACGGTGAACACTAATAAATAATTCTTTCATATAATCTCCTTTAAATCAAATCGAGGCTAAACTTACCTTCACTCCTCTATTCGGAAGATATTTAAAAAAAATATAAAAAAGCGGAATTTTTTCCACTTTTTTCTTAATTTAGGCACAAGCGAACATATTCTTGCTTGATACAACGGTTCATGACTAGATCCTCTCGGCCCGCATCACGCAAGATTTCTTCTGCTTCCTGGCTTTCTAGTCCCAACTGTGCCCAAAAAATCTTGGCATCCGTCTCCAGGAAATCTCGAGCCACATCTGGTAAAAACTCACTGCGGCGATAGATATCCACGATGTCCACAGAAAAAGGGATGTCCTGCAAACGCGCATACACGGTCTCTCCTAAAATCTGACCACCCGCTGCACGGGGATTGACCGGAATGATGCGGTAACCCTGCTCTTGCATCTCTTTCGACACACGGTGACTGGTCACATCTTCACGATCTGACAAGCCCACGACAGCGATTGTTTTGCTCGTTTCCAAATACTGCTTTAGAATCCCATCGCTAGGATTGTGAAAGGAATAGGTCATGTTTCTCTCCTTTTGCTTGGTCGTTTTAGTCTAGTTCTATTGCTGATTTGAAAGGTAGCTCCCTTTCACCCTTTTTCTCCTTGAAAGAGACCTAAGGGAGGTCGAGGTGACGGCTGTTCCTTGATAAAAGCTTCAGCTGTCAAACAGAGCTTGGCTTACTTGGCTTCGTACCAGGTTTCTCCGGCATTTTCATCCACTTCTAGTGGCACATCGAGGGCGATCGCAGCCTCCATGGTGTCCTTGACTAGCTTTTTCACAGCATCTAGCTCATCATTTGGCACTTCTAGGACGATTTCATCGTGGACTTGGAGCAGCATCTTGGCCTTGTAATGGCCAGCTGTCAAAGCCTCATCCAATCGAATCATGGCAATCTTGAGAATATCCGCTGCAGAACCCTGAATCGGCGAGTTGATGGCCGTCCGCTCGGCAAACCCACGAACATTGAAATTACGAGAATTGATATCTGGCAACTCTCTGCGGCGTTTAAAGAGGGTCTCTACATAACCTTTGTCTTTTGCTTCTCGGACCACCGTGTCCATATAGTTCTTGATTCCTGGGAAACGTTCAAAGTACGTGGTGATATAGTCTTTGGCTTCCTTGCGGGAAATCCCGAGGTTATTGGACAAGCCAAAATCGGAGATCCCGTAAACGACTCCAAAATTAACGGCCTTGGCATTTCGACGGTCGTTGGCCGTTACGTCTTCTGGTTTTTCGATCCCAAAGACCCGCATAGCGGTAGAAGTATGGATGTCCGCACCGTGCTTAAAGGCCTCAATCAAATGCTCATCTGCAGAGATATGAGCTAGGACTCGAAGTTCGATCTGAGAATAATCCGAACTTAGAAGGACACTGTCTTTCCACTCTGGCACAAAGGCTTTCCGGATGAGGCGACCTTGCTCCAAACGGACCGGGATATTTTGCAAGTTGGGATCCACTGAGGACAGGCGACCTGTCTGCGTCAAATCCTGCACATAGCGGGTGTGAATCTTGCCATCTTCCAAGATCCAATCTTGCAGGCCTACCACATAGGTGGACTGAATTTTGGAAATTTGCCGGAAATCAAGGATCTTCTTGACGATCGGAGCAATGGGTGCTAAGCGCTCTAGCACATCGACTGCAGTAGAATAACCTGTCTTGGTTTTCTTGGTGTATTCGACCGGGAGCCCCAATTTTTCAAAGAGCAGAACGCCAAGTTGTTTCGGCGAGTTGATATTGAACTCTTCACCTGCTAGGTCATAGATTTCCTGGGTTAACTGCTGGATGACTTCTTCGTTTTCAGCTTGCATCTCAAGTAAGGCTTCGCGTTTGACCTTGATTCCTGCGATTTCCATCTTGGCTAAGACATCAGCTAGAGGTTGCTCCATTTCCAGCAGAAGGTCCAGCTGACCTTGTTCTGTCAGCTTTGTAAGCATAGGCTCTTCTGTCTCTGCTAAGACGGCAACTTTCCGCGCCAAGTGGGCTAGAAACTCATCCTTTTCAGGGACAGCTTTTTTGGCCCCCTTGCCATAGACCTCTTCATCTAACGCAAGCTCAATCTGCCCGTAGAGACGAGCGATGGTCGCAATGTCATTGTCCTCAACAGTCGAAAGCAGGTACTTGGCTAGTCGCGCATCATAGGCAGGTTTGACTAGTTCAATCCCCAATCGACTGAGCAGGACTTTCGCTCGCTTGAAGTCATAGACTTTGAGAGGCGTTTGTTCTAAATAGGTCTTGAAAACAGGTGTTTGTAAGAGCTGGCAATCCCTTGAAGTGTAGATCTTTTCTCCAGTCGTCCAGGCAAAGCCAATCATCTCTTCTGTATGGTAGTTTTCACCCAGAATCTCAAAATGAAATAGACTGTCACTAGAGAGCATCTCTGGTGTGACGTGATCGACTTCTTCAAAGTCAAGGGCAAGAGGTTCCCGCTTGCTTCCCACATCGAGTGCTTGACGCAACTGCTTAAAGCCCATCTCCTCGTAAAACTTGGCTAAAGCTTCCACTTGCGGTCCCGAATAAACAATATCCTCTAGACCAATCTCAATCGGTGCCTGGATGTCAATCGTAGCCAGTGTCTTGGACAAATAAGCCTGCTCCTTATCCTGGACGAGGTTTTCTTTCATTTTGGAAGCCTTCATGCTGTCGATATTCGCATAAATCCCGTCCAATGACCCATACTCCAAAAGGAGCTTGATCCCTGTTTTCTCCCCGATTTTGGTCACACCAGGGATGTTATCTGACTTGTCACCCATGAGAGCCTTGAGGTCGATAAACTGCTCGGGAGTCAGTCCCATCTTTTCCATGAGATAGGCTGGGGTAAAGTCCTCAAACTCAGCCACTCCTTTTTTAGAAATCTCGACCACCGTATGCGCATCCGTTAGCTGGATCAAGTCTTTATCACCAGAAACAATGGTAATCTCAAAACCGTCTTTTTCTGCTAGCTTGTCCAAGGTCCCGATGATGTCATCTGCCTCATACTGGGCTAACTCGTAGTGGCAAATCCCCATGTGATCCAGTTGTTCACGGATAAAGGGAAACTGCTCCCGAAACTCATCCGGGGTCTTGGCCCGTCCTCCCTTGTAGTCCGCGTACATCTCCGTCCGAAAAGTGGTCTTACCTGCATCAAAGGCCACTAAGACATGGGTCGGCTGAATCCGCTCTAGGAGATGGCTCAGCATGAGATTAAAGCCATAAATGGCATTGGTGTGGAGACCAGACGCATTCTTAAAACGGTCAAGCTGATGATAGAGGGCAAAAAATGCCCGAAAGGCGACGGACGACCCGTCAATGAGTAGTAATTTTTTCTTATCGTTCATAGGTCTATTATACCATGAAAAGAAGGAGAAGATAGAAAAGGAGGCTTCTTGTTAGAGATAAATTGTAAAATATAGTGCCACAAAAAAACTCATAGCATTTCATTGGTGTAAACTGTGAGTAAGCACACGAACAGAACCCGAGGAAAAACTATGAGCTACTCCTAGCTTACCATAACCGACCAAAA
>NZ_KQ969158.1:28489-70907 GCF_001578805.1 Streptococcus sp. DD10 | reverse complement strand
GAGTAATTGTTGCACTTATTCTTGTAATTCACCCAGAATAAAAACAAGAAAAATTCTCTTTGTTTCATCTGTCATCCCCTTCCCCTACACTTGATGAGTTGCACCACCTATTTTCTAATAAATCAGGCCTAAATTATCTAGTATTTCCAGAGTGATAAATTAAAAAGGCTGGACAAACACTGTCCAACCTTCAATAACTAATGAATAACTGATTACTGCAATGATACATCACTCAAGCACTATCTTAAGATAATGCATCAAACGTATTGAGTGGTACAGATGTGAGAAAAATTTTATTAACTAAATAAAATTTTTCCCACTACTAATCTATTGATTTATCAGGAGTTTCCGTAACCAGTTCGGGTTAATTTCGCAGGTTTAAATTTTTTTGGATAGTTTACTGAGATTTTCATATTTCTACCTCATTTTCTTTTAGAGACGGTGAAAGAGAATGCACTAGAGAAGTTTTGAGCCCCTCTCTTCAATCCGAAAAGACGATTAGGACTTGTATTCTATAAAAGAAGTTAACATCCTACTTATAACTGCATTAAGTCGTTCGTACGATTCTTAATATCTATACTAGTATTGTAGCCCAAAATCTTAAAAAGGGCTTATAAAAAACTTGAAATAAACTAAACTATTTGACGATGACCTATTGCCTATCCTGTAATTAAACCGCTCCTAGTTTGATTTTCTTAATGAAATAACAGAATACTGATCAAAGCTAAGATAGCTGGCCCACCTTGAGTTAGGATGATTTTCTTATTGGCAGTTGCTGCTCCATAGCTAGCAGCACCGATAACAAAGAGAACAAAGATGGTCACGATTTCCAAATTATGTGAGACAAAAATCCCATATAAGAGAAAGACAGCGACAAGGGCATTGTAAATTCCTTGATTTTTAAAGAGTGAAGTGACAGATGGGCGAGCCAGTTCTTCCTTATCCATGTTGAAAACACGACTGGTACTGTCTGAGTGCGTTGCAATGCTTTCCAAGTAAAAAATATAAAGATGTTCTAAAGCAACAATAGTAGCTAAGATAGTTGTAAAAATTGACATAGTATACTCCTTAAAATGTAATAGTTTCTAAGCCAGAAACCAATTTCTCCAGCAGATGACTGAGTTGAGTCTGTTCAACAGAAGACAGGATATCTTCCATCTGAGCTTTGACTTGCAAGTGCTGAGCAGGGGGATAGGTGACGAGCTGCTCTCTGGCAAATTCTGTCACATGAACCAAGACCTCTCGCTGATTTTCTGGATTTCGACTACGATTAACATAACCGCCCTCCTCCAATATCTTAAAATGACGAGTTAGCGCTGCTTGGTCAATTCGCAAGCGTTCTTGCACAGTTATCTGACTACACGGTGCCTGCTCTAGCAAAAACTGCAAGATTTGGTAGCGGGTCAGACTAATCCCTAGTTGTTTTTCAAAAAGCTGGGTTATCGTTTGATCTGCTAAACGTAGCTGGTAGAGCAAATCATTGATTTCTGCCATGGTTTCTCCTTAATTATACTTGATTTATCAATCATTGACTTATCAAGTATAACACAAAGAAAAAAATTGCAATTTTTTTGCTCATTTTTTTTGAAAAGAAAAACCAGCTAAAAGCTGGCGACATTATAACATCATCAAAAAAATGTAAATAGCTGGTAAAAGATTGTTCAACATATGTACTACTATCGAATCCAAGACATTTCCGCGACGGGCATAAGAAGCATAACAAACCAAGGCTAACATAAAGTAGGTTGGTACTTCTGCCCACGAATGAACATGGGGAAGGACAAAGAGTATCGAAGTAACTAGAGCTCCAAGCCAAGATACAAGCTTATTGAAGAGGAGACGATTTCCAAAACCACGGAAGACTAGTTCTTCAAAAACAGGAGCAACCACAACCAGGGTGAATAAAAACAAGACCAAAAAGAAGGGATGTTGAAAAGACATGTTAGCACCGATCCCTCGCAAAGATGCGTCGTTTGCAGAAATAAGCTTCCCTGAAAGAAGATATTGTATCATAACTCCTAAAACGGCTACTACTCTAGCAAGCAAGCCAAACAACAGTGCAAAACCGACATCTTTCCAGCCGAACCGAAACTTCTTTTTCGCATTCAAGTCATATTTAAAATACTTAGAAAATAAGTGTTTACCAATTACAATTAGGAAAGCCATATATAGAATGACGAAAAGGATTTCCAAAATCAGTGAAATACTTGCTGAATAAGCTAGAAAGTACATGGGAATGCTGTTTATAAGTAAAGTCAGCAGTATTAAACCCACTATTTTTAAACTAGATACACCAATCGTTTTTATTTGTTTCATTCTAATCTCCTTATTTATAATATCGTTTGATAATGCGATACTGACTCAACACAATGAAAGCCTGTAAACCAGCAAGAACAAATAAAGTTAAAGTAATATCCAAATCATACAAGCTAGATAAAAGCAAAAGTCCAATATAAATAAATGGGAACACATAGCCATTCAAGCGTAAAACAAGCTCAAAACTCTCCTCGTACTGAATCTGCTTTTCAGCCTCATCCATCAAACTCATGGTGAAGTCACGCATTTCCTTAACCGATAAATTCCGTGGGATTTTTTGTCCATGAAGCAACTTGAAAGAGCGATGACAGAGACTGGTGGTCACAATGACTAAGATTGATATCAGAACAAATTGAGCAAAAAGGAGGGTAGAAAATTCTCCAGTCATCATGACTTGTCCCATAATCCCTAGCGTTAAAAATAAGGTTACCGTTATCAACCCCATTAAGATAGAAGCAATACTATAGGCACGACCGGATGCTCTATCTCGTACTTCAACTCGTTCATCGTCTGTTTCCTCTTTCATCAGAGTCACCTGTTTTTTGGTTTCTGCTAAATAATAGAGAAAAAGGGCAAAAAGGATTAAGGACAAGGTTGTCACTAAATACTGAACTGATGTGAGTTGGATTTGAAACTGATTCAAAGTAAAGTTACCCCCACCGATTGCAGTAAGATAGCCAACAACTCCACCCAGTACCATACTAATGACAAGAGTGATGGTGGTTCTCCAAAAACGATAGCGATCTGACTTCATAATTTTCTCCTCCTATCTCTTATTTAAAATACTGCCGAATCATCTTAAAACTAGATAGATTGACATAAAAGTGGATAACCAGCAGGATAATAAATCCTGACACGCCACTAAGCGGGGACACATATGCTACAATCATCAAGATGATGTAAAGACTCGGAATAACGTACTGTCTGAGGTTAAATAGAGTTTCAAAACTCTGAACATAATGAGCTTGCAACTCTCCTTCATCATAGTGCTGAATCATGTCTCTCACTTCTTTTGAGCTTGGAAAGACAGAAATCTTATAGTCACGTAGCTGACGAGTCAGTCGCCAGATAACAAACTGTACTAATAGAAGTAGCACTATCTGTCCTAATGGCACCTCAAAACTTGATTTCAAATTTTCCTCATTGAGCTGACGCGCACCAATCACGATAGCAAAGAGCAAACTAGCACCAGATAAGTTAAAGGTAAGACTCGCATACTCCAGATAACGAAAGGAGCTACGGTAGGCCAAGTAACTCTCTTCCTCATTAGCCTCTTCGATACGAACGGAATTTCTTTGCGCTCTAAAAGAGAGCCAAGCAAAACCAGCTGTTACAGTTAACAATAAACTCGTCATCAGTTGGGCCAAGTGTCCTAAAAATAAAGTGGACAAAATATACGGCCAACCTGTTTCCTGAAAATGTTCAAAGAAGGCTGCTTGTAAAAATCCTGCAGAGAATACGATGACTACAGCTAACATAAGCCCTACTAAAATCAAGAATATAAATCGTAAAAAACGTTTTAAAGGTGTCATACTTTCTCCTTTTTAGAACAACTGTGTTAACCAAGCACCTGTCATACGACCAAAGTCATAAATGGTGTGGATAATCTCTCCCTTAGTCCCCACCAAAATAATTAGGAAAACAAAGAGGTAAATCGCATTATTGCGAGCTTTCTTATCTTCCAAGGACAACTCACCACGAGATAACCAACCTGCTAGATAGGCATAAGCAACGATGGTCACGATAGATAACTCTGTCGAGCTAACAAAAGCTAGCAACCAAATCAAGCGCATATACAACACCTTGATATCAAAGTAATTTGCCAAACCAGCACAAACGCCAGCTATTTCTTTCTGTTCTCTATCTAAAGTAAAGTTCTTCATGAATTCTTGCATGGTCATTCTCCTCATTTTCTTTTTTTGTCAGCCAGAATACACAATGGAATCAGAAGACTTGGTAGTCCACCTAAAAGTAGAATAAAATTAACGGAACTCATCTGACGATGTAAGCCCAAGTAAACTCCCGATAAAAATCCGATAATTATAGCGATCCCTAAAATGATTGCCACTAAACTGTTCTTGATTTCTTTTTTCATCTCTTACTCCTCCTCGACCAGGCTAAAAACATTTTCTACTGGTTCCTTAAATATCTGGGAAATGGTGATGGCGATAACGACCGATGGGGTGTACTCTCCTCGCTCGAGGAGACTGATAGTCTGTCTCGAAACCCCTGCTAGCTTGGCTAGCTCGGTCTGATTGAGCCCTTCACGGGCTCGCAGCTCCTTGAGCCGATTCTTTAGTATCATGGTAAACTCCTACTTCAAGCTCACAGACTGGATGTCCTCAACTCGTTTTAACTGGGTCTCCACATTCCCTTTCTTATCCGTCCGGGTCAGCTTGACCCAGTCCTCATCTACATCGAGGATTTCCCACTCCATACCAAAACCATTAATAATGACTGTCGCTTTTTGTCCTTTTAATTCTTCTAATAATCGTGACATCGCACTACTTCCTTTCTCATGTTTTTCTAAGCGTCTGACCCGTTTGGTCAGTTTTTTTATCTTACTCCCCTGTTCTATCAGCGCAACGAACGCAAACAGTGCCAGACATACACCATACAAACTCATAGACTACCTCCTACTCCCCGATACTTCTCCAAAAAATCTGGGTGCTTTCTTCCAACCAAGCAGAGCGATTATAAATAGACTCAGCAACACTTGCTCTCCATCAACCCCTTGACCAGAAATCAACCTCCAGATGTTATGCAAAATAAGCAAAACACTAGCTGTCAGTAGGAATCCTTTGTTCAACCCTTCTGCAAATACAAATAGTTTCATAAACATTCCCCTTTATTCTCTTTCCTTAGGCTTAACTGTATCCGCATAAATCGCAACAACCACCGAAGAATTAACTGGCTCTGTGAAATGCAATAGATGCACATCCTTCAAGATCATCTCCACAAAGTAGAGAAGAAACGAGAAGGTCAAGATATCTAGCTACGTAAAGTATGTTTTTCTACTTCTCTTTTATATATCTTTTCTTAACTTGATTATATTGTAACACATCTTTTTCTTTTTGACAAGTATCTTTGTCAAAAAAATAAAAATATTTGTCAAAAAGAACAATATTGCTGTCATAGATGCTTTCGCAGGTAAAAAACAAAAAAGACCGCCAAATTTGGCGATCCTTATGGGAGATTATTATGAAAAAGAAAAGTTTAGGATTTTTCTATCAAATGAATATAGGAGGTCTTCATTTGATGGTATTAGTTTACTGTTTTGAACTTAAAGGAAACTTAAAATTTTCTTGATCTTCAAATATTTGAACAATATCAGTCGCAAGACTGATTTTTTGATTTTGAGGATAGGAGCTTACAAGGAAGTTAATGCTCTTAATACCACTATTTTTCGCAAAGTCGATATCCAGCTGGCGGTCACCGATATAGTAGGTACGATTAGGATCTAGCTGGTACTTATCCATGAGATAGTGGGCAGCTTCAGGACTTGGTTTTCTAGCAAAACCTGACTGACTCGTCAAAATTTCTGTGAAATAATCGCGTAAACCTAAATGTTCCAAAATCGTAAAAGCATTATCTCCCTTATGGGTATAAACAAACTGCTGAACGCCTGCTTGCTTGGCCCAGTCTAACACTTCCTGGCTACCAGGTAAGAGTTGAACTTGAGCATTTTTCTCTGCCAGGCTTTGGGCACGCACAGTGTTGAGTTCTGCTAAGTCCAAATCGTGTACTGTTGCAACTTGCTCTAGCAAAGCTTGCACAGATTTTTCTAAAATAAAGGTACGGACACATTCCTTGTCATAGGGGAGAGCATACTGAGAAAAGGTTTCCGCAATTCCAGCGAGGATAGCCTCATAGGAATCAAGTAGGGTTCCATCTAGGTCCCAAATAAAGGCAATCTTGGTCATAATGTCCTTTCTTTCTGTATTTTTCTACGGTAGAGATAGGAGAGAAGCAAATAGCGAAAAGCATTATCTAAAAGCGTTGCAGCCCAGACTCCTGCCAAGCCCATACCAAGAGGGAGTCCCATCAGGTAACCTGCTACAATGCGGATAAACCACATCCCTATCGCTGTTGCCATAAAAGGGAGTCGTGCATTTCCCATTCCTTGCCAAAGAGCCGTATATACAAGGGTTCCCGCGGTCAAGGGCATACAGAAGGCTGAGTAGAGGATTACCGTCAGACTAGCGCCGATAGCACCGGCATCTGACGTGTACAATTGGGTTAAGGGTTGACCCAAAAGTAGAATTGTCAAACCAATTGGAAACATAAAAGCAAGCGAAATCCAATAACTCTGTTTGGTGAGCTTTTCTACCTCTTGCCAATCCTGCATACCAACTGAGTGGGCTACCAGCATGACGGTAGCTGTTGCCACACCTAAGGCTGGCATATAGTTAAACTGAGTTAGTGTTTCTCCCACAGCATTCCCTGCAACAATCTCTGTTCCAAAGGCTACGATAATAGCTACTATAACTACATCACCTGCTCGCATCAATAATCTCTCACCCGCTGCTGGTAAGGCCAGCGCTAAGAGTTTTCTATCTAAACCTTTGTCAAATTCTAAGAGTGTGATATCAACCTGTCGCCAAAGAATGACCACTCCAACTAAACGAGCCAAAATTGTTCCCCAAGCTACGCCGGCAATACCTAATTTTAATCCGTAAATTGCAAAACTAGAAAAAACAAGATTGAGAACATTACTAAGAATACTAACACACATAGGGAGACGTGGATTTCGAGTCACCCGGATCAGGGTACCTAAGGTCATGGTTAAACCTAACAAAACGGTTGTCCCACCTACCAGGGTTAGATAAAGAGCTCCAGCATCAGCAACCGCTGCTTCTGTTCCTAGAAAGTTCAAAATCGCATGCCCACCAAGTGCAGAAAACACTCCGAGTAAAAGGCTCAACAGAAGAGTCACCTTGATGGACTCTCTCGCATAATGGGCTAGAGAATCATTATCTCTTTGTCCTAGACTCCTAGAAAGCAGACTAGCTACTGCAGCTCCTAAAGCGATAAACACTGCTTGATAGATGGTGATAATATTCCCAGCCACGGATACACCAGAGATTGCTATGATTCCTAGATGAGCTACCAAATATCCATCCACCATCCCCATGAGCATCTGCAAAAAGTTCTCTCCCATAGCAGGTAGGGCAATTCTTAATATTTCTTTTTGATTTTGAAACAAACCATCCTCCTCAAAAAAGAAGAGGCTGGGACAATCGTCTTCAGCCTCCAAATAAGTTCCGTAATAGACTAATAATGTGGTAGATGATTGGACTACGAACTAAAAATTTTCAATTTTGAGTTCTAGCCCACTCCCTTAACCGTCACATTACAAACCTAAATAAGTTTCTACTGCTTTTTGCATCTCATCTGCCGCAACAACTGTCTTGTGGCGAACAGGAGCTGTCTCAAGGCCATCTACTGCTGGTGGAACTGCCACTCCTGAGAGAGTCTGCAAGGCTGCCAAAGCTTCAAAGTCGCTCAATCCTGCTTTTCCAGTTACTGCTTCTACTGCTACCACTGGGAATTTATAAGGACTAGCTGTTGATGCGATAACAGTCGGTGCTTCATCACCAGTCTCAGCTTGGTATTTTTTAAAGACTGCAGAAGCAACCGCTGTATGCGGATCTTCAATGTAGTTGTCTGCATCATAAACTCGCTTAATTTCTGTAGCAGTCTCAGCTTCTGTCGCATAGGCAGCCGCAAACAAGTCTAAGATTTCTGTGTCAAATCCAGTCAACTCGTATTGACCACTGGTCGACAAACTGTCCATGAGTTCCTTAGTCTTGCCAGCGTCATTTCCCAAAAGGTGGAAAATCAAACGCTCCAAGTTTGAAGAAACCAAGATATCCATAGATGGACTGGTTGTCACCTTAAAGCCACGCTTCTTGTCATAGACACGGGTCTTAAAGAAGTCTGTCAAGACATTATTTTCATTAGACGCACAGATGAGTTTACCAACAGGAAGTCCAATTTGTTTGGCATAAAAGGCCGCCAAGATATTTCCAAAGTTTCCAGTTGGAACCGTAAAGTTAACCTTTTCTCCCGCTTCAATCTCGCCAGTCTTCACCAATTGAGCATAAGCATAGACATAGTAGACGATTTGGGGCACTAAGCGACCAATGTTCATAGAGTTAGCCGATGAGAACTGCAAGTTATTAGCCGCCAACTTTTCCCGAAGGGCTTGATCATTGAACATGACTTTAACATTGGTCTGAGCATCGTCAAAGTTCCCATCGATCGCTACTACATGGGTATTGGCCCCCGTTTGAGTAGTCATTTGCAATTCTTGCACCTTGCTGACTCCATCTTTTGGATAAAAGACAATGATCTCAGTCCCAGGTACATCCGCAAATCCTGCCATAGCCGCTTTTCCAGTATCACCAGAAGTCGCAGTTAAGATGACAATCTTATTTTCCAAACCATGTTTCTTGGCTGCAGTTGTCATGAAGTAAGGTAAGATAGACAGTGCCATGTCCTTAAAGGCAATGGTATTTCCATGGAAAAGTTCCAAATTATACTGACCATCCAACTTGACCAATGGTGCAATAGCTACATCATCAAATTTACTATCATAGGCATGATTGATACAGTAGTCCAGTTCTTCCTCTGTAAAATCATCCAAAAATGCTGACAAAACGAGTTTGGCCACTTCTTGATAGGAAGCATTCTGGAGTTTGTCAAAGTCCAAGTCAACCTGTGGATAGCTAGTTGGAGTAAAAAGCCCCCCGTCAGTTGCCAATCCTTGTAAAATCGCTTGGCTGGCAGTCACCGTATTGTTCGCATCACGCGTTGATTGATAAAGCAATGTCATCATGTTGTCCTCATTCATTACATTTAGTCCACTTTATTCTACCATAATTCCTCAGAAAACTCTCTCTTTTTCTCTATTCTTTTAAGAAATCTCCTAAATCCGCACTTTCTCCCCCCTATCTCCTGTTATGAACATGGTAAAGGTTGCTTTACAGATATGCTCTCCCTCTTGATTATGGATGGCTACATCTACTACTCGCGTCGTTCGTCCCTTGTGAACACAAATCCCCGTAATGGTTAGATGTTCTCCAAGTTTAGCTGCTTTTAAATAGTTAATAGAAGACTGCAGGGTTACACCATCTGACCCTTGTGAGATGACAACCAGACCACTAATCTGGTCACAAAGAGTAAAAAGGTAGCCACCGTGAGCATTACCATAGTAATTAAGTGATGACTTCACTACCTCAGTAGACACCATCACTTCCCCATCACTCATCTTATCTATTTCATAATTTTCGAAAGCAGCAATCGCATCAAAATGAAAATCTTTCATTTCTTCTCCTTTCTTATATTCAGAATATTTTTTCATTTTAATTTATCAAAAAAATATGGTAAAATCAAGAAAAAAAGAAAGGAAGGAAAACCTATTTCTGTACAATTCGTCATCATCACTACCTAACTTCTACACTAACCAAACAAACAACCTCTTTTAAAGTAGTTGTAGGTTATAAAGAAATCCATAGATAGTTTTCAATCGAAAAAAGAAAATAGGTTACTGACAATATATGGTAAAAAAAGAAGTCGGACATAATTTCTTAGCCCGTTTAGGTAAGAAAAGACTAAGACCCGGTGGTGTTACTGCTACTAACTGGCTGATTGAACAAGGGCAGTTTTCAAAAGATAGCAAGGTTCTCGAAGTTGCTTGCAACATGTGTACCACTTCTATCGAACTGGCTCAAACGTTTGGTTGTAGCATCATTGGGATCGACATGGATCCTATCGCTTTAGACAAAGCAAAACAAAATATCAAGGAAGCTGGGGTAGAAAAACTTGTCCAAGTTCAGCAAGGCAACGCCATGAAATTACCCTTCGAGGATAACTCTTTTGATATAGTCGTAAATGAAGCCATGTTAACCATGCTACGGGGAGAAGCCAAAGAAAAAGCTATCAAAGAATACCTACGTGTCCTAAAACCTGGTGGACGACTCCTCACTCATGATGTCGCCTATCTGGATGACCATATGGGAAGCTTGTTAGATGAACTTAGTCAAACAATCCATGTCAATGTGCAACCACTCCATGTAGACAAATGGCAGGAATTATTTAAACAGTTAGGTTTTTCAACAGTTATTGCCCAATATGGACCTATGACTCTTATGTCAACCCCGGGCATGATTAAAGACGAAGGCTGGCTTGGAACCTGTAAGATTCTATGGAATGGCTTTAAAAAAGAAAATCGAAAGCAATTCCTTAGCATGTATCGTTTTTTCAACAAAACTGGTAAAGACTTGCGTTATATTGCAGTCTGCTCCAAAAAATAACCCATAAATAAATTCCCCTTAGCAACATGAGCAGCTAAGGGGAATTTTAATAGAAAATCTGCCAATCAGACTTTATTTGTTTGCCAAAAATTCATCGTATTGTTTTTGCATTTCATCCAAGACTTTTTGATAAGCTCCTTCTTCTTTGAGTTTATCCAACATCTTAGGAATTTCAACTTCAGGATCAACAGTACCTGTATTAATTGCACTTGCATATTGGTTTAATGTATTTGTAAGAGCTGTAATTTCAGCTTTTACAGAATCTGTATTAAAGATAAAACCAAGCGCTGGAGATTCTTTTGCCTCTTCCAAATCTTTCTTAGATTGAGCAATTTGGTCATCTGTTACATTTTCATTTATGTAAAGAATCCAGTTGTTACCAGTGTTCCATCCTGACATATGGGTATTACCATTATAGCCATCAAGAACTTTTACGCGATTTTCAGTGCCAGCAACTTTTTCCCAGTTGGTTCCTTCTGGACCGTAAACAAGGCCATTCAATACTTCAGGATCTGTATTTAGAACATTCAATACTTCCATCGCTTTTTCTTTGTTCTTAGAGTTGTTTGAAATTACAAAGTTCGCTACTTGAGTTGTATTATTTTTCTTGTACAAACCTGTGATTGGCTTAATTTCAATCTTACGGTTTGCTACACGAGAAAGAAGGCTGTTGCCGTAGTCAGCAGGACCGACGGTTTCTTCACGGACAAACCAAGTATCTGCACCTAGTTCAAAGCTGGTATCACTTGTTGTAACATCTTTTGGAATATATCCCGCTTCATAATATTTGTGAAGAGTTTTGAGTTTTTCAACATAACGTGGAATAGTGTAGCGGTCTACAATTTTAGTCGTATCACCTTGCAAATCGACAACAAATGGAAGACTATCAACTGCTACATAGTCAAAATCATCTGCAGGCCCACCGTAACTCTTGGTCATGGCATAAGGCGTTACATTCGGTTCTTTTTCTTTGATTGTTTTGAGCGCTTCTTCTAGATCACTATAATCTTTAATATTTGAAATATCAATGCCATACTTTTCAAGAAGTGGTCCGTTAAAGGCAAAGTTTTGTGATGAGGCTACATTGGCTGCTACTGGAACAGCATAAATCTTGCCATTTACTGTATTCCCCTTGATGTAGGCTGGGTCCAATGCCGCATAGAGATCTTTCCCTTCTTTTTTGTATAGTTCAGTCAAGTCAGCATAGGCACCTTTTTGTGCATTGATAACATAGTTATTAGCAAGAGCAATATCATAATTTTCACCAGATGAGATGATGACATTCATTTTCTTGTCATAATCACCCCAACCGAGGTATTGGATATCTAGTTTAGCACCTGTTTTTTCACCAATAATTTTGTTGGCATTTTCCAATAATTCGTCCAAATTATCAGGCTTATCACCAATTTGATACATCTTAATAACAGTCTTACCGTCATCAGAGGTAGCTGCTTTTTTGTTATTTCCTGTTAGATTACCACAAGCAGCAAGGGTTGCACCGATTGCCAAAAGGCTAGCTGAAGTAAGAGCATACTTTTTCCATTTATTCATAAGAATAGTCTCCTTTTTTATTTTTTGTTTTAGACATACTTAGCTATACATAAACGTATAGGATTATTCTTTTACGCCACCAATCGTTAAGCCTTTTACAAAGTAGCGTTGGAAGAATGGGTAGAGAATCGCAATTGGGATAGTTGCAACAACCACCATAGCCATCCGTCCAGTCTCTCTTGGGAGAGATTGAAGAGCGCCAACAAGTTGACTGGATTGTCCAACTGACTTAGAGATATAGTCCATATTGCTCTGGATTTGCATCAAAAGATATTGAAGTGGATAGAGGTTATCACTCTTGATATATAGGAGTGCATTAAACCAATCATTCCAAAAACCAAGAGCTGTAAAAAGACTAATCGTCGCCACACCTGGTAGAGACAGAGGCAAACAAATCTGGAAGAAAATCCGTGTTTCGCTTGCTCCATCGATACGAGCTGACTCTAAAATCGCTTCTGGAATGGTTCGTTTAAAGAAACTTCGCATCAAAATGATGTTAAACGGATTCAACAACATTGGGATAATTAAGGCTCCAACTGTATCTCCCAAGTGTAAGAGCTGAGTCACAACAATATAACCTGGTACCAATCCTGCACTAAATAGCATACTCAAGAGGGCAAATATGGTGAAAAATCTCCGATATTTAAAGGTAGAACGAGAGATAGCATAGGCATAGGTTGTGGTGATAAAGACATTACAGAAGGTCCCTACTATCGTTACAAAGAAGGTAATAAAGAGGGATTGTAAAATCTTATCTTTAAACTGTCCTAGGAAAACAAAACCATCCACCCCAAACTTAGCTGGAAAGAAGCTGTAACCGTTTATCGCTAAACTTTGCTCATCTGTAATCGATATGATGATAACAAAGATAAAAGGAAGCACGCAGGCGACAGCAACTAACCCCATCAAAAGGGTAAAGAAGAAATTGGAACGTTTACTAAAGGAGTGAATTCCAACATTATCGATTTTTTCTTTTTTATTTTATCTTTTTTCATGGAAAACCTCCTTTCTAAAAGAGTGCTGAATTTTTATCAATCCGTCTCGCAATTAAATTGGAAATCACAACCAAAATCAACCCTACGACTGACTGGTAAAGCCCTGCTGCTGCAGTCATCCCAATATCCCCTGACTTGGTCAAGCCATTGTAGACATAGACATCAATAACATTGGTAACACTATATAACTGACCTGCATTATGTGGGATTTGATAAAAAAGTCCAAAATCTGCTCGGAAGATGTTTCCGACTGCAAGAATAGTCAATACCGTTATCAACGGAGCAAGCTGAGGAATGGTGATATTTTTAATTCGTTGCCACTTGCTAGCACCATCTACAGTAGCTGCTTCGTAATAGGTTGGATCAATTCCCATGATGGTTGCATAATACATAACACTATTGTAACCAAAACCTTTCCATACCCCCATAAATAGCAAGAATGCTGGCCAAATGGTCGTATCCGCGTAGAAATTCATTTCTTTTATGCCAAATGACTGAAGCAAGTGGTTGATTAATCCCTTGTCAATATTTAGGAAAGCATCTGTAAAGAAACTAATGATAACCCATGATAGGAAGTAAGGAAAAAGAATAGAGGTCTGAAATAGTTTGACCATCCTCTTAGATCGCAACTCACTAAAGATAATGGCAATTCCAACAGAAACCACCAATCCCAAAAAGATAAATCCAAGATTGTAGAGAATGGTGTTTCTCGTGATGATAAAGGCATCCTTAGAACTAAAGAGAAAGCGGAAATTATCAAAGCCAACCCACTTACTATTTAAGATACTATCGATAAAGCCCTCACCAGTAATATGGTAGTCCTTAAAGGCAACTACGTTTCCAAAAACAGGAATGTAGAAAAACAAAATCAACCAAAGGGCTCCGGGAAGAACCATCAAAAGGAAAATGAGGTTACTTTTTAAAGTTTGAACAATTTTTTGCATAAACTCCTCCCATTATAATACAGGAGATACAAATAAGGTCATGACATAAAGCAAGGCAACAATCATTCACTTCACTTTTCTCTTGTTTGTTCTCCTTAAATTGTTACCGATTACATTTATGATTATATTATTTACATACTAGCTTTTCAAACCCTAAATTATAGTAAAAATTCTACAAATTATAAAAGGGGAGAGTAACTTCTTCTATTTGTTTCTGCATCCCATCTTTCTAACCTCTTTTTTCCATTACACATAAACTTTGCTAATAGAGGTGGTAAACCGTTAACAGATTAGAGTCCAATTACTCTCCGGTTGGCAATAAACCATTTTCTGTCTATCAGGAGCTTTATTCCGTAACAATCAATCAATTTAATCATGTACCTAAGATTAGAATTGTTTATCCCAAATTTATTTGAAAGTTGCTCTAAGCTATATCCTTGTTTTCTAAGTTCATAGATCTGAACTTTATCTTTATAAGTCAATTTCATAATAAAAACACCCCAAAAGTTAGATTTTTTCTGTCTAACTTTCGGGGTGCAGTTCATTTTCATATATTTTTTATCTAATGAAATGAAGTTTTTAGATTGCCAGCAAAACGAAATACTGCTAGGTCAGCGTATAAATCTTATTGCTGCTATTGTTACCTTTAAAAGTACGTTTTAATTTCGCGGGAAGCCTATTTTTTATTTTTTATATTTATAAAAGAAGCTGCTAGCAATGAAATCCCCATTCCCAAAGCAATGACAATAAATAGAAAGTTGACTATATCAGGTATTGGAATTATTCTATTTATCAACCTCATTATAGAGAGAGTTGACAAGACAATTAGAGCTGATGACTCTAAACGAATAAAAGAAGTTTGCTTAAAATCAACGGCTTTAAAGAAAATAGGTAGTAAAAATAGGGTTAGAACTATTATAAATATGTTAGAACCAACTTCTACTCCATTATTGATTGGGGATATCATCAGTAAATTTGAAATAATGACTATTATTGAACAGATTATAAAAGAAATTTTGTTTTTCATTCTACTTCCTCGATATTCTTACTTTGAAACTCTATTCCAAGATATTTCCTGTGAAACTATTGATCAAGTCGTATAAATAGTCGACGCGGTCGCAATGGTATGCCACTGGTTGGCAGTGGTTGCGCTGAACTCTTGGTCCGCATAGAAGTCGGTAAATGGAAGGAGCTCCACTTCTAGCTCTTCGATCCGGTCAATTGTGCCATTGCTAAAGGCTAGCAGACGACTTTGCGCCCGTTTGATCCGTTGCATGAGGCCACCCATACGGATATCAACCGTATCCAAGCCAAAAACCTTATTTTCCTTGAGCCACTGCTGGCTAAAGGTTTGGTGAAAATCTTCGACTTTTTGGAGAAGACTCGAAAGCTCTTCCTGAGCCAGTCTTTCTAGGGCTTGACGATTACGCGCCTCATAGGCCACCCGAATCTCTCGACCGATGGTCGCTTTTTGCGCTAGGATGCTATTCAACTGGGCCTGAGTCTCAAAGAGATAAGCATAAGGCCCTGCTTGTTGGGAAATAGCTGTCAAGCTTGTTGCAGCCTTTTCAAAGTGTGCTCGGTCTTGTTCAGGATTGATATGCGGATCCAAAAGCGGGCAGAGAATATCCTGATAAAAGACATAGCGATTGGGGTTGATTCCACTGAGATTGGCTGGCAGATCTGGCAGGAGATTGCCCAAGTCAATCTGCATAAAGTCCTCAACAGAAAGCCCTGTATTGGTCTTGAAATGACTGGAGAGTTGTTCTAAGTCATTGCGGTAGCTGAGTTCTGCCCAGATTTGCAAGCTTGGTAGGATAGAGAACTGGGCGGTTTCACCACCGTTGTCCCCCCAACCGGTCACAATGACTTCCTTGATACCGTTTTTGCGGCAGGCTTTATTGGCCTCAATGGCGATCAGGCGACTAAAGTGATTATTGGGCGTAAAGCCGATCCATTTCCAAGCGCCCCCTGCAAAAGCAAGGTCATCGCTAATAGTGTGGTGGTTGCTGAAATTCTTGTTGTACTTTTCTTCGCTGTCTTGGTAGTAATCCCAATAAACTAGTGTCACTCGGTCTTTCAAACGGTCTAGATAGGCCCGGGTCTCAGTTGGAATCTCAATTTCCCGATCATATTGGCCGTCAGAGGACATGAGCTTGAAGAACATATCGCTCCACATTTGACAGTGGAAACCGTATTTATCGGCAATATCCAGCACGCGCTCCAAGTGTTGGCACATGAGAAGACTGCGGTCCACAACGCCGTTTAAGATGAGATAGCGTCCCAAACCAACTAAGTGGGCCTCGTCCATACCGATATTGACCTTGCGAGTCTGCAGTTTAGATAGAGTGGCAAACATACCATCAATCAGGTTATAGACTTTTTCTTCTCCAATAAGGAGAATGTCCTCTACATCGCGGAGTTCTTGCACTTCTTTGACACCCCATTTGACGAAGGCTGACAAGTGGGCCAAGGTCTGAATGCAGGGCACAAAGGTCAGGTCAAACTGCTGGGCATAAGCCTCGATTTCCTGCAATTCCTCAGCCGAGTAGGATCCACGGAAGTAGCCAAAATATGGCTGTCCCTCAATCTGGTAGGTGTCTTCCATGTAGAGCTCAAAGGTTGAGTAGCCCATGAGAGCCAAGACCTCAATCATCTGCTTGGCAGAGGCTACATTCAAAACTGCATTTCGCGAACAGTCTGCCATGTAGGCCAAATCTTCATAAGCCGCTGTTTCGGTGAGGCTAATCTTTTCCCCTTTTTCCAGGGCATTGGATAAGAGCGAAAGTGCCCGATAAAGTTGGTGAGGTTTGCGATAGGTGAGGCGGTAATCGCCTTTGTCTCCCTCAATCTGGATCGAAGCACCGTTACCTTGGGCAACCGTAATCGTATGCTCACCTAATGAAAGGTGTTGTTCAAGTATCTGAACAGCAGCAGTTTGTTTTTCTGTCAGTCCTATAAATGTGGCCACGCTTTTTCCTCCTGTAACCAATTGACTAAGGCACCGTAGAGATTGGCATCTGCTTGGTAATGGCAGGCGACAAGCTCAGGCACCACTGAATATTCTTCATAACGATCGACATAGTCTTGGATGGCCTTTTTCACTCCTAGCAAGAAGTCGGGATTGCGACTGATGGAGCCTCCTAGGCTGATCACGTCTGGATCAAAGAAGTACTGGATATTGAGAATCCCTTGGGCGAGATGGCGATTCATCCGCTGAATAGCCTCTTGGCAGAGGGTATTGCCGTTAACTGCCTCATGATAAATCCGTAAGCCACTCCAGTCCGTTTGTCCTGTTTTTTCATTGACATAGCGGACCATATTTCCTGTCGATGCTAATTGGGACCAATTATTGAGCTTTTCAGCTGGGGTTTTGGTGGTCATATAACCAAATTCTCCCCCTAAACCGTGACGACCACGGTGGAGTTTCCCATTGATGATCAGGGCGCCACCAATGCCCGTCCCAATGACGACACAGGCTGCATTCTCAATCTCTGGATGGGCCAGTAATTCACTCAGCCCCACACAGTTGGCATCATTTTCTAGATGAACGGGCAGATCATAGCGAGCCAAAGCTTCGTACCAGGAAAATCCATGAATGTAAGGAACCGCACTGATGCCCTCAATCACACCGGTTTCTTGATTGACCGCTCCTGGAACGCTGATGGCAATACCCTCATAGTGTCTTTTTTTCAATTCCTTATCCAAAAAGGCCAGCAGTTCTTCGAATGTATCTGGCGTCGGCGTGCTGTCTTTTTCAAGGAGGTCCCCCTCACGGGTCAGACTGGCAAACTTGATGCCTGTCCCTCCGATATCAAATGTTGCAATACTCATGAAATCACCTCATTAAAGTAACTCAGTACGAATCTCCTGCGGAGCTAACAGCCCACTATGGACTGGATAAGGACGTTCTAACAGATCGAGCTGACATTGCTGACTTTCCGTGACACGAACATTTTCTTGACTCATATTATAATAGCGCAAAACCCTACCAGAACCATCCTCAGCCAGTTTGAAAGCTGTTGGACAAACCTGTGGGAGACTGAGCGCTGGATGTTTTAGAGCTTGTCCAGCTAATGCTACCTCCCCTTCTTGCCGTTTGATTTGTAAGCCTGTGAATGGTGTGGCAAGTGCCTTGGCCCGACGATAAGCTGCAAATCGTTCGTCTGGTTGATGGCATTCTACTGCAAATTCAACCTCAAAATCTCGTAAACACTGGGCTTCTGGTGTAGGGAAATATCCCCAATCTCCTAGCTCTCCTGATGCGCGCAAGATTGTGACAGCAATGGTATCATTCCCTAGGATTTCATATTCATTAAGCCCAATATTGCTGACCGTAACTGCTTTTTCTTGGTCATAGAGACTGACAAATGATTGTTGATGTTGCGGGTTTTCAGGATTCACCCAAACTGACGCTGGTTGATTTGGGCGACGAACTACTTCATAGATGCTTTCTGAATCATTCGTTTGACTACTATTGTGCGTCTTAAAAAGGACTCGGATTCGATGATCTTTTGCATTGTTCGTAAAACGGGTTTTAAAGCGAATCTGAGGACAATCTGCGAACACCGTCATCTCGGTTTCTAAGTGGAGAGTCGTATATTGACTTGAACGTCCTGCTCTTCTATGCATGAATTCGACGAGACCTCTCTGTTCCGCATCCAATACTTCATCTGCACTTACTGGAATCGTCAACTCATGCTTTAGCAAAACAGTGCTATACCTTGCATTATTTACCAACACCTGATTTTCTACTAGTTGAGCATAAATCGGTTGGCTGTTTTTAGGTTGAAAATAGATATACTCATTTCCGATATCCCCACAATCTTCAAAGAGCATGAAATCTTCGTACGCCTCATTTGTAGTTTTATCATAAACTGTCACTCCCTCATCCAAGCTTACGGTTAAATAAGGCGTATCAATGACACCATTTTGATAGAGTCCAGAACTCTCCTGCATCTTTCCTTCTAGCAACTGAAAGCTCTGCCAAGAAAGGGGAGCCAAACGAATAGGTAGGGTCACCCGCACTTGACGGGCAATATATGCTTGACGAAATTTATCTTTTGGCAATTCATAATGAAAATGAGCCCCCAAGTCTTCTACTTTTGCCTCTATCAGTTGGCCTTCCATATCCTGAACGACATAACTTGGTAAACTAAGCGCAGACATTTTCTTATAGGCTTCTGTCGGGTGGGTGCTATGAAAATCACACATCTCTATCGTCATATCTACCGATACCGTATCCATTTTCTCATGTAGACCTGTATTGATAACAGTAAAGAGCAGGTCACTCTTAGCGGATTGACTATGAAGTTTAGATTTCCAATCATGAAGAAGATTCTCCTTAACAAAAGAAGCAACCTGTTCTACCTTGGCATAACGAGTTTCCATCTCCCTATGAACCTCATCTACACTACAGCCACAAATACTGTCGTGAGGTGCATTTTGAAGCAAGGTCTTCCAAGCATACGTTAGTTGGTCCTTGTGATTCTTCCCACCCGTGATAATCGTCAACGGCTCTACTACCTGCTCCAGAAGATTACTATTTTTTTGGAAGGCTTGCTTGAGATAAAGACGAGATGATGCCGTGTTTGCAAGTGTGTACCAGCCATCTGTCTCCTGACTTGTCAATTCACCAGATACGGTTGACAACTGCTCAGGAAGGGCTCCTTCCACTGCCTTGATATAATCATCAAAAGAACTATGAACAAAGGTTACATCTGGAAATAATTCATTTGCGACTCGAATGGCTTCACTAAGATTTTTTTGAACCGGTTGGTGGTCACACCCATTCATAATGAGCCACTGATTGGTTGACGCATAGTCACGCACATCCGCTAGTTTTTGTTTCCAAAAAGTTAGTGCTTCTTCTTTTTCAACCGGGATTTCATTCCCATTACTATACCAGTTAGCAAAGAGAATCCCTAAAATCCGACTCCCATCAGCCCCTTGCCAGTACATCTCTGAAAACTGAGAGGTAAATTGTTCTCCCTCAAGCACTTGATTATCAAAACCAATAGGTTTCACACCACGCCCAAAAGCCGCCACATGTAGCCCAGATTTTTGTAAAATTTGAGGAGCCTGCCCCATATTCCCAAAGGTATCTGGGAAGTAACCAATTTGTGTAGACTTGCCCCATTTAGCACATTCTTGTTGACCGATAAGAGTATTGCGGACATTTGCCTCACTTGAGATGAGATAATCATCCTGCAAGATATAAAAGGGGCCAATCTTAAGTTTTCCTTCGTCAATATAGCGTTGAAGCCTGTCTCTATTTTCAGGACGAATAGCCAAGTAATCATCCAAAACGATTATCTGCCCATCTAAGTGAAAGGACTTGAAATCTGGGTCTGTCTCAAAAAGTTCAAATAAGTCATCAAATAACTCCACCAACTGCATACGATGGCTTTCAAAAGATTGGTACCACTCTCTATCCCAATGACTGTGTGAAATGATATGGACAACGATATTTTCCATAATATAACCTCTATTTAATTTTTCTCGTTTTCGATTGCATTGTTCGTATTTGTAGTGAGTTCTAACGCACAACAGGTACTCCTTACCTACAATCATAAGTCCATTAAGCTAACTAAAAATGTAAAAGATACTATATCTTATTCATTGTAGTAATCAAGAACCAACTCACAAAACATCATATTGGCCCAAGAAAACCATTCACGTGAGTAGTGACTCGGATCATCTACATGAAAACTCTCATGCATCAGACCTGTTCCACCATCACACGCAACTAAAAGGTCTAAAATGCGGGCTTTTTCTACTCTATCCCTAGTAGTCAAGCCCTCTATTGCAAGAGCAATCGGCCAAATATACCGATAAAAAGTATGGGAACTTCCCAAACCAGCCGCATACTTGCCTTCATAGTAGTAGGGATTCTCAGAACTAAGAATTGTCTTTCGAGTACACTGATAGACCTCATCTTCGATCGTACAATAACCCAGATAAGGAGCAGCAAGTAAGCTCGGCACATTAGGATCATCCATCACACTTGCATTTCCCAATCCGTCTACTTCAAAAGCAAATATTTTTTCTCCCTTCTGATTATGAGTATAGCCATATTCTTCTATCCCTTGGCGAATTTCTGCCTGCAATTTTTTAGCTTGTTTGGTAACTTCCTCATAACCGCTCAACTCCAGTTGACTAAAGATTTCTTCTAGATAGCCTAACACCACCACTGCAAACATGTTTGACGGAATGAGATAGCTGTATTCACAACGATCATCACTCGGTCTAAATCCTGACCATGTCATACCTGTCAAAGCAAAGGCCGGCCCCTGACCGTCATTAACCAACGTATCTTCTTTTCGATCTGTCTGTCGCTCAAAACGATAGGGTGATTTTCGATGATCCTGTTCTACTGTCCAAACTTGTAAAATCTCTCTACTCGCTGCAACAAAAGCAGCATCGAATTGTTCTGTCTCACCAGTTTCCTTCCATAGTAGGTAAGCCAACTGCAAAGGGTAGCAGAGAGAGTCTACTTCATATTTACGTTCCCAGATCCATCCTGATAAATTAGTGAAATCCGTTGTATGGTGTCCCTTCCAGTTCTCCTCGATGTTAAAAGCATTTGCATAGGGATCATGTAGGATAAAGCGCATCTGGCGTTTGACTAGCCCTGCAATCATCGAGCGAATATTCGGTTCTCTCTTCGCAACTGGTAGATAGGGCTTTATTTGAGCAGTTGAATCCCGTAACCACATCGCAGGAATATCCCCTGTTAAAACAAAAGTCGTCCCATCTTCCAAAATTTCAACTGTATGATCCAGTGTATCCGTATAACAACGCTCAAAAACAGCTACCCAATTAGGGTGATTTTTAGCCTTTTCAGCAATGTTATCCAACCAATTTCTTACTATCTCTTTTGAATACTTCATCTGTTCTCTCCCTTCTGATACCTTAGCGTCTAGATCTTTTGTGATGATCCCAAAACAAACACACTACACGACTCTATTTTCAGTATAAAGTTTTTTTTCAGAAAATACATACACAAATGTTAGTCCTTTTTCCACAAAATTCTTAAATTTTAGAAAGCGTTTTCTATCATTCTTTTTTTCTGTTAAAATAGAAAAAAAAGGAGTGATAACTATATGAAAACGATCGTAGAAAGCATTGACACTCGATATGGGAGCGATAGCCATCCTGCCTACTCAAACGGAAATACCCTGCCTTATACAGGGGTCCCCTTTGGCATGAACTACTTTACCCCTCAAACAACGGACAATCAAGGAGCTTGGTTTTTCAATCCCAACCTCCCCATCTATCAAGGAATCCGTCTCACCCATCAACCTAGCCCTTGGATAGGAGATTATGCTTGGCTCCTCCTAACACCCGTCAGTGAAAAACCACGTGAAACCGATCTCTTTCACCGCCAATCCTCTTATCAATTGAACGAAGCCATCTTTCATCCTCACTATCTCAAACTTCATTCCACACGCTATCAAATCACAAGCGAGGTAACTGCCAATACCTACGGAGCTATCCTTACGTTCAAACAAGAGCATGGAAAAAACATCGCTCTCATTCTTCATAGTGAAAAGCATGCCCAACTCAAAAAAGATAACAACTACCAGCTAAATGGAACCATCCACCAGAAAACGCCAACTACAAAACTGGATTTGACTTTCTTTTTTAGCATGAAAAGTAGTCACCCAATTTCAACTATCGAACAGATTGGCGAAGATTGGTACCTTCAATTTGAGACAAGTCATCTGGAGATAAAACTTGGAACTTCCTATCTGTCTGAGCTACAGGCGCAAGTCAACCTACCGGTCGAAAGTTTTGACGAACTTAAAAAAGCTAGCAAAAAAGCTTGGGAAACCTACCTTCATCGCTTCGATATAGTGGATGAAGGGGATTGTGATCGCAAACTTTTTGACCATTGTCTTTATCGTCTCTTTCTTTTTCCACAAACCTTTTACGAAGTGGATCAAAGCGGAAAAGACCAGCACATCAATCTCTTAACCGGAAAAATCCGTCCTGGAAAACTCTTTACGAATATTGGTTTTTGGGATCTATACCGGACAAGTTTTCCTCTTTATAGTTTGATTTTGTCTGATAAATATCCTGACTTTTTAGAAGGATTCTTAAACAGCTATGAAGAGACCGGATTTTTACCCAAATGGCTCGCACCTGATGAGAGAGGGATGATGCCCGGAACCCTAATAGATGGGGTACTAGCAGATGCATGCGTCAAAGAAATAGCCCCTCAGCTAGAAAAAAGAATCCTCTCAGCCATGGTAGATACTGCTACCAAAGAAGATCCCTTGCAGATACATGGAAGACAAGGGTTAGAACAATACCAACAGTTCGGCTACCTCTCCAAGGACCATCATGAAAGTGTTAGCCATACTCTCGACTATTTTTGTATTGCAACTGTCGCTCAAAAGTTAGAAGAAACGACTATCGCCAAACACTATCTGAGACAGTCAAAAAACTATCGTCATCTCTACAACCCAAAAACTGGTTATATGCAGGGAAAACTAGCTAATGGGAACTTTTCACTCGACTTTTCCCCTACTAGATGGGGTAGTGACTATGCCGAATGCTCAGCCATTCAGGCAACACTTGCTGTCCCCCACGATATCGACGGCCTAAAAGAACTTATGGGAGGTCCAGAAGCCTTTACACATTATCTAGAGACCCTATGTAAATCACCAGCCAACTTTGAAACTTTAGGTTATGGTTATGAAATACACGAAATGTCTGAAATGGCGACTGCTCCCTTTGCCCAAGTCGCTATCTCTAACCAACCTAGCTTTCATATCCCATACCTCTTTCAACATAGTTTATCATCTCACTTTACCAGCCTCCTCGTCAAAACAATTAGAGAACAAGCTTTTCAAGCTAACTTTCAAGCCTATCCAGAAGACGAAGACAATGGCAGTCTCTCAGCTTGGTACATCTGGTCTGCTCTCGGACTCTATCCAAGCTGTCCTGGCAAGCCAATCTACCAGCTGGGCATTCCCCTCTTTAATCATATAAAATTCTATCTACCAGAAAAAAATCACTGGATACATATTCGAGCTCACAGAAACCTACCACACCACTTCTTTGTCTCAAGATGCACAGCTGATGAGAAATGTATACAATCCATCAGCCATCAAGAACTACTTGAAACAAAACAAATTGAGTTTACTCTTTCTTGGATACCATAAAAGCTAGTTGGATAATTCCAACTAGCTTTTATTCTACACGATAAAAAAAATGACCTGTTTCTAAGAAAGGATAACTACCTGTCCCGGTCCACAAGCGATCCTTGCTTGCATCAGAATTGTCTTGAAAAAGGAGATTTCCTGCATCATCCACCTGCTCTGGAATGGTTACTCCTGCAGGTATCATCTCGAGCAGAAAAGTACTTTTTAAGGTGCCTGAACCAACAACTATCATCTCGGCTGTTCCAAAATAAGTCAAGGTAGCTGCTTCTGGCTGATAGTTGCTAGTCGCAAGACCTGATGCATTGAAGACCAATCGTTCTCCACTATCGCTGACCCAAATACCAGCTACACTAGCATAGTTTCCCTCTACAATTTCTTCGATGTTCATTTGAGGCTGATTTGTACTCGCTTGTGCTTCTGATTGGTTTACTTCGTTTGTTTTGTTTTGAGCTTGGCTAGAACAGGCAGTCATACAAACCAACAAACCCACTAATAGCACATAAGCCATTCGCTTCATGATTTTTTCCTTTACCTGGTATACATTCTCTCCTATTCTATCTTATTTTGATTTATTTTACAATTTTAAAGCCTAGTTGAGGAGCAAGAGCTTTGCTACAATTTTAGTCATCATGGAAAGCTAAAACAAGGTTCCCAATCTTCATAAATAGGGTACATGAAAAGACAACACTTTTCTCTGCAACATTTATCAACTATTTTTTTAAACGTCACCTCGTTTTATTATTAAGTTTTAGTAGTTGAGACCACTGTTTAACCGATTCGGGAATCTAATTCATCCTCTTTGGGTAGGGGATGAATATACTGCATCGCAATCCGATTTTCTGGTTGACGATCGACAATATACAGAACAAGCAGAAAGAACCATTCCAACGGCTTCATAATCAAGTAAATCGCATCCATCAACCATTTATTTTTGATATGTTGTGCAAAAGGATAGCCATAACGATCGTATAAACTTCGTACAAAATAATGACAACGGGGAAACTTTTCTTCTAAAACCTGCTCAAAAGCATTCGCAATGCACAATTGACGATTGACAATGACAGGGTGACCATGACGCCCCCCCATCCGTTGTGGCTTGACCAGTTTCTCATGACCACCCGCTGCTACTGTACAAAGGTAGTGTTCATCAACCACCAGGTTTTGAGGTGGAATCTTGTCTGAGAATGTCCAATCTGCTGTATTCGTCCACGCTTTGATAATAGAATCAGGTTGCTGACCAAACAACATGAGAAACATCACAATCACTGCTAGAGTTGGTAAAGCAAGAAGTAGTCCCAGCCAAGGCCAATTCCATGAATGATTAAGCCATTGATGTAAGTATTGAAGAAGTTGATTATCATAAACAAATTCCTCCCTTTTCTCCTGCCATTCTCTCATTCGGATACGCAATAACTGGATGGAATATACCAGTAAAAACAAGGTATGACATCCAAAAACTTGTAGCTGAATATCAAACACGATTAGAAGGATGGCTCCGGTGAGAATGCCTCCGATGCACAACACGTTCAAGAGGGGCGAGAGGGAGTTCGCATCTCGGTAAGAGTAAACGATCAAAGCCAGAAGGCAAAGAAAATCGAGGGTAAAAAAGGTAGGATAGGATCCTGTCCAGATCAAACCGTGTTTTTGACTGTTGATCAAGGTCTCGTTCCAGTCATAGAAGGTCATATCCTTCACTAAGAAAATGATGAGAGCTTCCAAAAAGGACCCAAATAAACCAAACCACAATACAGAAGTATACCTCTTATGGTTTGTTTTCAAATGAATCTCCTGCCGTTTCATCTCGTTTTTTACGTCTTTTTTTCGAAGGCTGTCCCAACGGAAAATGAAGTACAGAAGCACAAAAATATTAGGAATAAAAAAGCATAAGAACAAGGCATAAAACCCAATAGACAAGAAAGAACCTAGTAGGGAAGGAACTGCTTCTAAATCCAGTTTTGATTGCATCAGCATGCGTATATCCGTCAATAAAAATACACTAAAACAAGCTAAAAAAATCAGTCCATTTGTTAAGAAGTTGATCATCATCAAACTCATCCCAAAATTTGTCTCCAAATCCTGATTCCACTTTTTGTACAAAGAAATAATCCTTTTCATCACAACCTCTTCTTTTATTGGTTAACTCTATCACTCAAAAAAGTTGATCCAAACTCCAGCTAAAAATCTTCACGGTCTAGAAGAAAGAAAAAGAAAGATCCAAGCTATCGGCTTTCACCATCTATCTCATAAAGCTTGTATCTTTCTAAATATACCTTTTTAGACAGCGATAGAGAAAAACTCCGCAAATCCCGTAATAATGTACTGAGATAAAAGGAATCATCCAATCACCCCTAGATAGGCTTGACCAAGCAAATACTAGAAACTTTATAAATTCTAGCCTTACTCCTTAGTATCTAGAATAATGGTTACTGGTCCATCGTTAATCAATTCCACCTGCATATCCGCAGCAAAGATTCCCGTCTTCACTGGAACCTCCTTAGCTAACCTAGCATTCAAATCACTATAAAGACGATTAGCCAAATCCGGTCCGGCTGCAGCTGTAAAGGAGGGACGATTCCCTTTTTTAGTTGCAGCAAAAAGCGTAAACTGGGAGACAGATAAAATCTCCCCAGCGATATCCTTAACAGATAAATTCATCTTGCCTTCACCGTCAGAGAAAATCCGCATATGCGTAATCTTACGTACTGCATAGTCGACATCCTCTACGCTGTCTTCTGGTCCTACCCCAACCAGTAAGAGCAAACCTTTGCTAATCCTTGCATGAGTCTGACCTTCTACACTAACTTGGGCAGATTGAACGCGCTGAATAATGATTTTCATTTTTTAAACCGCCTTTAAAAAGTCTGCAAAATCCAATTTTAACCCCCAACTAAATAAGAAAGTAAATCTAGCCATTTGTCCGTTTAACCGAATAAACCTCAGGGACATTTTTTATCTTATCAACAACAGTTGTCAAATTGGATAGATTTTGGATACCAAAAGATACATGGATATTGGCAAATTTCATGTCCTTAGTTGGCTGAGCGTTGACTGTCGAGATGTTTTTAGTGGTATGGGACAGGACTTGCAAGACATCATTTAATAAACCTGCACGGTTAAGACCATAGATATCAATATGAGCCATGTACTCCTTGTTCTGGTTGTTATCCTCCCAGTCCACATCGATTAAGCGCTGTTCGTAATCTCGTTGAGATTTGAGATTCATACAGTCCTCACGGTGAATAGCTACTCCACGACCTTTTGTAATGTAGCCTACAATCGCATCGCCTGGCACCGGGTTACAACATTTAGCCATCCGAAGCAGCAAGCCTGACGCTCCCTGAATAACCACGCCTCCTTCATGCTTAACCTTGATGACATCTTTATTTTCATGCTTGACCTCACCACCTTTGACCAATTCCTCAGCTTCAGCCTTGGCACGAGCTCGTTCTTCTTCGCGACGCTCTTTTTCCGTCAAGCGATTAAAGACAGACACGGCGGAGATTTCCCCAAAACCAATCGCAGCAAAAAGGGCATCTTCCGTCTTATAACTTGTCTTTTGCAAGACATCTTCAATATGGCGTTTGTCCATAAATTGAGCCGTGCTATATCCTTGGTCTTGGAGTTGATTCATCAGCAACTCGCGTCCTTTAGAAATGGACAACTCCTTGTCTTGATTTTTAAAGAATTGACGGATTTTATTGCGAGCTTTGCTTGTTTTAACTAGATTAATCCAATCACGACTCGGACCAAAAGAAGACTTACTAGTGATGATCTCTATCTGATCTCCTGTCTTTAACTTGGTTGTAAGAGGTACCATCCGACCATTGACCTTAGCTCCAACCGCTCGCTCCCCTACTTGAGTATGAATCTCATAAGCAAAATCAATCGGGCTAGAATCCTTTGGCAAAGCTCGTACCGTTCCATCAGGAGCAAAAACATAAATTTCTTCTGCAAGATATTCTTCTTTTACTGTATCCACAAACTCCTTAGCATCGCCCGTGGAAGCTTGGAGTTCCTGCATCTCATGGATCCACTTCATTCCCACAGCAGATTCAGCCTTGTCTACTTGTCCTGTCACACCCTTCTTATAAGCCCAGTGTGCTGCAACCCCAAACTCTGCCACTTCATGCATCTGAGCCGTACGAATTTGAAACTCGATAGGACCTTTAGGACCATAAACCGTTGTGTGAATAGACTGATAGCCATTGGCTTTGGGGTTTGCAATATAATCTTTGAACCTTCCTGGCATTGGTCGCCACAACTCATGGATGTAGCCCAACATAGCATAAACATCACTCGGCGTATCTAAAATGCAGCGAATCGCTATCAAATCATATATTTCTTCAAAATGCTTTTTCTTATCTACCATTTTTCGGTAGATAGAATAGATATGCTTAGGACGGCCATAAATCTGCCCATGCAGGTGACGCTCAGACGTATAAGCACTGAGCTTGCTCACCACTTCATCTACCAAAGCCTCACGTTCGCGTCGCTTTTCCTTCATTAGATGAGTAATTTTGTAAAACTCAACCGAATTAAGGTAACGAAAAGATAGATCTTCTAACTCCCACTTAATACTGGAAATCCCCAAACGATGGGCTAATGGTGCATAAATATCCATCGTTTCTCTTGAAATTCTCTCCTGCTTGTCCTTTCGGAGATGCTTAAGAGTACGCATATTATGCAAACGGTCAGCTAGTTTGACTAAAATCACTCGGATATCCTGGGACATAGCCATCAACATTTTTCGATGATTCTCCGCTAATTGCTCCTCAATCGACTTGTACTCAACTTTACCAAGCTTAGTCACCCCATCCACAATCAAACGGACATCAGAGCCGAATTCAGCCTCCAAATCCTCAAAGGTCACATCCGTATCCTCGACTACATCATGCAGAAAACCGCAAGCAACTGTCACCGCATCCAGCTTGAGTTTGGCTAATATCCCTGCCACCTGGATAGGATGAATGATATAAGGTTCTCCTGATTTACGAAACTGACCACTGTGATGATCTACCGCATACACCAGAGCTTTTTGTACAAAAGCCACATCTTCTTTTGATAAATATTCTCTCGTTAAAGCGACCACCTGATCGCCAGTCAAATTCACTTCTTTGGGCATAGTTCTCTCCAATTTCTTGTAGTCTATTTTATCACTTTTTGGAGAAGATGGGAACTAGATTTCTTTTATAAAAATCACAAAAAAATATTAGCATATTATTTGAATTTTTCAGAATATTAAGAATATAGTATATTTATTAAAGAGACGAAGTGCTGGAAGGAGGAAAAAATCGGAAACAATAAGTGGCACTAGTCTCTATCGCACACTGTAACCTAGAACCTTTTATCACTTTCTAAAGCGATAAATAACGTTCTACTTTACTTTTTAAAAGGAGATACATCGTAAAAAAAGTATCTTTTACCCTACTCCGCTTAGTAATATTATCCTCCACTCTGCCAGCTTTTGCCGGCACCAAAGAAGGTCAACCGTCTAATAACTTTGACGGTCTTCGATAAGATTATGTTTATTTTTTCACTAAAATAAATATGGTGATTTGTCATTATGGAAATGCAAATAGTATTTCAGCAGCTATTTACTGCTCAGAATATAGTATCAATTTTCATTCTACTTTTGAAGGAGGATTTCTATGAAAAAAGTTTTCATTCCTGCGCTTGCCCCTGTTGGTTTGGGCGCTATCTTTTCTCTCGCCAACCAAGGATATAACAAGACCGTCGTCCGTTACTACGGTAGCGAACCGAGTCTCCCTAGCAAGATAGACTACTCTGAATACAACGACCAGCACCAAGATAACTACGCTGGCAATCTCGAAATTCCCTCTGTCCGCCCATCTAACCGTGGATACTATGCCACCTATGAGGGCAAACTGACAGCAAGAAACGAAATAACTATAACACAAGCAGAGTTCGGAACATTTCCAGCTCTGTTCTTCTTTCCATCACCAAAATGCTAATCTTTTGATTTCCAAAAAACCAAAACACAAAAAAATACAAACATTACCATATGTTTACTGAAAATTTGCAAAAAACATTCGCAAACATCTTGCTGTATGCCCTTTCATCCTGTATAATAGAAAATGAAGATTTTTTAGGAGGATCATTATGTCATTTTCTAAACAAGCTGCTTTTTTAAGCCTTGCCGCTGCAGTTCTTGCGACAACAACTGTTCAAGCTGAGGATACAACTGCTAGACAAAACTCTAATCAAGCTGGTCTTGCAAGCCAAACAGACAGCACCGCTGTTGAAAACCAAACAGCTACTACCACAGCTGAAAACAAGATTCAAGCCAGCGAAAACGAAGAAAAAGCTGTAACCACAAGTGCCAAAGAGGCAACTTTAACTTCCTCTAACACCAGTGAAGAAAAAGCACAAGAGCCTATCGAAGGGCAGGAAGTAGATGTTCGTATCCTTGCCACAACTGATTTGCACACCAATCTCGTCAACTACGACTATTATCAGGACAAAATTTCCGAAAACGTTGGTCTAGCAAAGACAGCTGTTCTCATCGAAGAAGCAAAAAAAGAAAATCCAAATACCCTCTTAGTGGATAATGGCGATACGATCCAAGGAACTCCTCTTGGAACTTACAAGGCTATCGTAGAACCCATTAAAGAAGGGGAGCAACATCCGATGTATGCAGCCCTTCAAAAACTAGGATTTGAAGCAGGAACCCTAGGGAATCACGAATTCAACTACGGCCTAGATTATCTCAACCGTGTTATTGCCACCGCTGGGATGCCCATCGTCAACGCTAATGTCATCGACCCTAAAACAGGGGCTTATGTCTACGACCCCTATAAGATTATCAGCAAAACATTTACAGATAAACAAGGCCGTCAAGTTAGTCTAAACATCGGGGTCACTGGTATCGTCCCACCACAAATCCTTAGTTGGGACAAAGCCAACTTGGAAGGAAAAATCCTTGTAAATGACTCTGTTGAGGCTATTGAAGCAATCCTTCCACAAATGCGCCAAGCAGGAGCAGATATCGTCCTTGTTCTCTCCCATTCTGGTATCGGTGACGACAAATACGAAAAGGGAGAAGAAAACGAAGGATATCAAATTGCTAGCATTCCCGGAGTAGACGCTGTTGTAACTGGACACTCACATGCTGAGTTTCCAAGCGGAAACGGGACAGGTTTTTATGAGAAATACGCAGGTGTTGATGGAATCAATGGTAAGATTAACGGTACACCTGTAACGATGGCTGGTAAATATGGTGACCATCTAGGAGTAATTGATTTAAACCTTGTCTATTCTAGTGGCAAATGGACTGTAGCAGATAGCAAAGGATCTATTCGCAAGATTGATACCAAATCCCACATTGCAGATGAGCGAATTACAACTATCGCAAAAGAAGCTCACGAAGGGACTGTCAACTATGTTCGCCAACAAGTAGGAACAACTTCTGCACCAATTACAAGCTATTTTGCTCTCGTTAAAGATGATCCTTCTGTTCAGATTGTCAACAATGCCCAAATCTGGTATGCGAAAAAAGAACTGGCAGGAACAGCAGAAGCTGAACTTCCTATCCTATCAGCTGCCGCACCGTTCAAGGCTGGAACTCGTGGTGACGCAACAGCCTATACTGACATCCCAGCTGGTCCGATTGCCATCAAGAATGTAGCCGATCTCTATCTCTACGACAATGTCACAGCCATCTTAAAGGTCAACGGAGCACAACTCAAGGAATGGTTGGAAATGTCTGCTGGTCAATTCAACACTATTGACCCAACTAAAAAAGAGCCACAACAACTCATCAACAGTAGCTACCGAACCTATAACTTCGATGTCATTGACGGTGTTACCTACGAATTTGACGTGACACAGCCAAATAAATATGATCGAGAAGGAAAAATGGTTAACGAAACAGCTAGCCGTGTTCGTAACCTCAAATATCAAGGAAAAGAAGTCACTGCTGAGCAAGAATTTATCGTTGTTACCAACAATTACCGTGCTAATGGAAAATTCCCAGGTGTTCGTGAAGCCAGTCTCAATCAACTTCTTGGTCTTGAAAATCGTCAAGCTATTATCAACTATATCCTTGATGTACAAAATATCAATCCAAGTGCAGACAACAACTGGCATTTCACCGATAGTATCAAGGGATTGGATGTTCGTTTCCTAACAGCTGAAAAAGCAAAAGATTTAATTGGAAACGACGGAGATGTGGTCTATCTAGCAAGCTCTGATCAAGACGGTTTTGGAGAATACAAGCTCATCTATGTAGAACCTAAGATCGAACCAAAACCAATCGATACAGTTGAAACCACTGATACCTCAATCAAGCCAAATCCCCAACAAACTAAGGTTACACAAAAAGAAACAAAGGAAACTACCATTACCCTTTCAAAAGGTGGACAAAAAGTAACTCTCCCTGAAAGCACCCAATCAACCCTTGCTATTACAAGCACAAAGGCAACAAGCAAATCCTTGCCAAATACAGGAGAGCACGTTTCCCTCCTTACTTTCTTTGGTCTCGTTCTTGCTGGACTTGGAATGACTATAAAAAAGAAAACAGAAGAAAACTAAGTAATGACCATACTTATTGAAAACTGAAAACTGCGTAACTCTAGGCAAATCGATAAAAGGGAATAAAATGGCGAACTCTCTCTAGCTAAATGAGATGGAAAAACGTTCCATCTCCGAACTGCTCAAGCAGTCAGCCACTTTATCATACAATTCGTTCTACTCAGCTTCGAAGACTAGATCCAGTTTTGACCAGCCACCATTGTGAAATAGTCAAAATTCACACAGTTTAACTTCAGCTTTCAAAATCAATCATCAAATAAAGACATGAATCGTGCACTGCCCCAAAAGTTAGATAGGCTCTGTCTAACTTTTAGAGGCAAGTCATCCTCGATTCGTGTCTTTTTAGTTCCTCCAATAACAACTTTCCTTACTCACTTCTATCCTACAAAAAAGATACTGTTAATCTTAGGCCAATAACATGCTCAGTAGGTTTCTTTAAACAAATAAAAAACGAATACTACCTTCTACTATAAAATTAGAATCGGTATTTATTCGTTTTTTGTTTTTGAGCCTATTTACTTTTTAGGATACTCTTATACTCAATGAAAATCAAAGAGCAAACTAGGAAGCTAGCCGCAGGCTGCTCAAAGCACTGCTTTGAGGTTGTGGATAGAACTGACGAAGTCAGTCACATACCTACGGTAAGGCGAAGCTGACGTGGTTTGAAGAGATTTTCGAAGAGTATTAAATCTTTTTCTCCCTCAGCCTACTTCATTAATTCCAACAAGACACTCACTGCTGATAAGGCATAAAGCGGGGATGTTTCTGCTCGTAAAATCCGCGGACCAAGTCCTGCAAGAACAGCTCCTTTGGCTTCAAAACTTTCAATTTCTGCAGGTGAGAGACCACCTTCCGGACCAAAGATAAAGAGCAGTTTGGCTCCCTTTTCAAGACCAGCGACTACTTGCAAGAGCGCAGCGGCTTCTCCTTCTTTAGCCGACTCTTCATAGGCTACTATGATAGAGTCAAACTGGTCAAGCCGAGCTAGAAAATCAGCCTTTTTCTCAAAGAGTTGGACTGCCGGCACCCGGTTTCGCTTGCTTTGCTCAGCTGCACCGAGGGCGATTTTTTCTAATTTCTCAACTTTCTTGCCCAATTTCTTGCCGTCCCACTTGGCAACTGACCAGTCGGCAGGGAAGGCCCAGATCTGGCTGGCGCCCAGTTCCGTCACTTTCTGAGTGATAAACTCCAGCTTGTCCCCCTTGGGAAAGCCTGATGCGATAGTCACTTGGATTGGCAGTTCCACATTGTCAGCTAATTCTTCTACCAACTCAAACTGACGTTTTTCCACATCCAGCACGCGCGCCAAGCGCTTGATGCCATCATCAAAAACCAAGGTCACTTCGTCATCCTCTTTCAAGCGCATGACCTGAAACATATGCTTACTGGTTTCCTTGTCCTCGATGGTCACGGGAGAAGTCGCAGGACCTTTGATAAAATACTGCTGCATATTAGCCTCCAATCACACCGGACATATCCTTGGTTTTCTTAAAGACACAGGCATTCCATTCCCCTTGAATCATGTGAGTTTCAAGGAAGAATCCAGCTGACTCAGCCGACTCTCGCACCATGTCCCACTTGTCCTTGATAATCCCACTCATGATGAGGTAGCCTTCATCCTTGACCAAGCGATAAGCATCCTCTGTCAGATGAATGAGAATATCCGCCAAGATATTAGCCACAACCACATCTGCCTCGATGTCCACACCTTTAAGCAAATCGCCTGCTGCTACCTGGATATTTTCCATACCCGGATTGAGCTCAATATTTTCTTGGGCCACCCGAACAGCTACATCATCCAGGTCGTAAGCGAAAATTTCCTTGGCACCCAGAAGAGAGCTAGCAATGGAGAGGACACCTGAACCAGTTCCCACATCGAGCACTGTCTCGCCACCCCGAAGGACCTGCTCCAAGGCAAAAAGGCTCATTTTAGTGGTTGGATGAGTCCCTGTCCCAAAGGCCATACCAGGATCTAGCTTGATAATCTTTTCTCCCGCAGTCGCCTCATAGTCTGTCCAAGACGGCACGATGGTCAAGTCATGAGTGACACGAGCTGGCTCATAGTATTTCTTCCAATTGTCTGCCCAGTCTTCCTCAGAAAGAGCAGTCGTACCCATTTTGACCTCTCCCAAATCCATAAAATCTGTCAATTCTGCTAGGCGAGCCTGCAAATCTGCCTCAACTGCCACTACATCCACCGTTTCAGGGTAGTAGGCGGTCACTATGATTTCTTCCTGCTGCTCGACCTCTGGGAAAATCTCACCGAAACGATCGACATTTCCCACATAGTCCATACTGTCTTCAATCGCAACACCTTGCGCTCCCAGCTCAATCAAGAGATTGGAAACCAGTTCCTCCCCCTCACGCTTCACTGTAACTTTTAACTCTTGCCATGTTTCCATATAGTTTCTTCTTTCTGTATAAAAAACTTACAAATATTTATCCAACACCGCTTTTTTGGCATCTGCCATACTGTCCAGTTTTTGTTGGCATTCGGTGATTTGAGCTTCCAGTTCTTTGATTTTTCTTACGACTTTTTCCTGTTCGGAAAATGGAATTATCGTCATCTTTATTCCAACTAAGTTTTTAACGGACAATCCCGGCTGAGCTGTACCAGTGGAATATTGGTTTAAATTCATTGATTTAAGTAAATAAAACAACCAATACGATTCAATTTGAATTTTAGGATAAACCACAAGCGCGTGTTCAGTTGCATGGAATTGTCCTTTTACAAAATGCACATTGCCACACAGTGCGCCTTGTCGCCCAATTAAGCTATATTCGCCTTCATTGGTCATTGTTTTGACATAGCCACGCAATCCATTTCCGCCATAACAAGGAAATAATCCATCAGCAAAATTATCTTGAATTTCATTTGCCCGAACAAAATCGCCTGCACGTAAATCCATTACCTCATCAAGTCGTTTGGTTTCTCCTTGAATATCGGTGAAGAAGGATTCAATCTCCGCCCGATATTCCTCAATCTTCATTCGGGTTTGATTGTATTCTTCATCAAGTTTTTCGCAGGCTTCCACAATCTGGGTTTGGATTTCAAATGGTGGGCGTGGAATTGGCAAACGCTTAATATCATCAGGATAAACGTGCGGTTGCGCTGCGCCTCGAGCTAAATCGTAGATATTTTCTTGAATACTCTGCAAATAGGTATAAATATATTTGCTGCTTATATCATTTTCGCCCCTAACAGTTGTACAGTCTGACGCAAAAATTTTCTCTGCCCAAAAATTAACAAAGCCAGCATTTGCCCCAGATGCACTAATGGTAATGGTGTTTTCTGCCCGATTAAATTCATTATGTGTATAAGCAAAATCTTTACCGCCGGCAACAACTTTATAATCTCCAGAAATGGTATTTTTAGCAGTAATAGATTTTCCTTTTCTAATTTCTGTTGGAAAATCTTCTAACAGAACAACGTCAAACTTGCTCACTATCTCCACTTTTTTCTGCACGCTGGTGCGTATCGCCCGATTAAAGCCCACCGCTTGGAAGTCGATCATATCCGCCGTATTCACCACTTTGGCGTAGTCAGCTTGCTCGCCTGTAATGCTGGCGGTTTGCTGTTCAAACATACTGCGCACGCAAGCGGCGAGGGTGTCGGGGGCGAAGCGGTCGGCGTCGTTGTAGAGTTTGCCGCCTGCCTGTTGGATTTGTATCCCCTCCGCGCCTTTGCGGTTGCTCCAGTCGTAGCCCAAAAAGGCTTTTTGCTTGGCGTTGTCGCCCGGTGCGGTGATGATTAAGGTTTGTTCGCCGTAAAGCAGGGCAAACAAGGCGATTTTGTCGGTTTCCATGGCTTGGAATTTTGCAAAAAACTTGCGTAATTTGACCGCACTTTGCGCCTTTTCATCGGGATGATTTTTCTCTTCGGTTTTGCTTAATGCCATGCTGCTTTGCAAGGCCTTGAAATGCGCCGCCAAATATTCGTTGTCGCTTTCGGACAATTCCGCCCAAGTTAAGCTTTGTTGGCGGATTTTGTCGTAGAGTTCAGACGGCATGCCGATGGTCTCTAAATAGGCGTTGAGTACCGCTTGGTCTTTTTGGTGTTGCAGCGGAAATTGCTTAAACACGGCTTCGGCTTGGTCGCGTGCCAAACGGTCTTGTTGCGGCGGATAGCTGATTTTTTCGAAGAATAACACGGCGGTGTTGGTACCCGTTGCGCCAAAGGTTTTGGAGCCGAAAAGCACGATCGCACGGAAACGGAAGCGATTTAGCAGCAGTTCTCGGGCGGCGGTGTAGCTACCGCTGTCGTTGCTTAAAATGCTGGAGGGCAAAATCACCGCGCCCACGCCGCCCGATTTGAGCAGCTGGGCAATGCGTTCGCAGAATAAGACTTCAATCTCGCCACCGTTGTTGCTGATGGTTTCCAGCAAGTCCAATTCGTTGTTTTTCAGCTTTAAATGCGATTTAAAGGCAGACACGGAATAAGGCGGATTGGCAACCAGAATGTCAAAGGCTTCGTTGGCAATGCCTTTGCCGTTGTCCAGCCCATCGCCAAAAATAATCTTGCTGTTGCCCGCGCCATTCATAAACATCGACACTTGCGACACACGCGCCAAGCGGTAATCTTTTTCTATGCCAAAAATGCTCTCCTGCGTCCAATCGTTATTTTCAGACGGCTTGACGGCGTTGATGGCTTCCACCGCTTCGGTCAAGAAATGCCCCGAACCACAAGCGTAATCAATCACTTTCGGATAAGCACCGCCCAAGTTTTCCACGATATTGTGTAAAGGCAGGCAATCCCAAATAAAGCGCGTAATCGGGCTGGGCGTGAAAAATTGCCCTTCGTTTTGCTTGAAGCCTTTATTTAGCAACTGTTCAAACATGTCGCCCAAAAACTGATGTTTGGAAGCGTAACTGATGCGGTATTTTTCAAACAGTTGCACCATTTCCATCACGATTTTGCCGTTTTGCAAAAAGAGTTCTTCGTTATGCACGTCTTTAAAGGAAAAGTCGTTGTTGGTGTAAAACTTCAGCTTGCGGATGGTGTCTTGCAACATGTTTTTGGCATGTTCTCGGGTGTCGATATTTAAATCTTTAAAGAGATGCTCGGCGTAATCGTTATGCACATAGAAAATTTCTTCTTTCATGAATTTTTCCATGCCGATTTGATAGAGCTGTTGCAAACGGTCTTGCAGCGTTTCGTAGGTGTCAGTGCCGACTTTATATTGAAAATCGACTTCTTGATCATCGTCTTTTTCTTCGTCCACCAATTTACAGATAAAGAGCGCGATCAGGCGGTTGAAGGCGTTTTCTTTGTCGGAAACGGCGTTGTGGCGCAAGATTTCTTCAAAACGGTTGATGATTTTGTCGTCTGTGGAAAAGGCTTTGAGGTCTTTTTTGCGTAAGGGCTGACGGTTTAAATCCAAAGCAACGGCATCTTGCCCGAAAATCAGGTTTTCATGCAGTTGCTGCGAATAGGTTTCCGTCCAAACTTCGTGCAGTTGCTCGGCGTTATAGGCGGATTGGTAAAGTTTGATGCTGTCGTCTTTTTCGGCGAGTTTGACCAAGTTGGCGTCGTCTTGGCACAAGACAATGTCGTTTTTGTAGCTGACTTCGCCGTCTGAAAAATCGGAGGCATAAAGCGACAGGCATTGGGTGGATTTGTCCTGTTGCCAATAGCTGAACAGCTGACCGCCGTCTTCTTTTAAGATTTTCAAGGCTTTGTTGTATTCTGCGCCGGCGGTTTTGCATTCAACAATCATAAAAAGCTGGGTTTTGTCGTCGTCTAAAAAGACGGAAATATCGGCGCGTCCGCTTTTTTGCGAATGTCCCAACGTCCAGCGTTTTTCCAATTCTATTTTTTGCGGCGGATAGCCTTTTTCCAGCAAACGATGCACGCATTCAAACACGACAAAGTTTTCGGGCGCGGCAAAATTGCAGGTTTGGCGTTCGTTGACGATAAAGTCTTGTTCTTCGGGGTAAATCAGTTTTTCTTGGGCAAAATCAACCGCCAATCCACTTTTACGGTGAATATAGTAATCCGTTTTATCCTCGTTAAATTCCAGGCTTTCTAAAACTTGTTTAAAATTCTTTTTAGTTATCAATTTTTCCCTCTCATATTTCTTGTTCCCTAATACCTCGGATAAGGGTAAAATTCTCCCTCTTCCAATCCTGCTTTCCCTTCTTCAAAGACTTCTTGGTTCCATTCCATGACAAATTCCTCTGCTTCTGGGTCTTCCAAAAAGTCCATGAGCGCATCCAGCCCAACCTCGGCTGTATCTTTGAGAAAAAGAGCAAAATAAGCTAAAAACTCACGAGAAAATCCTTTTTTAGGCAGGTAAGGGATGACTGTTAAATAATCTTCCTCATTGACTGTTGACTTGGCAGGATTGTAGAAAAGGACTGCTTCCTCAAAGAGGATATCGTCTGACGAAACCTCTCCGTCTTCATCCACCATCTCCACACCTGTAGCGTTTTGCGCTTCCAATAGAAAACTCACTTCTACCGCATGGTTGCGCTTATCCCAGCTAATCTCATAGTCAAAGGGAAAGTTCTTGTCCAACTCTTCCTGTAAAACATCTAAAAATCCGTATGTTGCCATTTTGTCCTCTTTCTATGCGACTCTTTAATCGCCCCGATTGCTCAGAAATATGCTAAAATAGATACTACCATCTTACCACATATACATCAGAAAATCCATGTTAGAAAGGACTGCTATGCCAGACAATCTCGCGCTTCGCATGCGCCCAAAAACCATCGACCAGGTCATCGGTCAGGAGCATCTGGTCGGACCTGGAAAAATTATCCGTCGCATGGTGGAAGCCAATCGCCTGTCCTCCATGATTCTCTACGGACCTCCAGGAATCGGCAAGACCAGTATCGCCTCAGCCATCGCTGGAACGACCAAGTATGCCTTTCGAACCTTCAATGCGACAGTCGATAGTAAGAAGCGACTGCAAGAAATCGCTGAAGAAGCTAAATTTTCAGGTGGTCTCGTCCTATTACTAGACGAAATCCATCGACTTGACAAAACCAAACAAGACTTTCTTTTGCCACTCTTAGAAAGTGGTCAGGTCATCATGATTGGGGCTACGACTGAAAATCCTTTCTTTTCTGTCACTCCAGCCATTCGTAGCCGTGTTCAGATTTTTGAGTTAGAACCCTTGTCCAATCAAGACGTCAAAGAGGCGATTCAAATCGCTCTAACTGACCCTGAGCGTGGTTTTGATTTCCCAGTTGAGCTAGATGAGGATGCACTGGATTTCATCGCGACCTCTACAAATGGAGACCTGCGTTCTGCTTTTAATTCACTAGATTTGGCCGTTCTCTCTACTCCCGAAAATGACAAGGGCATCCGCCACATCACGCTTAACATCATGGAAAACAGCCTGCAACGGAGCTATATTACCATGGACAAGGATGGGGACGGTCACTACGATGTCCTTTCAGCCCTGCAAAAGTCCATCCGTGGCTCTGATGTCAATGCTAGTCTTCACTATGCGGCTCGTTTGGTGGAAGCTGGGGATCTGCCAAGCTTGGCACGAAGACTAACCGTCATCGCCTACGAAGATATCGGCCTCGCCAATCCTGATGCCCAGATTCATACCGTGACAGCCCTGCAAGCTGCAGAGCGCATTGGCTTCCCCGAGGCCCGTATTCTCATCGCCAACGTGGTAATTGATTTGGCTCTCTCTCCAAAATCCAACTCAGCCTATGTGGCTATGGATAAGGCGCTGGCAGACCTCAAAACAACTGGCCACCTGCCTATCCCTCGCCATCTGCGTGATGGTCACTACAGTGGAAGCAAGGAACTGGGCAACGCCCAAGATTATCTCTATCCACACAACTATCCTGGAAATTGGGTCAAGCAAGACTATCTCCCTGAAAAAATCCAAAATCACCACTATTTTACTCCAGAAGATACCGGCAAATACGAACGAGCCTTGGCGCAACGCAAGGAAACCATTGATAAATTACGAAACTTGTGAAATCCTTTTCAAAAAATTGCACTTTCCTCTTGATTTTTTTTGAAAAAGTGGTATCATATAAACATAGAAACGCTGTGGTGTACGACTTCACACTTAAGTGTTGACCGACTATTTTTTGTATTACTAGGGAAACAAAAGACTTCTAACAGCATGTAGGCCGTCTCACACGGAAACAGCTTCAGTTAGAGCGAGTTGCCCACCTGCTTAATTGCGCGGGTTCAATACAAACCGTGAAGTTTCGGCACCAATACAGCTTTTTATTTGCCTCCTTAGCTCAGTTGGTAGAGCAGTAGACTCTTAATCTATGGGTCGCAGGTTCGAGCCCTGCAGGGGGCATCATTTATCACCCAAAAGCCTTGTAATCAAGGCTTTTTTTCGTATTTGTTCTACTTTTGTTCTACCAACTGATACTCACTTATACTAGACTAAAATCAAAAAAACATCTTATAATAGTAGTTATGAAACTTACAAACGAAGAAATAGAGAAAATTGAAAAACTCCTGAGAGATTCATCGTACGGCAAGTTTCACAAGCTTATCCAGATGACTATATTTTACTTGTAATGGATAATGCTATATGGCATAAATCAAGTACCTTAGAGATTCCAAGTAATATTGAGTTGGCTTTTATCCCACCTTATACACCAGAAATGAACCCTATTGAACAAGTCTGGAAAGAAATTCGAAAACGAGGTTTTAAAAATAAGGCTTTCCCATCATTGGAAGCTGTCATTGATAAGCTTCAAGAAGTTATTCAAGGATTGGAAAAAAATATTTTAAAGTCCACTGTCAGCAGAAAATGGACGAGGTTGCTTTTTGAAAACAATTGAGTATAAATACCCCATGAAACTTGAAACACTTATCCTTGGTGGAATACTGACTAACATATGTACATGATCTAGCATTAAGTGACCCTCGATAATTTCAATACCTTTATAACTACATAATCGGTGGAATATTTCTCCCAAACTACTTTGATATTGATTATAAATGACTTTTCGTCTATACTTAGAGGTAAACACAATGTGATAGAACATATCCACTTTGTGTGTGATAAACTATGTGCCTTTTGTGCCCTCAACTTTTTTACTTTTAGGTTTCGTCAAAAATCATCCACTGGATAATTTTTCTTCTCCTTTCGCTTTACAATTGGCTTGAACACCTTTATTGTATCGCGTTTGGAGTTTTTTGGTATAACCGTAGATAGCGCACCCGCATAGCGGGTGATTTTTTTGTCTCGCACCTAGCGGAGCGAGACGGACTAATAGTCACATAATAGAATATCAAAAAGCCAAGTCAGCTTATATTCGACTTGGCTTATTTTTCTATCTCATCTAAAAAATGAATCAGCAGTTTCGTGACTCGTTCTTGTTTGCTAGGTGATAACTCTTCCAGCTTAAATAATAATTGATTTATCAGGGGATTGCTTTCAGTCAGAGAAATATCAAAGAAACTTTCTATATCTGTATCCAAAGCGTCCATTATTTTCTCAAGTGTTTTTATTTTTATGTTGGGTTTAAGATTTTCTAGTTTATAGGTATATTTTAATGGTAAATCCGCAAGCTCTTCGAGTTGCTGTTGGGTGATGTTCTTTTGTAGTCTCAGTAGGCGGATACGTTTACTGATGGCA
>NZ_KQ969158.1:6229-27553 GCF_001578805.1 Streptococcus sp. DD10 | reverse complement strand
AGAGGTGAAAGACCCCGCAGGTAGACTCCATGCAAAAGCCAGTGAAGATTTGCCCATCCTCTGCTTCTACTGCTGCGACCACATGATTAGCATAGATAAAATCCGACACTTCATGCGGATGGTAGAGAGGCTTTGCCGCCTCGTAAAGTTGCATCCAAATATCCATACTTTTCCTTTCTAAAAAAGCCAGCAAAAGCTGACTTTACTTATTGACTGATTTTTTTCAACATATTGTCGATATGCTGGATGGATTTTTCACGGCCAAGCAAGAAAATGGTATCTGGCAACTCAGGGCCATGCATTTCTCCAGAAACCGCAATCCGGATTGGCATAAAGAGGTTTTTTCCTTTAATACCCGTTTCTTTTTGAACAGCCTTGATTTGTGGGAAGATATTTTCTGTCACAAAGTCCTCATCCGTCATGGCTTCAAGTTTGGCTTTGAAGGCTTCTAGCACAGTTGGCACGGTTTCGCCTGCCATGACTTCTTTCTCGGCTTGGGTCAATTCTGGGAAGTCAGCAAAGAAGAGGTCTGTCAACGGCACAATTTCATCGGCTGATTTGAGCTGTGGTTTGTAGAGTTCGACCAACTTTTCTGCCTTATCCGTCAGACGTCCTGCTGCTTCCAAGTAAGGTTTGCAGAGAGCAAAGACGGTGTCAAAATCCGCATGTTTCAGGTACTCATTGCTCATCCAGTCCAGTTTCTTTTGGTCAAAGGCTGCTGGAGACTTGCTGAGGCGGTTTTCATCAAAGAGTTGGATCAGCTCCTCACGAGAGAAAATTTCTTCTTCGCCACCAGGGTTCCAGCCCAAAAGGGCGATGAAGTTAAAGACCGCTTCTGGTAAATACCCTTTTTTACGGTAGTCTTCGATAAATTGCAGGGTGTTGGTATCGCGTTTAGACAATTTCTTCCCTGTCTCAGAGTTGATAATGAGGGTCATGTGGCCAAACTGAGGGGCTTCCCAGCCAAGCGCTTCATAGACCATGAGCTGTTTCGGCGTGTTGGCAATGTGGTCATCGCCACGGATAACGTGGCTGATTTGCATGTCATGGTCATCAATGACCACGGCGAAGTTGTAGGTTGGGTAACCATCTTTCTTTTGAATCACCCAGTCCCCACCGATGTTGCCACCTTCAAACTCAATGTCGCCTTTAACGATATCCTGCCACTTGTAAATGCCAGATTCATTAACAGCCAAACGAATGGTCGGGATAATCCCTGCCGCTTCACGCTCAGCGATATAGGCTGTTTTTTCAGCTTCGGTCATGCCCAAGAATTCATTGATATAGCGTGGTGTTTCACCAGCGGCTTCTTGACGTTCCCGCTCAGCTGCCAACTCTTCTTCTGTGACGTATGATTTGTAGGCTTTTCCTTCCGCTAGCAATTGGTCGATATATTTTTGGTAAAGTTCCAAGCGTTCGGATTGACGGTAGTTCTCATGTGTTTCCGGACTTTCATCCCAGTCCATCCCTAACCAGCGAAGGTTTTCAAGTTGTGAACGCTCTCCATCTTCGACATGACGCTTGCGGTCAGTATCCTCGATCCGGATAATGAAGGTGCCACCATGGTGACGTGCGTAAAGATAGTTGAATAAGGCTGTACGGGCATTCCCGATGTGTAGTAGTCCTGTTGGACTTGGTGCGTAACGGACGCGAATTTTATCTGACATGTTCCTTCTCCTGTTTTTTCAATCATTTCTATTATAACATAGACCCGTTAAAATAGTAGGCTTTTCTTCTCTATTTTATAAGAAAGAAAGGCAAGTCCTTCTAGACTCACCTAAGACACTATGAAAGAGTAATTTCCTTCTCCTGTTCAAAAATAAAACGATACAAAAGATAAAAGCTAAAAATTGTCAACGCAGAAATAATCGGTCCAGTAAACGGAATATCCGTCTCTAGTTCACTAAAAGGGGTATTGCGGATAAAATGTAGTACAAAAGCCGATAAGAAAAAGAAGAGACCTTTCCGTTTAAATTCTTTTCCAGCTTTGAGAAAGACAGCTAAACCAACAGCAACCAAACTGGTATAAATCCAATGAGAAGCCATACTGTCTGTCATTCGAGAGAGAATCCCTGATACAGTAAACGAAAATCCATCTGGTAAATCCGATAAAATATAAGAAAAATCTTCAACAATCTGAAAACCAAGCCCTGAAGCTACTCCCAAGAGAAGAAGTGATTTTACATTTTTTGTAGGAAGGAGATAGAGAGTGAATCCTATCGGCAAAAGCTTAAGAGGCTCTTCCACTAAAGGAGCTACAATCGCACTTTCAAATGTATTCCAAAACCCACTATTAGGAAAAAGGTTACTAATCAAATCATGAATCAGCGTATTCAGATAACTCGCAGTCCAACCAGCAAGAAATAATCCCCCAAGAAGAGCTAGTGTCACAGCTCGTTTAGGGGTGTTCCAAGACTTGGCCAAATAGTATAATACCAACAAGGCTGGAACGATATAAAACAAGGCCAAAAAGATAGATAATCCAACGATTCCGTACTCTGTACCAGATAAATAACCACTTGTATACGAATAAGTCTCATACTGAAGACCTATACAAAGTAGCAAGAGATAGATAAACAAAACAAGGTTTTTCTTCATTTTTTTAAACTTTCTATGAAATATTTACTCTGGCTAAAACGAAAAGCCAGACGCTAGTAAGCTGAAACATAACTACTTTAGACAGAGCAACTCATCTATTGTACCACAAACATCCGTCCTGTGTCCACATCATATACTGCACCTGATATCACCACATCCTCTGGAATTAGCGGAGATTTTTTTAAAAGTTCCATATCTTCACGCACGCTTTCCTCTACATCTACAAAGGGAAGAAAATCCATAGACGATACATCTACAGCTAAGGTTTTGTTTAGATGTTTTTGAAAATCCTGATTTTTAAATGTTTGGGCACCACAATCCGTATGATGAAGAATCACAATTTCTCGTGTCCCCATCTGTTGTTGGGAAATCACCAAAGACCGTATCATATCTTCTGTCACACGCCCACCAGCATTACGCAAGATGTGTGCATCTCCCAAAGCCAAACCTAAAGCTTGAGCAACATGGAGACGAGAGTCCATACAGGTCACAATCGCTACCCTTGTTTTAGGTTTAAGGGGCAGATGTTCTCTCCCATGCAAGTCGACATAAGCCTGATTAGCCTTCATAAAATGTTCAAAATAAGACATCTATTTCTCCTTGTTTGATGCTCAAACTTTCTTATATTTTACCACTTTCTTAAACAGATGTCCCTTTCTAAATGCTCAATACTTTACTCAATAAACTATCCTCCCAATCCTGAGACCGATCTACGGTGATTTCCTCCAAAAAATAATTTTCCATGTACTGTAAATAAGTCTGACTAAGAAGTAAGTTAAATACTTGACTTTCTAACGGTATAAAGCGCACCTTCTGATTTGCTGCATGACCTCCTATCTCCGCAGGTAACTTATAGACCACTACTGTTTCCAAATCTGCTACAAAATCATCTAGCATTTCAAAGACAAATTGCCGATCTTGTGCAATGAGTTTCTTCTTCATTTTTTATTTTTCCTTTACAAAAGAAAAGAGCTACTCTTGTACTGACCTATTTTCTTCACGCTCACTAGTATCTTGGCTAGTAGTAAGCAAAGAAAACCATATAACCACAAGATTGACTCCAACTCTCAATTTTATTTATTTTGTTCTTTCACGATATTCTCCGCCAGAAGCATGTCTTCTGGTGTCGTTAATTTAATATTAGTATAAGAACCTGTGATAACCGTCACTTGCTGATTCGAAAAAGCTTCTACCAAACTAGCATCATCTGTTCCTAAAAATCCTGTTTCTACTGCTCTCTTATGGACCGTTACCAATAAATTCCTCTCAAACAACTGGGGGGTCTGTGCTTGATAGAGTAACTCTCTCGGGATTGTTTCAACCACGTGATTATTCTCGATTTTTTTTATCGTATCCTTGACAGGTACGGCTAAGATACTATTGACTTGTTTTTTCAACTCTTGCAAATGCTGGACTGTAACAAAGGGTCTAGCTCCATCATGTACCATGACAAAATCAGCTGTCACAGCTTCCAATCCCAGTCGCACCGAGTCCTGTCGTTCTGCACCACCATTAACAAAAATCACTCGATCAGATAGATAAGGAACATAGTGAATACGTTCATCCGCTCGCCCAACAAGAATAATCTGCTGGCAATCATTATCTGCTAAAAAAATTTCTAAGCTATAAGCAAAGACAGGCTTGTTATCTAGACTCAAAAAAACCTTATTACAACCTGCTTGCATGCGCTGCCCTAGACCGGCCACCATGATTAAGGTATCGTACTTCATCTGAACACCTTCTTCAGCACCTCGCCGATAGTGGTCACTCCGACCACCTGGATCCCCGAGGGTGGCGTGATACCGGTCAGCGAATTCTTCGGAACGTAGATCTTAGTAAAGCCGAGCTTTGCGGCTTCATTGATACGCTGTTCGATCCGATTAACCCGCCGAACTTCTCCCGTCAGGCCCAGCTCCCCTACAAAACATTCCTGCGGATTAGTGGGCTTATCCTTGTAGCTGGAGGCAATAGCGACAGCTACGGCCAAGTCAATGGCAGGCTCATCGAGCTTAACCCCACCAGCAGACTTGAGATAAGCATCCTGATTTTGCAAGAGCAGTCCAGCCCGTTTTTCCAAAACAGCCATGATGAGACTGGCTCGGTTGAAGTCCAACCCTGTCGTCGTACGCTTGGCATTCCCAAACATGGTCGGTGTCACCAAGGCCTGAACCTCTGCCAAAATCGGTCGTGTCCCTTCCATGGTCACAACGATTGAGGACCCAGTTGCTCCGTCCAACCGCTCCTCTAGGAAGACCTCACTGGGATTGGTAACCTCCACCAAACCACCTGACTGCATTTCAAAGATGCCAATCTCATTGGTCGAGCCAAACCGGTTTTTAACCGCTCTCAAGATACGGAAGGTATGGTGGCGCTCCCCCTCAAAGTAAAGCACGGTATCCACCATGTGCTCCAGCATCCGCGGACCAGCAAGCGTCCCTTCCTTGGTCACATGTCCGACGATAAAGATAGCAATATTATTGGTCTTGGCCAACTGCATGAGCTCAGCCGTCACCTCCCGAACCTGAGAAACAGACCCCTGCACCCCAGAAATCTCTGGACTCATAATGGTCTGGATGGAGTCGATGATGAGAAAGTCTGGCTGGATCTTTTCAACTTCTGCTCGTACACTCTGCATATTGGTCTCGGCATAGAGGTAAAACTCACTCTCGATATCGCCCAAGCGTTCTGCTCGAAGCTTAATCTGCTGGGCGGATTCTTCCCCAGAGACATAGAGAACGGTTCCTACTTGAGACAGCTGGGTAGAGACCTGTAAGAGCAAGGTGGACTTCCCAATTCCTGGATCCCCTCCGATAAGGACAAGACTGCCCGGAACTACTCCCCCTCCAAGCACACGGTTGAATTCCTCCATTTCGGTCTTGGTCCGATCGACATGGATGGAGGTCACCTCAGCTAATTTCATGGGTTTGGTTTTTTCACCTGTCAAGGATACACGGGCATTTTTGACTTCTGCAACCTCAACCTCCTCCACAAAAGAAGACCAGGCCCCACAGTTAGGGCAGCGACCTAGGTACTTGGGCGAATGGTAGTCACAATTTTGACAAACAAATGTCGCTTTTTTCTTTGCGATGATACACCTCTTTCTAAATATCGAGTTCGCACTCAATCACTTGGCAAAAATCAATGGTTTCATTGGGCAAAAACTGACTCATCAGCATCCGATGAGTGACAACAACGACTGTCTGATAGTCTCGGTACTTAGCCATAGATGCCCTAAACCGAGATTTCATCTCTGCTGCTGTCTCATACCGAATCGGACTATTAGGTGGCAATTCTCCCTTATTTTCTAAAAACAGGCTTCTAGCTTTTTCGAAGTTTTCAATGCCTGATTCATAGACTTGCCATTCATGCAATAAGGGTTCTACTTTCAAAGGTAGGCCCGTAGCACAGGCCACATAAGAAGCCGTTTCTAAAGCTCTTGTAACTGCAGAAGATATGATTATTTCAGCTGAAGATAGTAAAGGATTTTTGCTCAGTTTCTGGGCTTGCTGCCGTCCCTTCTCAGACAAGGGAGCTAGATCCATTCCAAATCCCGTATAAGAACGCTCCTCTAACACACGATAATCTGGATCCCCATGACGGACAAAGATAATCTTCATCCTAGTGTCCTGTCGATCCAAATCCACCCGTCCGCACACCGTCTGCTTCATCTCCGTCTGCAATTAAGAAAGGAGCAAAGACAGCTTGGACCACCCGTTCTCCCACTTCAAGAACCACTTCTTGGTCGGTGATATTTTTCATCTGAGCAAAGATATGTCCCTCATTTCCAGGATTTCCATAGTAGTCCCCATCAATGACCCCGACGGAATTGATCAAAACCAAACCCTTTTTACGAGGGTTGGAGGAGCGATCATAGAGATACAATACTTCTCCTGATTGCATGTAGGCCTTAACCCCTGTTGGAACAAGAACAATCTCTCCCGGAGCAAGAACCGTACGTTCTGCAACCTTTAGATCATAACCAGCTGCATGAGCCGTTTCCCGCTTGGGCAATAAAGTTTCGTCTGTAAAACTCGACACCAATTCAAAACCACGAATTTTCATATTTTTCTCTTTTCTATTTTTTTTTATTATACCATCTATTTATTAATTCGTAAAAAAAGGATCGCCAAATTTGGCGATCCTTATGGGAGATTATTATGAAAAAAAAAGTTTAGGTTTTTCATCAAATGATATTAGGAGGTTTCATTTGATAGTCCTATTATAACTGTCCTTTCTTAAACGAATCTAAACCATTTATAAGTCTTGCATAAGATATTGAAACAATTCCAAATTTCCCTTTTCTTCATTGATAAGAAACTCTGGATGCCACTGAAGACCAATAATCCGACGACCATCAATAGCTTCTATCGCTTCAATTGTATTATCTCTTGGGTCAATAGCAGTCACTCGAAAATTAGGAGCTAAATCTTTAATACTTTGACGATGGACAGAATTAATTCTGCTGGCACGGCCAAACAACTGCTCCACTACACTCCCCTTCCGTGTCTCAATACTATGAGAGGTTCCAAAAGGCAACCCCTGCCAGTGGTGATCAATATGTTGATGCAAGGTTCCACCAAAAGCTACATTAACAAGTTGAGTGCCACGACAAACAGATAAAATTGGTTTATTCTGACGCAATGCCTCCCGCAAAAGAGCCAACTCAAACTCATCCCGCGCGATATTATAATCATCACTATCAATCAGCTTTTTTTCTCCATAAAACTGAGGATGGACGTTTTGTCCACCTGTCAAGATTAACTTGTCAATGGTATCAACATAATCTTTAACCAAGGAGATATCCCCAACTGGAATTATCATAGGAAGACCACCAACCAATTTAATCGCTTCTGCAAACTTACAAGAAACAGAAGCATGAAGATTTTTCCCAGCTGGATCAACCGGACAAAGATTTGCTGTAATTCCTACAATCGTTCTAGCCATGACTACCTCCTTTTTTGATACTCCTATCTTACCACCCTCTTTCGGATGAGTCCAATATATATTTTTTATCCAAGAGATAAAAAAACTCTATGACCTCAGTCATAGAGTTAACAGTAGGAAACAAGACAAAATTTTTAAAAAGTTTAAATCATCATAGGATAATTAAAATTGTAGACCACGTACAAATTGCATTTTAGCACCTGGTGCTTCTTGATAATAAGCATGGATATAAAGCGGTCCGTTGCCTCGATGTTGATTGATATCAAAGCTACCAATAAATTTATCCCCAACCCGTTTCATGTCATACCACTTAAGATCGTCTTGATCATTTTGACCATTCCAAACAGCAAAGTGCAAGCTACCTTTACCTGTCACTTCTGTCACTTCTACATCAAAAGTAGAAGTCAAACCATGTTGTGCAAAAGCGAGACGTGCAGCAACAAGATTCGTTGGCTCATCCTTCACTTCTAGTTTTGGAGTAGCTGATTGACTAGAAGAAGCAGGTTTTTCTTGACCAGCGGTTCCTACCGCAATATAGCGACGATTACCGGAATAGCTCAAATAAGAAATCCACTCTTTCCCATCAGCTACTAGAGTCTTATCATAGTTAACTGTCATTCCCTTATCATAAAAAGCTAACTCTTGTGCGTCCACCTTAGGCTCTGATTTAATACCTAGTTTTTCAGTAAAAGTATAGCTACCTGATGATGGAATAGAAACTTTCACTTCCTCCTTCTTTTCCTTAACAGTCGAAGCTGGTGTAGTTGCCGTTGCACCTAGGTCCACATAATAACGCTTACCTGTGTAACTTACATATCCCAACCATTGATGGCCTTCGTTTTCCAGAACTTTATCATAGTAAACAGACATTCCTTTATCAAAGTATGCCACTTCTGGACTAGTTAGTCTTGCTTCATTTTTAATGGAAGCACGGTCTGTAAAGGTATAAGTACCTGTTGATGGAAGGGCGGTTTTCTTTTCCTCTTTAACCGGTTTCAAATCTTCCTTATAATCAATGGTCGTTCCATTTAACCCAATAGCTTTTCCATCTTCAAAAAGATAAGTATGTACAAAATAAGTTCCAAAATCTTTATGTTTGCTCAAATCAACCTTTGTTTGAGACTCACCTGCTAGATACCAAACGATATCGTCCTGATCATTTTTAGCAGACCAAACAGCATGTTTAATGTCTTTTCCTATCAAATCCGCACTACGTTTTAGATCAATGGTCAGTGTATTTCCTTCAATATGAGGTGTGACAACTACTTTTCGTTCTACTTTTTTCTCAACAATAGGAGCTGGTGTAGACGCTATTGCGCCTAAGTCCACATAATGACGCTTACCTGTGTAACTTACATATCCCAACCATTGATGGCCTTCGTTTTCCAGAACTTTATCATAGTAAACAGACATTCCTTTATCAAAGTATGCCACTTCTGGACTAGCTAGACTTGCTTCATTTTTAATGGAGGCACGGCCTGTAAAGGTATAAGTACCTGTTGATGAGAGACCAGACTCCTTCTCTTTCTCGACTGATTTTGGAGTTTCTTTCTTTTCATAAGTAAAATCTGTAGTTGCTAAACCTACTGGTGCTCCATCCAACCAAGCATAAGTCGCTAGATGATAAATCCCATATCCCTTGTGCTTACTGAGATCTATTGTAGTTGTCTCTTTAGCAACATACCATTGAATATCGTCCCGTCCATTTTCTTCTGACCAAACAGCGTATTGTATCAAGGCTTGAGCAAGCTCTTTGCTACGTTTCAACCCAACTTTTAAGTTATCTCCATCAACTTGAGCAGAAACCTCTACTTGCGGCTTTTCTGATTCATTTTTTTCTACTACTGGTGCTTTATAATCAAGGACAGCCTTATTAAATAGCATTAAGTTTCCTGCTACTTCTTTGTAGCTATTAATGTGATAAGAGCCATATCCACCATGCTTTTCAAAGTCAACCTTAGTTGTAGAACCTGTTGCAGGTAGCCATTCAATGTCATCACGTCCGTTTTCTTCTGACCATATTGCATGAAGAATTCCTACTTTTTCTTCTTTTGGTGCTTCATACTGGATACTAGCCACTGAGCCTTCTAAGCTGATGCTTACCTGGTTCTCGCTATTGATAGACTCATTTTCTTTGGACTCTGCAACAGACGTCGGTACTACAGCTTCCTTCTTATCCTCTACTGGCTGAATTGATTTGGTTGCTTCCGCCTCCTCCTTCGCTGGAGTAGAGGTAACACTATCTGAGAAGACTTTTTCAGCCAAAGCAGTTTGTTCTGCAGAAGGAGCTACTTCCTTTTCTATGACTAGGGTATTAATAGCTGGAGTCGTCGTACGTGATGGTTTTGTCGCTGCTTCTTCATCTACAAAGAGAGTCTTTGCAAGTTGCAAATCTTCAGCACTTGCTTGATTGGATTTTTCAATAATCTGACTTTCTGTTGCCTGTGATTTTACTGTATCTGCCTGAGCAGTTACTTGGTTTGCAATCACACTCCCCAAAACAACACTTGAAAATAGAATAAATTTTTGACCTTGTTTCATGACTGTTCTCCTATTTGTTATATAAATATAGTTTAAACTTTTTCTATCTTTATTGTAACATTTTGTAATATTTTGTCAAGTAATTGTAACAAAAAAATGAAATTTTTATCTTTAACTATTTATTCGTAGATTTTTTTAAAATATTAAAACTTTTTCAAAAAAATCTCACACTTGTGAACTACACCCCTAAGTTAGACAGAAAAGTCTAGCTTTTAGGGTCTGTACACTACGTGTGAGACCTTATTTATTCAAAAACAAACTGATTATGATAGAGTTCAGCATAAAATCCACCCAGTTTTAGCAATTCCTGATGGCTTCCTCGTTCAATTATTTCTCCTTCTTTGAGAACAATAATTTGATCTGCATTGAGAATTGTTTTGAGACGATGTGCGATAACGAAGCTTGTTCGACCTGCTACTATTGCTTCCATAGCATGTTGGATTTTACTCTCCGTAACAGTATCTACATTTGAGGTTGCTTCATCTAAAATCAAAACTTGTGGATCCGTCAAGAGAGTACGTGCGATAGAAATCAACTGTTTCTGTCCTGTCGAGAAAATACTTTGATCATCGTCAACTTCAGTATCGTATGCTTCTGGTAAACTCATAATATAATCATGAATATGAGTTGCTTTAGCTGCTGCTTCAACCATCTCTTGACTAGCTCCTGGCACACCAAAAGCAATATTATCTCGAATAGTACCACTAAAAAGAACCGAATCCTGTAAGACAATCCCAACTTTACTACGTAAACTATCTAGATCATAATCACGAATATCTCGACCATCTAAAGTAATGCTTCCTCTATCGACATCATAAAAGCGATTAATTAGATTCATAATCGTTGTTTTACCAGATCCCGTTGGACCAACAACTGCTGTCATTTGTCCTTTTGGAGCAGAAATACTGACATTTTTTAAGATTGGCTTACCTGGTACATAAGAGAAATCTACATTTTGAATTTCAACCCCTTGGGTTAGCTCCATAAAAATTGGTGCATTTTCAGGTCGAACCTCTTCTTCGGCATCAAACATCTCCTGGATACGGTCAGCACCTGTAAAGGCTAACTGTAGACTCCCCCAACTTGCAGCTATTTGCATAATCGGTTGATAGTATTGTTGAGAAAATTGCGAGAACATGACAATTAATCCTAAGGCTGTTGCAGCATCACGGTTACTATCATTGAGTAATAGGGCTGAACCTGCGAAGATAACAATAGCGGTATTGATCAAGCTCATTCCATTCATAATGGGAAAGAGAAGCCCTGAGAACAGACGACCACGAAAAGTCGCTGAACGCACTCTTTCATTTTGAATGACAAATCCCTCAATCATTTCTTCCTGTAAACCTTGAACAATAACAGATTTTTGACCTGAGATTCCCTCATCCATATAGGCATTCAACTTCCCTACTTCAGTCTGTTGAAGATTCGTATATTTCCGTGCCAACTTTACAATCACAATAGCCACTAAAAAAGCAACCGGCGTACTAGCAACTGTGATCATAGCCAGCGTGACATTACGACTAAACATAACAAGAATCAACCCTATAAAAAGAGCGATGTTTTGCATAACTTGAATCAAGCTTTCATTCAGGGCTTGAAGAATATTATCTAGATCACTCGTAAAACGAGAAAGGATATCTCCATCTTGATGTCGATCAAAGAAAGAGACGGTCAAACGGGATAACTTAGCAAACAATCCTTTACGCATTTCATTGGTGGAGTGAGCAATCACGCGACTCATTAGCACCATATATAAAATACTTGAGATGGATAAAGTTAAAAACACATAAAAAAGATTTAACATTAACCCACTAAAGCGAGTCCAGACTTCCGTTTCATTTCCATTTTGCGAAGCAGAAATCAGGTTTGCAAGTTCTGTGACTGCTTGACCAGTGAAAACTGGAAAAAGAGCCTGAGCTACTGTCGCAAGAATAATCATCGAGACAACCATCACAAAGGATAGCTTATAAACTTTGAAATAACTCCAAAAGAATTTTACTGTTTTCATCTCGACTTAATCCTCCTTTCCTTTCTGTGTTTCATAAATTTCACGGTAAACCGCATTGTTGGCTACCAAATCAGCATGCTTCCCTTCACCAATCAAACATCCCTGATCCAGCACTAAAATCTTATCTGCATGAACAACGGAACTTATCTTTTGAGCAATGATAATCGTTGTCGTATCTTTCAAATCCTTGTTTAATGCTTCTTGTACTAATTTTTCAGATTTGGCATCTAAGGCAGAAGTAGAGTCATCAAGAATGAGAATTTTTGGATTGCTAACGATGCCTCGTGCAATAGACATTCGTTGTTTTTGACCACCGGAAAAATTATTTCCACGTTCTTCTACCAAACTAGCATAATTATCCTCCATTCGATTGATGAATTCACTTGCTTGTGCGATACGAGCAGCCCGCTCCATCTCAGGAATGCTAGCATCGGATTTTCCTTGTCGAATATTATCAGCAATCGTTCCACTAAAGAGAATGGCTCGTTGCAAAACAATGGATACGGTATGACGTAACGTTTCTTCACTAAGATCACGTAAATCTTTACCACCAATCTGGATTAATCCTTTATCTGGATCAAAAAGACGTGGAATCAATTGAGCCAAAGTAGATTTCCCAGCACCCGTTGCACCAACAACCCCAACCATTTGCCCTGCTTTTATCTCAAAGCTAATATCCCTAAGCATAGGCTCATCATCTTGTGGATAAGTAAAGGTCACATTCTTAAACTGAATACTCCCTACTAACTCTTCCTTTTCTCCACTCTTAAAGGACATAGCTGGCTCTGTGTTCAAAACTTCATTGATACGACGCATCGAAATCATTGCACGCGAAACAGAATTCCCTAAAAATCCAATCATAACAATCGTAAAAATAATCTGGTTAAGATAGGAAATAAATGAAGCCAGGGCACCTACTACACCAGGATTTGCTTCTGCCATACCTGCCACTAGCCAAATGACTCCATATACTGTACCGTAACCTACAAACATCATCATCGGTTCAATAACCGAAAAAGCATACCCGATATAGAGATTTTGATCTAAAAGTTCATCGGAAACACTACTAAACTTGTCGAATTGACTTTTCTCTTGCACAAAAGATTTAACAACACGCACACCACGAAGATTTTCCTTAGCAATTGCGTTAATACGATCAAGCAATTTTTGAAACAGAGCAAAACGTGGTCCCATCATCCCCATCATTGCAGCTGCTAAAATCAAAATTAAAACTACCATAACTACAATAACCCACCAAAGTGAAGGGAGAGTTATCACCGCCATCGTAAAAGAACCGATAAAAAGAATCGGCATTCTCAATAAAATCTGAAAGGTCATCATAATCAAGTTTTGCACTTGATTCACATCGTTGGTCATTCGAACTACTAGATTACTAGCATTAAATTCTTCAATATTGGCATAAGAGAAAGTTTGAATTTTTCGAAACGTAATCTCTCTTAAATCAGACGACACTGCTTGAGCAATGTAAGCAGCCAGTGTCACATTAACACCCCCTGCAATCAAACCAACAGCTGCTATCCCAATCAACCATACTCCAATACTATAGATACCCTTTGTATCTCCCGCCAAAAGGGCATTCAATACATCCTGTAAAAATCTCGGCTGTAAAAGTGCACTAGCCACCATACATACTGTCATTAATATAGAAGCCAAAACTTGCCACTTGTAACGTACTAAGGTCTTGATTAACATAGTCTCTCCTTCATCTACTCACTTATCACTAATATTTTAGACGAAATAAAGGAGCCAAGTGAAAACCTCAACTCCTCATCTATTCGTCTTGTTTTTTATCTATAAGTGTTTATTAGTTAATAGTATACCAATTTAAGCTAATAATGTCAATCCAACAAGCTGATTACGTATATTCAGAAAATTATCCCAATAAAAAATTCTATTGTAATTCTATTGTAAATTCCTTAAATTCAAAATTGAAAACGCCTGATTCTAAAGTCATATCGGCTATAAAACTCCAACCAGTCTATCTAACTCAAAGCGAAATTGTACCATTTCCTTAAGTTCTCTAGGACCATCCTCACTTTCTTTTTTGAAATATGGTAAAATAGAGAAAAAGGAACCTCAAAGGAGAAAAACATGCAAAAACAAAAAATTGCTGTGCTAGGACCCGGTTCATGGGGAACTGCCCTTTCACAAGTACTAAACGATAATGGGCATGATGTTCGCATCTGGGGGAATATCCCTGAACAAATCAAGGAAATAAATGAGAAGCATACCAACAAGCGTTATTTTAAAGATGCTGTGCTGGATGAAAAAATTATTGCTTATGACGATTTAAGCCAAGCTCTTGAAGGTGTTGATGCCATTCTTTTTGTCGTTCCAACCAAGGTCACCCGACTCGTTGCAAAACAAGTTGCCCAAGTCCTAGATCATAAAGTAACCATTATGCATGCTTCAAAAGGACTTGAGCCAGATAGTCACAAACGTCTCTCTACAATCTTGGAAGAAGAGATTCCTGCTAGATTACGTAGTGAAATTGTCGTTGTTTCAGGACCCAGTCATGCTGAAGAAACGATCGTACGTGACATTACTCTGATTACAGCCGCATCACAAAATTTAGAAACTGCCAAATATGTTCAAGAACTCTTTAGCAACCATTATTTTCGACTCTACACAAACACTGATATTATCGGCGTAGAAACTGCTGGCGCCCTGAAAAATATTATCGCTGTCGGTGCTGGTATCCTTCATGGCTTGGGTTATGGGGATAATGCGAAAGCAGCCATCATTACAAGAGGTTTAGCTGAAATTACTCGCCTTGGTGTCAAAATGGGAGCAAATCCTTTAACTTACAGCGGACTTTCTGGTGTTGGTGATCTCATCGTCACTGGGACATCCATCCACTCACGAAACTGGAGAGCGGGAGATGCACTTGGAAGAGGAGAAAAATTAGCTGATATCGAAGCAAATATGGGAATGGTTATAGAAGGACTCTCAACTACTAAAGCTGCATATGAGCTTGCCAACGAACTAGGGGTCTATATGCCGATTACTCAAGCACTTTATGGTGTCATCTATGAAGACTCCCACTTGAAGCAGGCCATTCAAGATTTGATGAGTAATGAATTTAAAGCTGAAAACGAATGGTCTTAAACAGCTACCCATTTTTACAACAATATGATATAATAAAGCCATACCCCCTCTCATTATTAGGGATTTTTGAAGGAGAAAAAGATGACAGAAAAAGTCAGAAAAGCCGTTATCCCCGCTGCAGGACTTGGAACTCGTTTCCTTCCAGCAACGAAAGCCTTAGCAAAAGAGATGCTACCAATAGTTGATAAACCAACTATTCAATTTATCGTTGAGGAAGCACTTAAATCTGGAATTGAAGATATTCTCGTAGTAACTGGAAAGTCCAAAAGATCAATCGAAGATCATTTCGACTCAAACTTTGAATTAGAATACAACCTTAAAGAAAAAGGTAAGCATGACCTTCTCAAATTAGTTGATGAAACAACAGGTATTCGTCTCCATTTCATCCGCCAAAGCCACCCACGTGGACTTGGAGATGCTGTTCTTCAAGCTAAAGCATTCGTTGGAAATGAGCCATTTGTAGTCATGTTAGGAGATGACTTGATGGACATCACTGATGAGAAAGCTATTCCTCTAACTCGTCAACTCATGAATGACTATGAAAAAACACATGCTTCAACAATAGCAGTCATGCCTGTCCCACACGATGAAGTTTCATCTTACGGTGTTATTGCACCACATGGTGAGGGAATCGATGGTTTATACAGCGTTGAAACCTTTGTTGAAAAACCTTCTCCAGAAGATGCACCTAGCGATTTAGCAATCATCGGTCGCTATCTCCTAACTCCAGAAATTTTTGATATCCTTGAAAATCAAGAACCTGGTGCAGGTAATGAAATTCAATTAACCGATGCTATTGATACACTCAATAAGACTCAACGAGTATTTGCTCGTGAATTCACTGGAGCACGCTATGACGTTGGGGATAAGTTTGGTTTCATGAAGACTTCCATCGATTATGCTCTGAAACATCCTCAAGTGAGCAAAGATTTAAAACAGTATATCATTGATCTTGGAAAAAAATTAGAGGGAAAGCAGAAAGCCAAAAAAGCTGAATAATTCTTCAAAATCGAATCAATCAGTCATTATACTCAAAGAGCTAGGCATTATCCTAGCTCTTTCATTTTGCAATTCTGTTCAACAACATAAAACCTCTCTCTCATTTAATACTCAATGAAAATCAAAGAGCAAACTAGGAAGCTAGCCGCAGGCTGTACTTGAGTACGGTAAGGCGAAGCTGACGTGGTTTGAATTTGATTTTCGAAGAGTATAAGAGAAAGGGATTGATTAATCCGATAATACTAGAATCCTAGAAAAATACTTCCAATAAATAATAATAAATAGACCAGTAACGCAAGGATCCGTTGCCAGGAACTATAAGCATATCTCTCTCCTCTAATTGGAAGGAGTACAGCAAGCAAAGCCCCACCAATTGCTCCACCCAAATGTCCTGCTAAACTAATACCCGGCATCATCAGACTAAAACCAACATTCAACACAAATAGAATCAAGTAAGATTGTCCTAATTGTTGAATATAAGGATTATTTACCGCATAACGCAAAACAATTATCGATGCGAACAAACCATAAAGAGAGGTTGAGGCACCTGCAGCGATAACATTAGGTGTCCATAAAAAAACAGCTACATTTCCCATCAATCCCGAAAAAAGATAAAGAATAAGGAATTTCTTTGAACCAAAAATCCCCTCTACCTGACGTCCAAGAAAGTAAAGAGTTACCATATTCATCAATAGGTGTTCAAAACCAATATGAACAAAGATCGCTGAAATTAAACGCCACAATTGATTTGGAAACGTTCTTATAGCGAGACCATACATAGCACCAAAATCATATAGAGTTTGACCACTAGCATAATCAGTTCCTCTCATCAAAAACATAATTAGAAAGATGAAAATAGATACTATCAATAGGCTACTCGTGACAGGATAACGTTTATCGAATAATTCTTTCACTGATCAGTACCTCCTTAACGGGAATATCATGTGAATCCACTGGAAAGTCCCCAATCTGCCAATTATAAACTGTACTAATTGTATCTCCTTGAAAATCTGCCAGATAGCGATCATAGTAACCTGCACCGTAACCCAAACGATACCCTTGTGTTGTAAAGAGTAAACCAGGAACATGTATCAAATCAAGCTGATTTTTCTCTATAGCAACCCCTTCAACAGGTTCTAGCAGTCCAAAAGCAGTTCTTCTTAATAAATTACAGTTCAATACTACAAATTCCATCTTCCCTTTTGAATAAGTTTTAGGAACATAAACTTGTTTTCCATCACCTATCGCGGTTTCTATCAATAAATCTGTTGTAAACTCGTGTGGAAAGGAGAGGTAAGTAGCAATTCGTTTTGCTTTCTGATAAGCAGCGGTCTTCAAAAATCGATCCAATAACTCTGTATCAGCTACTAATTTCTCTTCTTTAACCTGCATTTTCAACCTATTTAGCATGACCTGTCTCAAACTTGCCTTGTTATTCATACTTGATTCACTTTCCTATGTAAAAATTTTCCTATCTGTTTAACTGCAAATGGAAGAGCAGATTCATCTGGATTCATCATAGGATGATGAAGAGCATAAGGGCTATCAACCCCTAACCAAAACATAGCCCCATCAACTTTCGATAAAAGATAACCAAAATCTTCTCCCGTCATAGCTGGAGGAATATTAATTAGGTTTACCTCGTCCTCCTCTGAAAAGTAATCCATTAATTCTCTAGCCAATTCGGGATGATTTTCAACTGGAAGATATCCAGCTTGCTTCAATTCAATTTCAACCTCTAAGCCAAATGATTGGGCAACTCCTTCAGCAATCGATTGAACTCTTCTTTGGGTCAAGTGATTCATACTCATTGTTAAAGTTCGAATTGTTCCATGTAAAAATGCTTGATCAGCTATAACATTATTGGTCGTTCCGGCTTGCATAGCTCCAAAAGTAACAACTGCTCCTTCAATCGGATCTACATTCCGACTAACCACAGTCTGAATCTGAGTAATGAAATAGCTAGCTGCTACTAAAGCGTCATTCGCTTCATGCGGAAAAGCAGCATGTCCACCTTTTCCTTTAAAAGTAATCTTGACTTCACAAGTACCCGCAAACAAAGTACCAGTATTGGTTGCAATATCTCCTACTTTTAAGTCAGGACGAACATGCAAAGCATAAAATTCATCTGGTAGCCAGGAACCAAATGCACCATCCTCATACATCAGCATCCCTCCCGCCTCATTTTCTTCAGCAGGTTGAAATAGAAAGAGCAAACTGTTTTGCGGTTGAGTTTCAAGCATTTTCTCTAAAAGTCCTAAGGCAATTGTCATATGGAAATCGTGGCCACAAGCATGCATTCTTCCTTTATGTAGGGACGAAAAAGGTAAATCTGTCTGTTCTACAATGGGTAAAGCATCAATATCCGTTCTCCATCCAATAATTTTTTTAGGATTAGCTCCCTCCAAAAAAACTAAAACACCAGTTTTCCAAACTTTTATTTTAACGAAATTTTTTCCTTGAGTCAGTTCATCTATTTTATCAAGTAAAAATAATTGAGTTTTAAACTCCTCTAAACCAATTTCAGGAATTTGATGCAAGTCTCTCCTTATCTGAATTAAATCTAACATCTATAACTCTACCCTTATAATGTCCGAAGAGCTTCTTCAAGAGCAGTTTTTTGTTGCGTTTGCTTATCAATCTTCTTAATAACTCGAGCCGGAACTCCTGCAACTACAACATTTTCAGGCACATTTTGAGTTACAATCGCACCTGCTGCCACAACTGATCCACTTCCAACTTGAATCCCTTCAATAACAACAGCGTTAGCTCCAATCAAGACATTGTCCCCAACACGTACGGGATCAGCCGAGGCTGGTTCAATTACTCCTGCCAGAACTGCTCCTGCTCCTACATGACTATTTCTACCAACAATGGCCCTTCCACCAAGAATTGCACCCATATCAATCATCGTACCTTCACCAATTTCAGCTCCGATATTAATAATAGCCCCCATCATGATAACTGCATTATCACCAATTTCAACCTGATCACGAATAATAGCGCCTGGCTCAATACGAGCATTAATTCCACGTTTATCCAAAAGAGGAACAGCCGAATTTCTCCCATCTTGTTCAACTATGTAATCTTTATTCTCATCAAAAGAATCTAGTATAGGAGCAATTTCCTCCCAATCTCCAAATAACACATTACCAAGCTTTAAAATATTACTTGGAATCTTTAAATCTAAACTTGGATCAAAAGTCACTTTAACATCCGTTTTTTTCTTTGATTTTGCAATAAACTGTATAATTTCTTCTGCATTCATTTTTGTAGCTAACATAACCTGTACCTCATTACTTCTAAAATATAAAAATATGGCTAAGATTATACCATATTTTTTAAAATAAAAAAAGCCTCTTAAATAGAGACTAAACTATACCGGCGGCCGGGGTCGAACCGGCACGTCCTTGCGGACACTGGATTTTGAGTTCTATGAATACATTTTTTAAATCTTATAACCTTGATTTAATAGGGTTTTAGGACTTTTGAATCTTGCAAAATAGACTCATTTTTCAAATTTTAGTAACTTTTTGGTAACCCCGTTAAAGACACGGACTCATACCCCAGATAAAGACAATTAAAATTAGATTACGTCTAGATATTTAGTCGCCTTTTGTTTGGTTTAAACCCTTTATGTCTTTTAGAATTCAAAAAATAAAGAAACTAAATAGAACTAATTCTAGGAAATCAAACAAAAAGAAACTTCTTTCCCCTAACAAGGAGGATATGGAACGTTATGTAGTTATCTTGTTTAAAGATTATAATTTCAAGCAAATTAAATGAATCCAAAAAAGGGTTAGCTACTGTTTTAACACACTTCAAAGCTTATTTGATTAACACTCTGAAACTATGCGTGAGTGTTTACACAAAATTATTGACAGGATTCAAGTGTTTCTAGGTTTTTTATAATATCATTTTATCTGATTCTGTCTGATTAAAACTTTGAAAGTCGGTCTACCACACTCAACTTCCTCATAGTCATCCGAATTCCAAATTTCTTTTCAAGATAATTTGTGTTTAAACGTTTTTTTCGAGCATCACGTGGTAAATATAGGTAACAACACTCGTGACCACCATAGAACTCTTCATCTCCAAAATTCTCTCTACTAAGTTCTGTTAGAATACTTTCGGGAATCTCTTCGTTAGTAAAAACTAGATGAATACGAGAACTATCATAAGTATTATCAAATGGGTTTTCTTGAGTAGCAATCTCTAATTGATTAATTTCTTTGATAATTATTGATAAATCAGCTCCAATTTTATCCAAAATTGTATCATGAACTAACTTTCTGATTTCTTCGTCAGATAACTCTGATTCTAAAATAATATTCCCACTCTGAATATATGTTTGAACGTTTAAAAAACCAACTTCTGTTAGGATTTCTACTAAATAAGACATTTTGGGAATTCTATTGGTACCAGTTGGTGTTACTCCACGGAGGAAAATAATCTTTTTCATATTAACTTTCCAATGCGTCTTTTTCTAGAGAGTTCATCATTTCGACATAATATTGAGGTTCTCCCGTTGAAAAATAATTAAACCATGCTTCAACTGTAGTTTTTGAATACAGGCCCAACTCCTCGACAATAAACTTAGCCCATAATAAAGAGCCGGCTGAACTCGCAGTAATAAGCTTTCCGTCTTGAACTGCGATCTCATCTTTATAATAACTATGTCCTCGATAATGTTGGCTCATCTGACTTAAAAAGAATGAAGCATTACTTGTATGATATCGATTATCTAAAATTCCTTTTTCGGCTAATCCCAAAGTAGCTCCACAGATAGCTCCAACTAAGATATTTTCTTGTAATAGTTTAGAGGCAAGTTCTAAAACATCATCTTGCTCATTATTCAACCAACTATCTCCTCCGATAAACAATAGAGCATCTGTATTTGCAGTATCTATATCATATAGATTAAAATCTGGAACAATTGTCATTCCTCCAGCAGTTTTTATAGGCTTTTTCCCTTTAGAAACCGTTAATAATTTTACTTTAGGTTCTCCTAACATAGCCTGTAAACTTAGTGCATGCATCAAATAGCCGTGTTCAAAATCGGCCATAGTATCTTGAACATACATATAAATATTTTTCATAAT
>NZ_KQ969158.1:0-5667 GCF_001578805.1 Streptococcus sp. DD10 | reverse complement strand
CAATTTATCTAATGCTTACTCCTCTTTGATAAATGTTCAAACTATTGATTGTTTTTATTGTATCATATTTTGTGTTTCGCTGTAATACCAATATTTTTTACTTCATCAGTAAAATAGCAACTTTTAAATATTGAACAACCTACGGAGGCTCACCGTAGGTTTGTATTTATGTTATCAACTTCTGTAACATTTCAACTACTTGTTCTCAATATTACTGTGCTCCCGTTTAAAAGCATAGTCAAGAATTATGACAAATAGTACCAACATCTAGAATGAATTTAGAACTTAAAAACAAATCATCAATCTGCATTAAAATAATCAGAAACCTCTTTAAAGAGAGTCTGTAATATTTCTTGCTCCTCTTCATCTAAATTATTTTCAGAGACTAGCTCATCCAAATACTTAGGTAGAGTAGAATGGTTTTTAATTCCATTCATGACAATTGCAAATTTCAGATCATCTAGTTCAGTTTTATTAAACCCTTTTAGCTTCTTCAAATCAATTCTAGTGATTGGATGTGGGACAACATCTAGAGTACTGTAAATCGTTTTTCCTAATAAATAGTCTGTCGTGGTATCAAATAATTTTGCTAATTTGACAACGGCTTCTAAACTAGGCTCTAAAGTTCCATTTTCCCAACGAGAATAGGTACCTTGTTGTACATCAATCATCTCGGAAACTTGTACCTGAGTTAATTTCTTACTCTTTCTCAGTTCCTTAAGACGATCTCCAAAAGAATTATTATTAAACATTGTATCCTCTTCAATATTCGATTCTGTATATTTTAGCTTGACAAAATATTCTAAACGGTATAAAATAGAATTATTCCATAAGGAATATTTATTTTGAGATTAAATATTCCATTGAGAATATTATAGCATAAAAGGAGGTAAAAGCGTATGTAATTAGTAGTCGATTTAAAAAATTTTAATAAAGGAGGTAAGATTCGACAAAATAAAAAAATCTTGAAACAAATGTGCCGTTCGTTCCAAGATAAAAACATATTATGTAACAATTATACCACAGAAAACTCCTCAGTTGCACAAGAAAATTTCGGAGGTTTCACAAAAAGATGACCAATAAAGAGTTAGTCAATCAAATTTCTGGCCTAAACTCTACCTCTACTCTTAAAAATTGGATTCAACTGATTAGAGATAAGTGGCAAGGAATTTAAAAAATTAAAATTCTTATCAGTAGAAATCCAAGAACTCATCAATTAAGTTACACAGTTGCCTATGACTTTACAAACGAAGACCTTAGACAATTTCAAAAGTTAGCTAACCTAAAACTTGAAATAGGTCTAAAAGAGGCTATACAAGCCGTATTTGGGAGCCTAGCAGACAATGAGCAAGAATCCCTAAACCAAGTAATAGATGAGCTCTACGATGAACTGAGCGCCTTAAAACAGGAATTTAAGCGAGAAATACGACTGATAAAAAATGAGAATGCCAGTCTAAAAAAGAAAATCCAAGATATTGAAGAGTCGATGCAAACCGGCTTACTAGGGTTTGTTCAGAAGAGGTCAAAAAATAGGTTCGGCTAATAGCGAGTTTTCGGCTGAGCTAGGAGGCAGAAAGCCGAAAATGAGCGTAGATGCGGACGGACCATTTTTGACAGATAGGGTGTGTAGTAACACCACCCTCTGCAAGTTAGGTGTACCATCGAAAGAATTCAGTATTCCCAAGGGTTTCGGAGATTTTAAGGATGGCAAAATTAGGCAAAAAGTTGAATCAAAATCTATGGCAAAAAATGAACATTTACGTTCTGTATTTGACTGGATTCAAATTCAGTTTGATAAGACTGAACTTTCGCCAAGAGAAATAATCGAAGACATTCTATTTCTTGACTATGACTTATTTATTGAGAATAAAGGGAGCCTTAAATACTATAACTATGATAGCCAGCTTCATCATGGGAATATCCGTATCTACTATGGAGCGAAAGAGTCGTCCTACATGCTTGTCATGTCAGGACAGGCACTCGAGTTCTTTAGAGATATGGTATTAGATCCAAATAGTCTGTCCGAAAGACAGTTTCTGAACAACCTCTACTACAATTACAATCAGTTTTCAGTAAGACGAATTGATATTGCAATAGATGATTTTAATGAAACACCCTATTTCACTCCTAATCAGCTTCTAAAAATTTGTCAGAAGAAACGCTTTATATATGGAAAAAGCACCTACTACAATACCTACGGAGATGAAGCAATCGGTCAGACCTTATATTTGAGAAAACCCAATGATGATGAAAGACTTAGAATTTACGATAAACGCTTAGAACGAGCTGAGAAGCTCGGTATCAGCAAGCGGTATATAGAAAATTGGATAAGAACGGAGTTAGAACTTAGGAAAGAAAAAGCTCACTACTTCATTCAAGAATGGTTGCATTCAGAAATAGATCTTCTCAACTTTACCAAGGGATATCTCAAAGAAAAAGTGAGGTTCTATAGTGATAGTCAATTCTCAAAACCTTTGAGATCTTGGGAAAAGTTTTTAGGTCACTCAAAACCTGTCTCTATCATTATTCCAAAACCAAAAACAGAACTAGAACAAAAATTAGAATGGTTTACCTATAAAGGTTCTGGAGCTATTCTAAAAGCGTATAAATTTCTATACGACAATAACTTACTGCATGAGTATGAGAAATCTAACTATCTCGCACTCAACAATATGGAATATCCACCAGATTTAGCAAGTGGATTAATAGAAAGGGCAATACTCTTTAAAAGAGAGGATTTGATCCCCACAATCAAAGAAAATATCAAAAGGAGAAATTAACTATGGCAAAAATGCTTTCACAAAATGACTGGAATTTTAATAACATTGGAACAAAATTTGAATTGGATGAAGTTATTCCAAAATTTGAAACGGAAGTCCGAGCAGATGCAAACGGAGAAATTATCAAAAACCGAGATGGTAGCGAAAGACGTTTTAATACCGATAAAATCATTGGTTGGAAATACAATGTAACGATCAAGGATGGACAATTCAAAAAGAAATCAACCCAAGTCTCAGTAGATAATCCAGAAGCTTTAGTCGATAATGACTATATCCAAGCAATGGACGAGGTACCAGTTACATTTGACAATTTACAAGCCACTATGATTAGTTCAACGATGTATTACAAAGCGGATGCTATCCATTTAGTAGATGTAAAACAAAAATAAGTATTAGACAAGGGGAGCTAATCCTCCCCTTACTTAATCTAATCAGAAAAGGAGATCACATGATTAAAACTGTAACAAAAGATGACCTTATCGAACTTGGATTTGCTCCAGGAACTGCAAGAAAGATTATCCATACTGGCAAATTACTATTAGTGAATCGTGGTTTTAATATCTACGATAACAAACGGATTGGTACAATTCCAGCCAGTGTCGCTGAAGAACTACTAGGAATTGAACTCCAGAAAGAAGCATAATGAATGACTATTCGTAAAGCTAAAAGTGGTAAATGGACTGTTGATGTTTCTAACGGTTTCCACCCAGTCACACAAAAAAGAATACGTATTATTCGTAAAGGATTAAAATCTAAAAAAGAAGCCCTAGAACTTGAACAACATATTAGAGTTGTAGAATTAAAAGAAAAACAATTTGACTTTGTAGTAACAACGGATATGTTATTCGACTTACTTGAAGAAGATGATTTGAAAAATGGCAGAAAAGTAAGCTACACAAGTACACAAAGAAACAATTATGAGCGTCATATTAAGCCATATTTTAAAAATACAAATTTAAATAAACTAACGTATGACCATATATTCGAATTTCGTGAATACCTAAAAAACAAAATGAAAATGAAGTTTTAAGCTATAATACAATTAATAAGGTTCTAATTTTACTTAAAAAAATTTTTGATACTGGTATAAGAAAATCCCTCATTGATAAAAATCCTGTTGAGAATCTTAGAAAATTACCAATTAGGAAGCCTAATATCAAATTTTGGAGTATAGAAGAGTTCACGAGATTTAGAGAACTTATTCGAGATGATGAAATAAGCTATGACCTGTTTTTCGTAATTGCTTTCTTTACTGGAATGAGAATGGGAGAAATACTCGCATTAAACTGGAATGATATAAATCTTTTAACAAATACGATTTACGTTACCAAAACGGTATACTTTGTCAATAATACAAGCTACATTAATACAACAAAAACACGATCAGGAACTAGAAATATAACAATCAATCAGAAATTAGCAGAAATGCTAAAAGACTGGAAAGTAAAACAAAAAGAAAAACTTGAGGAATTTACGAAAAATACTGAAGAACTACAAATAATACAGAGTACACCAATAACAATTACAAAAAATATGATTGATAAGAAGTTTAAGCAAATACTAGAAAGGGATAAAGATTTAAAGAAAATAAGAATTCATGATTTGAGACACTCTCATGCATCATTACTTATAAATCAAGGAGAAGATTATCTTGTTGTCAAAGAAAGATTAGGACACGCATCTATTACAACAACAATTGATACTTATTCTCATTTGTACCCTAGCAAACAGAAAACATTGGCTAATAAACTTGATGATTTATTTTAAAATGGAAAAAATTGGTAACTCGACACACAACAAAGAAAAAAAAGACAAGGTCCGAAAACCTTGTCTTTACTACTATACCGGCGGCCGGGGTCGAACCGGCACGTCCTTGCGGACACTGGATTTTGAGTCCAGCGCGTCTGCCAATTCCGCCACGCCGGCAAAGTATAACTGGGGTAGCTGGATTCGAACCAACGCATGAGGGAGTCAAAGTCCCTTGCCTTACCGCTTGGCTATACCCCAATATTAAAATAAGGCGAGTGATGGGGATCGAACCCACGCATGCCAGAGCCACAATCTGGTGTGTTAACCACTTCACCACACCCGCCAAAATCTTACACGGGCAGTAGGAATTGAACCCACACTGAAGGTTTTGGAGACCTTAGTTCTACCTTTAAACTATGCCCGTAAAGGATGGAAGGGGAGGGATTCGAACCCCCGAACCCGAAGGAGCGGATTTACAGTCCGCCGCGTTTAGCCTCTTCGCTACCCTTCCTAATATTAAATTATGGCGCGAGACGGAATCGAACCGCCGACACATGGAGCTTCAATCCATTGCTCTACCAACTGAGCTACCGAGCCAAATTGCGGGAGCAGGATTTGAACCTACGACCTTCGGGTTATGAGCCCGACGAGCTACCGAGCTGCTCCATCCCGCGTTAATATAAAAGGAGGATGTGGGATTCGAACCCACGCACGCTTTTACACGCCTGACGGTTTTCAAGACCGTTCCCTTCAGCCAGACTTGGGTAATCCTCCAAAATATAGTCCGTACGGGATTCGAACCCGTGTTACCGCCGTGAAAAGGCGGTGTCTTAACCCCTTGACCAACGGACCATAAATTAATGGGCACGAGTGGACTCGAACCACCGACCTCACGCTTATCAGGCGTGCGCTCTAACCACCTGAGCTACGCGCCCAAGTCATAAATATGAACTTGGTAAATTGAACAATAGTCCAAAGCGGGTGACGAGAATCGAACTCGCGACAACAGCTTGGAAGGCTGTAGTTTTACCACTAAACTACACCCGCTTAAATGGGAGTTAACGGGATCGAACCGCTGACCCTCTGCTTGTAAGGCAGATGCTCTCCCAGCTGAGCTAAACTCCCTAATGCTAAGCGA
>NZ_KQ969157.1:661411-663410 GCF_001578805.1 Streptococcus sp. DD10 | reverse complement strand
ATGAAGCTAATAAACAAGCTGAATATATTGCTGAATTAGAAGCAAAAATCAATCGAAGCGGTCTTGAAAAAGAAGCGTCTAAAATGCTTTCTGAAGCTGGAATTGTGGCAACTGATGAAATTCTTGATTTTGTTGTTAAAGATAGCGCTGAGAATACGCAGGAAACTGTAAACAAATTCACAACACTTGTGAATAATCTTGCTGACAAGAAGGTCAGTGAAATGCTCAAAGGGAAAACGCCTAAAAAAGTTGAACAGTCAACTACTGGCGGAATTACCAAAGAGCAATTTAGTCGAATGGGTTATAAGAGCCGTAATGAACTGCTTCAAAATAATCCAGAATTATACGCACAATTAGCGAAAGGATAATAAAAAATGACACAAACAAAAGTTGCGCAAATGATTAATCCGGAAGTTATGGCAGATATGGTTTCAGCGAAACTTCCGAAACTTATCAAGTTTACATCACTTGCTTATGTTGAGCGTGAACTTGTCGGACAACCGGGGAACACTTTGACAGTCCCACGTTGGGAATATTCTGGTGATGCTAAAGACATTGCAGAAGGTGTGGCAATCGAACCAGACCAACTTACCACCTCTAAATCAACAATGACGATTAAAAAGGCTGGTAAAGGAATTGAATTAACAGATGAAGCTGTCCTTTCTGGTTTTGGTGACCCGATTGGCCAAGCTACTCATCAAATTGCTCTTGCTATCGCAAATAAGGTTGATAATGACCTTGTTGTAGAAGCAGCTAAAGCAACGCAATACGTAGATGATGCTCCTACGACAGGAGCTGCACTTGATAAAGCACTTGCAGTTTTTGCAGATGAAGATGATGCACGTTATGTAGCCATTATTAATCCAGCTGATGCGATTGATTTACGAGCTAATACTGTTAAAGAATGGATTTCAGGAACAGAAATCGGAGCGAATACGGTTGTATCTGGTACTTTTGGGGAAACTCGTGGCGTTCAGATTGTTCGTTCTAATAAAGTTACAAAAGGAAAAGGTTTTCTTGTTAAAGTTTCAGCTGATGAAACTGACACGGACGATGTAGCTAAATACGGTGCATTTGTTATCAATCTCAAACGTGATGTTGCGATTGAAACAGATCGTGATATTTTGAAGAAAACTACCGTAATCACTGGTGACGAACATTACGGTGTGTACCTTTATGACCCTACGAAAATCGTTAAATTCGGAGGAAACGGCTGATGGGAATGTTGCTACGACGTCATTATGTTAAAGAAGAAATTACTGATTTAGCTGATAAGACAATCAAAGAATTGAAAGCGATGGCGAAAGAAAAAGGTGTTGAGGGATATTCTACTCTTGATAAAGAGACTTTAATAAAATCGTTGAAGGAGTAAGGACATGACGATTATCGAGCAAGTCAAGACCCTGTTAGGTATTTCTGATGATTTGCAAGATGAACTTTTGGAGGTTATTCAAGAACTCACGGAGTCGCATTTTAAAGCATATTCTAAGCAGGACATTATCCCGAAAAACCTTGCTTATATCATTGTTGAAGTTATGATTAAACGATTCAATAGAATTGGCTCGGAGGGAATGACTTCGCAAAATGTGGAAGGTTTAAGCGTGGGGTTTGCACTAGATGATTTTTTAGAGTATGACAGGATTATCAAGCAACACTTTTCTAGTGATTTTCAAGCAGGATTTAAAATGTTATGAGATATGGCGAGCGTGTAGATTTGATTTGTGTATCAGAAGAACGATACGACCCTGAAATTGGGGAATATGTAGGAGGTAATGAGGTTTTTCAGACAGTTCCAGCTTTTGTGATGGATATGAGCTTGTCTCGCCAAGAAATGGTTTATGGTTCTTTTAAATCAGGAAGAAAGATGGTTTATTTACAAAGAAAGCCATCTTTCTGCTTCGAGAAAATCCGTTATCTAGGAAAATTTATCTTGCTACGGCTGAAAAGCAAAACGGTAAAGTTTATTTTTTAGAAAGGGACGAAAGCCTTGGCGGGAGTG
>NZ_KQ969157.1:655016-660935 GCF_001578805.1 Streptococcus sp. DD10 | reverse complement strand
GAACGTGTTGTTGAACAAAACGGAAAAGAGATGCAGGAGAAAGCTATTCGTAATGCGGAGAAGTTCCGTGGTCATTATCAAGGGAAAAGGTTTGTACGTCCTACTGGCGCTACTAAGCGTTCTATTTCGGTTTCTAGTGGCAAGCTAGATAGATTCAAGTATCGTGTTATGCCTAGCACTCATTATGCGGCTTACGTTGAATTAGGAACTCGGAAAATGAGCGCTCAACCTTTTATCAAACCTGCTTTTGATGCTCAAAAAGAACAGTTTAAAAAAGATATGGAAAGGTTGGTTAAATGAAGACAAGAGAACAAGCGATTTTTGATGAGATATTTAAGCGTGTTTTGTCTTTGGGTTATGCGGTTTACGATTACAAACCTGATGAAAAAACCTCATATCCTTTTGTTGAATTAGAAGACACAACTACTTATCATGCAACGAACAAAACAGATGTAAAAGGTTCAGTTGAGCTGACTTTGTCTGTTTGGGGGGCGCAGAAGAAACGCCGTCAAGTTTCGGATATGTGTTCTGCTATCTTTGCTCAAGCTATGACTGCAATCGAAGCCGGAGGATATCCTATCGCTTTATCTACTGGTCAATCTAGCATTTCGTTAATAGATGATATGACGACTCTTGTTCCGTTGAAAAGGGGAAGAGTTCGTTTGGTATTTACTTTATTGTAAGAGGAAAAGGAGGGCAAAAATGCCTATTGCAAAAAAAGGGATTGATTCAATCTTATTATTTCGTGTTTTGAGTGCAGCTAAGACAGATGCGGCTGCAAAAATGGCTTTTCAGACAGAGCATTCTACTGAAAAGAGTCGTGATGCTAACGCTTCACAAACTAAAGATGGTGTTCTTCAATCGGTTGGAGGAATTGAAGTTACTATTTCAGCTACTTCTATTTTGGCAGAAGATGACCCGCTTGTAATCAAGCTAGAATCTGCTATGAACAACGGTGAATTGGTTGAGATTTGGGAAATTGAAAAAGGCGCTACTAAAGATAGCAGTGGCAAGTTTGCGGCTGTTTATTATCAAGGGTATATTACATCATTTAACAAAACGAAAAATTCGGAAGATTTGGTTGAGTTAGAAATGGAATTTGCGATTAATGGTGTCGGGGCGAATGGTTTTGCAACGTTAACGGAAACGCAATCTGCAGTTGTTCAGTATGGTTTTGCGGATACGACTGCTGGAAGTGCTACGACTACTTCAAGTACTGAACGTTAATTTGTGAGGGCTTTTCGCCCTCTTTTTATTTATGAATAAGGAGAAAAAATGGAATTAATCATCAATGAAAAAGAGTATCAAGTTAAATTTGGCGTAAAGTTTGTTCGTTCGTTAGATGAACTTTATCCGTCTGTTCAGAACGGTTTGAAGTTTGGTTTTGGTCTTTCAACAAAGATTCCTGAATTACTTTCTAAAAATGTTGCTACGTTGGCTGATGTGCTTTACGTTGGTACGGTTGGTCAGAGCCCACGCCCTTCGTTGTCAGTTATTGAGGATTTTATCGATAATCACGAAGACATCGATAGTGTTTTTGATGAAGTATTAGATGAACTCGCTAAGTCTAATGCGGGTAAGTCACTGATGGCGGACTTGGGGGCGAGCCTATCCAAGAAAGCCGTGAAATAAAAAATTCACAAGAAACTTACGAAGACATCGTTATTTCTTGTGTTCGTTTTCTCAATATGACGGATATGAGAGCTATTGGAAATCTTACGCTTTATGAGTACGACTTGCTTATGACGGGGGTTTTGCTTCGTAAAGAAGATGAAAATGAAGCGATTCATAGGCAAGCGTGGCTTAATCGAATGGTGGAGAGCATGCGCTCGGATGGCAAGAATCCACTTTATAAGAATTATAAAGATTTTTATAAACAAGAATCGCGAAAGCAATCAAAGCGTAAAATCTCAGATGAAGAAATGAAATTGCTTCTAAAAGCAAATTTGTAGATTTTTAAAAGAAAGGAGGGGAAATATGGGTGAAAGTTATTCAGTTGAAGCGATTTTGACTGCAGTCGATAAAAATATGAGTTCTACTTTTAAAGCTCTTCAAAAATCTATCGATGGTTTAGAGAAAGGAAATTCGGTATTCGGACGATTATCTAATGGTAGTACATCGATGTTTAAATCGATGTTGGGAGCTAATCTAGTTGGTCAAGCTGTCGGAGCAATGACTCGGACAGTTTCAACGGGTTTGACAGGTCTTGTTAGCGAGTTGAACAGTTCTACTAAGGCGTGGAAAACGTTTGATGGGAATCTTAGCCAACTTGGTTGGGGCAAAGCTGAAATTGCAGAAGCAAAGGCACGAATGCAAGATTATGCGACTCAGACAATCTATTCGGCTTCGGATATGGGAACAACGTTCTCACAAATGGCGGCTATCGGTAGGAGAGATGCTAGTGAACTTGTTACTGCGATGGGTGGTCTTGCTTCGTCTGCTGAAAATCCTAAACAAGCGATGAAAACTTTGTCGCAACAAATGGTGCAAGCTATGACCAAACCTAAAATCCAATGGCAGGATTTTAAGTTGATGATGGAACAGTCACCGGCTGGTATGGCGAAAGTTGCAGCGGAAATGGGAATGTCTCTTGATGAGCTTGTCAGTAAAATCCAAGATGGCGGAGTTGAGACAGATGATTTTGCAGAAGCCTTTAAGCGTGCGGGTGCTTCTATGCAAGATATGGCGACACAGTATAAATCAATCGATGAAGCAGTAGGCGGACTTTATGAAACGGTAAGTACAAAATTACAGCCTGTTTTTGAAACATTTGGGAATCATGCTGTCGGGTGGATTGAAAAAATCATTAACAAATTGAATCAGATAGATGGGAAATCGATTGCTGAATTTGCAAATAGTATAGACCAGTTTTTGACTCAACTTGAAAACATCGAAGGTTTCGGAAATAAAATTCAATTTTTGACGGATAAATTTCCGATTTTGAAACAGGCGATGGCTTTTCTTGGTACGGCTGGTTTGGTTTCTGGAATTTCTAGCGCTATTCCGATGATTGGTACTTTTGGCACAGCTATTTCAGGGGTTATTCCTAGTCTTGATACGGTTAAGGCTGGTTTTACAGCTTTTAAAGGTGTAGCTGGGAACTTGTTTCAACCTTTAACGAGTGGTATCAGCGCTTTGAGCGGAGTTTTTCCACAAGTCGGTGCTGGAATTAGTAGCATGACGAACGCTGTAACGAATACGTCACGGGCATTTGCTGGTGCTGTTTCTGGTTCAAATGCTGCAAGAAGCGCTCTCGCTTTTATGGCAAACGATAGCAAGCTGGCTAGTACGGCTTTAAAAGGTTTAGATGTTGTAGATGGCGTTGGCGCTAAGTTCACAGCGCTTGGTCAGAAATTTCCTGCTGTTTCAAATGCTATGTCTGCTATGTCTAGTGGGGCTGGCAAGGTCGCTAGTGTGTTTGGCTCTAGCTTTAGCGGAATGTCCTCTATCTTGCAATCATTTTCAGGAATTGCTATGCAAGCTCTTATGCCTGCTGCGATTTTTGGGGTATTTTTGGCTGGTTTAGGATTGCTTCAAGGACAATTCGGCAGTCAGATTAATCAATTGGTGCAAGTAGCTGTGACGCAAGGACCGCAAATTATAACTAATCTAGTAAATGGGATTGTTTCACAAATTCCACAGCTGATTAATCAAGGTACACAGCTTATAACTCAATTTACTCAGGTTATCGTTGCTAATGCACCAGCTGTTATTCAAGGGGCGGTGGCTCTTATTTCTGCTTTGGTGCAAGGCGTAGGAAGTAATTCAGGACAGCTTATCAGTTCTGCTATTCAAATTATTGGCGTGTTGGTCAATGGGCTTTTAACTGCGTTACCTCAGTTGTTGTCAACTGGTATGCAGTTCTTGGTTCAGTTGGCTCAAGGAATTGTACAAAATATTCCACTTTTGTTGAGTACGGCTTTGCAGATTATCCAAAACTTCGTTCAATCTGTATTACAAGCTCTTCCACAAATTATTTCAGCTGGTATTGAGATTATCACAACGTTGGTCGAGGGGATTATTAATAACCTTCCTCAAATTATCGAGACGGCAGTACAAATTATTAGTTCGTTGTTGCAAGGTTTGATGCAAGCTCTTCCACAAATTGTTACTGGCGGACTTATGCTAGTAGTAAAACTGGCTGGCGCTCTTATTATGGGCTTGCCAAAAATTCTTGAAGCTGGTTGGAAATTGATTGTAGGTTTAGGAAAAGCTATGTTAGATGCGATTCCTGCTGCGATTGGTGGCGTTGCGGATTCGGTTGGTAATTTCTTTGGTGGCATTTGGGATTGGATAACTGGCAAGAACGATGAAGGCGCTTCTAAGACCAAAGCAACGATGGACGATATGACTAGCCATGTATCGGCTAAGACTGCAGAGGCTTCGGCAAGTGCGAAGCAGAATGCGAGTGATATGGCTGCGGGTGTTTCTGGTAGCATGGATACGCTCAATAATGACACGTTAGCAAAACTTGGAACACTTAATACAAACGTTGACACGAGTATGCAAGGTTTGGTCACTTCAACCGATGTCAATATGCAAGCGATGAATACTAATGTCAATACTGCATTTACTCAAGCGAATGCAGATGCTACGACACAAACAGGATTGATGCAACAAAATGTATCTACAAATATGCAGATGATGGGGACGGAGACACTTAATCAAGCTACTTTGATGAAAGATGGCGTTTCTTTGACCATGTCTGAGATGGGTACGGATACACTTGCGAAAGCGACAGCAATCAATACTGATGTTACAAGTAATTTTGCTACTGCGAACACAAACGCTGTTTCTCAAGCTCAAGCAATGCAAGCTGGAGTGAATGGAGCAGTTTCAGGAATGAATCTTGATAGTGTAAATCAGACTTTGACAATGGCGAATGGCATCGGTACAAATATCGCTACTGCGAATACGAATGCTACTGCACAAGCGCAAGCGATTAATAGTAATGTAACTAGCAATTTGCAAACGATGCAAGGGGCTGGTTCTACGGCTGTTGGTGGTTTAGCAACAGATGTTTCAAGTCAAATGACGAGTGCTGCGAATACTGCGCAAAGTCAGTCTCAAGTTATTGCTAACTCGGTGCAATCATGTATGCAATCAGTACAAAACGCTACTTCTTCTGGAATGTCAGCGGTATCTTCTGCGATAACAAGTGGCATGAATCAAGTTTCATCTAATGTCAAGAGTGCTATGTCTAATGTAGCTTCTGCGATGCAGTCAGCGGGGAATCAGATGAAATCCATTATGACGTCTAGCATGAATCAAGTTTCATCTACGATTAAAGCGGGTATGTCGCAAGTGAAATCAGCTGTTCAATCGAATGGTCAACAGATGGTGTCGGCTTTTCGTTCTACTGGTCAACAGATGGTGTCGGCTGCTCAAAGTATGGTGAATCAGTCAGCGGGTGTGATACGTGGCGGATATGGTTCTTTTTATTCGGCTGGTAGTTATATCGGGCAAGGTTTGGCTCAAGGTATGTATGCGGCTCTTGGAGCTGTTACGGCAGCCGCTAACGCTCTTGTGGCTCAAGCTGAACGAGCAGCGCAAGCGAAAGCACGGATTCATTCGCCATCACGTCTATTTCGTGATAATGTCGGTAAATATATTCCTCTCGGGGTTGCGGTTGGTATTGATAAGAATGCTGGTGCAGTTACTGACTCGGTTGGTAATATTTTTGGCGTGGTGAATCATTTTGAATCTGCTATGAGCGAACGTGTGGCTGGAATCGGTTCACATTTACAATCTAGGTTTAACGGTGATGTGTCAGGTGCTTTGTCTGCAACTTATGAGATAAATCAAACAAAAGAACCTATGCTTTTTAATTTTGTTCTAGGGAACAATGAGTACGGAGCTTTTGTAGATGATATTACGGAAGCGCAAAACAAGAAAGAAAGGATACGTTTGAAATCGGCA
>NZ_KQ969157.1:641009-653543 GCF_001578805.1 Streptococcus sp. DD10 | reverse complement strand
CAATTTATCTTAAAAATAAAATTACAAGAACTTTCTAACGAAGAATATTTCAGCGATACGGATATAAACAGAATAACCGATTACTTATTTAGTGTTGATTATTGGGGAATGTTTGAAATTTTATTATTTGGAAATATCATGTATATTTTCAATCATGAAACATTTCTATTATTATCTAAAGAGATGTTACATAGAACTGAGTTTTATCATGACATACCTAGTTATAGAAGAGTAATCGCTAGTATGGCTCTAAATGCTTTTATCATTTGTATTGAAAGAGATTATCTAACGGATGCAAAATATTTTGAAAAACAAATTTCGCATTTTTATTTTGATGAATCTGAAATTTATGAACGGTTGATTTTTACATATGCACGCTCTTTTTATGAATTTAAAAAAGAACAGACAACAAAATCCATCCTAAAAATGAGAAAAGTAATTGGATTTATGCGTGCAGCAGAATGTGAGAAACTTGCAGAAAGATATGAGGAGCATTTAATTAAAATATTAGCACCTTTATCAGATGATAAATAAAAGTGCAGATTTGGGACAAAATAGAATTAGATTTATAAAGTGATATACTATGCTCGTAAGCTTACAAATACAATTTGAAGTAAGGGAGGGATAGTCATGGCTAGTTTAGAGAAACATGGACTGATGGAAACTGAACTAACAGCAATTAGTACAGCAGATTCAGAATTATCAATGAGGTATTATTATTCGAAACAGTTGGCCTGGCAAATGGAGCCAACGACAGGGGTAGTTTATATTTTGGATAAACAGATAAATAAAATGTTTTTACTGGAAGATTCCTCAAAAGATATTTGGCTTTCTTTTTCCAAGCAGAGGACTTATAATCAGGTTTTACTAAGCCTTTCTGAGATATATGGCTGTGACATTTCTGAAATTAAGTCACTGGTAGATGAGTTTGTACTAGAACTCTTAGAGAATGGACTAATTTATGAACTCTGAATTCTATGATAATGATATATACGCTTTAGCTTCAAAAAACAAAACATTACTATCTGTTACTATAGAATTAACAACAAGGTGTAATTGGCGGTGTAAGCATTGTTATCTTCCTTCGTATGTCACTAAGGGGATTTCAAGAGAATGTCTTTATGAATTGTTTCAGGATTTGAGAGAGATGGGGACGTTTGAATTGCTCTTTACAGGTGGTGAGATATTTACACGACCAGATACATTGGAAATTATTAGAGATGCTAGAGAGATGTTCTTTGATGTTAAATTGTTTACGAATGTTTCATTGTTGAATGAGGAGATAATTAAGGCGTTAGCTGAATTGAATATTTCTCAAGTATCATGTACGGTGTTTTCAATGAATGAAAATATCCATGATCAAATAACTTCAGTTAAAGGTTCACTGAAGAAAACGGTAGCCAATTTGAATTTATTAAAAGAATACGATATACCAGTGGAAGTTAAACAGATTATTCTTACTACCAACCAAAATTGTATTGATGAAGTGTCAGAGTTTTGTAAAAATATGAATTTTAAGCATTTAGCTACAACGAATATCTTTTATAAAACTGATGGTAATGCCACCCCGTCTATATTTCGTGTGAGTGATCAGTTCTTAAATGAGAATATAGTAAAAATAGACACAATTAGAAATTTTAGATGTTTCGAAAATAATTCAAGTATGTATGTCTGTAATGCAACAAGATACAGTTGTACTATTGAATCAAATGGAAATTTTTTAGCATGTAATAATTTAAACATGCCTATTGGAAATATATTAAACACTTCCATCAAGGATATTTGGTTAAATTCTACTACTTTACACGAGATTCAAAATAAGAAATTTAGCGAATTGGAGAAGTGCCCAAGTTGCCCACTTAATAAGTATTGCAATAGATGTAGTGGTATAGCATTACTTGAGGATAAATCTCTTTGGGGATGTTTAAAATCTGAGCGTCAAGTAGCTAGAGCAAGGTATGTTAATCAAGACTATTATTCTGGCATTGGTATAACGAGTTTTCATTGTTAATTTTTAGTTAGAGAGATATGAAGTGTTATTTTTAATTCCTCTGGAGAGAGGCATATAAGTACTACATGATGGGAAAGGAGAGAGGGTTCATGGCTAAAGTTTTCAAAAAACCACAATTGGTTGTTAAAACACCAACAGTTGTTGTCAGTATGACAAAGTCAGCACTATGTAGTGGTGGAAGTGCTCATATTGTTGTTGACACAAGTAGTAACTAATCAACTTTTGATTAGATGTTGCTAAAGGTAATGCAAAGGATGATTAAATAATTTTAACTTGTATCGTTCTTTGCTTACCTTTTTAGGAGTTGTGATATGCATGACTGAAACTATTAAAGATATAACAGATGTTATAAAATTATACCGAGAAAATCGTAATTTATACTCAGTAACGATTGAAATAACTTCGTTTTGTAATTGGAGATGTGAACATTGTTACATTTCAGAATATAATCAGAAAGGATTTGATTTAGATACTTTTAGAAATCTCTTAGTTCAATTACGAGAGTTAGGTACATTTGAAATTGTTTTTACAGGAGGAGAAGTGTTTGCACATCATTTTGCTATGAAATATATTAAGATTGCTAGGGAAATGTTTTTCAATGTAATTATCTATTCAAATGTGTCAATGTTGAATGAGCAACGTATTGCAATTTTGTCAGATCTATATATTGATTATATTTCTTGTACAATATTCTCAATGGATAAAGAGATTCACGATCAGATTACCAATAAAAAAGGTTCATTGGAAAGATGTCTTCATAATCTAGAATTATTAAAGAAATTTGATATTCTAGTAGAGGTAAAAACACCTCTATTTTTACAAAACATTAACTCCATTGATAAAGTATATGATTTTTGTAAGAAAAATAATTTCAAATATAAGGTTGATACCCAAATTGTTCCAAGGAGAGGTACAATAGGAAATGAGGTTAGAGTGAAATCGTTGACTCTAAAACAACTAATTCCAATACAGAAAAAAATAGATGAAATAAATGGTGTTACTTTTGTTCATAAGAATGAAAATTTTTTAACGTGTAGTTCTGTGCAGTTATCACTATATATAACATGTTTAGGAGCAGTACAACCATGTTCTCTTTACAGTAGGAGTATTGGAAATATATATCTGACCCCTATCAGAGAAATATGGAATAGATCAGCTTTCAATAAGATAGCAAAATACACTTTAAAAAACAGTAAGAATTGTAGTACATGTGCGATTTCTAATTATTGTACGCAATGTCCCAGTATTGCATTATCAGAATCGGGAGACAGTAGAAATTGTTCTACGATATGCAAAAAAACAGCTTTAGCAAGGAGTATAGTCTATGCATATTTATCTTAAACCGCTGCATTGGTATCTTTTCTTTAATCTGGTTTTTGGTGGTATTTCCAATGTCTGCACTGCCTTGCTACCCTATTTCACCCAGGAATTGGTTAGGGGGCATTATCAAATTGCCTTGTATGGCTACTGCCTGGCGGTGTTGTGCTATCTGGGTTGCAACTATATCCAGATGCGTTTGGATTGGAAGCAGGCAATTCTCTTTTCCACTCATCTTAAAAATGACTGGTTTCATTCGCTTTTGGAGTTGAGGCACCACGATTTCAAGCAGAAAACGGTGGCAGAGTACATTTCCTATCAATCAAACGACCTAGATTCCTTGGAGAAGGACTACCTACCACCTCTTATGAGTTTTATCAAGCAAATTCTGAGGATTCTCATTTACACTGTGGTGATTAGTCGCACCATCAATCCTTTGGTAGCTTTGATTTTGCTTGTTTCGACAGCTGTCAGTATTCAAATTCCCAAGATTGTGGGGAAGTTAACCGCCCAACGTCGGCAGGTTTATCTAGAAAAGCAGGGAAATTACTATCGTACTTTGGAGGATTTGCTCAAGGGACACCATCTGGTCAATCAAGTCACCTTGTCTGGATTTCAGGACCAGCAACGAAATGCTCTCAATACCTTGCAGGATAAGTATTTGGGTTACGGTTTGACCAAAATCATGGGTATTCTGCTGACAGGGCTTTCCTTTGAGTTTATAAGCATTGTCCTTTTCGCTTATCTCGCTTACTCCCTTGCCACTCAGCAGTTGGGCATTCCTGAGGTTGTGGCTAGCTTTGGCTATATCACTGCTTTTTCGGAGCCAATCCAGGAAATCCTATACGACTTGCAAATGCTGGAGTCGGTCAAACCTGTGGTGCAAAGTTTTCAAGCAATTGTCAGCCGTCCGTCCGCTGTTCAGGCGCCTCAGATGTCTTTCGAGAGCCTGATGCTAAACCATATCACTAAGCGACTGGGGGAGTCTAGCTTGACTATTCCCCACGTTGAAATTCGTAAGGGGGACAAGATCGCCCTCATCGGCGAAAATGGTTCTGGAAAGAGTAGTATGCTTAACATTTTAAACGGGACTGACCGAGATTTTCAAGGTGAAATCTTACTTGATCATCTCCCTGTTCATCAACTCTGGGGCAAATTTGGTATGATTTTGCAACAGGAGCACACTTTTATCTCATCTTATGAAAATAATGTCACTATTTTCAAGACTTTTGAGGCTAATTTTAGGGATGAAAAGTTTGAAAAGATACCACCCCAGTCCCTGTCAGGTGGTCAGCAACAGCACATGTATCTCAATCGGGAGAAAAATCGTCATAGTCCGCTAATTATCATGGATGAGCCTTTTTCTGCTTTGGATGCCAGCCAATTTCAAAAGGAATTAGACAAGGTACTTAGCTTGTCAAGTGCTGTCGTCCTTACACTTCACCGTCAAGAAGAGATGCTATCACGCTTTGATCAAATTTGGGAAATCAAGGATGGGGAGTTGGTTGTCGTGAAAAGAGTTCTAAAACATGACTAACATAATATTTTCACAAGTTCAAAAGAGTTTTCACAAGAAGTTGGTGTTAGACATTCCTGATTTTCAGGCAGATTCAGGTGAAATCATCTCCATTGTTGGTGGCAATGGTGCTGGCAAGTCCACTTTCATCAAACTCCTGGCAGGGATTTTCTTGCAGGATAAGGGAGAGGTTCGTGTGCATGGCGTTTCTAATCGTTCTAAGAAAATCAATTCGCTGGTCAAGTTTGTCTTGGAGAGCGGGCAGGGTTTGTACAGTTATTTGACTGCTATGGAAAATCTCCAGTATTTTATAGGCTTAAATGGGATTGCCTTGTCTCATATCAAAGCAGAAGTGGATGCTTTGTGTGACCAGCTGGCTTTTACACCCTACAAAGACACGATGGTTTCGGAACTGTCCCAGGGAAATCGTCAGAAATTGACCTTAATCTTAGCCTTGGTGCAAAAACCGAAAGTACTCTGTTTGGATGAGCCGACCAATGGGTTAGATTTACTGGCAAAAAAGCAGCTGATGACTCTTTTGAAGGATTATGCTCGTCACCATCAAGCTAGTGTTTTCATCACCAGTCATGACGCTAGTTTTATCGAGAAGATAAGTACTCGGGTGGTGCTGATTCAGGAGGGGCGGATCTATCGTGACGGAACCTTCGAGGAGATTTTTGGCACTGTCCACCAGCATGAAGTCTATCACTTGCTTCTGGCTAAGAGTGCAGAAAGCGTGCTGATAAAAAGCTTTCTTGAGTTGGACTACAAGGTACTTGAGGATGGGATTTCGATAGAGACCAGAAATCCAGCCTTTTATCGGCGATTGCTAGAAGAAACGGAAGTCTTGCAGTTTAGCCGAGAACATGCCTCTTTGGAAGAATTGCTTTATGAGGTACTCAAATGATGCTAGCAGCGATTGGGCGGGAGTTTAGCCGCCAACTCAGCGAATACAAACAGTTCAAAGTCAATCTTCTCTTTGCTAATCTGGGAATTTTCTTTCTGGTCACGGGTTTTCTGAACTATTTTGATAGCCAGCAAGATACTTTTGAGTTATTTATCTTGCTGTTTACTTGGTATTTTTCTAGCCATAGTATCACCCATCCGACCTATTTTATCGAGGATGAGATTGTAGACCGCACCATTATCAACGTGATTCAGAGTCGGCGGAGCATCTTTGGCATGCTTTTTATCAAAATTATCGTGCAGATTTTGTTGGACTTGGTCAAGACCATTCCTTTGTTTTGCTTGGTTGCCTTGGTTCAGCAGATTACCTTTCCTACTGACTGGATTGATACAGTTGTTCCCTTTCTTCTGTCCTTTGTGGTCATTACCTCCCTTTATGGTCTGGGCTTTCTCTTTGCCAGTTTTTCCTTTGTCTTTACAAAAATTTCCAGTATTACTAGCCTCCTTGCTTACGGGATTCTTTTTTTGGTTGGTTTTCAGGAGCCATCGAGTCATTTGATGGTTACTTTATCTCGTTGTTTGCCTTTCCATCTTTTGGTGAGTTTTATCCGTCAGCCAAGTTGGTTCCTTATTTTATTATCACTGGGCTACGGTTTGTTTTACTGGCTCTTGGGCTACTTGTGCTTTCAAACTTGTTTAACCTATGGCAAAAAGAAGGGAAGTTTGTTTTATGTATAATGAAGTGAAGCGATTTTATCTCTTTCGCAGGAGACGCTGGGCGGATACCCTGTTTGATACCCTCTACCACATCATTTTCATTCTTGGTTTTTATAGCCTTTTGAGGGGCAATCCAGACTTTCAGCTGTCTTATTTTTATTACTACTTCATCTTGACCCATGTGGTTTACTTGGGAAATGAGGAGTTGGAGTACGAGATTCGGTCGGGGCAATCTTTTGTCACCCGGTATGCTCTGCAATCAGTGTATAGAACTTACCTGCAAAGAGCAGTGGTTTACTTTGTTTGGTTGTCTTTGATTTTCTGGATTGCCCTACTGTTGATTCATCAGGATTTACTACCCCACTTTTCTTTGAAGGTCATCGGTTTCCAAGGACTGCTCGTGGTATTGATTGCTTTCCTGATTTTCCTCGGCTATTATCTTGTCATGATTCGACTGACTATCCGCTTTCAACGGATTTCAGTCTTGGTAGATTTTCTAAACACCGTGCTCTTATTCTACTCAGGGCTTGTATTTCCAGTGGTGAGTTTTGGGAATTTGAAGAAATTATTTGATTGGCTTATAAGAAATTAAGGATTCTTTTTTAATGCAGAGTCCTTTTTCTATTGTGATACTTTTTTCAAGATTTATCTGCTATTCTTGACCTAGTTTTTATAGAAAGAAGGTCTAAGATGTTAAATAAAGTCAAAACTAAATCCTTAATTAGTGTTGGAGCAGTCGCAGTAACTAGCTTTATTCTCATGATGGGATATACTGCTGGTCAACATTCTACTGCTAAACAAAGTCGCAAAGAAATCGAATTGGCTGCAGCTAAACTTGTAGAGGATAAACAAGCAGAAGATAAAGCAAGTATTTTGTCATCAGATACTGTAAAAGAATTTTTGACACAGTACTATACGAAAGAAAAACTAGGGGAAAATAATACACGAATTCAACCTTATATGACTGAATCGGCTTATTCTCAAGAATTGACAAGTCAAAATGATACAATGAACCAAGTGTATAAGGACTATATTTTGGATTATCATTTTGAAAAAGCGGATATCTTTGTCAATCAGATTACGAATCAAGCCATTGCCAGGTTCTGTCAATAATTTTGTGTAAACACTCAAGTAGAGTTTATTAAGTTATAAAATCAAGCTTTCTAAGGTGTCTGAACAAAGTCCAAAACCTTTATGAATTCGTTGTTCATTTTTAAAATTGTAGTTTTCAAAAATACTAACCAAGCAACGCTCAAGGGCTTCTTTGTTAGGAAATATGATTCTTTTCTTTGTTTGTCTCTTTATTTCCTTATTTAAAGACTCAATGAGATTAGTTGAACAAATGCTTTTTTTAATACTTAGTGGAAATTCAAAGAAGGTTAATAAATGCCTTGTTTGGGCTAAATTGTCCATTATTTTCTTGTATTTAGGTGACCAATTATTCATAAAAATTTCTAGATTTTCCAAAGCCTCATCCATGTGTTTTGATTGATAAACCTTTTTAAACTGTTCTAGTATGACTGAACGGTCCACTCTCTTCACTTTGCTTACAAGATTTCTGGCAATATGAACGAGACAACGTTGCTGTTTAGCCATAGGAAAAACTTGAGAAATCACATCCTCAATACCTCTTAACCCATCTGTCACAACAAGAGAAACTTGTTCAATACCTCTCATTTTTAACTTATCTAATAGATCAGACCAAGAAGTCAGGTTTTCATTTGGAGCAATTTCATATCCTAATACTTCTTTATAGCCATCGTAAGTGATTCCTAAAGCAATGTGAACACATTCTTTAGAAACAGTTCCACGACGTAGAGTAAGAAATGTTCCATCAAGATAAAGGACAGAATTTTGTGGTTTAAGCTGACGCTTATGAAAGGCAGAGACATTCTCTTGGCTCACTTTGGCAATGTTAGAAACAGTTGACGGACTGTAATGATGGCCATACATTCTTTCAATAATATCGCTAATCTCTCGAGTTGTGACACCTGTCTGATAAAGCTTAATAACCATTGCTTCAAGATGATCATCTCGTCTAGCATAGGAAGGTAATAAAGCTGTCGAGAATTCACCATTACGGTCTCTAGGAATCATTAAGTCGACCTTGCCATACTTGGTTTCAAAATGACGATAATAAGTATCGTTACGGCTATTACCAGTATGATAACCAGTTTTTGCATAGGGTTCATAGCCTAGAAAGGCAGATAGTTCAGCTTGTAGAAGGTCATTCATAGCAGTTTCGAGAGAAGAACGAAAAAACTCATCAATATCTGATTTTTGGGTTAGGAAGTTAAGTAATTCTGTGGTAAACTGAGTCATAGGAATAATTCTTTCTAGTAATGTGTTGCAACTCTACTATACAGGATTTATTCCTTTTTGTGTTTACACAAAATATTTTACAGTGTCCATTGCCATGGTCTCTTATAATAAACTTCCTGCAAAACTATAATAAGTTTTGTGTTATACTTTTAGTATAGACTAGAGAAGGAAGTAAATATTTTGGAGTTGACTACCAAGCAGGAAAAGCAACTAGGTCAGACGCAGTGGTTTCATGCGACATTGTTCCGACATTTAGAATCCTTAAAAAAAGGAATCGATGTTCAATTTAACTTAGGGAGTGAGCTAAATTTTGGACCTGGTTTCTATATTACGCCTGACTTTGAACAAGCTAGAAAATTTATCAATAAACAAGTTGAAGTATTAAATCGAAGTACCTCTAACGATAATATTTTTGACTCAAAAGAAGAAGTAGGAATTATAGTAGAATTCAGTATTTCAAATTTTGTTGAGATTTTTAAGAACCCTGACTATCATTGTCACTATTTTGCAAAACATAAAAAGTCAGAGTCAGATTTAGATTTTGCGGAATTTGTAGTTCAAAATCGGGAAAATCCAGATGAATTACAACACCATTTTGATTTTATCTATGGTGTTCAGACTGATGACAATCCAACCCAAGCTTTAGCTCGTTTTCGTCAGAATGAAATTACAAAAGAAGAAATGCTTGCTGAGTTTAGAAAACCCTATTCTTTTAAACAATTATCCATTCACAACCAATCTTTTTGTGATATAATGAAAATAGAGAAGGTTTATCAATCAAAAACAGGAGAGGAGTTACAAAAATGGCAGTAGTATCATTGGAAAATAATATTAAACTATATAGTTCAGAATTATTTCAAGCACTATTAAAAGCCTCTAATTATAAATTGGATGAGCGTATTGCTCAGACTGTTGCAGAAGGCTATGCTCGTAATCTAGATTATTCTGATCCTGAACTGATGCATGTTGGTGTAACTTCGGTTGCTAACAATCTGCTTACAAAAATTAAACAAGAGTATTTTATATAGTATTTTGAAAAGCCACCGAAAAAGGAATTATTCTTTAAGGTGGCTTTTTTAGAAGTAAAGTTTAGGCTAGAAAAACAAGAATCAACGCACCAAAATTGGTGCGTTCTGCTTTTTTATGCTATAATGGAATTATAAAAATAAAGGAGTTTGCCATGATTGGAAAGAATATAAAATCCTTACGAAAGACACATGATTTGACACAACCAGAATTTGCCCGAATTATAGGAATTTCTCGAAATAGCTTGAGTCGGTATGAAAATGGAACGAGTTCAGTCTCTACGGAACTAATAGATATCATTTGCCAGAAGTTTAATGTATCTTATGTCGATATTGTAGGAGAAGATAAAATGCTCAATCCTGTTGAAGATTATGAATTAACTTTAAAAATTGAAATTGTGAAAGAAAGAGGTGCTAATCTATTAGCTCGACTCTATCATTATCAAGATAGTCAGGGAATTAGCATTGATGATGAATCTAATCCTTGGATTTTAATGAGTGATGATCTATCTGATTTGATTCATACGAATATCTATCTAGTAGAAACTTTTGATGAAATAGAAAGATATAGCGGCTATTTGGATGGAATTGAACGTATGTTAGAGATATCTGAAAAACGGATGGTAGCCTAATGGAAATCCAAGATTATACCGATAGCGAATTCAAACATGCTTTAGCACGGAATCTTCGTTCTCTGACAAGAGGAAAAAAGTCCAGTAAACAACCTATAGCGATTTTGCTTGGAGGGCAAAGTGGTGCTGGTAAGACTACAATTCATCGTATTAAACAGAAAGAATTTCAAGGAAATATTGTTATCATAGATGGCGATAGTTTTCGTTCTCAGCATCCACACTATTTAGAACTGCAGCAAGAATATGGCAAAGATAGTGTTGAATACACCAAAGATTTTGCAGGAAAAATGGTAGAGTCTTTAGTGACCGAATTGAGTCATTTGGGATACAATCTTTTGATTGAGGGAACTTTACGAACGATTGATGTTCCAAAGAAAACAGCACAACTCTTGAAAAATAAGGGATATGAAGTACAATTAGATTTAATTGCTACAAAGCCCGAATTGTCCTATCTGAGCACTCTTATCCGATACGAAGAACTGTACGCTATTAATCCAAATCAAGCACGCGCAACGTCAAAAGAACATCATGATTTCATTGTAAATCATCTAGTTGAAAATACACGGCAATTGGAAGAACTAGCTATCTTTGAAAGAATTCAAATTTACCAACGAGATAGAAGTTGTGTATATGATTCAAAAGAAAATACAACTTCAGCAGCAAGCGTTCTTCATGACTTACTATTTGGAGAATGGAATCAAGTGGAGAAAGAGATGCTTAAATCAGGAAAAGAAAGATTGAAAGATTTAACGAATCGAAATGATTATTAGAACTCGGATTTTAAAATATAGTCTATTTAGGATAAAAAAGTCTTTAAAATCAGAAAAACGCATAGTATTAGGTGTTGAAACTTGATACTATGCGTTTTCTTGTAGGATGATTTACTCCATTTTCTTCTGAGATTGAGTTTTTCCTCATCTATATTTAAGGATATTTGAAAGTTATATTTTAGAAAAACAATTATGGAGTTCTTAATACGGAATATAGTATAAATGCTGATTCAAAATGAAGTTTTATATGTTTTTTGCTTTTGTTGAGCATAAAATCTATTAACTAAAGTCGAACTACAAACATTAATTTAAGATGAAGTAAACTGTAACCTCCGGAAATGTCTCTTACTCGATTTCAGAATGAATTACTGATACGGGATTAAAAGAACTAAGTATTTCTTTTTGTTTTGAATGAGATACGTGAGTATAGATTTGTGTGATTGAAATAGAACTATGTCCAAGAATTTGTTGAATATATCGAATATCTACATCACTATCTAGAAGCATTGTCGCAAAGCTATGTCTAAACATATGCGGTGTAATAGTTCTAGAAAAGTTATTTTGTTCAACGATTCTCTTAATAACTAAACGTACACTTTGCTCTGACAATGGTTTAAGTGAATGTTTCCCTGGAAATAAGAAATCATTTGATTCAATTCTTGTTTTATTTATATATGTTTCTAATAAATTGAATGTTTTTTGATCTCCTAAAAATAGGATACGTTCTTTCTTACCCTTTCCTATAATATGGAGTGTCTTGTTGGAAAGATTAATATCTTTGAGATGAATGTGGCAAAGTTCAGAAATTCTGATCCCTGTCGAAAGTAAAAGGGAAATAATTAGTAGATTTCTTTCAGCTTTTTGTTTTTGATAGTCAGTTTTAGATAGAACTACTCTCTGCTCTAAATATAAAAAAATATTTTTCAAAATATCATACGGAATCGTTTTAGGTAATATTTTTTCAGTTCTAAATTGAAAGCGTAATTGATTGAAGGGATTCTCTTCAATTATGTTCTGGTATTTTAGATAGTTATAAAACACCTTCATACAAGCAATTTTTCTTCTTAATGTATTCGTTTTTATGTTAGATTGTGTCAACTCTTCGACATAGGATTCGACATTATCATAGTTTGAGTTATAAAATTGCATAAGATCATTCTTATAAGCTCGAATCGTGTGTGAACTCAAACGCTTATGAGTTTTGCAATAATCTAAGTAAGTAGAAATAAGTTTATAATCCATAAAAATCTCCTTTATCAATAATCATGCTATTATAAACCTATTTGAGTGCTTTGTATAGTGATAATAAATTGTTATC
>NZ_KQ969157.1:637285-640796 GCF_001578805.1 Streptococcus sp. DD10 | reverse complement strand
GGTAGGAGAGATTAAATTGCTTAAATATTTAGAGGAGTTATTAGCAAAATATCCCAATTTTTATCAAATTTTTACCCCCATAATTATATCGGTCATATTGTTCATATTCAAAATTCCACAGAAATTTGCACAACATTATCTGCAAAAGCATAAAAAACGTAAGGATATTTTCAAGAACAAACAGTACATACAGGATAATGTTTATTTAAAACGAGAAATGGAAATCCAAGAAATTCTTCAGGAACTCATAAAAGAACAGGAACTAACTATTGTATACGGTGCTCTAGGACGCGGTAAAACAATTACACTGAAAAAACTACATGATAGAGTCCTTGATAAAAAAGAAAAATGCATAAAATTTTCATTGTATATCGATTTAGAAAAGAAAAATTTAATTGATGAACTGGAGAAAATTACTGAAATAAAGATAGTCAGTCCACTTGATTTTTATAATTGGCTTAATAGTCTCCTTGGTCGTAAAAAATGTCTGATTATCTTAGATAATATTGCTCCGGCACAATACGCCAATATAATCAATTTTTTTCTAGATAATTATCATATTCAGTATAAGATTGTTATAGGGCTAAATTATATTAATCCTAAGGAATCTTCTCAAATAGAAATAAAGAATTTTGATGCGAAACAAGTTGCTGAACTAGCAAAGCTACGTAGATTGGATATTGATGAAGACAATCTTTCAAGAGTATTTACCCTAACTCAAGGCATTCCTGTCTATGTAGACTATCTTTTCAAAACAAATCGCCGCCCGCTTAACTATGAACTCGTGGAGGTGATATCATCTCAATTAGCCATTTGCACTGCTAAAGAGAGAGACCTCTTGCAGTCAATCGCTTTGAATAAAATTCTATATCATGACTTTACCGAGGAACTATTCTCCACTTTTGATATTGGTCTAATAATGTCTTTGTCATCAAAAGGGTTGATTCAATTTGAAGAAACCACAAAGAATATTGAATTAAATCCGCTCATTGCTGAACAGTATCTCTCACACTTAAAGAATGAGTACGTGTACGTAAAATTACTGGATTATTATAAAATACATTGTCAGGAAAATTTTTTAGAATTATCACTACGACTGCCTATCGCAATAAAAAATGATTATTCAACCTTTATTCAAATATTAAAACAATTGTACAACAATGAAAAATATCAATATCTACTATATTTTGGTGAGATAATTTTACAAAACGGACCTCAAGCTTTTTTTGATTTTGATAAAATTATTAATGTTTTTTTTGACTGTTTTATTTCTTCTATATTAAAAATAGGAGATTACAACTACGCGAAAGATATTATCGATAAAATAAATGATTGCGATGTGTTTAATAACAACCTAATCTATAGAAATGTTCGAACCGAAGCGATATCTTATAAGATTAATTTCTGTGATCTCTTACATTTAACGAATTCCTTTCAAGATGCTATTGAAAATTTAGAATTATTACTGGCAACAAGTACCGTATCTTCTGCACAACAAGAGCGTTGTAACTATTTAATCTTGCATTGTAAGAGGCACATCGGTGAGGACTTAAGCCAAATATCTAAGAATTTTCGTAAACTTTCCAACAATAGTCAAGAAATCTATTATCAAATTCGTTCGCTATATTCAGCCTTTTCAATTGATATGTTTCAAGGAAAAAAACACCTGAAAAGAAAATTTGCAGAGTTGGAAAATAAAATAAATAGTTTACAGTCTGGTAACGAGATAGTATTATTCGCTCAACGTCATTATATTATTTTTTATCGTAAATGTTGTAATAACTTAGAAAAAGCAGAAAAACTCTTAATAGAAAATATTAAGAGTTTAGAGAATAGCAAATTAAGAATTTTATATGATTATTATTTTGAAGCTGGGGAATTATACCGTGAGAAGTTCTATTTCCAATCTTCTAAAAAGAATTATAAAGCGAGTTATGATTTCTATGATAAAGCTATTGCATTTTCAAAAAATGTTGGAGATACTAATTTATATCACAATGCAATGATTGGAAGGATATTATTGCAGGAGCAACATGCTAAAGTTACACAAAAAGATTTAAATTTTATTCATCGAGCCATTCAAACAGAGTCTTTATTGAATAAAGTGCAATTCCAATTAGCTTATTATTACCTAACACATGACTATGACATGCTTGATAAACTCTCTAAGTATGCTAGGCTGTTAGAGTATTATGATACTTCTAATATTGCCCAAAAATTATCGAAAAAACTGTCTTGTTTTATACCTTTAACTGTCATGTAAACTTTGCTTAAATTGGTTAACCTGTGCATCTGAAAAAGTATAGTTCAGAGTTCGTCTTGCTTTTACAAAGTTATCAACATGCTTAGTGATTTCATCGCTAGGCATATTATTTTTTATTGCCGTTAGTATCGTGGCTACAGTATCAATAATATCAATTTCCCAATTATAGCGTGCGATTTCTTGTAAACCAATCCTAATCCCAAAATCATTATAGATTTTCTTTTCTCGCTTTGTTACGGATATTCTATAATGGCAACATGCTTCAAAAAAGGCGTCTAATTCAATTTGATTAGGAAAAGAGAGCCAAATCTGGTGAGTTTCAGAATACCGTTCATCACCTACTAAGATAAAGCCATTCCTTTTTAACTTTTTAGAAAGGTCTTTGACCATTTCCCGAATATTTTGAGAATAGGCGTTGCCAAATTTTTCAAATTCAATCAAAGTTGTTATTAAACTGAGAATGTGATGAAAATGGGTATTTCTTAAGAAGTCAGGATTGATTGCTTCATATTTTTGAAGTAACGATGGATTATTTGTCAATATAAGACCACATGTCACCCCTGGAAGAGTTTTATGAGCAGCACCAAACATAATGAAATTATCATCGCTACTATTGAAATATTCAAAGGGATTTTTATTTTCTTTACCTGCAATCAAACCTAAGGTTTGGGTGGCATCGTACAATAATATACAGTCTTCAGGTAAGTCAATCTTTTCTAACTTAGGCTGGAATAATACATCAGAGAGACAAACTAATACCCCGTTGGCATTTTCCTCTATAAGAGATTTATTTAATCGGTCGTAATCAAAATCTAACTTATCGTAATCATAAGGAATATATCTAGTAACTATCCCTAGTCTTCGACATATTTTCTTTATTGAGGTATGACCGCCGTATTCATCACTTGTAATGTACACAGTGTCCCCTACTTCAAATAATGTCATTAGTAATGAGGTAACAGCATTAATCCCAGATAAAGTGCGTGCATCAGCATATTGTGCACTGTATAGTTCAAGGCATAGTTGATTTAGTAAACTATTAAATTCAAAAAGCTTATTACTCCCTAAAAAATTATTTTCTTGGTAGATCGAACTTGCTCCTAGAAGATATTTCTCTTGTAGTGATGAAGAGAGCATAATTTTAGAAAATGGTGATACAACATTCTCTGCTGCGCATAGAGGAAGTTGATTCTGGTATGTAAATATTGCATCGTTGTACAGATGTTCAAATTTCTGCAAGGTATCCAT
>NZ_KQ969157.1:626158-637265 GCF_001578805.1 Streptococcus sp. DD10 | reverse complement strand
AAATTCTCCTATTGATAACAATTTATTATCACTAGTATACCATAAATTCATTTTTAGTAGTTTGATTTGTATGATGATTATTTTAGTTAAAATTAAATAGCAAATTATGATATTGGCTAACTATAACTTAAAACACTGTTTTGAAATTATATCTAATACTTTTGATTCAATTACACACTTACAACAACGTGATATTTGTATAGTTTGAAGAAAACAAGTACAAATTTATTAGAAAATCGAGATTTCATAGGATTAGCACGAAAAATTTCAATTTTATAACTATATCCTCTAATGAATTTGAATCAGTCTTTTTTAAAATTCTAAATGATATGATAGTATTTTCAAGTAAAAAGAAATTGCCCTGATTGGAGACCATATCAAATCTTTACGAAAGACACATGACACGACACAACCAGAATTTGCATGAATTAGGGGTATTTCACGTAATAGCCTTAGTAGTTACTAGAACGGTATAAGTCCACTTTCAACTGAGCTGATAGATGCTATTTGCTAGAAGTTCAACGTATTCTATGTTGATATTGTGGGGAAAGAAGAAATGTTGAATCCAGTTGAAGATTATGAATTAACTTTAAAAATGGAGATTGTCAAGAAATGTGGAACAAAGTCTCCTATCTTGTCTCTATCGTTATCAAGACATTCCCTTTGATGATGAGAGAAATGATGAGTTAGTTCATGAACTGACAGAGTCTGAGTTGAGAATCAATGTTTTGTGAGAAAGAATATCAATATTAAATCAAGTAGCAGAATATTTATTGCTTTCAGTTGAAAACAAGCAAGAAACGAAGTTGAAGCTTTCAAAATTGAATATAACTGAGAAAATTGGCATTTATGTTGTTGAACAGGAGTTGAATAAATTAGGTATCCAGAAGAAAATTCGTACATTATATTGGGCAAGTTTATACACTGGCACTAATTAAATTTCTATTTTCAATACAAAGAAATGCTAGCTCTATATAACAAAAATAATTTACAGTATTTTAAAATAAGATGTGAACAAATCGATTGGGCAAGTTAAATTAATTGCTAAAAATGTTTTAGTAGCTGTAGTGTATTATTCTAGTTTCAATCCACTATAATAACGTACGTAATTTGTTTATGTGAACCAAAGATTTTCCTGGTGGGAAATAGGATTTAATTGAATGTTTGAAAGCTGATTATTGTTGATAGTAATAAGGGAGAATTATGAGGTGAAACTATGAAATGTGATGAATTTAAAAATGAAATTGATACACTTGAATTTGAAGTTAGTAACCAAGAGATTGCTGGTAAATCGGGGTCGGGTGGATGGTATACTGCTTTTAAATTGACACTAGCTGGAAGATGTGGTCTATGCTTCACATGTTCTTATGAGTGTACTAGTAATAATGTTCACTGTTAGAAACTAACCAAAGATGTTCCTTTATTTATTATTGACAATATACAATAAAAATGATATATTAAAAGATGTAATGTAATGAAAAAAGAAGATCACGGTATTGATACTTTGGATTACGAAATTAATCACCAAGAACTTGGTGGGAAATCTGCTGCAGGTTTGTATACTGCTATTACTTTGACCCTTCATGGTCATTGCGGATGGATAGTTACATATTCCTTTGAATGTAGTACACCACATGTAAGTTGTGGTTAAAAGAGGTGAATTGTACCTTAAAGGAGGATAGAATGGAAGGAATTATTGGAACGCTTGAATTTTATGCTCCTGTACTTTTATTAGGAGTATTCATCATTGGTATTGTCTACTTTATGAAAAGACGTAATGATAAACAATAGTGGATAGATTGGTTTTATCACTATTATTTCTAACCAATGCTCTTGAGGAGTATTGGTTTTTATTATGTGACTATTAGTCCGTCTCGCTCCGCTAGGTGCGAGACAAAAAAACCACCCGCTATGCGGGTGCGCGTCGAAGGTTATACCCAAAAAACTCCAAACGCGATACAATAAAGGTGTTCAAGCCAATTGTAAAGCGAAAGGAGAAGAAAAATTATCCAGTGGATGATTTTTGCCGAAACCTAAAAATAAAAAAGTTGAGGGCACAAAAGGCACATAGTTTATCGCACACAAAGTGGCACTGTAAGTATCACATTGTGTTCACCCCTAAGTATAGACGAAAAGTAATCTATAATCAATATCGAAGTAGTTTAGGAGAAATATTTCATCGCTTGTGTAGTTATAAAGGAGTTGAAATTATCGAGGGTCACTTAATGCCAGACCATGTACATATGTTAGTAAGTATTCCACCAAGGATAAGTGTTTCAAGTTTCATGGGTTATTTAAAAGGTAAAAGTGCACTCATGATGTTTGACAAACACGCCAATCTCAAGTACAAGTTTGGGAATCGGCATTTTTGGGCGGAAGGTTATTATGTGAGTACGGTTGGACTCAATGAAGTCACAATTAAGAAATATATTCAAGACTAAAGAAATTATCCAGCGGATGATTTCTTCACGAGTATGAAAATTTGAGAACGAGTAAAGCATGATATAGCACTAGATAAATTAAGTGTAAAAGAATATGAGGATCCCTTTAGGGATAGTGGTAAGTAATACTAAAGCCTCTTTAAGAGGCAAGTGACGAGTCAAGAGCAATAAGGCTTGAACAACGTGAGAGCCAGCGTCTTTAGGCGCTGGCTGGTAATTTGGGCTTATAGTCCTGGTTTAAACCACCCGTTAGACGGGTGGTCATGATTGTGCCCTAGAAAAAGACAAGAAGCCTCAATTACGACTCAATTCTGCACAAAATACTCATGTAGAATGTCTTTCTACCAGCTATAATAATGGTATAAAAGGAAATGGAGGAAATGATTATGCCACAACTAGTAGTAACAGGATTAAATAAGACATTTGGAGAGGGTGAAAGTTTGGTTTATGCCCTATCTGATATTTACCTTTCAGTAAATAAGGGTGAATTTTTAGCCATTATGGGGGCTAGTGGTAGTGGAAAGACAACTTTATTGAATTGTATATCCACTATTGATAAACCTGATTCGGGTAGTATTGTTTTTGAAGATTTTGATATGATTCAAGCAAAAGAAAGCCAATTAGCCGATTATCGCGCTAAGAATATCTCTTATATTTTTCAATCTTATAATCTGGTAGAGACCTTAACAGTTTATGAAAACGTAATTTTACCACTTCAAATTCAAGGAAAATCCATTAGAAAATATCAAAAGAAAATTAATGATGTTTTGGGTAAATTAGCTATTCAAAATCTAAAAAATAAATTTCCAAATCAATTATCAGGTGGGCAACGTCAACGTGTCGCAACAGCTAGAGCGTTAATAGATGATTCCAAACTCTTGATTGCAGATGAACCGACAGGAGCTCTTGACTCTGCTAACTCAGAAAATCTCATGTCCCTCTTACAAGAAATTAATCAAATGTTTGGAATCACTATTCTACTTGTTACTCACGATCCCGCTGCTGCTAAGTATTCGTCTCGAATGGTTCTTCTCAGTGATGGACAGATTACCGATGATATTGAGCGGAATGGACTATCAAACGACTTATACCTAGAAGAAATATACAGACGAACAAGATAGGAGGGGAGCTATGTACCCAAAGTTAATTTTACGTAATGTGTTTAGAAACTTACAAACCTATACGATTTATTTTTTAAGCCTTGCTTTGATTTATAGTCTTTTGTACGCCTTTAATGCTCTTCCAAGTCATCCTGTCATGCAGAGCTTATCGGGTGCGAAAGAAATGCTGACGACAGTTATGACCCAGTACATGGGCTTGTTATCTTATTTGATACTAGGCGCCGTTGCCTTTCTCATCGTTTACTCAACGAATTTTGTTTTAGGGAGACGGAAAAAAGAGCTTGGACTCTATGCAACGCTTGGAATGAAAAAGCACCAGATTATCGGAACCCTCTTCTTTGAAACCATGTTGGTAAACATCTTTGCTTTAGTTCTAGGATTTGCTTTTGGCCTTGTCTTGCTTGTTTTGCTTGCTCATATTGCCTCTGAGTTTTTCATGGCAAATTATTTTGGAAATTTACTCTTTTTGGATCCTAAATCAATTTCTCTTCTTGGTTACTCCTATTTGGTAACAAGTTTGATTGTTGGTGTGATGGAGGTTTCAACATTTAGAAAGAAACAAATCATTGCCTTGATTCAAGAAAATGGTGTTAAAAAATCTCGACTTATCAAGGAAAATTCTATTCTTCAACTATTGATTTTCATTATTTCAAGTATTGTTATCATCTCTGGAAGTCTGTATTTTTCTGATTATCATCATTTATCTATTTTGAAAAATTGGGGAGTCTTATTAGTCTCTGTTTTAGTTGTCTTTGTTATTCTTTTTTACAACACTTTGAGTCATTTCTTACTTAGAGTTGTTAAGAGAGTATCTGCTGTCTATTATAATAAATTAAACTCATTTAAAATCCGCCAATTTTCCAAACAAGCGGACAGCAATTCTGTAACGCTAGCAGTACTATCTATGACCTTGACTTTGGCTCTTAGTTTACTAGTGTTTGGTGGCAGTTCATACACAACCATGAACCATGAGTTGAATCGTTATGCCCCTTATGATTTACAAGTCAATTTATATAGAGGTAATGAGTTTCATTATGGAAACGAGAGTGTGAAAGATAGATTACAAGCAGGCGGCTTTGATTTTGATGTCGTAAAAGAAGAATATGTTTATTCAACTTTTACGAGTGATTTGACTTATAAAGATATAATAGATACTAGTCAGTTATGGGAGCACGATAAAGGGTTGCCTGATTCAAAAGTCCATATTTTAGGGATTTCAGCTTATAATCATCTAAGAAAACTACAAGGCAAAAAAGATATTGACTTAGCTGATGATGGCTATCTAGTAAATGCCAATTACAAAGGAACCATTAAACAAATCCAAGAATTTTTACTACAAACGAAAGATTTATCGATTGGCGGTTATTCTTTAAAATTGGCATCGTCCCAACCATTAGATACTGTTTATTTTCTTTCTTCAGTAGGATTAAATGATTCGGGGACTCTTATTGTACCAGATAAAGTTATTAAAGAATTGAACGAAGACTTTACAACTTATGTGGTTAAATATAAAGAAAATATTGATAAAAGAAAAATTGAAACATTTTTGAAAGAGTGGGTTGATAAGCATTACTTTACGGTGGATGGTGCAGAATTAAATGACTTCACTTATCAAAGTAAGGTGAGATTATCTGAGCTTTATATAGGATTTATGGGAGTCATTGTACTAGTATTGATATTTATTAGTGTTGTGTTTATTATTATTTCACTTAGCATTTTATCTCTACAAATCTCAACTAGTGCACTAGACAGCATTAATGATTATCGTATCTTATATCTATTGGGAAATAAGAAAAAACAAAATAAGAAAATACTGATTCATCAAATTATAAGTTACTTCTTTGTTCCCTTGCTACTTGCTGTTCCATTAGCGGTTTCTCTAAGCAAGTCCTTATTAGGTTACTTTGAAAACTTTGCCAATACAACTATCACTATTGATGTGACTTATCTAGGAGTGGCAGCTCTTCTCTTTCTAATTTACTTAGTCATAACCTATAAAGTGAGTTGGCATATTCTTGATCAAAATTAGGATAAAACTAGGATACTGTTAAATAGTACCCTAGTTTTATGCTATACTATACTTATAAAATAGAGGGAGATGATTATGATGAAAAAAATTGTAAAAATCATTTCTAATCATTCATTATGGTTGTGGCAATTAACTTTGCTGAATCACTTGATCTTGATGTTCTACATATACTATAGAGTTCCTATTTATTATGCAAGTGGTCTCATGCAAAAGTTCTCCGTAATACTTGTGATTTTGTTGATTGTGTCCAGCTATGTTTGTAACTTTACTACCTTTCGACATAGTGAATTAAAATTATGGACTATCTTTTTGCTAGCTTTGGTCAGTTGGCAAGCAATCTTTCAACAAGAAACAAGTAACACTTTGTTGCATTTTTTTGACATACTGAATCCAATTAATTCATTTTTATTGGTTTATAGTTCTCTTTCGATAATTTTACTAGGTGAGAAGATTGGGGAAGAATTGATGAATGTTTCACTAGCTTTAACCATCATTACCACTTTTTCTTACTTGATGTATTTTCCACTATTTTTGTTTTTATCAATATTCACTACTTTTTTTCTCACAGCTGTTCCTTTGCTTTTGTTGATCTTGTATCGAAAAGAGTTGAGAAATGTATTAGCTTCTCAAAGGAGAAATATCGTGATTCTTTCGGTAGTGTTACCTGTTTCCTACGTTATATTATATGGTAATACTGTGGAGTCAGTTGTTTTAAATTTAGTTTGGTATATTGAGGTATTAACTATACTGACTTTTTTACATTTTAAAACAATTTTTACATCACTAAAAAAGAAAATTGATGAATTGAAATTATCATACTTAAAAGCTTTTATTCGCTTATTTTTTTTAGTGGGAGGATTGTTACTACTTTCGTTTATCGGGTTTCAACTAGAGTTGAAAGTGAGTTTTTTAATTTTAAATATAGTTCTCCTTATTATGGCAATTGTTACCGAAGAATGTATTCGATTGTTTAACGTATCGGATATGAGAAATGCGAAAGATTACCTGGAAATTCTATTTTTGAAGCGAAATAAAATGGTTAATCATCTTCTTTCTAATGAAGTTGTAGAACAGCAATTTTCAGAATTTCTCCATAATGAAATTTTACAAAGTGTGATGGCTATTAAGAATTTCAATACTTACAGTAATAATGAGATGTTTGGTAATCAAATAAATCTTGTTACCGAAGAACTGGTGCAACGAATCAGAGAGCGAATGGATTATTATCAGCCCATGAGTGAGATAGATGAGCCTCTGGCAAAAAAATATCAGGCACTCATTGATAGAATAGAGAAAAGATATAAGAAAGAAAGTTCAGTGGTGGTACACTTTCCACCTAAATTTTCTTTAATGACTCCCTATGATAAACTTGTCTACCGTTTTGTTGAGGAGTTAATTACCAATGCGGTCAAATATTCACAAGGAGGAGAGATTTCTTTGGAAATCGAGGTGAAACAGGATACTATTTTTCTAGTTTCTGAAAATAAATCTGTCTCTACTAAAGAACCTTCTCTGGGATACGGACTGAAAAATATGGAAAATAAATTAAGTGTTTTAGGTGGCAAGATGAATATTTTAGATAAGAGTGGTGTTTTTCGTATTGTTATTGAACTACCGATTGATAAGGAGCTATGTTATGAAAATTTTGTTGATTGATGATCATAAATTGTTCAGTCAGAGTATTAAACTGATTTTGGAATTATCAGAGGATATTGAAAGGGTAGATTTGATAGATGATTTTTCTTCTGTCCTGGATTTCCCTTATGATGACTATGACATTATTCTGATTGACATAAACTTGACTAGTTTGTACCAGGAGGATGGGCTATCTTTAGCTCAAACGATTATTAAAAATGGATCTTCTGCTAAAATTGTTATCTTAACAGGATATAGTAAAAAAATGTATGAGTATCGTGCCAAGATAATGGGTTCCTGGGGATTTTTGGATAAGAGCATTGCTCCAGGGGAGTTACTTCAAAACTTGATAGAAATTTATCAGGGTAGAAAGATTTTTTCGGATGAAGTAGTGGTAGATGTTTTAACTTCACGTGAAATAGAAATATTAGAATTAGTTCGAAATGGTCTAAGCATAGATGATATTTGTGAAAAGGTTTATGTGAGTAAGCGAACTGTTTCGAATCATCTTGCGAATGTCTTTTCAAAACTAGGAGTGTCCAATAGACAAGAAGCTATTCATGTCGCGGAACAGTTAGGTTACTTTTCTCCCAAATAATTGATAAGTTATTGTCCTATTGTTTAGAAATCTTTAATTAAATTTGAGTGAGGATGGTTGCGAAAGAAATTACTCTTACTCTTAAAAAAGAGCATTACGTTCTAATAGTGAACAATCTCTTTGAAAACATACGACAGTTGGAACAATAGCAGATATTCTTCAAGAGCTACTGTTTGGCGAGTGGAGTCCAGCGGAGAAGGAGATGTTGAGGGTGGGGGAAGAGAAGTTGAGAAAATTTTAATTAGTCATATTTTATGTTAATATCAAATAGCAAGAATAGGTAAAAACTATGAATTAAGAGAAATATTAGACAAAGAATTTGATGAGATTGTTATAGAGTTTCAAAATAGAGGAATCATATTTGAAGATCAATTTAAAATAATGACTTCAATGTTTTGTAAGAAATATTCAACGGAATTCTGTGAATTATTGGAAGAGGAAACAGGATTAAACGTGTGGTATGGTTATCAGGTGCCTTATTTTTTCTATTACGATAGTGAAAGGTACGATAATAAAACGGCTTCTCTTGTTACAGAAAAGTATCAAAATAGAAATGGGAATTTGTAGTAAGCTATAAAAAGAGAAATATTTATTATGAGGTAACTATTTATATGGGAATTGTGATGAGACAATACAATGAGTTTTATATAAAATTACAAAAAGAGTTTAAATCAGCTCATAATCTAGTTGTAGAAACTATGCCAGCGAAATTTTCCAAAAAAGATTATGTTAAAAAATTTAACCCTGTTGTAAAATGAAATGCAACACAAAAGACACGTTCATCTGATATACTAGAATTGCGAAAAACAGCATAAAGGAAGATGAATATGTCTACTAATTATTCTACCACAAATCAATCCTACAAACACTTATCTGAAGTTGAAAGAGGAAAAATTGAGGCTTATTTAGACGATGGGCTCAAACCTTGGGAGATTGCTCGTCGGCTGGGGATAAATCGCTCTACCATTACTCGTGAAATCAGTCGTGGTTCCGTCAAGCAAGTAAAACAAATTAATAATCAGAAGGCCTACTACCAACACTATTATGCAGATGCTGCCCAAAATCGTTATCGTCAAGCCAGAAAGGCTAGTTATTATCTGAAACTGGATCACATTTCCGATGACTTTCTGGCAGAATTTACAGAAGCTATGAAAGAAAAACCAAGAGTGCATAGCGTTGATACCTTCGTTCACACCTATAAACTCCAACATGTGAACGAGATTGTTCCTTCGACCAAAAAACATCTAGGAAAGTCAATTGAAGAAAGACCTGAGGAAATCAATAATCGTTCCCGCTTTGGTGATTGGGAATTCGACTCTGTTCTGGGGGAAAGACCGTCGGAGAACCTTCTGTTCTGACTTTAGTCGAACGACAAACACGTTACGCTGTTACAAGGAAACTTATTGAGAAGAAGGCCGGGTATGTGAATCAAGCAGTATTGGAGTGTATGAAACATTATCCCATTCAGTCAATCACTTCGGACAATGGAAGTGAATTTTCATCCTTGAACGAGATAGAGGGATTGGATGTTTATTTTGCTCATGCCTATTCATCTTATGAGCGAGGTACGAATGAGAATTTCAACGGATTGCTGAGAGAGTTTATTCCAAAGAGAGTTTCACTAAAAGATTTCAATCCAAAGCTTTTAGAAGACTACTCCAAAGCTATCAACGAAAGACCAAGACGAATTCATAACTATCAGTCCGCAAAAAAGCTGTTTGAGCTAGCTCAAACAGCTGGAAGAGCACTCACTTAATCAGAGGAATGACTTTGTTGCACTTGACTTGACAATTAAGGAAAGAAATAATATTTTAAATACAGAGATAAAATATATCCAAATAAAGAATAGTGTAAAATTTGAATTGTCTTCATAGCTTTCCTTTCATTTGATATTAGTTTATCAAATGAAGAAAGATTATTCTTTAAGAAGATAACAAGCAAAGGTGGAGTATTGGTTATCAATGATAATAATCTAATCTTGATATTGGAACAAATACAGGAACTCAGTAATTTAGGTGAGAACGAATTAGCCGAGATTTATTAATAAAGAATTGCTTCCAGGCCGTTTATCAGCAGATATAGACTTTGACGTAGCCTTTAATGCATGTCAGGAAAATAGACGAATGAAGCATTTGCGTCTGAATGGGGACTAGAAAGTTATCTACTAGTAACATCTTTAAAAGTATATGACTTGAAAAAACAGATGAAATTTCATTCCGTAAATATCTCGTAAAAACATTTGATGCAACTAAAACAATAAATTAATTTGCAGGAAGCAAATTAAAACTCGACATGGAATTGAATAAAGTTCTTCCAATTTGGAAACAAAAAGTTAAGCTGAAGTATAAATCAAAAGTTCTTATCCCAAACAGTTATTTTATGAAAGAAGGAATATTATGAAATTTAACATAGTTATTGAATACAACGTAAAAAACGTTAATGAAAAGAATCTTAATAAGGATATTGAGTTTGAATATCATAAGCGTGTCTATAAAGAAAATGGTGAGAAAAAAGCGAAAATATATTCTGATACTGTAAAATTTAGAAGAAATAAAATTAAAATCGAATGTAAACGTACCACAGCAACTGATTTAAAAAATTGTTGGAGAACAAAGAGAAGTAACTTTAAAAGGTTTTGATAGCAATTATAAAGAATGTTATGAAGGTTGCAAAATAAACTACCTACAATTGGTAGTAGTTTATGCGCAGTATAGGAGAAACAAGCTTTTACATGGGGAACATGTTGATTCTACATTTTTAATTTCTGATGTCAATGCCGACATTCTATCATGTATCTCTGATATTGTATTTCAAGTTAGCATAGATTTAGTTAACAATATTGATAAGAATGATTTTAGTAAAGCCAAGATTTTTTAAATAATATAGGTTGTTTAATAATCTAATTAGAGCATAAAGAAATGGTAAAAATTCTTGTAATCTGTAATTGAATCACTGTAAAAAAGGGGGGCTCTTTATCAACTGCAGTGGGTAGATGAAATGAAAAGAGTAGATATTAAAGGAGTGGTCTGTGAGAATAGCTTTCAGTCAAAGAGCAAGCAATTTGTTCTCACAGGTGTTTTCCCCTTTGTTTTAAGGAAGTATGGCATTTTATGAGATTTTTTGAGAATGAAAATTACTCCATTAAAAAACAGATAAACTAAACAAATATAAATGTATCTTACTAGCAGGGAAGAAAAGAACTCCTAGTTATTTTGATTTACAGTAGAATGTTTGATATAATGAAATAGAGTGCAGTTGGGTTTGAGACAGATTTAATTTTTGG
>NZ_KQ969157.1:622146-625795 GCF_001578805.1 Streptococcus sp. DD10 | reverse complement strand
TAACTCTATTTAAAAGGAAAAAAGGAGAGTAGCCGATGCTTTATATTTGGTCCTACTTGAAAAAGTATCCCAAGTGGCTGGCTTTGAATTTATTTGCGGCGGTTCTTTTTGTAATCGTTAATTTAGGCTTGCCAACGGTTCTAGCAAGGATGATTGATGAAGCTATCAATCCTGGCGACACTAATCGGTTGTATTATTGGACTTGGATCATGTTTCTTGTGATTATTGTTGGTGTAGTTGGTCGGATAACGTTAGCTTATGTGGCTGGAAAATTAACAACAAAGATGGTCGAAGAAATGAGGAATGATCTCTATGCTAAGTTGCAAGAGTATTCTCACTATGAGTATGAGCAGATTGGAGTGTCATCACTTGTAACGAGATTGACGATTGATGCATTTGTTCTAATGCAATTTGCAGAACAATCCTTAAAAATGGGGGTGATTACACCTCTAATGATGTTAGCTAGTATTTTGATGATATTTTTAACGAGTCCATCTTTGGCTTGGATAGTAGCTGTTTCGATACCATTTTTGGCAATTGTTGTTTTATATGTTGCTTTAAAAACAGCCCCCCTTTCTGAAAAACAACAAAAAACATTGGACAAGATCAATCAATACGCCCGTGAAAACTTAACTGGTTTGAGAGTAATCCGTGCGTTTGCTCGTGAAGAATATCAGGAAAATCGATTTGCGAATGAAAATGCTATCTATGCTACTAATTCGAACAGATTATTTAAATTAACTGGTTTAACTGAACCCTTGTTTGTCCAGATAATTGTAGCGATGATAGTGGCAATTGTTTGGTTTGCTTTACCACCATTGGAAAAGGGGGAGTTGCAGATTGGTGATTTGGTAGCTTTTGTCGAATATAGTTTCCACGCACTTTTATCTTTTCTTTTTCTATCCAATCTTTTTACCATGTACCCACGCACTGCTGTTTCAAGTAAACGACTAAAGGAAATTATGGATATGCCTATTTCCATTCATCCAAATGAGGCTGGCATAACGGAGACAGAAAGTCATGGTTATCTGGAGTTTGATAATGTTACGTTTGCTTATCCTGGAGAGACAGAAAGTCCAGTTTTACACAATATTTCTTTTAAAGCAAAACCGGGTGAGACTGTAGCTTTTATTGGTTCAACAGGTTCAGGGAAGTCTTCTCTTGTCCAGCTAATTCCACGTTTTTATGACGTGACACTTGGAAAAATCATGGTGGATGGGATAGATGTACGGGAGTATAAGTTGAAGTCCTTGCGACAGAAAATCGGCTTCATTCCTCAAAAAGCTCTCTTGTTTACGGGAACGATTGGGGATAATATTCGATATGGTAAGGAAAGTGCTAGTCATGACGAGCTTAGTCTAGCTGCTGATGTAGCCCAGGCTAAAGAATTTATAGATAGTCGAGATGAACGCTTCGAATCCTTTCTTTCAGAAGGCGGAAGCAACTTATCAGGTGGACAAAAACAACGCTTGTCTATTGCTCGTGCAGTAGTTAAAAAGCCAGATATTTTTATTTTTGATGATTCTTTCTCGGCATTAGATTATAAAACCGATGCGATACTCCGTCGGCGTCTAAAAGAGGTGACTCAAAACGCAACAGTACTGATTGTGGCTCAACGAGTTGGGACTATCATGGATGCAGATCAAATCATTGTACTGGATGAGGGTGAGATTGTTGGACGAGGTACTCATGATGAATTGATGCAAACAAATGAAATCTACCGTGAGATTGCAAATTCGCAATTGAAGAGTCAGTCTTTAACAGAAGGATAGGGGGATAGAATGAGAGAAAAAAATAGTTTTCATCGCTTGTGGGGACATTTACAAAGGTATCGCATGTCGCTTTTCCTAGCAATTTTTCTTAAAATTGTTAGTGTAGTGATGAGTGTGATTGAGCCCTTTGTACTAGGTCTTGCTATTACAGAGCTAACAAGCAATCTATTAGAGATGGCTCAAGGTGTTGTAGGTGCTAGGATTAATGCAGAATATGTAGCTTGGATTATGCTGCTGTATCTTTTGAGGGGAATTCTATATGAATTGGGTGCTTACTATGCTAATTTTTTTATGACAAACGCTGTTCAAGCAACAGTTCAAGATATGCGTAATGAGCTATCTGATAAGATTAACCGCATTCCTGTCTCTTATTTTGATCGACATCAATTTGGTGACTTATTAGGACGATTTACAAATGATGTAGAAACTGTTTCCAATGCCTTGCAACAATCATTTTTGCAGGTAATTAATGCTATTTTGACTTTGGCATTAGTTATTTCTATGGTTCTGTATCTAAATTTTACTCTTGGAGTCATTGTTGTAATTTCAATCCCCTTAACCTACTTTGTTGCTCGTTTTATTATGAAACATTCTCAACCGTATTTTAAGGAGCAAGCAGATGTTCTTGGAAATTTAAATGGTTTTGTTCAAGAGCATTTAACAGGTTTCAATATTTTGAAGCTGTATGGTAGAGAAAAAAATTCTTTAGAGGATTTTCGTTCGATAACCGCTAAATTACAAGAGGTTGGCTTTAAAGCAAGTTTCATTTCTGGGCTTATGATGCCAGCACTGAATGCATTATCTGATTTAACCTACTTGCTTGTTGCAGTTTTAGGTGGTCTGCAAGTATTAGCAGGACGTTTAACCATTGGGAACATGCAAGCCTTTGTTCAATATGTATGGCAAGTGAACCAACCAATCCAGAACTTGACACAGTTGGCTAGTCAATTACAAAGTGCAAAATCATCATTGGATCGGATTTTCCAAGTTTTGGATGAACCAAATGAGCTTTTAGGTGAAGAGCGCCATACAAATGAAGAGTTGACGGGACAGGTTAGTTTTAAATCTGTAGATTTTCAATATGTGGCGAATAAGCCCCTCATCCGAAATTTTAATCTTGAAGTCAATCCGGGTGAAATGGTCGCAATTGTCGGTCCTACTGGGGCAGGAAAAACGACTCTGATAAATCTATTGATGCGTTTCTATGATGTAACAGCAGGTTCTATCAGTGTAGATGGGCATGATATTCGAGATTTGTCACGCCAAGACTATCGAAAACAGTTTGGAATGGTATTGCAAGATGCTTGGCTTTTTGAGGGGACTATTAAGGAAAATTTGCGCTTTGGAAATCTAAAAGCCACAGATGAGGAAATCGTCGAAGCAGCGAAGGCAGCCAATGTAGACCATTTTATTCGTACCTTGCCTGGTGGGTACAATATGGAAATGAATCAAGAGTCGAGCAATATTTCTCTGGGACAGAAGCAATTGTTGACGATTGCAAGGGCGCTCTTGGCAGATCCAAAAATCTTGATTCTAGATGAAGCAACTTCATCTGTCGATACACGTTTAGAACTATTGATTCAAAAAGCTATGAAAAATTTGATGAAGGGGAGGACAAGTTTTGTCATCGCACACCGTTTGTCAACAATTCAAGAAGCAGATAAAATTTTGGTTCTTAAAGATGGACAAATTATTGAACAAGGGAATCATGAGACCCTTTTGGCCGACAAAGGCTTCTATTATGATTTGTATAATAGCCAATTTTCAAAGAAAAATGCACTGTCATAAAAACTGTATTTTAATAGAAGCTCAAAGCGAGGTTGGGATAAAAGTCCCAACCTCGCTTTGTATCATTGCTGTATTGCTTTTAAAAGTTC
>NZ_KQ969157.1:618412-621890 GCF_001578805.1 Streptococcus sp. DD10 | reverse complement strand
ATTTGCGACTGAGTTGAACTGAAAAGTTGTAATAAAAGTATTGAATAGAAAAACTACATTGGTCTCTTAAAAAAGAGATAAAAAGCAGAAGGCAGATTATAGTAAAATCTAGCTTTCCTGTAAAAAGATAGGTGAGGGAAAGAAGAAGCTAGAAATGCTGAAACCCAAAACTTAACGAGATATGATTATTTAAGATTAGATAATCAAAGCCCAGACCATGGCATTTCAGTAATGCTTTAATTTGGGGAAAATCTGAATAAAATCATAATTGCCGTGATGCTACTTTATTTTCTTATAATAAAAGTGGTGGAAAGACGTTAATCATTGTCAGATTGGGCGAATCAAAATAACGAAACTAGATGGTATTAAGAAATTAGAGTGACTCCGAGCGAGATAGCTAGGTCTTATGACATTTTTTCTTTGAAAAGCCCAAGCAATTGCTGGTCATAGATTGTTCGGATAAATCCATCCCCTACTCTAACTAATTTGCTAGCAATAAGTTCAAAATACCAGGCAGATGAATACGTAAAAAGTAGTAAAGTATCTGGATTAAAATAGGAAAGAGAAATTATAAATCACAAAAATTGCGGTATTTTATCTCAAATTCAAAACCGCCTTCTTCTTGAAAGCGTCTAAAGATTTCTTCATATCCTTCCTTCTCAAAGTGATTTCCCCGATAAAGGATAGCGAAGCTAAGCCCATTGTAATCAAGCGTAGCGCCGGATTGTTTGAAACCATTTCTTTTGTAGAACTCCCAACGAGCTATGCGTTGTTCGAGATTATCACATTCTTCATCTAGTCGTTCAATTTCAAGTACCATAGTCTTAGGATAGTAAAACTCGACTAGTTTGTCGATAATTTTTCCTCCATAACCTTGACTTCGCAAGTGAGGCATGATGGCAAAAAAGGCAATATAAAAAACAGTTTCATTAGTTACCGAATAGGCAAATCCAATGAATTCCTCTTCATTGTAAAATGCAAAAAAGTGGGAATGTTCATTGTCTGCATCTGCTAGCAATTCTGAGATTGGAAGACGCTCTTCCTCTGGAAATGCTTCCTGATTCAATTTTATAACATTTTCTAAATCAGGAAATGACTTTGTAATGAGCTGGCTTCTGATTGTCATTTTTTACTCCTTTTAATCTTATAGATTAGTGTATCCTACTTCCTATTATAACAAAAAAAGCTTATCCCTACTGATATTGTGACTTATAACAGAGTGGATAAGTTATGATAATGTAAAACAATTGGCTAGTAATTAACTACCCCAATTGATTAGAAGGTAGATTAAACCTGAACCAAACATGTCTGCTAAAGCATGGACGAGGAAAAATGGTAGGAGATTTTTCACCTTGAACTTATAGAAGAAGTAGTAAAGTAGTCCAAAGAGAACTCCGATTGTCAAAGCCCAAAGCATTCCTTGGTAGGTATGGAAGGAAATCCGAACGATGGTTGAATAAAGGAGAACCCACCATTTTTGATGTTCTTTAACAGAAGTCAAGAGCCCTAGGAAGAAAAATTCCTCATAAAAACCATTGAGTAAGCTATAAGCGATTGCCATTGGAGATAGTGCTAAAAACTTGTCGATGATAGCAAGTGGATTGATATATCGAATAACATCCCAACTAAAATAGTTATAAGAGCCACTCAAGCTAGTCACAGTATCCGCCATTAATCCCATGATTGCAAAAATAAAAGGAACCCAAAAAAGGACAGACCATTTAAATTTGATAGGGAGTCGCTTAAAGTTAAAGTTGCGTATCCAAAGGTAAAGGAAGGCAATAATGAGTAAGCTAACTTGTAAGGTAAAGTTACTAGAATAGGCGGCACCACTAGAAGCAGTGTCCGTTGTAGTAGTGGTCGCAACCTCTGTAACAGCTTGTGTAACAGGTGCTAAACTTTGGAGATATAATTCAGTAGAGCGATAAATAAATTGACCAAATAAAATAAGGGTAAGAACAAGGATGTCATACCATTTTAGGTAATCCAAGGTCTGTTTAGGACGGAAAAAAGTTCTGATATTCATTGGAACTCAACTTTCTAAAAATTCGTTTTTTCTAATTGAGTATAGCATTCTTTTCTTAAAACTAGATTAAAAAATGCTTATGAAAGGAATACAGGGTTAAAAAAATATGTTATACTGTAAAAAGGAGGATTTTGTATGGATTTGAAGAAAAATGCAAAAAAAGAGTTAGCTTGGAGCTCGGGGAATTTATTGCTCTATTCGATACTTATGTTGGTAAGTATTCTTCTGGTAGGAATTATAGAAATTATTCTATATAAAGTTCAACATGGTCCCGGAGCGAATCTCGAAGAGGCAAAAGAACTTCTATCGGATAGTATGGTCGGGTATTTTCTTGCTGTGGTAGTTGGAGTCTTGATTTTTACAGTTTATAAAGAAGGGAGACTGTGGACAGACTACATTTGCCATAAAGGAAAAAAAATGACAGGGAAGGCGTTTATAGTTTTATTAGCTTTTCTGTATTTGGGTCAGTTTAGTTTTACTTTATTTGCTAATTTAGTAGAGAGTTTGCTCAATCTTGTTCAGCTTAGTTGGCTGACATCCATTGAAGCAGCGTCCGCTGGTTCTACAAACTGGAGTATGTTTCTCTATGCTGGTATTTTAGGTCCGATATCAGAGGAACTCATTTTTCGTGGAACTATTTTAGGAAGCTTTAAAACGTATGGAAAACTGTATGCTTTGGTCATGAGTGCCATATTATTTGGATTATTTCATGGGAATATCCCTCAAGGTCTTTTTGCTTTTTTAGTTGGCCTAGTTTTTGGTTATGTTGCCTTGGAATATTCAATTTATTGGGCAATCTTTCTACATATTTTTAATAATCTTGTGATTGGGGACGTCATGCTTTGGCTTTTAGGATATTTTCCTGAGGATATAGCGACAGTCATCTCACTTTCTTTAAACATTATTGGTAGTGGTGCGGGACTGTTTGTTCTTTACAAAAATAAGGATAGAATCCGAGAGTATATTCAAGAAAATCAACCTGAAAAGGGAGTTTTTAAAACTGCCCTTAAATCTGTTTGGTTTTGGCTCTTTGTCGTCAGCATGCTGTTTCAAGGTTTGTTTTTGATTACAAAAATTTCTTAGTTTTTTTAAAAAGTACTCTTATGAACTTGTATTCATAATATTCGTTAAGAAAGAATTCATTTGCAAAAGGGGTTCCAAAAAATAGTAGAACACAAACAAGTAAACGTCTTAATTGAATGAATTTTCAGAATAAACAAAACATTTTAGTCTACAGTCATCTCAAGATTTGTAGACTGTTTTTTTTGTTATAATAGAAAAGAATTCTTAGAAACGAGGTCTTCCTATGTTGAAAAAAAGTTCTCTGACAGGTTTGCTCCTGTTCGGGATATTCTTTGGTGCGGGAAATCTAATTTTTCCGCCAGCACTTGGTGCACTTTCTGGTGAGCATTTTTGGCCTGCAATCGCAGGTTTTGTCCTATCGGGTGTGGG
>NZ_KQ969157.1:616669-617890 GCF_001578805.1 Streptococcus sp. DD10 | reverse complement strand
GGTACCCTCAATCCAAAAGGGTACGAGGATGAGATTTCTAAAAAAATTGCTCCATGGTTTTCGACCCTTTATTTAGTTCTACTTTATTTGTCGATTGGTCCCTTTTTTGCTATTCCACGGACTGCGACGACGGCCTATGAAGTAGGGATTGCTCCGATGCTTCCCACTGGAGTTGGCAGTATAGGGTTACTGATTTTTACAAGTATCTATTTTTTAGCGGCTTTTTTGATTGCTTTAAATCCTTCAAAAATTCTAGATCGAATTGGGCGAATTTTAACTCCTGTCTTTGTCATTTTAATCATTGTTTTGATTATCTTAGGGGCGATGAAGTATAGCAATCATGCTCCTCAAATTGCTAGCGAAGCCTATGCACAGTCAGCTTTTGGACAAGGTTTCCTAGAGGGATACAATACGTTAGATGCCTTAGCAGCGGTTGCTTTTAGTGTGATTGCTGTGACAACTTTAAATCAGTTAGGCTTTGCTAATAAAAAAGAATACGTACGTACGATATGGTTAGTAGGACTGGTAGTTACGTTAGCATTTAGCATCCTTTATGTTGGGCTGGGTTATCTTGGAAATCATTTTCCAATTCCGACCGAGGTTATGACATCAGATACTCATAAGGGGGTTTATGTCTTGTCTCAAGCTACTCAAGCTATTTTTGGGTCTGGTTCTCAGATTTTCCTTGCAGCAATGGTGACAGTAACTTGTTTTACAACGACTGCAGGCTTAATTGTCTCAACAGGGGAATTTTTCCATAAACGATTTCCACAGATTAGCTATAAAACTTACAGCATTCTCTTTACTTTAATTGGTTTTAGTATTGCGAACCTTGGCTTGAGTACAATTATAAACTATTCACTACCAGTTCTGATGATTCTCTATCCGATAACCATTACGATTGTATTGTTGGTTATTTTAAATAAGGTGTTTGCCTTATCAAAGACTGGTATGCGTTTAACGATTTTATTTGTAACGCTTGTGTCCATTGCAATGGTAGTGGTGGATCATATTGATTTTCCTTTGCTTGCGAATGGGGTGAAATTACTTCCTTTTGCTTCTTTGTCACTTCCATGGCTGGTTCCAGCTTTAATCGGTATGGTTCTCTCTCTTATCTTACCTGATAAACAAGTTGATAGACTGTAAAATAATCATCATATCTAAGGTATATTACACTTTAAAAATGTATCCAAAGGATTTAACTCAGTATTGCAGTGAGCT
>NZ_KQ969157.1:609942-616649 GCF_001578805.1 Streptococcus sp. DD10 | reverse complement strand
AAGTCGATTTCTAATCCGTAGTATAAGGTAGTGTCTTTTCGTTTTCTCTTACTTGTGATTTTTAACTTTAAAGCTCATTCATATAAATAAAAATCCCCTTAAAATTAGAAGAATTTTTCTAACTTTAAAGGGAGAAAACCGAATGGATATTTTCAGATTGTATTGACATTATACAGTGATTGCTGCAGTAGTTAGAAAAGGTAAAACTCGTCTTATTTTCCCAGACAAAATTGGCTAAATAATTGAGTGATTAACTCATCAGGTGCAGCATCTCCTGTAATCTCACCTAGAATTTCCCAAGTGCGCGTAAGATCGACTTGAAGGAGGTCGACAGGCATACCTAAGTCCAGTCCTTCGTTAACAGCATGTAAACTGTCGACGGCTTTTTCAATTAATGAAATGTGACGTGCGTTGGAGAGATAGGTGGCATCTTGCTCAACCAGTCCTGCATTTTCAAAAAATAAGCTATTAATCCGATCTTCAATTTTGTCTATATTTTGATTTTGAAGGACGGAGATATTGATACTATCTTTGGGTACTTCTTCCAGTTCAATTTGCCGAGGTAAATCCGTCTTGTTGAGTAAAACAATACGATTGCAGTCCTGACTAATAGTAAGAAGTTGATGATCTTGTGGTGTGAGGGGTTCACTGGCATTTAAAACAAGTAGGACTAAATCGGCTTCTTTTAAGGCTTTTTTTGATCTTTCTACACCGATTTGTTCCACAATATCATCGGTGTCCCGAATTCCAGCAGTGTCAATTAGTTTTAGAGGGACTCCCTTGATATTGACATATTCTTCAATCACATCACGTGTTGTTCCAGCAATATCCGTTACGATTGCTTTTTCTTCCCGTAGGAGGTTGTTGAGTAAGCTGGACTTACCGACATTGGGACGACCAATGATAGCTGTTGAAATTCCTTCGCGTAGAATTTTACCACGTCGAGCGGTCCGCAACAGATTGGACAGTAGTTGTTCAAATTCACCTGTTTTTTCTCGTATGATAGCCGTTGTGGCTTCCTCGACATCATCATATTCAGGATAGTCGATGTTCACTTCTACTTGAGCAAGGGTATTGAGGATTTCTTGACGGGTATTGTTGATGAGGTCTGATAAAGAGCCATCGAGCTGTTTAACGGCAATATTCATGGCTTTGTCTGTTTTAGCTCGAATGATGTCCATAACAGCTTCAGCCTGTGTCAAATCAACTCGTCCATTTAAAAAAGCACGTTTTGTGAATTCTCCAGGTTCTGCTAATCTAGCGCCTTCTCGAATGACTAGTTGTAATATTTCATTGGTCACAGCAATCCCACCGTGAGTATTAATTTCGATGATATTTTCACGTGTAAACGTTTTAGGTGATTTCATTAGCCCAAGCATGACTTCGTCTAAAACTTCTCCTGTTAAAGGATTTACGATATGACCATAATTTAACGTATGGCTTTCAACGGTATCTAGATTTTTTCCTTTAAAAATTTTTTTGGCAATAGTGATACTATCAGTACCACTCAAGCGTACAATTCCAATAGCTCCTTCGCCTAAAGGTGTAGAAATTGCAGCGATGGTATCAAATTCGCGTGTAATCATTTTTTTATCTTTCTATTCTTATTTTTTGTTTTTCAATTTCTTTCATTTTAACCTAAAAGTAGGCTAAGGGCAAGATTTTTGGTTAGGGATAATAAAGGCATGTTCATTTTAGTAGTCTTTTTTTAAATTTATACTATTTTTTCCAAAACGAAACCACTTTCAAGTTCTAGATAATCATGGTATAATGGAAATAGTTCAAAAGTAGGAGATGTAGATGGAAAACCTAAAAAAAGCGGCAGGCATTAGAGCCGCCCAGTATGTCGGAAATGGCATGATTGTTGGACTTGGGACAGGGTCTACTGCTTATTATTTTGTAGAGGAAATCGGGCGTCGGATCAAGGAAGAAGGATTGGAAATAGTGGCAGTCACTACCTCTAATGCTACGACGCAACAAGCGATAAATCTAGGAATTCCCCTAAAGTCTATCGATGAAGTTGACTTTGTGGATATTACGGTGGACGGTGCAGATGAAGTTGATTCAGCCTTTAATGGGATCAAGGGTGGGGGCGGAGCCCTCTTGATGGAGAAAGTCGTCGCTACCTCTACCAAGCACTATATCTGGGTCGTAGATGAAAGCAAGTTGGTGGAGACGCTAGGTGCCTTCAAACTTCCAGTTGAAGTGGTGCAGTATGGTGCTGGTCAGCTTTTCCGACGCTTTGAAAAAGCGGGTTATGCACCAAGTTTTCGGGAAAAAGATGGGAAACGCTTCGTCACCGATATGCAAAATTTCATCATTGACCTGGATCTCAAACGCATTGAAGATCCACAGGCCTTTGCCCAGGAACTGGATCAAACCGTTGGTGTTGTCGAACACGGCTTGTTCAACCAAATGGTTGATCAGGTCATTGTCGCTGGTGAAAATGGAATTTCGATCTTAGAAGCTCCAAAATTTCAATAGAAAAGAGAAATTATGTCAAAATTTAATCGTATTCATTTAGTTGTGTTGGATTCTGTCGGGATTGGGGCTGCGCCTGATGCTAATAACTTTGTCAATGCTGGCGTACCTGATGGCGCATCAGATACTTTGGGACATATTTCAAAGACAGTTGGGCTTAATGTGCCAAACATGGCCAAGATTGGTCTGGGAAATATTCCACGTGAGACACCCCTTGCGACAGTGCCTGCTGAAAGTAATCCGACTGGTTATGTGACCAAACTTCAGGAAGTTTCCCTTGGAAAAGACACCATGACCGGACACTGGGAAATCATGGGCCTCAATATTACTGAGCCTTTTGATACCTTCTGGAATGGCTTCCCTGAAGAAATCATCACCAAAATCGAAGCATTTTCAGGCCGTAAGGTTATCCGTGAGGCCAATAAACCCTACTCAGGGACTGCGGTTATCGACGACTTTGGCCCACGTCAGATGGAAACGGGTGAGCTGATTATCTATACCTCTGCGGACCCTGTGCTTCAAATTGCGGCCCACGAAGATATTATTCCACTGGACGAACTCTACCGGATCTGTGAATACGCTCGTTCGATTACACTTGAGCGTCCTGCCCTTCTTGGTCGGATCATCGCTCGTCCTTATGTAGGTGAACCTGGAAACTTCACGCGGACAGCCAATCGTCGAGACTTAGCCGTATCACCTTTTGCCCCAACAGTTTTGGATAAACTCAACGAAGCAGGGATTGATACCTATTCTGTCGGAAAGATTAGCGATATCTTTAACGGCGCTGGAATCAATCACGACATGGGGCACAACAAGTCTAACAGCCACGGTATCGATACCCTGATTAAGACTTTGGCTCTACCAGAATTTGAAAAAGGTTTCTCCTTTACCAACTTGGTGGACTTTGATGCCCTTTATGGTCACCGTCGGGATCCACATGGCTACCGGGATTGCTTGCATGAGTTTGATGAGCGCTTGCCTGAAATCATCGCTGGCCTGCGTGAAGACGACCTGCTCTTGATCACAGCTGACCATGGAAATGACCCTACCTATGCGGGGACAGACCACACCCGTGAGTATATTCCCCTCTTGGCTTACAGCCCATCCTTTACCGGCAATGGCGTCATTCCTGTAGGACGTTTTGCGGATATCTCAGCCACTATTGCAGAAAACTTTGGTGTCGACAAAGCCATGATCGGAGAAAGCTTCTTGGATCAATTGAACTAAGATGGCCCGTTTTGCACTTCTGGTCAGAGGCATCAATGTCGGTGGCAAAAATAAGGTCGTCATGGCAGAGCTTCGTCAAGAATTGACAGGGTTGGGACTTGAAAAAGTTGAGACCTATATCAATAGTGGTAATGCTTTCTTTGACGCCACGCGCCCCAAAGCGGACTTGGTGGCTCTATTGAAGCATTTCTTTGCAAACCACTATCCTTTTATCCAGTCTTTTTCCTTGCTGAGTCAGGAGGACTTTAAGACGGAGCTTAAACATCTACCAGATTGGTGGAAGAAAGATATGGCTCGAAAAGATGTCCTCTTTTACACGGAGGGGGTGGATGTGGATCAGCTTATCAGGCAAGTTTCTGGCTTGCCCTTACAGGATGAAGTGCTTCATTTTGGGAAACTTGGGATTTTCTGGGGGAAATTCTCTGAAGCAACTTACACCCAGACAGCTTATCACAAGCAACTACTCAAGTTGCCTTTCTACCGCACGTTGACCATCCGAAATGCCAATACTTTTGATAAAATCGGTCAACAGTTAAAATCTGAAAGAGAGTCAGCTTAGAATGCCAAGATACAGTAGCAGACAGGAACTAGTTCAAGAGATGAGAAAACGGGCTCGTCTCTTTATTGGGGAGTTTGAAGAAATAGCAGAGCAGGACAAGGATACACTGCTGGCTGATGTGGACCGCAGTCCGGCTCAGATGATTGCCTATCAGCTGGGCTGGATGAAACTGATTCAGCAGTGGGAGCGGGATGAGCAAGCGGGCTTGACCGTGGTGACACCCCATCCTGACTACAAATGGAATCAGCTGGGTCCCCTCTATCAGTCTTTTTATGAGACTTATCAGGATTGGACCTTGGTAGCCTTGATGGCTGAATTTGAGCAGCAGGTGGCTCATATGATCGACCTGACTCTGTCCTTTAGCGAAGAGGAGTTTCAGCAGTCTGGTAGCCGGAAATGGGCCGGTTCTACTCCAGCCAACTGGCCGGTCTGGAAATGGATACATATCAATACAGTCGCCCCGTTCAAATCTTTTCGCACCAAAATTCGCAAATGGAAAAAAATAAAGAATGGTTTAGAAAGAATCTTATGACATTAGTAGAAAAAATCAAAGAAACCGCAGCTTTCCTAAAAGATAAGGGAATCTTAGCTCCTGAATTTGGCTTAATCCTTGGATCAGGACTTGGAGAACTTGCAGAGGAAATCGAAAACCCAGTTGTCGTAGACTACGCTGACATCCCCAATTGGGGACGCTCCACAGTTGCGGGTCACGCTGGCAAATTGGTCTATGGAGACCTAGCAGGACGCAAGGTTTTAGCTCTCCAAGGACGCTTTCACTTTTACGAAGGAAACCCACTAGAAGTCGTGACCTTCCCCGTACGTGTCATGAAAGTTCTGGGATGTGAAGGTGTCATCGTGACCAATGCCGCTGGTGGGATCGGCTTTGGACCAGGTACCTTGATGGCTATTTCTGACCACATCAATCTAACTGGTCAAAATCCACTTATTGGTGAAAACTTGGATGTATTTGGGCCTCGTTTCCCAGATATGTCAGATGCCTATACCAAAGCCTATCGCGAAGTTGCCCATCAGACGGCTGAGAAACTGGGCATTGCACTTCAAGAAGGGGTTTACCTCGGTGTGACTGGGCCAACATATGAAACGCCAGCTGAAATCCGTGCCTTTCAAACCTTAGGAGCTAGTGCAGTCGGTATGTCTACTGTGCCCGAAGTCATTGTAGCGGCACACTCAGGCTTGAAGGTCTTGGGAATCTCTGCTATTACCAACTTTGCGGCAGGTTTTCAATCGGAACTTAACCACGAGGAAGTGGTCGAAGTAACTCAACACATTAAAGAAGATTTCAAGGGCTTGGTGAAAGCAATCCTAGCTGCTCTTTAATCCCATGGATTCAAAAGTACAAGTCCTTCCCTATTGGCTAAGAGTGCTCAGTGCAACTTTGGTTTTAGGAGTGGGATCAGGCCTGGTCGGGATTGCTTGCCATTATTTGCTAGAAGGTATCCAATTATTGGCCTTTGGTGGCGAGGACCATGACTTATTAAAGCTGTTTGAGAGTGCTAGCGACTTTCGGCGCTTTCTAGTCTTATGCCTGACAGGGTTCCTCGCAGCTGGATTTTGGTATTTATTGCAAAGCCGGCATCAGATCTTTTCCATCAAGAAACAAATGGAATTAGCAGATCGCGTGCGACCGGATGCCTTTGTTCACCTTTCCCATGCTATCATGCAGGTGGCAATTGTAGGTGCCGGAGCTTCCGTCGGTAAAGAGGGTGCGCCTCGTGAAGTGGGAGCCCTTTTGGGTGGACGCCTGTCTCGTTTCTTGCGTTTATCACTTTCTGATCAGCGATTATTGATTGCTTGCGGCGCAGGTGCGGGTCTTGCAGCTGTCTATCAGGTTCCTTTTGCAAGTAGTCTCTTTGTCCTTGAGACTCTGGGGATTGCTTGGACCAGTCGCAATGTCCTCTTGATTCTGATCAGTTGTTACTTGGCTGATTTTCTTGCCCAACCGCTTGTGGGAAATGCTCCTCTCTACCAAATGGCCTCTCTTTCAGGGACAGCAGGTAGTTTCTTGCAAGCCCTTTTGTTAGCAGCAGTGGTAACCCCCTTAGCCATGGGTTTTGCTTGGTTGACCAAAAGAGCCAGCAAAAATCGGATCAAAGACCGTAGAATCCTCTGGGGCTTGCCAATCGCTTTTCTAGCCTTGGCAGTGGTTGCTATCTATTTTCCAATCTTTATGGGGAATGGGCAAGTCATGGCTCAGTGGCTTTTATCGGAACAATCTCTGCCAGCTTTGCCTCTCGTTTTGATTTTGAAGGGACTGTTTGTTTACCTTCTCTTGCGAAATGGAGCCTACGGAGGGACCTTGACGCCTTCTTTTGCTTTGGGAATCGGAGCAGGCTATTTGGTAACCGTGATCGCAAATCGTTTAGGCTTCGCTTTTTCACCCTCTATGGGAATGCTCTTGGGAGCTAGTGTCTTTTTAGGG
>NZ_KQ969157.1:607004-609516 GCF_001578805.1 Streptococcus sp. DD10 | reverse complement strand
TGGGAGCTAGTGTCTTTTTAGGGACCACGCTAAAAGCTCCTTTGACAGGGGCAACCTTGGTTCTTGGATTTACGGGACAGCCGCTCCTTCTAAGTCTCCCCCTGTTACTCGCTAGCCTTTCAGCTCAGTGGCTTTCGAGGATTCTTGATAAGATCAGACAAAAAACAATAAAAACTCCTTCTCCAAAATAGAAGAAGGGAATGAGAAGCAGTGTTTATTGATTTTCTCATGTTTCTTGAGAATAGTTCGACACATCAGGGATATGTTTAAAGAAGTGGTTGACGGTGTTTAAGAGCGTGGGCAGTTCCAGTGGATTGCCACTAAAGAGATCCGTAGCTCTTCATTCTTCTTTTTCGAGTGACAGTCATCATCCGGATATCAAACTGGCCTTGAAAAAGTGGCAGGATGGGCTGATCAGATGTCTCTACTGTCAATACAACCTCTCCTTCGAGTTCTACAAACAGACCGATGAAGTCGAGATTGGGACTGCTCTTTGGAATAATCTGTGGACGGTCAGTTAGCTTTCTCGGCATAAATTGTGATCTAATGTAGGGCAATTATCGTGTAATTTATACTCTTTGAAAATCTCCTCAAACCACGTCAGCTTCACCTTGCCGTACTCAAGTACAGCCTGCGGGTCGCTTCCTAGTTTGCTGATTATTTTCATTGAGTATTAGAAGAAATTGCGCAGCAAATTGCTTGCCTACTGGACTTGGGAAACCGCTGAATGGTTTGCTTGGCTCTTTCTTGTTCCGCTGGCTTTTTACAGCTATGTTATCCTTTTAACTGCTGTAGATTCCTCAACACCTCAAACGATAGAAAAGTTGACCCTGTGTTCACATTTGAACACGAGCGGAAAACTTTTCTAAACAAAAAATGAAAGATAAGGGAGTTCGGGTCTGAAATTGAACCCGGGCTAGAGGCTGTGTAAAAAAGATAACCCCTCCTAGATGCGATGCATCTTTGTCGGATTTCCTATTTTTACTGGGCCTCTTTAACGCTTATCACTAAAAAAAATTATAGAAAGGAAAGAGCCTGTGTTCAGATTTGAACACGAGCGGAAAACTTTTCTAAAAACATTGAAAGGTAGGGTAGTTTGGTTTTGAATTGAATCCGTGCTATTCTCCTAATTATCATCTAAATTAAGAAAGAAAGGAATTGAACCCACCCTAAAAGCAGTGGGAAAAAGATAGTTGGTCTAGCGAGCATCGCTCACTGCACCCAACTCCTATTTTCCCTTCGCTTTTTGACGGGTTTGGTATCTTATATTATGTCTATCCATATTTCTGCTAAGCAAGGTGAAATTGCTGATAAAATTCTTCTTCCAGGAGATCCTCTTCGGGCTAAATTTATCGCTGAGAATTTTCTTGAAGATGCTGTTTGTTTCAATGAAGTCCGCAATATGTTTGGGTACACGGGAACCTATAAAGGGGAGCGTGTTTCGGTCATGGGGACTGGGATGGGGATGCCTTCGATTTCCATCTATGCGCGTGAGTTGATTGTCGATTATGGTGTTAAAAAACTCATCCGTGTAGGGACTGCAGGATCTTTAAATAAGGATGTTCATGTGCGGGAATTGGTTTTAGCCCAAGCAGCGGCGACCAACTCCAACATTATCCGCAACGACTGGCCACAGTTTGATTTCCCACAAATCGCAAGCTTTGATTTGTTAGACAAGGCCTACCATATTGCCAAAGACTTGGGTATGACGACTCATGTCGGAAATGTCTTGTCATCAGATGTCTTTTATTCTAACTACGGAGAAAAGAATATCGAGCTTGGAAAATGGGGCGTCAAGGCGGTCGAAATGGAAGCAGCAGCCCTTTACTATTTGGCTGCCCAACACCACGTAGAGGCTCTGGCCATCATGACCATTTCGGATAGCTTGGTCAATCCAGATGAGGATACAACGGCGGAAGAACGGCAAAACACCTTCACCGATATGATGAAGGTGGGACTAGAAACCTTGATAGCTCATGACTAATCTAGCAGTCAGTTATTTACTGGATAATTACATGTACCGACAGGCTTATGATTTGTTAAAGCGGGAGGATTCACTTTCAGAGGATGCTGCTTATCTCTTGCAAGTTTTGAGAGATCGTCGCGATTTGAAGTTAGACTCATCATTTAATCAATCCATGGTCAATCATTTTTGTCGAACCTATGCCTTTCCTCTGCATCAAAATGATTGCCAAGAAAAAGAACTGTTAGCCAATTATCTGGTGGAGCTAGAAGCCAAGTCCAAGACTGGCGACATTATTGACTTTTGTCGAGCTGTGAGCCCTCTCTTTTACCGGATATTAGAACGTCTAGTCTTGCAAAAGGTGCCTAATCTCTATGATATGGTCAAAAAAGGCAAAGGAACCAGCTTTGATAAGTGGTTGGTTGAAGAACTGGAGCACAGTCCAGATCCAGTCATTCAAGCCTTTTATCAGGTCAATAAAAACCAACCCCTGGTCAATTCAGATAGTTTGGTCGATTTTGTCTCTATCTTGGATTATAGTGAGAAAAT
>NZ_KQ969157.1:603760-606792 GCF_001578805.1 Streptococcus sp. DD10 | reverse complement strand
CTATTCGCAATCCCAGTAACCGTCGTGATGACCGAGTTGATCTCAGCCATCAAGTCATTGACACGTTTTTCCGCCTTGTCGATGAGTCTATTGTAATGCTTGATGTTTTCAATGATTTCGATGAGTTCGAATTCACGGGCGGGAGATGTTGTTCCAATAGAACCCTGTGCGACCGAGAGAATATCCTGAATTTTAGAAGCGGTCAATCGTTTAATTTCTATCAGATTATCAAATCCAGCCTCAAGCATTTTCTGAGGGTTAGGGTAGCGTGTCAAGAGTTCGTAGGTATATTCTGAATGCTTTCCAACGATTTTATCCAACTCAGGAAAGATGATATCAAGACAACGAGTGTATTGTACTTTCCAATCAGACTGTTTTTTCTTGAGACGATGAATATGTCTAGTCAGTATTTTTAGTTCTTCTTGCCGATTATCGTGTTGAAATTGTTCACGATTGGGGTCAGAAAGAAGTTTAAGAGCGATGACATGAGCATCTTTCTTATCCGTTTTAGTCTTACGAAGTGATAATGATTTGGCAAATTCCTTGATGAGCAAAGGATTGTAGGTGTAAACTTTATATCCTTGTTCATGCAGGAAGTTCAATAGATTCAAGGCATAATGTCCAGTATCTTCAAGAGCGATGAGACAGTCTTGGTTGAGCTGTCGAAGAGACTGATTTAAGATTTCAAAACCAGCTCTGGTATTTGCAAAAGTGAGTGGTTTGAGAACAGTTTTTCCTTGAAGATTCAAGGCTGTAACATCGTGTTTATTTTTAGCGACATCAATGCCAACATAAAGCATAGGAGTACCTCCAATTATAGTATTTCAAGTCCACTTGGAACTCCACGAACTTTTTGCCTTGTTACCTTACACGAGATAAAATGTCTATGCGTTATCAAACTCATTACCAATTGAAACAAAAAGCTGTGGTTAGAGCCTTTCAGAAATCGTCAAGCGATTGGAGGAAATGAACTAATCCACAGTGGCTTATTCCAAGTATACCACTTGAGCTTTGGCAGTAGCTAACTGCACTAAATATAATATAAGGAGGGGCGATATGGGTTGGTTGAAAAGGAATATCGATGGCTAAGGTACAATTTACAATCAAGAATGATAAGGGTGAGGAAGTTCTCAAGACCAGTAAGGAAATCACGACATCAGACTATCGTGACTACCTGGTCATGAATGATGCACTGTCAAAAGACTTGTCCGAAGTGGAAAAGCTGGTTAAGCAGTTGGACTTTATCGCTGGGCTTTTTGAAGATGTGACAGTGGAACAGTTGCTAGAATATACTGACTTTGCTCGTATCATCGAAATTTTCACGGATATCTATGCTCATCTAGTGGGTGATGTGGACCCAAAGGGGAAAAGCTAGAGTCTGGTGAGGCTTTGCGGAAGTTCTATGGCTTTGTCAAGCAGGTCACGGAGGGGCCTTATGGTCTTAGTATCCGTGATGTGATGGAGACTAGCTGGGAGGACTTGATGGGTGTTCTAGAAACGCTTGAGCCTGCTAAGAAAGAGGAAGTTGTGGACTTGGCGGACTTTATCCAGATGATTTGATGAAAAGGCTTTACAAAATCCCTTTAGAGGCTTATAATAGGGCTAAGGAGGTGAGTAGGATGAACGACTATTTGACAGTTCACGAGCGGATGTCTCTTGCGAATGCGAGACAAGTGATGAAAAAGAAGTTTACACTAGCGATTATCTGGCTGGGTGTCTTTCTTGTCTATGCGGTCATCGGTTGGCATATCATGATGGGTATCTATGAGTCTTTTTTGACCATGTGGTTACTGATTATCTTTGTCTTGCCTGCTATTCCGTTTTTTATCTATCTCGCTTTTGGATCGATACTCTTTTTTGTCTGTCAGTGGTATTTTTCTCATGCCTTCAAAGAGTTAGAAAAAATCCGTTCTATCGAGTTTTCGATGAGACTTCGGCAGAGTTTGTTAGATAAGTAAAAGTCCGTAAGGGATCGTGTTGATGAAGCAATCATCACGAAGCTGGACTTTGTATCTGAGAAAACTAATCAAGGACGATCAGAAATTATTCGCCATGGAATTAAGAAGTTATATCAAGAATTGAGAGGTAAAGAAAATGAATAGCCGTGGTTTAATTTGGGCACGCATTTGGCTTGGCGTAGCTATTTCTGCATTTGTGTTTTATGTTTACACTATGTTTTATATCTTCAACCATAGCATGGATGAGATATTTGCTCCGTTTGCGATGTTTCTTGTCTATGCTCCTTTGTTTCCTCTTTTTGGCATGGCAGTCGGCGGCTTTGCGCTACTTGCTTGCGTGGGGTTCGCTTATCAAAATCTACAACGTTATAAATAGTTGAAAGTCCGTAAGGGCTTTTTTGTTTGCTTTAAAATGTAATTGAACACGGGCTAAGGACTGGGCGAAAAAGATAGCTTGTCTTGTGAGCATCGCTCAGGGCGTTAAGCTCCTATTTTCGCTGTGTCCTTTACGCCCTTTGTATCTTGGGATAGGAGGGAAACAATATGGCAGGCGGTACGCCGTTAGGTCAGATGTATATCGAGCTGGGGCTAGACGTGTCAAAGTTTAGTCCTAGTCTCAATGGTGCGAAAAATGCCGTGAGGTATTTTCAAAATAATGTCCGTTCCTTAGACAGTGCGCTGAAGGGAATGGGAAAAACGCTGACTTGCTGAGAGCGAAGTACAAGACGCTGGGGCAGGCAATCACATCTCAGAAGAAAGTCCTCGATGAGATGAAAAAGAGCTTTGACAAGCTGGATCCCGGGACTGCTCGTTATGATAAGGCGGCGGCTGATATCGAGCGAGAAAATGCCAAGCTTGCTGCGATGGAAGCCTAGTTAAGAAAAGTGGGGAATGCTTTGGAGGACGTTGCTAGAAAAAATTCGTTACTCTTTAAATCTGGTGAGCTCTTAAAATCTTTTGGCAAGTTTGCTCATTCGGCAGAGAACATGAATCGTGACTGGAAAACTGTAAGGTTAGCGCCTTGAGCTAGTCCATGTGACGTCCATGGAAAAAGGCTATATGTTGGTTCGACTC
>NZ_KQ969157.1:598745-603368 GCF_001578805.1 Streptococcus sp. DD10 | reverse complement strand
TCGTTAGATTGGCTATTTTGGTGCTAAAAAAGACTGGTTATCCAGTCTCTTTGTTAGTTATCAAATTCTTTCAGAAGTTCTCAATTATGTCTTGTAATTCTTGCAGATTTTCGGCGGTTGCTTTATTTTTGATAAAGTTCCATAAGAAAAATCTGAAGAATTCTTATGTAATTTCTTATAAAATTAAGCTAGTATGTGTTTCTCAATAGCTTTAGCAACCCCGTGATTGTCATTACTATCAGTAATGTAATCGGCAAATTGTTTGACATGATTGCTAGCGTTTCCCATAGCGATACTGAGTCCCGCAAACTCAAGCATTTCAATGTCGTTATCTGCGTCACCAATGGCCATTACTTCATTTGATTCCAATCCCATTTTTTGTGCTAGTCGTGCGAGTGCGCTAGCTTTCGTTATGCCAGAAGGCATTGCCTCATAGATAACAGGTTGTGAACGAACTCCACTAAAACGATTTGCAATAATATGCGCAAATCGGGATTCAAAGTCATCGACTTGAGATTCCGTTCCTAAAAACATAGCTTGAAAAAGAGTGTATTGGTGTTTTTTGATATCACTTAAACTGATTTCGGTCGGAGTGGTGAAGACGAGTTTTGCATCTGCTTCGATGATAGAATTTGCGGCACCTCCTAGGACGAAATAATGTTCTTCATCTATCAGTGTTAGTTGAACTTGACTTTGCTTAGCTAAGGATTCTAAAAATTGGATGTCTTCTAGAGTTAATTCTTCCCAATCTATCAAATCCCAGTTAAGAGTTTCATGGATTGAACAGCCATTATTGACGATTGCAAAACCATTTTTTTCAACAAGGCCTAACTGTTCGTAGTAAGGTTTTACACCAAAGAGAGGCCGTCCAGTGCAAAGTACTAGTTGTACCCCTTTTTTGATAGCTTTGTGTATCGCTTCGATGTTAGTCTTGGAAATTTTTTTAGCACTATTTAGAAGTGTTCCGTCCATATCAAGAGCAAGTAATTTTATCATTTTGATTTTGCCTCCTATTTTCTCCTTGTATTATAGCATAAGTTAGTTGTTATCAATAGTTAAAAAGTACATTCTTACCAGAGAGCTTTTAAACTTCTTATAGGGAAATCTCATAAAATATGGTATAATCTTAAAAGAATGAAGGAAAAAGGAAGAGAAGATGAATTTAGAAGAACTGAAAAATAGACAGAAAAAAATTCGTAATTTTTCAATCATTGCGCATATTGATCACGGAAAATCTACTTTAGCAGACCGAATATTGGAAGCGACAGAAACAGTATCTAGTCGCGAGATGCAAGCGCAACTCTTAGATAGCATGGATTTAGAACGAGAGCGTGGCATTACCATTAAATTAAATGCTATTGAGATTAACTATACTGCTAAAGATAGTGAAACCTATATTTTTCACTTGATTGACACACCAGGTCATGTTGACTTTACTTATGAAGTTTCTCGTTCGCTAGCAGCTTGTGAGGGAGCGATTTTGGTGGTTGATGCAGCACAAGGGATTGAAGCTCAGACACTGGCGAATGTCTATCTTGCACTTGATAATGATCTTGAAATTTTACCTGTAATTAATAAGATAGATTTACCAGCTGCGGATCCAGAACGAGTGCGGACAGAAGTAGAAGATGTTATCGGACTTGACGCTAGTGAGGCAGTCTTAGCCTCAGCTAAGGCTGGTATTGGGATTGAAGAAATTCTTGAACAAATTGTCGAAAAAGTACCAGCACCAACTGGTGATGTGACTGCTCCTTTGCAAGCTCTTATCTTTGATTCTGTTTACGATGCTTACCGTGGTGTGATTTTGCAGGTCAGAGTTGTAAATGGAGTTGTTAAGCCAGGTGACAAAATCCAACTAATGAGTAATGGTAAGACTTTTGATGTTACTGAGGTCGGTATTTTTACACCTAAGGCTGTCGGACGTGACTATTTGGCAACAGGAGATGTTGGTTATATCGCTGCATCTATCAAAACAGTTCAAGATACGCGTGTTGGAGATACAGTAACTTTGGCAGAAAATCCAGCCAGTGAGCCTTTACACGGCTATAAACAGATGAATCCGATGGTATTTGCCGGACTCTATCCAATTGAATCGAATAAATATAATGATTTACGTGAAGCGCTTGAAAAATTACAACTAAATGATGCAAGTCTCCAGTTTGAACCTGAAACATCACAAGCCTTAGGCTTTGGATTTCGTTGTGGTTTCTTAGGTCTGCTTCATATGGATGTCATTCAGGAGCGATTAGAGCGTGAGTTTAACATTGACCTTATTATGACGGCTCCTTCAGTTATTTATAAGGTAAATCTAACAGACGGCGAAGCAATAGATGTATCAAATCCATCTGAGTTTCCAGATCCAACAAAAATTGCTTCCATTGAAGAACCCTATGTCAAAGCTCAAATTATGGTGCCACAAGAATTTGTTGGTGCAGTGATGGAGTTAGCTCAACGTAAACGAGGGGATTTTGTAACTATGGACTACATTGATGAAAACCGAGTCAATGTCATCTATCAAATCCCACTAGCAGAGATTGTGTTTGACTTCTTTGATAAACTCAAGTCTTCTACGCGTGGTTATGCTAGCTTTGATTATGAATTGTCTGAGTATCGTCCATCTAAACTGGTGAAAATGGATATACTTCTAAATGGGGACAAAGTGGATGCTCTTAGCTTTATCGTTCACAAAGATTTTGCTTATGAACGTGGCAAATTAATTGTTGATAAACTCAAGAAAATAATTCCTCGTCAACAATTTGAAGTTCCAATTCAAGCAGCAATTGGTCATAAAATTGTTGCCCGAACTGACATTAAGGCTTTACGTAAAAATGTATTAGCAAAATGTTATGGAGGGGATGTTTCACGTAAACGTAAACTTCTTGAGAAACAAAAAGCAGGTAAGAAGCGGATGAAGGCTATCGGTTCAGTTGAAGTTCCTCAAGAAGCATTCTTGTCTGTGCTATCGATGGATGAAGAATAAATCTAGTAACGAATAGGTAATTTTAGATTGAAGAAAAGTTTATTTTATAACCTTTCTTCAATTTTTTTTAAATGAAAGAAGTCGTAGTAACAATAAAAAGTAAGAATCATAGTAAATTTTAATTATTTACTAATTTTTTCCTAGTACACTTTTAGTATGTATGCCATGAAGGAATTTCTTCATAAAATTAGATAAACAAATCAGCTGAGACAGTCGAGTTCTTTATAGTTTCTAAAATTTATGCTAGACTGTAAATGAAGAAAACGTTCTCAAGAAGGATTGATATGAAGAACAAGTTTAGAATAGGAACAATAGTTTTCCTATCTGTTTTTGTATTGAGTGCATGCAGTGATTCTACAAAGAAAGATGCTGTTACATATTCTACGAAGGACAGTTCTACTGTTGTAAGTAAGGATTCAACGTCTTAGGAGAAAAAGCCGTCAACTCGAACGACTAAACGTGTAGGAATTCCAGGGTTTGGTTATATTGATATTCCAAGTACATGGGTGAAATTTACGGATATTGATGGCGGAGATAGTTTACAGTATACAGATGGTACAGCTTATAATATTGTAACAATGAATAGTTTTACAAAGGAAAAAGCAAATGTTCCAGAAGGAACTGAATTCAATGCAGAATATCTTGCTCAAAAACTAGCCTATATGTGGCAATCTAACATAGATGTTGAAAAGTTGTCGGGAGCAAAAGTAAAGGTTGCTGATCTTGAAGCGTATCAGCTCAATATTATCATGAAATCAGGACAGTATTTTATTACGTGGATTTTTCAAAGAGATGAGAAAGTTTACACGATTTCCTTTGAAGGAGAGAGTGAAACATTGAAGACCTTTATTCCGCTAATTGAAGAAACTTGGAGTATGGATGGAACAGGAGTTGTTGCTGATTAACTACTATTAAAAAAGAATATTATGTAGCAGTGGCTACTTAAAGAACGACTTTACGATAGTTGGTTAGTCTTTAGAAGCGATTTTCAAAAAAAACTAAATACAAGAGGAGAAACACTGATTTATTAGTCGTAATTCTTTCTTACTCCTTTTTAGCAATGTTTATGTTATAATGCTTTTATTGCTTTATATAAGGAGGTGAACGATGACACAGGAAATAGATATTGAAAAATACCATCAATTAGCGTTGCAAAAACAGAAGGAACACAGGAAATTTCTAGCTAATTTAAAGAAAAAATCACCTAAAAATTTGGATAAAATAGCCCAAGAAATTCATAATCAAGTTTTTCAAGAGATAGATTGTACTGCCTGTGCAAATTGTTGCAAAACATTAGGACCTGATTTTAAAGAAGCAGATATTGTACGAATTGCGAAATATTTTAAGATGCGACTGCCAGCGTTTGAGGCTGAATTTTTGGAAACAGATGAAGATGGAGATAAAGTTTTTAAATCAATGCCTTGTTCTTTTTTAGGAGAGGATAATCTTTGCTCAATATATGATGTTCGACCAAAAGCTTGTCGTGATTATCCACATACAGATCGCAAAAAAGTTTATCAAATCAATCACTTAACTATTAAAAATACCTTAACTTGTCCAGCTGCATTTTTGTTTGTTGAGAGGTTGATGAAGGAAGTATAACTAATCCATACATACAAAAAACTTCGCCATCTGGAGAAGTT
>NZ_KQ969157.1:557522-598605 GCF_001578805.1 Streptococcus sp. DD10 | reverse complement strand
TTTTGTTGAAACGATCCACGCGTCCATCTGCTTGAGTGAACTTTTGACGACCAGTATAGAATGGGTGTGAGTCAGATGAAATTTCCACACGGATTAATGGGTAAGTTTCTCCTTCGAACTCAACAGTTTCATTTGAGTTCTTAGTTGAACCACTGAGAAATTGGTAGCCAGTAGTAGTGTCCATAAATACAACTGAGCGATATTCTGGATGGATATCTTTTTTCATTTTTAAAAATTCCTTTCTGCCATGGTCACTTGTGTGCCATAGATGTTACCAAATAAGTTTATCAAATTATGAGGTATTTGACAAGTGTTTTTCTTAATTTTAGACAAAATTATTTTTTAGATAAATTTTGTCGATTTCATGATTTTCAGCTTTATGGAGGATAATTTCAGCACGGTTACGAGTTGGTTCGATATAATTTTCCAAATTGACTAAGTTTATAGTAGACCAAACTTGGTGGGCAAATTCTTTAGCTTCTGTTAAAGACATGTTGGCGAACTTGTAGTAGTAACTGTTAGGATTTGTTTTTGCAATGTCAAGTAACTTAAGGAAACGATCTTGATACCAATTTTCGATATTTTCTGTATCTGCATCAATATAAATTGAAAAATCAAAGAAATCTGTCATATAAAGTCGTTCGTTTTGAGGATTCTGAAAGACATTGATTCCTTCAACGATAACAAAGTCAGCTGCGGTAACAAGTTGCTTTTTGTTAGCCACAATGTCATAAACATCGTGAGAATAGAGAGGGACAGCAAATTCTTGCCCATTTTTAATGCTATCTAGAAAATTAGTTAAAAGGCCCATGTCATAACTTTCAGGGAAACCTTTACGGTTTAAGATACCCTTTTGGATTAAAGATTCATTGGGGAACAAAAAACCATCCGTAGTTACCAGTTCAACCCTACAACTTGGTAAGCTTCGGGAGAGAAGGATTTGTATAAGGCGACTGGCAGTTGATTTTCCAACGGCAACGCTTCCTGAAACTCCTATCAAAAAGGGTTGTTTTTTACTTTCCTCTTGTAGAAAGATTCCTTTTGAAAAAGCTAGATCCTCTTTGGCTCTCTTATAAATGTGAATCAGATTGGTTAGAGGCAGATAAACATCGATGACGTCTTGTAAACTAATTTTATCGTTAAAGCTTTTGATGGAATTTAATTCATGTTCTGTCAGGGGAGGAGTGGTTTTTCGGTGGAGGTTTTGCCAAGTTTCCCGACTGATTTTTCCAAAATGCAGAAATTCGTTAGTCATTTTCGCTTCTCCCGACTATTTTTGTTTATCATATCATAAAAAAATAAAAAAATACAGTATTTTATTGAAATAAGTCTGGTTTATATTATATAATAGAAATGGTTCAAGATGGTCAGTTGTTTTGGATAATATTATATAGGAGTTATCATGATGAGAAAGCTCAGGAATTATATATTGGAAATCTGTTTTGGGTTGAGTTTCTCATTGCCATTTTTAAAGTGGGCAAATGTTGATGATGGTAAGAGATTACTAGAAACTTATTATGGTTATGCTTTCTTACTAGATCACTTCTTAGTAACTTCCGTCTTTCTTTTGTCGCTCTTCTTTGCATGGAAACTTCAAAAAAAGTGGAGTATATGGTTGGCTGTAGGTAGTTATGTTTTTTTGGCTATTTGGGTTTCTACTGAGGGATATCTATTCCGTATGTCGCTCGAAGAATTGATTAGACTCTGGACCAGTTTAGATATTCTAACACAGATTTATCAACCGGGATTCTATCCCAACATTTTACTAGGTTTCCTTCTCTCGGTCAAGTATTTGAAGTTAAGCAATAAACATTGAGTAACAATGTTTGAATCAATAAAGATTGAAGAATAGGTTCTTATTTTGAGCTGAACTTCTTCAATCTTTTTATTTTCTATTCTATAACTAAATTGTAAACGATTTACAAAGCTATCTTCTTTGTGGTAAAATGATTCTATGAGTAAAATGTATTATGCAGAAAATCCCGATGCAGCTCACGACATTCATGAGTTGAGAGTGGAGCTTTTGGGAAACAAGATGACCTTTTTGACGGACGCGGGGGTCTTTAGTAAGAAGATGATTGACTTTGGTAGCCAAGTCCTGCTCAAAAATGTCTCAGCAAAAGAGGGAGAACGTCTCCTTGATGTAGGCTGTGGTTACGGTCCATTGGGATTGTCGTTGGCTAAAGCTTATGGGATAATCCCTACTATGGTTGATATCAATAATCGTGCTTTGGAACTTGCTCAACAAAATGCAGTAAAAAACAGGGTGGAAGCAGAGATATTTCAATCCAATATTTATGAACAAGTGAAAGGACAGTTTGATCAAGTTATTTCAAACCCACCTATTCGTGCTGGAAAGCAGGTGGTACATGAGGTTATTTCGGGTAGTTTTGATCACTTGGTAGCTGGTGGTGTTTTAACCATTGTCATTCAGAAAAAACAAGGAGCACCAAGTGCAAAAAACAAAATGGAAGAAGTCTTTGGAAATTGTGAGATTGTAAGAAAGGAAAAAGGGTATTATATCCTTAAAAGTGTGAAAGTATGAGAGCAGTGGATATCATCCAAAAAAACGAGATGGTTTTGAGTTATCTTCTGAAGAAATTACATGGTTGATAGAAGGGTATGTTACTGGTGTTATACCGGATTATCAAATGTCAGCATTAGCCATGGCGATTTATTTCAAAGGCATGACAACTAGGGAGATTTCTGATTTAACCATGAACATGGTAAAAACTGGTCAGGAGTTTGATTTATCTCAAATTCAAGGTATTAAAGTGGATAAACATTCAACAGGTGGAGTCGGTGATAAAGTTACCTTGATTTTAGCTCCTTTAGTTGCTAGTTTCGGCGTACCTGTTGCCAAGATGAGTGGACGTGGTTTAGGTCATACTGGCGGTACGATAGATAAGCTGGAAGCTATCAAAGGATATGAAATTGAGCGAAATCAAGCGGATTTTATCAAACAAGTTCAGGAAATCGGTTTATCTGTTATTGGACAATCTGATCAACTTGTGAAAGCTGATAAGCTTCTTTACGCTCTTCGTGATGTCACTGCGACGGTGGATACTATTCCTTTAATTGCAAGCTCAGTTATGAGTAAAAAAATTGCAGCGGGAGCGGATGCTATCCTACTAGATGTAACAGTAGGTGAGGGCGCTTTTATGAAAAATATAGAAGATGCTCGGAAATTAGCACGAACTATGGTTGATTTGGGAAATGCAGTAGGGCGTAAAACAGTTGCAGTTATCACAGATATGAGTCAACCTTTGGGGAGTGCAATAGGAAATCGACTAGAGATTTTGGAAGCACTGGAAATTTTACAAGGCAAGGGCCGCGAAGATATCACAAACTTTATTTGTGAGTTGGCGCAAATTATGCTAAGTTTAGCAAATGTTGAAAAAACAAAAGAACAAGTTCGTGAGCATCTGGTAAATGGAAAAGCTCTTCAAAAATTTGAAGAAATGATTGTTTATCAAGGCGGAGATATCGAGGATCTTTATAGAACATCATCAGCAGAATACGTGGAAGAAATTCGCTCAAGTGAAGATGGTTTTATTGTAGCCTTACCTGCTAAGGAGTTTGGTCTATTTGCTATGAGACTAGGTGCTGGACGTGCTGTTAAGTCAGATAAACTTGATTATGAAACGGGGATAGTATTTTCGAAAAAAGTAGGTGAATCTGTAAGAAAAGGTGAGGTAATTGCAAAAGTGTATGCGAATAAAAAAATTTCACAAGATTTAGTTACAGAATTCCAAAAATATGTTAAAATAAATGATGGAGTGAAAAGTTTACGAGAAATTTTAGAAATTATCTCGTAAAATGTGAAAAATACGAAAATGAACTTGAATAAATTAATTGATCATACGCTTTTAAAGCCTGATGCTACAAAAGAACAAATCGGTCATCTTTTGCTAGAAGCAAGAAAATATGACTTTGCAAGTGTTTGTGTCAACCCAACATGGGTAGCTTATGCAGCACAAAAATTAAAACAGTCTGATGTTAAGGTTTGTACCGTGATTGGTTTTCCGCTTGGAGCTAATACTCCTGAAGTTAAAGCTTATGAAACACAGAATGCAATAGAGAATGGGGCTGATGAAATTGATATGGTAATCAATATCGGTGCCTTAAAGTCTGGGGAAGTGGAAATAGTAGAGCAGGACATTCAGGCGGTTGTTAATGTAAGTGGTGACAAACTTGTCAAAGTGATTATTGAAACTTGTTTATTAACGAATGACGAAAAAGTTCTTGTCTGTCAGCTGGCTAAAAAGGCTGGAGCAGACTTTGTCAAAACTTCTACTGGCTTCTCAACAGGTGGAGCTACTGTAGTAGATGTCTCTTTGATGAGGCAGACAGTAGGCACAGAAATGGGTGTCAAAGCTTCAGGAGGTGCTCGCTCTTACAAAGATGCATTAGAATTTATAAATGCAGGTGCGAATAGAATTGGGACTTCATCTGGAGTAGCTATCCTGAAAGGAGAAGAGGTTAGTGGCGACTATTGAATTAATAGAGTTAGCAATTGAGACCAGTAGACGGGCGTACGTCCCTTATTCCCATTTTCCAATTGGAGCTGTATTAGTTTCCAAAGATGGAGACATTTATACAGGTGTCAACATAGAAAATGCGAGTTATCCATTAACCAATTGCGGTGAGAGGACAGCTATTTTTAAAGCAATTTCTGAAGGGGAAAGAGACTTTGATGAGTTGATTGTTTATGGGGAAACAGAAAAACCAATTTCTCCCTGTGGTGCTTGTCGTCAGGTGATGGCAGAGTTTTTTGAAAAGGATTTTAAAGTTACTTTAGTTGCTAAAGATAAATCGACGGTCGAGATGACGGTCGGGGAGTTACTTCCATATTCTTTTACTGATTTGAAATAATCGGTAAAATTGGTCATAGTGACCAGTCTATTCCAAACCGCAACAACGTTGCATAAATTATTTAGGAGGTTCAGTAATGAACAAGAAACAATGGCTAGGCCTTGGTCTAGTTGCAGTAGCAGCAATTGGTCTTGCTGCATGTGGTAGTCGTTCTTCTCGTAATGCTGCATCATCTTCAGATGTAAAAACAAAAGCAGCAATTGTAACAGATACTGGTGGTGTGGATGACAAATCCTTTAACCAATCAGCTTGGGAAGGACTTCAAGCTTGGGGAAAAGAGCATGGTTTAACCAAAGATAACGGTTTTACTTATTTCCAATCAACAAGTGAAGCTGACTACGCTAATAACTTGCAACAAGCTGCTGGTACTTACAACCTTATTTTTGGTGTAGGTTTTGCTCTTCATAATGCTGTTGAGGAAGCGGCAAAAGATCATACTGATATCAACTATGTTTTGATTGATGACGTTATCGAAGGTCAGAGTAACGTTGCAAGTGTTACATTTGCGGATAATGAAGCAGCTTATTTAGCTGGTGTTGCAGCAGCTAAGACAACAAAGACGAAACATGTTGGTTTTGTCGGTGGTATGGAATCAGAAGTTATCTCACGCTTTGCCGCTGGTTTTAAAGCTGGTGTTGAATCCGTAGATAAAACAATTCAAGTAGATGTTGCCTATGCTGGTTCATTCTCAGACGCAGCTAAAGGTAAGACACTTGCTGCAGCTCAATATACCTCTGGAGCAGATGTGGTATATCAAGCGGCAGGTGGTACAGGAACTGGTGTTTTCTCAGAAGCACTAGACCGTAACAAGGCAGCTAACGAAGCAGACAAAGTATGGGTTATCGGTGTAGACCGTGACCAAGCTGAAGAAGGTAAGTATACCTCAAAAGATGGTAAGGAATCTAATTTTGTTCTTGCATCAACTTTGAAGGAGGTTGGAACAACAGTTAAAGACCTTGCTAACAAAACTGAAAAAGGTGAGTTTCCAGGTGGTAAAACAACAACTTATTCATTGAAAGATAAAGGTGTTGATTTGGCAGAAACTAATCTTTCAGAAGATGCAAAAGCGGCTGTTAAAGAAGCAAAAGAAAAAGTTCTTGACGGTAGTGTAACAGTGCCTGAAAAATAATTATAAGTGGAAGTAATTTCTTAGGAAAGCGGCCATTGGTCGCTTTTTTAGGAGTTGAGACAGTATTTGTCTCAATAAAGCTTGTTACGCCTGAAAAATTTTTGTACAAATGATTCAGCTTAACAGGTTTTATTGACACAAAATAAGTTTCTGAAAGGAAGAGTACATGGCACAGAAAAATGTCATTGAAATGCGTGAGATTACCAAAAAATTTGGTGAATTTGTTGCGAATGATAAAATTAATTTGCAACTTCGCAAGGGTGAAATTCATGCACTTTTAGGGGAAAATGGAGCTGGAAAGTCAACATTGATGAATATGTTAGCGGGCCTCCTAGAACCTACTAGTGGTGAAATTTTAGTCAATGGGCAATCTGTAAAATTAGATTCACCATCTAAAGCAGCTAGTCTAGGTATTGGTATGGTTCATCAACACTTTATGTTGGTTGAAGCTTTTACTGTTGCTGAAAATATTATCCTTGGTAGTGAGTTGACTAAAAACGGAGTTTTAGATATTGCTCGTGCGACAAAAGAAATCAATGAGTTATCTGAACGTTATGGATTAGCTATTGATCCAACTGCGAAAGTTGATGATATTTCGGTTGGAGCTCAACAAAGAGTTGAGATTCTAAAAACCTTATATCGAGGAGCGGATATTCTTATTTTTGATGAACCTACGGCAGTTTTAACTCCTTCCGAAATTGAGGAATTGATTGCTATTATGAAAAATCTGGTAAATGAGGGGAAATCAATTATTTTAATTACCCATAAGCTAGACGAAATTCGTGCTGTTGCAGATCGAGTAACAGTAATACGAAGAGGGAAATCGATTGAAACAGTTGAGATTGCAGGGGCTACAAATGCTGATTTAGCAGAAATGATGGTTGGACGTTCAGTTTCGTTTAAAACAGAAAAACAAGATGCTCAGCCAAAAGAGGTTGTTTTATCCATTAAAGATTTAGTAGTTCTTGAAAATCGTGGTGTTCCAGCTGTAAAAAATTTCTCACTTGATGTTCGTGCAGGTGAAATAGTTGGTATTGCAGGAATTGACGGAAATGGTCAATCTGAGTTGATACAGGCTATTACGGGCCTTAGAAAAGTACAATCAGGTAGTATTCAACTAAAAGGGAAAGAAATTGTTGGCTTACATCCTCGTCAAATCACTGAGATGAGTGTCGGCCATGTGCCTGAAGATCGTCATCGTGATGGCCTTGTTTTAGATATGATGATTTCTGAAAATATCGCTCTTCAAACCTATTATAAAGAACCTCTAAGTAAAGGTGGTATTTTAAATTATTCCAATATTACATCTTATGCAAAGAAATTAATGGAAGAATTTGATGTTCGTGCTGCAAGTGAAGTAGTCCCCGCTTCCGCCCTTTCAGGAGGAAATCAGCAAAAGGCTATTATTGCAAGAGAAATCGACCGGAATCCTGAACTACTCATTGTTAGTCAACCAACTCGTGGTTTGGATGTTGGTGCTATCGAGTATATCCATAAGCGTCTAATAGAGGAACGTGATAATGGAAAAGCGGTACTTGTGGTTAGTTTTGAATTGGACGAAATCCTCAATGTTTCAGATAGAATAGCTGTAATCCATGATGGCCACATTCAAGGGATAGTTGCACCTGAAACAACCAATAAACAAGAACTGGGAGTTTTAATGGCTGGAGGTACATTGGGAAAGGAGAGCAGTAATGTCTAAAAAAATTCAAGAACTTTCGGTACCGTTAATTTCGGTATTATTGGGCATTTTTCTCGGTGCCATTGTTATGTGGATTTTTGGCTATGATGCGATTTGGGGATATGAGGAACTCTTTCGAACAGCTTTTGGTACCGTTCGTGGAATAGGTGAAATATTCCGTGCCATGGGACCACTTATCTTGATTGCTTTAGGATTTGCGGTGGCAAGTCGAGCTGGTTTCTTTAATGTTGGGCTCCCTGGACAGGCTTTAGCAGGATGGGTCTTGAGTACTTGGTTTGCATTGTCAAATCCTGATATGCCTCGGATTTTTATGATTCCTATGACTGTTATCATTGCTTTAATAGCTGGCGGGATTGCAGGTGCTATCCCAGGAATACTCCGGGCTTATTTAGGGACATCTGAGGTTATTGTAACCATTATGATGAACTATATTATTTTGTATGTAAGTAATGCTTTTATACACTCTTTCCCACAATCATTCATGCAAAGTACAGATTCAACAAATCGTGTTTCTGAAAATGCAAGTTACCAAACAGCGTGGTTATCTGAATTAACAGATAATTCACGGATGAATATTGGAATTTTCTTTGCCTTAGTCGCTGTATTTGTGATTTGGTTCTTATTGAAAAAAACGACACTTGGTTTTGAAATCCGGGCAGTAGGTTTAAATCCTCATGCTTCAGAATATGCTGGGATTTCAGCTAAACGAACAATCATCTTATCTATGATTATTTCCGGTGCACTTGCCGGACTTGGAGGGGCAGTTGAAGGACTGGGAACCTTCCAAAATGTTTATATTCAAGGTTCTTCTTTATCCATTGGATTTAATGGAATGGCAGTTAGCTTGCTGGCAGCTAACTCACCGATAGGTATTTTGTTTGCAGCTTTTCTTTTTGGAGTTTTGCAAGTCGGTGCCTCAGGTATGAATGTGGCTCAGGTTCCGAATGAATTGGTCAGCATTGTGACAGCTTCTATTATTTTCTTTGTCAGTGTTCATTACATTATTGAACGCTATGTCAAACCAAAAAAACAAGCAAAGGGAGGTAAATAAGGATGTCGATAGTAACAATGCTCGCTCTTTTAGTCTCATCAATGCTCATTTATTCCGCTCCACTTATTTTCACCAGTATTGGAGGTGTTTTCTCTGAACGTGGTGGAGTGGTTAATGTCGGACTTGAGGGAATTATGGTTATGGGTGCTTTCTCAGGAGTAGTTTTTAATCTTGAATTCGCAGATTCCTTAGGACTTGCCACACCTTGGATAGCTCTACTTGTTGGAGGTTTTGTTGGTGGAATCTTTGCTTTGCTTCATGCAATAGCCACTGTTCATTTCCGTGCAGACCACGTTGTCAGCGGTACTGTTCTTAACTTGATGGCTCCTGCCTTAGCTGTGTTTTTAGTAAAGGCTTTCTATGGAAAGGGGCAAACAGATAATCTTAGACAAACATTTGGTCGTTTTGATTTCCCTGGTTTGTCCGATATTCCAGTAATTGGAGATATCTTTTTCAAGTCTACTAGTTTGTTAGGGTACTTGGCTATTTCACTTTCTTTCCTAGCCTGGTTTGTACTCTTTAAAACTCGTTTTGGATTACGTCTTCGTTCGGTCGGGGAACATCCTCAAGCTGCTGATACGCTTGGAATTAATGTGTATTTGATGAAATATCTTGGAGTTATCATTTCTGGAATATTAGGTGGAATTGGTGGTGCAGCATATGCTCAATCTATTTCAGTAAATTTTTCAGTAACAACGATTGTAGGACCTGGATTTATCGCTTTAGCAGCAATGATTTTTGGTAAATGGAATCCTGTTGGTGCTATGTTTTCAAGTTTATTCTTTGGACTTTCACAAAGTTTGGCTGTTATCGGTACACAGTTACCATTTCTTCAAGGAGTTCCTGCAGTATACTTACAAATTGCTCCTTATTTATTAACCATCGTTGTCTTAGCAGCCTTCTTTGGTAAATCTGTTGCTCCAAAAGCAGATGGTGTAACTTATATTAAATCAAAATAAACAGAATAAATGATTTATCAAACTTGTCTTCCAACTTAAAATGTAACAATTTTTAAAAGTCTGGAGAGTTACAACATCAATTTTTATTTCAAATGCTCTATAATATCAAAGTGTAGTAACTTAAGGATATTCTAGAGCATTTTTTAATATTTGAGAAAAATCATTTACTCTTGTTTTTCTACTGTACTAAATTTAGGAAAAAGGGAGATTGTTATGATTGAAGAAGATTATACGAAGTATAGACTAAATCGTTTATGCTAAACTGAACAGATTTTATAAGGTATTCTCGACTAAAGGAAACAGGAGAGCAATAAAAGCTTTGTTGTCAGTTTATAGCTGTTTCAAACGACAAATCGTTGACTTTCAAGAGGTAAGAATGAAGGGGAATACCATTATCAAAAAATACAATCTAATCACTTTAACCTTGTCGATAATCTTATAAATGAACAGCATGAGCTCACTATCTTTAGAAAAGCAACAAAGAACTGGAAATACAAAGGATATTCTAAAGAAATAAAAAGTACTTGTGGTATAAAAAGCAAATAATCACTGTCAATACTGTTTTCATTTCTTAAACTGTGGAATTTTGCTGGGTGTAGTAAAAATCCCCCTATAATGAATAGTGAAATATCTATAATTTCACTATTCATTATAGGGGGATTATGTAAATAAAGTCTCACTTTACTCTTTTTAGAGTATTTTCTTGTTATATTTGTTCTAATAATTAGAAAGACTATTTTAAACGTTTTTCTGACTTTATTCCGACTTGTTTTCGAATTTTACTTCGTTTAAAAGATTCTCAATAAACTTTTCACCCATTTTTGAGAGACTCGTTTTTTCGTGTTTGATGTAAACTAATTCAATAGGATCTTCAATATCTAAAGGGATAGATACAATATTGTTTCCATTAAGATTACTGTTAAGAATACCTGTAGCTATAGTATAGCCATCTAAACCTATTAGGAGGTTAAAAAGAGTGGCTCGGTCACTTACTACAATAGACTTTTTATGGTGCTCTTGAGAAAGTATTTCTTCTGAAAAGTAAAAGGAATTATGTGTTCCTTGGTCATAGCTAAGATAAGGAAAATCCTCAAGATCTGATAACTTCACTAAGTCTTTTTTAGCTAATGGATTTGTCTTACTGACAAAAATATGTGGTTTTGCAGTAAAAAGATGTGTGGCTGTTAAATGATTATCATCTAACATTTTTGAAAGGACATCTCGATTGTAACTGTTTAAAAATAGAACACCGACTTCACTACGAAAGTTTTTTACATCGTCAATGATTTCCCAAGTGCGGGTTTCTCTCAGGAAGAGTTCATATTTTTCCATATCACTTTTCTTGAGAAGGGCGACAAAAGCTTCGACAACAAAGGCATAATGTTGAGAAGAAACACTGAAAAGTTCCCGATTTCCAACAGGATTCTTGTATCGTTCAGATAAGAGATCAATTTGCTCAATCACTTGGCGTGCATAAGAGAGAAACTCCATGCCGTCTTTTGTTAATGTAATCCCTTTTGGGTTTCGAATAAAAATTTCAATGCCCATCTCGTTTTCCAAGTCTCGTACCGCATTGGATAAACTGGGCTGGGTAATGAATAGCTGTTTGGCTGCTTCATTCATTGACCCTGTTTCCACGATTTTTATTATATATTGTAATTGTTGAATACGCATAGTTCTATTTTACCATATTTCTGTTGACAAACGTTCTTTTATGATGTAAAATATAGAAAATTAACCTTTAAAGCAGTTCAGAGAGACAGCAAAGGTTGAACGGTGAAAGGGGTTGAATTCCCCATTTTTCGTGGAACCTTGCTGCAAGCAGGTTCTTTTTTGATTCTGTTTTGCTGTCTAAAGTGAGGAGTTATGATGCGTGAAACACGGCCTATAATTGCATTGGATTTTTCAAGTTTTCAAGATGTGAAAGATTTTCTTGAACTTTTTCCGAATGAGGAAAAACTATATGTTAAAATTGGCATGGAGTTATATTATGCAGTAGGACCGGATATTGTAACCTATGTGAAACAGCTTGGACACTCTGTTTTTCTTGATTTAAAATTACATGATATACCAAATACGGTAAAATCAGCAATGAAGGTTTTAGCAAAACTAGGTGTTGATATGACAAATGTACATGCAGCTGGGGGAGTTGAGATGATGCGTGCAGCTAGAGAAGGGTTAGGAAATGGTCCTAAGCTAATTGCTGTAACCCAGTTAACTTCTACAAGCCAAGAAGCTATGCAAGAAGACCAGCTGATTGGGACAAGTTTAATGGAATCGGTGCTTCATTACGCTCAGAAAACTTCCGAAGCTGGTTTGGATGGTGTTGTCTGCTCTGCTCAGGAAGTAGAACTTATTAAACAGAGTACACCATATGGTTTTACCTGCTTAACACCAGGTATTCGTCCGAAGGGAGTGGAAGCAGGTGATCAAAAGCGAGTGATGACACCATCAGAAGCCTGCTCGATTGGGAGTGACTATATTGTTGTAGGTCGCCCAATTACTCAAGCGGACAATCCAGTTTTAGCTTATCGGGCTATAAAGGATGAATGGAACCTAGCGTAAAGGAAAGAAAACGAAAGCTATCTGTTTGAAAACTTGATTGAGCAGTATATAAAGGAGAAGACAAATGACATTAGCCACGAAAATTGCAAGCCATTTATTGAAAATTGAAGCTGTTTATCTAAATCCTCAAGATCCTTTTACTTGGGCATCAGGGATTAAATCTCCAATTTATACGGATAACCGTGTGACTTTAGCTTATCCTGAAACACGCACTTTGATTGAAGATGGTTTTGTTGAAACTATTAAAGAAGCGTTTCCAGAAGTAGAAGTGATTGCGGGTACTGCGACTGCGGGTATTCCACATGGAGCTATTATCGCTGATAAGATGAATCTTCCATTTGCCTATATTCGTAGCAAACCCAAAGCACATGGTGCTGGAAATCAAATTGAAGGACGTGTTATTGCGGGTCAAAAAATGGTTATTATAGAGGACTTGATTTCAACAGGAGGATCGGTCTTAGAAGCAGTAGCAGCTGCAAAACGTGAAGGTGTTGAAGTGCTTGGTGTTGTAGCTATTTTCACCTATCAACTAAAAAAAGCAGATAAAAACTTTGCAGAAGCTGGTGTAAAACTAGTCACATTGTCAAATTATTCAGAGTTGATTAAATTGGCTCAAAAAGAAGGGTATGTAAGCAAAGAGGGATTAGCTTTATTAGAGCGATTCAATGAAAATCAAGAGAACTGGCAAAATTAAATACTCGAGTGTTAAACGGTTGGGGCAACATTTCCCAGCTGTTTCGTTTTTGAGTATTATTTGGTGATAATCAATCCATGCTCTAGATGGATATTTTACAAAAGTCAGATAGAGTAAGAAGGAGAGAGTGAACTATAAGGGGCGTGTTGAATGCTTTTGTTTCTCTTCGATTGGTTAGCGGCTCTCTGATAATGGATGAAAAAAAGGGAGAATTCTGCTATAATAGACATATGTTATCAAGTATTAATAAGATTTTTTTTTCACTTTTACAAAAAGTCATGCTTTTTTTAGGTATTCATTGGGTAGTTGTGGCTCTTATTCGAATGGGAATGTTAGGTTTGTGGACGATTCCAATTGGGATTCTTATCGCTTTACTAGTTTGGTACTTTAGGAAGAAACTAACTATTTTTTATCGTAGGCTAATCGTCCATAAATGGCAAATTATGTTTGCCGCTGTTATCGTACAACTACTCTTTCTTTTTTCAGCTGAATTGCTAATTAGGCGGGATGCTGCGGTCGTCTTCAATGGGGCCTTTGGTTTTTTAAATGACCTGTCTATCGCAAGTTATCTGACTAGAAATCCCAATAATCTCTTTCTTTTTTATACGAACGTTTTTTCTTCCGTCTATTTGGAGAAGCTGGGCTCTGGATTTTACAAGGATTGAACCTACTATATGTAAACTTAGGTGCACTCGTTTTATATAAGGGAGCAAAAATTCACTTTAATCAAGCAGTTTCCGATACTAGTTTTGCATTTTACATGATTTTTCTTGGCTTTTCTCCTTACTTTTACGCTATGTACACAGATATTCCTCCTTTACCTGTAATTGCTTGGCAGATTTTTCTCGCTCTAGATATTTTACAGTCGGATGATAAAAAGAAAAACATATTACTAACAGCTACACTTGGTGTGGTTACGGGAGTGGTTATCCTTATGCGACCACCGGGTTTTGTTTTATTAATTGCATTTTTTATGGTTTTATTTTTAAAAGGAAATGCAAAAAAGATGGTATTGTTTTTTTTGACGTTTCTTTTGTCATTTGGACTTACCTTTGGGGCAGGAAACTATCTTATCAAGCATCAAAGAGAAGTAACTTTACTGCAAGGAGAAGGGTTATCGAAGGGAGCACTCTTATTTGTAAATCTTGGTTTAACACAATATGGACACAATCAAGAAGATATGAAGAAAGGATTACTTCAATATGTTGAACCTGAGAAACAGAAAAAATATAATAACGGGATGTTTAAAACGGAATATATCGTAAAAGAAATTAAAAGACGATTAGCAGAGTTCACTCCTTTAACATTCCTCTGGCACTTAACTTTAAAACAATCAATAACAGTATCAGATGGTGCTCTTGGTTGGCCCTACACAGCTGTATCCAAAGAAAAAACAGCCTATATTAATCCTCTCTATACATTTACGAAGAATAATATGATTGCTGAATGGATTAGACAATTCATTTTAACCAAGGATCACCCTAACTATTCATATTACAATTTCTTAAAACAACTAGTTTGGATTCTGTTAAGTATTGGTTTCTTTTTAGTTTTTAGATACTATCGTAATCTAGACAGTTGGAATTTTTTGAGTTTAGCTGTTTTCGGTGGATTTCTCTTTTTATTGGTTTTTGAAGGAGGAAAAACTCGCTATCTTATTCAATTCTTACCACAAATTTTCCTCTTATCAAGCCTAGGTTTAACAAATAAAAAGCAGAACTGAAATCCAAAATTGGATTTCAGTTTTTCTTCTAAAAAAATGAGCAAAAACAGTCAAAATTTGATATAATAGAGTGATAATTTGTAGGAAAGAGATGCACATGGTATTAGATTTAATAAAATCCGAATTAAATGGAATTGATATCCGGTATGATGAACCTTTGAAGCACTATACTTATACTAAGGTGGGCGGGAATGCGGATTTTCTGGTTTTTCCTAGAAACCGATTTGAGCTCATCAGAGTAGTAAAATTTGCGAATCAGCACGCTATCCCTTGGATGGTCTTAGGAAACGCCAGCAATTTAATCGTGCGAAATGGTGGAATAAAAGGCTTTGTAATCATGTTTAATAAACTGAATACAATCTCCGTTGATGGCTACGTAATTGAAGCAGAGGCAGGAGCAAGTTTGAGAGATACAACTCATGTTGCTCTTTTTCATAGTCTGTCGGGGTTTGAATTCGCCTGCGGCATCCCTGGTAGTGTAGGAGGGGCTGTTTACATGAATGCTGGTGCTTATGGGGGAGAAATTGCACATGTTCTTATCTCCTGTAAGATATTGACTCGAGAAGGAGAGGTTAAAACTCTTGAAGCGCAAGATCTTCGTTTTGGATATAGATACTCGGCTATCCAAGATAGTGGTGATGTAGTGATTTCAGCTAAGTTTGCACTTTCTCCAGGGACACATTCTATCATTAAGCAAGAGATGGATAGACTAACTTATCTAAGAGAGCTCAAACAGCCACTAGAGTACCCTTCGTGTGGTTCAGTTTTTAAACGTCCATTGGGACATTTTGCTGGTCAATTAATTGCAGAAGCGGGACTAAAAGGATACCGTATAGGTGGAGTTGAGGTTTCTAAAAAGCATGCAGGTTTTATGGTGAATATCGAAGATGGAACTGCACAGGATTATGAAGAGTTGATTGCGGATGTTATTACGAAAGTAAGAGAACATTCAGGTATTATTTTGGAACCTGAAGTTCGTATTATTGGCGAAAAACTATAGATTGAATGATTTGTAACATTCAGTAATGTTTTACAAGTTTAGTTTGTGACAAATTGACTTTGTCTGGGTAATTATAGAAAAAGGAATGTATGTGAATTGAATAAACCAATTATTGAGTTTAAAAATGTTTCAAAAGTTTTTGAAGATAGTAATACTGTTGTACTTAAAGATATCAACTTTGAGTTAGAAGAGGGAAAATTCTATACCCTGCTTGGAGCATCAGGGTCTGGAAAATCAACTATTCTGAACATAATAGCAGGTTTACTGGATGCTACCACTGGTGATATCTTACTAGATGGAAAACGAATTAATGATGTCCCGACTAATAAGCGTGATGTGCATACTGTTTTTCAATCCTATGCTCTCTTTCCGCATATGACTGTTTTTGAAAATATAGCTTTTCCATTAAAATTACGAAAGATAGAGAAGGATGAAATTAAGAAGCGTGTGACTGAAGTCCTGAAAATGGTGCAACTCGAAGGCTATGAAAAACGTTCTATCCAAAAGCTTTCAGGAGGACAACGGCAGCGTGTAGCAATTGCGCGTGCAATTATCAATCGCCCGCGTGTTGTTTTGTTAGACGAACCTTTATCAGCCCTTGATTTAAAATTACGGACAGATATGCAATATGAGCTTAGAGAATTGCAACAAAGTCTAGGGATTACCTTTGTTTTTGTTACCCATGATCAGGAAGAAGCCTTGGCTATGAGTGACTGGATTTTTGTTATGAACGAAGGAGAAATTGTCCAGTCAGGGACACCAGTTGATATCTATGATGAGCCTATTAATCATTTTGTAGCTACCTTTATTGGTGAGTCAAACATTTTATCTGGTACCATGATTGAGGATTATTTGGTGGAGTTCAATGGCAAACGCTTCGAAGCTGTGGATGGAGGGATGAAACCAAATGAAGCAGTAGAGGTAGTTATCCGGCCAGAAGACCTCCGAATCACTCTTCCTGAAGAAGGAAAACTGAAGGTAAAAGTTGATACCCAACTCTTTCGTGGAGTTCATTATGAGATAATAGCTTATGATGATTTGGATAATGAGTGGATGATTCATTCGACGCGTAAGGCTATAGTGGGAGAGGTTATCGGTCTTGATTTTGAACCAGAAGATATTCATATCATGCGACTCAATGAAACAGAAGAAGAATTTGACGCTCGTATCGAAGAGTACGTAGAGATTGAAGAGCAAGAAGCCGGTTTAATTAATGCTATTGAGGAGGAGCGCGATGAAGAAAACAACATCTAGCTTGTTTGCAGTTCCATATGTTATTTGGATTTGTTTGTTTGTTCTAGCACCTGTAGCCTTGATTGTATACCAGTCTTTTTTGGGATTAGATGGCGGTTTTACTTTAGCAAATTATCGTGAGTATTTTGCTTCTCAAAATCTAACTTACTTAAAAATGAGTTTCAATTCAGTTTTATATGCTGGTATTATTACTTTGGTTACTCTTTTAATTTCTTATCCAACAGCTTATTTTTTGACCCTTCTAAAGCATAAACAATTATGGTTGATGCTAATTATCCTCCCAACTTGGATCAATCTATTGTTAAAAACTTATGCTTTTATTGGAATTTTTGGACAAAATGGTTCCATAAATAGTTTCCTTACTTTTTTTGGTGTTGGACCGCAACAAATTTTATTTACAGATTTTTCTTTTATTTTTGTTGCTAGTTACATCGAGTTGCCTTTCATGATTTTACCAATTTTTAATGCTTTGGATGACTTGGATCATAATTTGATTAATGCAAGTTATGATTTAGGTGCCAATCGTTGGGATACGTTTCGACATGTTGTTTTTCCGTTGTCTCTTAATGGGGTTCGCTCCGGAGTTCAGTCTGTTTTTATACCAAGTTTGAGTCTTTTCATGTTAACGCGCTTAATTGGTGGAAATCGTGTTATTACGCTTGGTACAGCTATTGAGCAACATTTCCTAACAACTCATAATCTTGGTATGGGATCAACGATAGGGGTGGTTTTGATTGCAGCGATGCTCTTTATCATGTGGCTAACTAAAGAAAGGAGAAAAGGTTAATGAAAAAATTATCTAATCTCTATTTAGCCTTTATTTTCCTAATTTTATATTTGCCAATTTTTTATCTTATTTTCTATTCATTTAATGCTGGCGGCGATATGAATGGCTTTACAGGATTTACATTAGAGTATTTTTCCAATCTTTTTAATGATAGTCGGCTGATGTTAATTGTTGCTCAAACCTTCTTCCTTGCTTTTTTATCTGCATTGATTGCGACTGTGATTGGAACTTTTGGTGCGATTTATATCAATCAAAGATCGAGAAGAGAACAAGAAAGTATTTTATCGTTGAATAATGTACTGATTGTTTCGCCCGATGTTATGATTGGTGCAAGTTTCTTAATCTTTTTTACAATGTTACGTGTAGACTTGGGATTTGCTTCAGTTTTATTAAGTCATGTTGCTTTTTCTATTCCGATTGTAGTCTTGATGGTTTTACCGAGATTAAAAGAGATGAATATAGATATGGTACATGCAGCTTACGATCTTGGAGCTACCCAGTTTCAAATGTTACGCGAAATCATGCTACCTTACCTAACTCCAGCTATCATTGCCGGTTATTTTATGGCATTTACCTATTCACTGGATGATTTTGCTGTTACTTTTTTTGTAACCGGTAATGGTTTTTCAACTCTAGCAGTTGAAATCTATTCAAGAGCAAGACAGGGAATTTCTCTTGAAATCAATGCTCTTTCAACTTTAGTCTTTCTATTTAGTATCTTATTGGTTATAGGTTATTATTTCATCTCTCGTGAAAAGGAGGAAAGAGAATGAATAAACTTTATTCCTTTCTTGCAGGCATTGTTGCGATTATTTTGCTACTGTGGGGAATTTCCTCGCACCTTGAAGCACAGACTAGTGCAGGATCAGATGGGAAACTAGTCATTTATAACTGGGGAGATTATATTGATCCTGAGTTATTGACAGAGTTTACAAAAGAGACAGGCGTTCAAGTTTTATACGAGACCTTTGATTCTAACGAAGCTATGTACACTAAGTTAAAACAAGGTGGTACCACTTACGATATAGCTATCCCGAGTGAATATATGATTTCAAAAATGAAATCTGAAGATATGTTAATGAAATTAGATCATAGCCGTATCGAAGGTCTAGAAAATATCGGAAAAGATTTTCTAGATTTGTCTTTTGACCACGGGAATGAATACTCAATTCCTTATTTTTGGGGAACATTGGGAATTGTTTATAACGAAGATTTAGTAGATAAACCACCAGTTCATTGGGATGACTTATGGCGACCAGAGTTTGAAAATTCAATTATGCTGATTGATGGAGCTAGAGAAGCAATGGGGATTGGACTTAACTCATTAGGGTATAGTCTAAACTCTAAAAATCGAGATCAACTTCAAGAAGCAGTGGACAAACTTTATACTTTGACTCCTAATATTAAAGCAATTGTTGCAGATGAAATGAAAGGGTATATGATTCAAGGAAATGCTGCTATTGGAGTTAGCTTTTCTGGTGAAGCGAAGCAGATGTTAGATGGGAATGACAAACTTCACTATGTTGTACCGTCTGAAGCTAGCAATCTATGGTTTGATAATATGGTGATTCCTAAAAATGTGAAAAACCTAGATGCAGCGTATCAGTTTATCAATTTTATGCTTAGACCTGAAAATGCTCTTAAAAATGCGGAGTATGTTGGTTATTCGACACCTAATATTCCAGCAAAAAGTATGTTACCAAAAGAGATACAGGATGATAAAGCATTTTATCCAGATGAGGAGACGATGAAAAATTTGGAAGTTTATGAGTCTTTAAACCAAGAAATGCTTGGCCTCTATAACGATTTGTATTTACAGATGAAAATGTATCGAAAATAAAAGTTCCCCTAACATTAATAAAATAAGCTCCATAATTCTTAAAGTAGATTACCGACTACAGAATTATAGAGCCATTAAACCCAACTAAGAATTTCTTAGTTGGGTTTTTCTTAATTACTTGCACTAGAGGTTGCATCTGCTTCAGCAGTATTATCATCAGCACCACCTGATGCAGAAGCAGTAGCATCAGCGTGTCCTCCTCCATGTGGTCCAGCTGCTACAGAACCATTGCCTCCAACTAGTCGTTGACCAGTAGAAGCAAGGTACCAATCTAACCAAGGTTGGAAGTTAAATACAATCTCATTAATTCCAGCATAGGAACCATCTGGATAGTACATAGCTTGGTAATTATGCGTATTAATCACACCATCTGGGGAACCTGGGACAATAGTACGAACATACTCTTGATCCCCATTTCGCAATACACCAACTACCCATTCTACATTTTTCATCCGCCCTCCAGGTAGGGAATTGTGAACAGTTGATAGGCGATTACCTGATTGAGAAGGCACGCGTTTAGCGAACATAGTATCAGGGTCTTGGTGAGCATTGTTATAGTATAAGAACTGATTGTTATCATCTGCATAAGTCAACTCAAATGGCATTGCTTTAAGGAACATATCAATTTGATTGACAGTGAGGATACCATGGTCAAGTTTTACATAGGTATCTCCTGATACAGCGCCGACTAATTCGGCAGCTTTTTCAACCCATTCAGGGTCATCCGGGTCAATACCTTGAATAGTTGTTGCAATTGGATGAGTAACATCTAAATCTTCTGGAGCAATTGGTTTCGGTTTTTTCAATTTTGATACAACCTTCACATATTTGACAAAATTGTCTAAACAAGTTTCTAAAAAGTTAACTGTACCGGAGTTGGTAATGTTTCCTTTATCATCAAAGGCTTCCTTAGCTTTTCCGAGTAAAAATTCATTACCTGGCAAAGTGTATGCATTTACCCCAGGAGCCTCTAATATTTTGCGGAGGTGAACTTGTGCGCGTGAGGTTCCTTGATCGTAGTAAGAAGCACCAACAATCATAACAGGCTTGTTCTCAAATGGATGAACTTCAAAGGAGAGCCATTCCAGTACGCTCTTCAAGGAAGCAGAAATAGTATGATTATGTTCTGGAGTAGCGATAATGACCCCATCAGAGCGAGTAATTTTATTGTAAAGTAGTCTAAGTTGAAAACTTTCGTCCCATTTTTCATCTTGGTTGAACATTGGGACTTCATCGATTTCTAAAACTTCTAATTCGAATTTTAATTTGAATTGTCGACGAATAAACTCTAGCAATTTTCGGTTATACGAGTGATCATAGTTTGCTCCTACGAGTCCTACAAATTTCATATTTAGTTTTCCTTTCTAATATTAGAGGTTTTCCCAGTCAAAATCTTCAGCTTCTTTATGGAGAAGAGCATGAGCGCTTTTCAACTTTTGCGTGATTTTAACAAAAAGACGGAAGTCGTCAAACAATGCATCAAGTTTTTTGATAGTATCCAAATCAATCAAGTCTCCATTTTTGTCAAAGGCTTGTAGAGAGTGAGAGAGCAAAAATTCAGATCCTGGCATTACATTTGCTTTGAGTTCAGGCGCATCAAGTATTTGGCGTAGTTGTAATTGTGCACGAGAAGAACCTAAAGTACCATAGGAGGCACCAGTGATCATAACTGGTTTATTTAGCATCGGATAGATACCGTATGAAAGCCATGCAAGAGCATTCATCAAGACAGCTGGAATGGAGTGGTCGTACTCTGGTGTACCAATAATGACCCCATCTGCTGCATCAATCTTTTCTGAAATTTCGATAACCTCTAAAGGAAGTTGTTTGTCAGCTGGTTTATTAAAAACTGGCAAATCTTTAATTTCAATCAGTTCAATATCAGCTTTATCAACGAAATGTTTTTGCATATATTGAAGAAGTTGACGGTTTGTGGAACGTTTTGAATTTGTTCCTACGAGGGCAATAAAAGTTGTCATAATAGTTCCTTTCTTTTGGTTGGAAGTAGAGGATCTAGTCCAGATGAGAGTGTTATTTTCCCATGTTTGTCTACTAAAATAGCTTCTATGTTTGGTGTTTGTTCAATCTGCCAGAGGATATTGATTTCATTTTGACCAAACAGTCTTGTAGTCCAGATTTCTCCATCTATTGATTGTTCTGATAAAATGGTCAGGCTCCTTAAATCGGTGTGGCAAGGATAACCAGTAGAACTATCAAAAATGTGATGAAAATCATGCTCCTCAGTTTTGAGGTGACGCACATAGGTACCAGAAGTTACAACGGATTGATTGACGATAGGAATAATCCCTAGATGATGTCCATTTGGAGACTGAGGGGCTTGAAGACCAATTTTCCAAGGTTTCCCCTCTTTACTTCCTATTGTTAAAATATTCCCACCGAGATTGATAAGCGCAGAAGTGACGCCTTTTGACCTAAGGAAGCCAGCTAGTTTATCGGCGCTATATCCTTTTGCTAGGCAACCTAGGTCGATTTTCATTCCCTTTTCAGCAAGGAAAATACTAAAGTTTCTCTCATCCAAGATAATTTTTTTAGGATCAATTTTAGCTAATGCATGATGAATCTCGTCATCTGTAGGAACTTTAGCATCAGAAAATCCGATTCTCCAAGTCTGAACTAAAGGGCCGATGGCAATATTCATCTGACTATTTTCAGCTAGGCTATGTTTTTTACCTATAGAAATAAGTTCAAATAAATCCGGATGTACAATAACTGGTCTAATACCAGCCTCTTGATTAATCCTGGATAGTTCGGAATCCGAACTATTGGCGTTGAATCGATATTCTAGTGTCTCTAATAACTGAAAAGATTGACCCAAAATTTCTACTGCATCATCATGTTGAATGGTCAGACTAATAGTAGCTCCCATCAAATGAGTAGATTGAGAAGTGTAGGACATAGATTGTCTCCTCATTATTATATACTTCTAGCATATCATAAAGATAACGTTTTCACAATTCTTTTTTTATATTTTTGTCAAGAAATTTGCTTAAATTGAAAAATATTCCTCAAAAATCATAAAATTTTACAATTTACTTGCTATGCTTTTCAAAATTTTTTCAAGTTCGGGACTTTCTTCTTGTAAACGCTAACAGAAAATGATATACTATGAAAGAAATTAAGAAATGATATAAAAGGTAGGAATTTACTATGAGTAAAATCGTTGTCGTTGGTGCAAACCATGCTGGTACAGCAACCATCAATACTATGTTAGATAACTTTGGTTCAGCAAATGAGGTAGTTGTTTTTGACCAAAACTCAAATATTTCTTTCCTAGGATGTGGTATGGCCTTGTGGATTGGGGAACAAATTGATGGACCTGAAGGACTCTTTTATTCAGATAAAGAGAAATTAGAGGCAAAAGGTGCTAAAGTATATATGAACTCCCCTGTACTATCTATCGACTATGATAATAAAGTTGTGACAGCAGAAGTAGAAGGAAAAGAACATAAAGAAAGTTATGATAAGTTAATTTTTGCTACTGGTTCTACCCCAATTATTCCACCAATTAAAGGTGTTGAGCTAGAAGAAGGAAATCGAGAATTTAAAGCAACTCTTGAAAATATTCAATTTGTAAAACTTTACCAAAATGCTGAGGTAGTGATTGAGAAACTAAAAGATAGCAGTAAACATTTGAATCGTATTGCTGTTGTTGGTGGTGGTTATATTGGTGTTGAGCTGGCAGAAGCTTTCGAGCGTCTAGGAAAAGAAGTGGTCTTAATTGATATCGTGGATACAGTTCTTAATGGATATTATGATCGTGAGTTCACAGATATTATGGCTAAAAACTTGGAAGATAATCATATTAAACTTGCATTGGGACAAACTGTACAAGCAATCGAAGGTGATGGTAAAGTTGAGCGGATTGTGACAGACAAGGAAAGCTTTGATGTGGATATGGTGATTCTTGCAGTTGGTTTCCGTCCAAATACTGCTTTGGCTGATGGTAAGATTGAGTTATTCCGAAATGGGGCTTTCTTGGTAAATAAACACCAAGAAACGTCGATTCCAGGTGTATATGCAGTTGGTGACTGTGCCACAATTTATGACAATGCACTTAATGATACAAGTTATATTGCTCTTGCGTCAAATGCAGTTCGTTCTGGTATTGTTGGTGCTTACAATGCTTGTGGAGTTGAACTTGAAGGAATTGGTGTACAAGGTTCCAATGGGATTTCTATCTATGGACTGCACATGGTGTCAACTGGTTTGACCTTAGAGCGAGCTAAGAAGGCAGGATTCAATGCTACTGAAACTGGTTTCAACGACTTACAGAAACCTGAATTTATCAAACACGATAACCATAACGTAGGAATTAAAATTGTTTTTGATAAAGATAGTCGTGTCATTCTTGGTGCTCAAATGGTATCTCGAAACTCAGAAATCTCAATGGGGATTCATATGTTCTCGCTTGCTATCCAAGAAAAAGTTACTATTGACAAATTGGCCTTGACTGATTTGTTCTTCTTACCACACTTTAATAAGCCATACAATTATATTACGATGGCTGCACTTTCAGCAGATAAATAATCTATAAATGAAGCAAGCTATTTAGCTTGCTTTTTTATATAAAGTTTTCAAACACAGGGATTTTACATTTTTCTTCAAAAAATAGAAAAGAAGTTTTCCTATAAGAAAAGTTTATTCTTGACACCATTTGAAAAATAGGTTAAACTCAATAGCGTTTAAAATATTAAAGAAGGTGAAAAAGTTGGTTACAGCAACTAAAACAAAGAAAAAATCAAGTACAAAAAAAAATTTAGTCATTGTGGAGTCTCCCGCCAAAGCAAAAACTATTGAAAAATACTTGGGGAGAAATTACAAGGTAGTAGCTAGCGTTGGCCATATTCGGGATTTAAAAAAGTCGAGTATGTCAATTGACTTTGAAAATAACTATGAACCTCAATATATTAACATCAGAGGTAAAGGTCCTCTGATTAATGATTTGAAAAAAGAGGCCAAAAAAGCCAAAAAAGTTTACTTAGCAAGTGACCCGGATCGTGAAGGTGAGGCAATTTCTTGGCATTTGTCACATATTCTAAATTTGGATAAAGAAGATGAGAATCGTGTAGTATTTAATGAAATTACTAAGGATGCTGTGAAGAACGCCTTTAAGGAACCTCGTAAGATTGACATGGATTTGGTTGATGCTCAACAGGCCCGTCGTGTTTTGGATCGTTTGGTAGGCTATTCGATTTCTCCAATTCTTTGGAAAAAGGTAAAAAAGGGCTTATCTGCAGGTCGTGTGCAGTCCGTGGCACTAAAACTCATCATTGATCGTGAAAATGAAATCAATGCGTTTCAACCAGAAGAATATTGGACAATTGATTCTACTTTTAAAAAGGGAACGAAGCAATTTCAAGCAGCATTTTATGGAATGGACGGCAAGAAAATAAAGCTGACAACAAATGAGCAGGTCAAAGAAGTTTTAAGTCGTCTAACAAGTAAGGATTTTACACTTGATCAGGTAGATAAAAAAGAACGCAAGCGAAATGCACCGTTACCTTATACAACGTCATCTATGCAGATGGATGCAGCAAATAAGATTAATTTCCGAACTAGGAAAACCATGATGATAGCCCAGCAACTGTATGAAGGAATTAACATTGGTTCTGGAGTACAGGGATTGATTACTTATATGCGTACGGACTCGACTCGGATTAGTCCGATTGCTCAGAATGAAGCTATAAGTTTCATTACTGAAAAGTTTGGTGAGAAATATTCTAAACATGGTAGTCGTGTTCGAAATTCCTCAGGTGCCCAGGATGCCCACGAGGCAATTCGTCCATCGAGCGTTTTTAATACTCCTGACCGGATTGCGAAATATTTGGATAAGGATCAGCTAAAGCTCTATACTCTGATATGGAATCGATTTGTGGCGAGTCAGATGACAGCGGCTATTTTTGATACGATGTCAGTTAAGTTGTCTCAAAATGGGGTCGTTTTTACAGCGAACGGTAGTCAGGTGAAATTTGATGGGTATTTGGCTATTTACAACGATTCTGATAAAAATAAAATGCTTCCAGAAATGGCAGTAGGAGATGTGGTTAAGCAAGTTGCTAGTAAACCAGAGCAACATTTTACCCAGCCACCTGCTCGTTATTCTGAAGCTACTCTCATTAAGACGTTAGAAGAAAATGGAGTTGGTCGTCCGTCTACTTATGCTCCGACGATTGAAACGATTCAGAAACGCTATTATGTCCGTTTAGCAGCAAAACGTTTTGAGCCTACTGAGTTAGGTGAAATTGTTAATAAACTAATTGTGGAATTTTTCCCAGATATTGTTAATGTGACTTTTACGGCAGAAATGGAAGGAAAACTCGATGATGTCGAAGTCGGAAAAGAACAGTGGCAACGGGTTATTGATGAGTTTTATCGACCATTTTCTAAAGAAGTTGCTAAAGCAGAGGAGGAGATGGAGAAAATCCAAATCAAGGATGAGCCAGCAGGTTTTGATTGTGAGGTCTGTGGTCAACCAATGGTGATTAAACTTGGTCGATTTGGTAAATTTTACGCATGTAGTAATTTCCCTGATTGTCGTCATACGCAAGCCATTGTGAAAGAAATTGGGGTTGAATGTCCATCCTGCCATCAAGGTCAAATTATTGAGAGGAAAACGAAGCGGAATCGTCTCTTTTATGGGTGCAATCGTTATCCTGACTGTGAATTCACTTCTTGGGAGAAACCAGTTGGGAGAAGTTGTCCGAAGTGTGGTAGCTTCCTAATGGAGAAAAAAGTTCGTGGCGGAGGCAAGCAGGTGGTTTGCAGTAATGGAGACTACGAAGAAGAAAAAGTGAAGTAACGTTAGGTAGTTTACTTTAAATTAGGAGCAAATGAAGACAAATATTGATATTAGATATATTGATATTCATGGTAGAAAAGGCTCGGAAGAAGTGCAGATTTCCATCATGGATAAGGAAGAGACCATGTTGAAGACGGATGTAAAAGAACTAATTCCGTTAATAAAGGACTAAGACCCGAGTAGAGTTAACGTTCTAGATGAAAATGTGCTAGTTCGTAATCGAGACATACTCTTAAAAAGAGTTGCAGATAATCGTTTGACTTCTAGTATTGATATAGAACAGGTACGAAAACAAAATCTACAAGTAGTTCGTAAAAATATTGATAACTGGATAGACTCTAATTTTCAATACTTACTTGGTCAAATACTTCAAATTAATAAACTACCCAGTAATACAGAAGCAGTCATTAGAATCAGTTGCATAGCCCAAAATTATCGGCATGATTATAGGACATTCAGCTTCAATAAATAAAAACATTAAAAAGGCATTCAGAGTTCTTCCTGCTTGTCTTTTTTGTTCCCATTTTGTTATAATAGTCGAAGCTATTTTTATTTAGAAGAACGAAGGGAACAAAAATGTCATTATCTTATATTAACGTGATTGGAGCTGGTTTAGCCGGTTCTGAGGCGGCTTATCAGATTGCCAAACGTGGTATTCCAGTAAAACTTTATGAAATGCGTGGGGTCAAAGCAACACCACAGCATAAGACAACAAATTTTGCAGAATTGGTTTGCTCTAATTCTTTCCGTGGCGATAGCTTGACCAATGCTGTAGGGCTTCTTAAAGAAGAAATGCGTCGTTTGGACTCTATCATTATGCGAAATGGAGAGGCTCACCGTGTGCCAGCTGGTGGTGCCATGGCAGTTGACCGTGAAGGTTATGCAGAAGCAGTAACAGCTGAGATTGAAAATCATCCATTAATTGAAGTTATCCGTGAAGAAATCACAGAAATTCCTGATGATGCCATTACAGTTATTGCCTCAGGACCATTGACTTCTGATGCTCTAGCTGAAAAAATTCATGAGCTTAACGGTGGAGATGGCTTCTATTTCTATGATGCCGCTGCACCAATCGTTGATAAAGCGACTATCGATATGAACAAGGTTTACCTTAAGTCACGCTATGACAAGGGTGAAGCAGCTTATCTAAATTGTCCAATGACCAAGGAAGAATTCATGGTCTTCCATGAGGCTTTGACAACAGCTGAAGAAGCTCCTTTGAATTCCTTTGAAAAAGAAAAGTATTTCGAAGGGTGTATGCCTATCGAGGTCATGGCTAAACGTGGTATCAAGACAATGCTCTATGGCCCTATGAAACCGGTTGGTTTGGAGTATCCTGAGGATTACAAAGGGCCACGTGACGGCGATTTCAAGACACCTTATGCGGTTGTTCAGCTTCGTCAGGACAATGCGGCTGGTAGTCTCTATAATATCGTTGGTTTCCAAACTCATCTCAAATGGGGAGAGCAAAAGCGTGTCTTCCAAATGATTCCAGGTCTTGAAAATGCTGAATTTGTCCGTTATGGGGTAATGCACCGCAACTCGTACATGGATTCGCCAAATTTGCTCAAACAGACCTTCCAATCAAAATCAAACCCTAATTTGTTCTTTGCGGGACAAATGACTGGGGTTGAAGGTTATGTTGAATCAGCTGCCTCAGGCTTAGTTGCAGGAATCAATGCAGCCCGTCTCTTTAAAGGTGAAGACGAAGTGATTTTCCCTCATACAACAGCTATCGGAAGTCTTCCATATTATGTGACGCATGCTGAAAGCAAACATTTCCAACCAATGAATGTTAACTTTGGTATTATCAAAGAGTTGGACGGTCCACGTATTCGTGACAAAAAAGAGCGTTACGAAAAAATTGCGGAGCGTGCTCTTAAGGATTTGCAAGATTTTTTAACAATTTAGTGAAGAAAAATTAAGATATTATAAAAAAGTTAGGTCATTTCCTAACTTTTTTATATTTTTATGGTATAATGATATAAAATTTTGAATATAGAGAGTTTTCTGACAATGAACAAATCTTATTTTTATCTTGACATGAAAACGCATGATCTGGTGCTCCCCTACACAGGTCAGAGTCGCCGTGTGCGTGTACTTTTGCCAAAGAATTATGAAACAGATACGGATCGTTCTTACCCTGTCGTGTATTTTCATGATGGTCAGAATGTTCTTTATAGTAAAGAGTCTTTTAGTGGACATTCCTGGAAAATCATTCCCACGATTAAACGTAATCCAGATATTAGTCGTATGATTGTTGTTGCTATTGATAACGACGGACTTGCTCGGATGAATGAGTATTCAGCATGGAAATATCAGGAGTCTAATATTCCTGGTATGCAATTTGGTGGTAAGGGAGTTGAGTACGCAGAATTTGTGATGGATGTAGTTAAACCCTTTATTGATAAGCATTATCGTACTAAGTCAGAACGAAAGTATACAGCTATGATAGGTTCTTCCTTAGGTGGTAATATAACACAGTTTATGGGAGTGGAATACCAGGAACAGGTTGGTTGTCTGGGGATATTTTCATCAGCTAATTGGTTGCATCAAGATGCTTTTGAACGGTATATTGAACGAAAAAATTTGTTATCTGATCAACGAGTTTACATATATGTTGGGACCGAAGAAGCAGATGATACAGATAAAACGTTGATGGCTGGAAATATTAAGCAAGCTTATATCAACTCATCACTTCGTTATTACCATGATTTGATTAGAGGGGGAGTGGAACTTTCTAATATTGCTATCCATATTCAATCAGGGGCCATCCATAATGAAGAAGCTTGGGCTGAAAATTTACCTGATTGTTTACGATTTTTTGCACAGAATTGGTAATAAAATTTAGAAAAGAGGAAATTATGAATATTGAACATCTTAACCATTGGAGTGGTCAATTGAATCGTGAGATGTATGTTAACCGTTATGGGCATGCAGGAATTCCTGTTGTTGTTTTTGCTTCATCTGGTGGTAGTCATAATGAGTACTATGATTTTGGTATGATTGATGCTTGTGCTAGTTTTATTGAGGAAGGGCGAGTACAGTTCTTTACGTTGTCAAGTGTGGATAGTGATAGCTGGTTAGCGACTTGGAAGGAGGGGCACGATCAAGCAGAAATGCATCGAGCTTATGAACGTTACGTTATTGAAGAAGCTATTCCATTTATTAAACATAAGACAGGTTGGTTCGACCCTATGATGACAACGGGTTGTTCAATGGGAGCTTATCATGCTCTTAACTTCTTCTTACAACATCCAGATGTTTTTAACAAAGTTATAGCTCTTAGTGGTGTCTATGATGCACGATTTTTTGTTGGAGACTATCATAATGATGAAGCAATCTATCAAAATTCTCCTGTTGATTATATTTGGAATCAAAATGATGGCTGGTTTATTGATCGTTACCGTCAAGCTGAAATCATCGTATGTACTGGGCTAGGCGCTTGGGAACAAGATGGACTTCCTTCTTTCTATAAGTTAAAAGAAGCATTTGATCAAAAAGGAATTCCAGCCTGGTTTGCAGAATGGGGGCATGATGTTGCTCATGATTGGGAATGGTGGCGTAAACAAATGCCCTATTTTTTAGGTCAGATGTATTTATAAGGAGGTGTGTATGAATTATCTTGTTATTTCACCATACTATCCACAAAACTTCCAACAGTTTACAGTTGAACTTGCAAATAAGGGTATTAACGTTCTTGGTATTGGTCAAGAGCCTTATGAGCAATTGGATCAACCTTTGAAAGATGCATTGACTGAGTACTTTCGTGTAGATAATTTGGAAAATTTGGATGAAGTTAAACGTGCGGCAGCCTTTCTTTTCTACAAACATGGTCCAATTGATCGCATCGAATCTCATAATGAATATTGGTTGGAATTGGATGCTGCTCTTCGTGAACAGTTCAATGTTTTTGGTGCCAAACCAGAAGACCTTAAGAAGACTAAATTCAAGTCTGAAATGAAGAAGCTCTTCCAAAAAGCTGGAGTTCCAGTTGTGCCTGGTGCAGTCATTAAAACCGACGAAGATGTGGACAAGGCTGTGAAAGAAATTGGTCTTCCAATGATTGCTAAGCCAGATAATGGGGTTGGTGCAGCTGCAACCTTCAAACTTGAAACAGAAGATGATATCAATCATTTCAAGGCTGAGTGGGACCATGAAATAGTTTATTTCTTTGAAAAATTTGTGACTTCAAGCGAAATCTGTACTTTCGATGGTTTGATTGATCATGATGGCAATATTGTTTTCTCAACAACTTTCGATTATGCCCACACACCACTTGACTTAATGATTTACAAAATGGATAATTCTTACTACGTTCTTAAGGAAATGGATTCTAAGTTACGTAAGTATGGTGAGGCAATTGTCAAAGAATTTGGTATGAAGGAACGTTTCTTCCATATTGAGTTCTTCCGTGATGGTGATGATTATATTGCTATTGAATATAACAATCGTCCAGCAGGTGGCTTCACAATCGACGTCTATAACTATGCTCATTCTTTCGATTTGTATAAGGGTTATGCGGATATCGTTGCTGGTGAACCATTCCCAGCTTCTCAGTTTGAGCCACTTTACTGTTTGGCAACTTCACGTCGTGCAAGCTCACACTATGCTTACTCAGAAGAAGAACTTTTCGATAAGTATCGTGAACAACTTAAAGTTAAGAAAATCATGCCTGCAGCCTTTGCAGAGTTGCAAGGTGACTTCCTTTATATGTTGACAACTCCAAGTCGTGAGGAAATGGAACAAATGATTGAGGACTTTGGTAAGAAAAAGTAAAAGATGAGTATGACAACGAATAAGTTGTACTCAAAAAGCTCTATAACATCTATAATGGATTTACCTACTATAGAAATTATAGAGCAGAATAGATGTCTTGATGCAGACATCTATTTTTTTGTTGTTTGGTTAAGTTCAAGCCCCAAGGGACCAGATTTTCTTTTTTTGACGAATACGCGTTAGATTGTCTTTGTGCCTAACAATAATAATAGATGCTAATAGGAGCACAATCAGGCTAAATAACCAATCGTAGCTGTCTAGAAGGAACCCAAAGGCAGGGAAAAGAAAGGTCGCAATAATGGCGAAAATGGCTGCTACGACACTTGAGAGTGAAATCATGCTACTGAGATAAAGAGTTGTAAAAAAGATAGCAGCAAGAAAAAGGCAAAAATGAGGGGCGATACCAAAGATAACACCTGCACTGGTTGCGACAGCCTTGCCACCTTTAAAACCAGCAAAAATAGGGAATGTGTGCCCAATGACAGCTAAAAGACCAAATATAAGAGGAGATATTCCTTGTACTTGGAATAAATAAGGAAGAAGAGCAGCAAGTGTACCTTTAAAAAAATCAATGATAAACGTTACAATTCCTGCCTTAGTCCCTAAAATTCGGAAAGTATTGGTGGTTCCTGTATTTCCGGAACCATATTCACGTAGGTTTTTTTGAAAGAAAATGTGTCCAATCCAGAGTCCAGATGGTATCGAACCTAGGAGATAAGCTAGTATTAGTAATAAAATTGTAAATATCATATTTCTATTATATCATGAAGTTTAGAAATAGGAAATGGAATGTTACTTATAAGTTGTTACGTCTGAAAAATAAGAAAAACTTTGCAAATTCTGTTAAAAACCTGTAAAATAGAAAGGATGAAAAATTCTGGAGGCTAGTTTGGCTAAAAAAGAAATTAACGTAAACAATTACAATGATGATGCGATTCAGGTTTTAGAGGGGTTGGATGCGGTTCGTAAACGTCCGGGGATGTATATCGGTTCGACCGACGGTGCGGGTCTTCATCACCTGGTCTGGGAAATCGTGGATAATGCAGTCGATGAAGCCTTGTCTGGCTTTGGTGATCGCATTGATGTGACTATCAATAAAGACGGAAGTCTAACAGTAGAGGACCACGGTCGTGGGATGCCGACTGGTATGCACGCCATGGGAATTCCAACCGTAGAGGTTATCTTTACTATTCTTCATGCCGGAGGGAAATTCGGTCAAGGGGGGTATAAGACATCTGGAGGTCTCCACGGGGTGGGGTCTTCTGTTGTTAATGCCCTTTCTAGTTGGCTAGAAGTTGAAATTACCCGTGATGGAACGGTTTATAAACAACGATTTGAAAATGGGGGCAAGCCTGTTACAACTCTTGAAAAGGTCGGTACAGCACCCAAGACTAAGACAGGTACCAAAGTTACCTTCATGCCTGACGCAACGATTTTTTCTACGACTGATTTCAAGTACAATACCATTTCAGAGCGCCTCAATGAGTCAGCCTTTCTCTTAAAAAATGTCACTTTGTCTCTGACGGACAAACGGACAGATGAGGCTGTTGAGTTTCACTATGAAAATGGGGTTCAGGACTTTGTTTCCTATCTCAATGAGGACAAGGAAACCTTGACACCAGTTCTTTACTTTGAAGGGGAAGACAATGGTTTTCAAGTGGAAGTGGCCCTCCAGTACAATGATGGCTTTTCAGATAACATCCTATCCTTTGTCAATAACGTCCGTACCAAGGACGGTGGAACCCATGAGACAGGGCTCAAGTCAGCCATTACCAAGGTTATGAATGACTACGCTCGTAAGACGGGACTTCTCAAGGAAAAGGATAAAAATCTTGAAGGTTCCGATTACCGGGAAGGGCTAGCTGCTGTTCTTTCTATCTTGGTTCCAGAGGAGCATCTGCAGTTTGAAGGACAAACCAAGGACAAACTTGGAAGCCCTCTGGCTCGTCCAGTTGTGGATGGGATTGTGGCTGATAAGTTGACCTTCTTCCTTATGGAAAATGGGGAACTGGCTTCCAATCTCATTCGCAAAGCTATCAAGGCGCGTGATGCCCGTGAGGCGGCACGTAAGGCGCGTGATGAGAGCCGAAATGGCAAGAAAAATAAAAAAGACAAGGGCTTGCTTTCAGGTAAATTAACCCCAGCCCAGTCTAAAAATCCAGCAAAGAACGAACTCTACTTAGTCGAGGGGGATTCTGCCGGTGGTTCTGCCAAACAAGGTCGTGACCGTAAGTTCCAGGCTATCTTGCCCCTTCGAGGTAAGGTTATCAATACAGCCAAGGCCAAGATGGCGGATATTCTCAAAAACGAAGAAATCAATACCATGATTTATACCATCGGTGCTGGTGTGGGTGCAGACTTCTCTATTGAAGATGCTAACTATGACAAGATCATTATCATGACCGATGCGGACACCGATGGTGCCCATATCCAAACTCTTCTTTTAACCTTCTTTTATCGCTACATGCGTCCGCTAGTTGAGGCAGGCCATGTCTATATCGCCCTTCCGCCTCTTTACAAGATGTCCAAAGGGAAAGGCAAGAAAGAAGAAGTGGCCTATGCTTGGACGGACGGAGAGCTAGAAGAACTCCGCAAGCAGTTCGGCAAAGGCGCTACCCTCCAACGCTACAAAGGTCTTGGTGAGATGAATGCGGACCAGCTCTGGGAAACAACCATGAACCCAGAAACGCGTACCCTTATCCGTGTTACAATCGAAGACCTAGCACGCGCCGAACGCCGTGTCAATGTTCTCATGGGAGATAAGGTCGAACCACGCCGTAAGTGGATTGAAGATAATGTCAAATTTACGCTGGAAGAAGCGACAGTGTTTTAATGAAAGAAAATAATATGTTAGTAAACTGGAAATTAGAGTCGGATGTGAATGACTATGTGAAAAAGCAGTTTGAAAATCTTGGTTTGAAAAAATTGCAGGATTATAATGAAGAATCTGCTATGAGTGCTTATCTCAAAGAGGCGCTTAAGGGAGCTGCTAAGACGCAAACTAAGACTAATTTTGGGAAACCAGATTTTCATATTGAAAAATACAAACAAGTTCCTATCTTGATTGAAAACAAACTCAAATTATCTAAGCTAGTTGCTCAAACAAAGGACGGTATTAAGTTTGATGATAAATCCATTAGTGATTTTGCAGTGAATGGGGCTTTGCATTATGCGAGGGCAGTTATTGATAGCGGTAAATATCATGAAGCCGTTGCAGTTGGTGTTGCAGGTGATAACGAAGAAAATGTGACTATCAAAGTTTATTATGTCTTTGGTTCTGCTCCTAATGCCTATAAAGAGTTATCAAAGGTTACGACTTTTGATTTTTTGGAAAATGAGTCTATCTTTGAGACCTTCTACAAAGATGCTGTTCTGAGCGAAGAAGAAAAACACCAAATTCTGATTGATAGCCAAGCGACCTTGCAAGGCTATGCTAAAAAGCTCAATAAATTGATGCACAATCATAACATCACAGCTCCTCAACGGGTGCTTTATGTGTCTGGTATGCTATTATCTATGCAGGATATCGTAGATTGTAAGGGAAACAAGGTTGATGATGGCTTAATACCTGACGATTTAAAAGGTGTGCAGTCTGAAACCAAGCGTGATGGTAAGAAAGTTGTTGATCAAATCAAGGCATTCCTAGATGAACGTGAAATCAATGAAGACAAGAAAACTCTCATGTTGGCTTCTTTCGGAGAAATTTCCAAAGATAGCCAACGTGATGAGTTGACTACCAATGATAAAGAAGTAGCACAACTTCTCCCTCAAAAGGAAAATTCTGTTACCAAGCAAATTTTCACTTTTATCTATGAGAATATTTTCAAATCCATTGATGGTTTTGGGGGACATATCGATATTATGGGTGAGATGTACTCTGAATTTCTCAAGTACGCTTTGGGAGATGGAAAAGAAATTGGTATTGTCCTGACACCTCCTTATGTTACCAAAATGATGGCGCAAATTCTGGGGATAACAAGTGAGAGCAAGGTTATGGATTTGGCGACTGGTTCAGCTGGTTTCCTCATTTCAGCGATGGAGTTGATGATAGATCATGCAAATACCAGTTTTGGGAAGGGGACTTCTCGAGCTAACAATGAGATTGCAAAGCTCAAGAAAGATAATCTACTAGGAATAGAACTAAATGCAGAGATGTATACCTTGGCGACAACCAATATGATTCTTCGTGGAGATGGGTCTAGTCGAATTGAAAAAGGTTCTGCCTTTAATCGTCCTGAGAGTTTATTTACGGATTTTAAAGCTAATCGTGTTTTGCTGAATCCACCTTTCTCTTATGAAGAAAATGGTCTTCCTTTTATAGCTTATGGTTTGGACAAGATGGAGCGTGGCGGTCTTGGTGCTATTATCATTCAAGATAGTGCTGGTTCTGGTAAGGCAACAAAGACAGCTCAAGCTATTTTGAAAAAGCATACCCTACTTGCCTCTATCAAAATGCCCGTGGATCTTTTTGTTCCCATGGCAGGGGTCCAGACTTCTATCTATATCTTTAAGGCGCATGAGGCACACGATTATGACCAGACGGTTAAATTTATTGACTTTAGAAATGACGGTTTTAAACGTGCTAAGCGAGGTATTTCAGAGGTTGATAATCCTATCCAGCGTTACCAAGATGTGATTAAAATTTATAAGGCTGGAAAGAGAGCGGAAGTGAGTAAAGAGCTTTGGGATTTGGAGGCTGTCTTTATTGAGGACTTTATCACTGACAAGGGTAATGATTGGAATTTCGAACAGCACCAGATCATTGATACAAAACCAACCTTGGACGATTTTAAAAAGACTGTTGCTGACTACCTATCCTGGGAAGTAGAACAACTCCTGAAGAGTAAGGGAGAAGATAGCTCAAAAAAATCCTAAGCCCCAGACTCGCAAAGTTAGAGGATGACTTTGTCAAAGCTGGGGGAGAGTTTAAAGAATATAAAGTATCCGATTTATTTGATATTGTATCGGGGAATCAGCCGTCCCTTCGTAACCGTTTTAATGTAAAGGAAGAAGGAATGGTCAATACAATTACTGGAGCGACAACTCGAAATGGGATAAATTTTTATTCGTATAGCGATTTTAGTTATAATCATGAGTTGACAATATCAAAAGATGGTGAGTATGCAGGAACAGTTTTCTTACAGACAGAACCTTTCATTGTCGGAGGACACTGCATGGGGATTTTTGCTAGTAAAAACTATAAAACAATGTCTGATGAGAGTAAACTATATATTGCATCTCTTATTAATAAAGTACGTCCGATGTGGGCAGGTAATGATAGACCTAGCGTACAAAAATCTCGTCTTGAAAAATTAGAACTGGAATTACCATTTTTAAATAACGAGATAGCATTTGTATATATGGAAAGCTACATCAAAGCGCTCGAGGCTGAACGCATCGAGACGCTCGAGGCTTACCTAACTGTAACAAATCTTAGGGATTACCATCTTACAAAAAATGATGAAAAAGTACTTGACAGGTTTGCAAAACTTTCCGATACTAAGAGTAGAGTAGAGTAGAGGAGTCGGAGGACTATACTTATTTTAAATTGCAAGATGTATTGAAATGGTGTTCTGGAATTAAAGAGTTAAATCCGTTAAAATTAGATGAATTATCCGATGAAAGAGAAAATAAATATCCTTTCTATGGACAGGCAATAATTAATAATGGTATTATTTCTTATCACAGTTTGAGAAGAGAGGTTCTAAATAATCCAGATGGAAGACCAACAATTTTAATTCATTCTAATAATCAAAATATTGTCTATTTAGAGTCACCATTTTATCTAAAAGATGGACATGGTGCAACAAGTGACATACAATCAGAAAAATTGGACAAATATACGGCATTCTACTTAATGACTGCAATAAAAAAAGTTATTGAGAAGAGATTTAATTATAATGCCAAGGCTACCAAAATTGGGTTAAAAGAAACAGAGATTCAACTTCCAATTCAAAATGGACAAATCGACTATACATTTATGTCTGACTTTATTCGAGCAGTGGAGAAATTAGTTATCAAGGATTTAGTTATCTGGGCTGATAAAAAAATTGCTGCGACTAAGGAAGTAGTGGCAAGATAGTTCAGGAAATCTGTCCTTTTTAGGGATTAGCTGTCCTTTTTAGGCAGCTTTTCCCTAAAAAGGACAAGTTGAATTTGAAAAAGCCTGCAATGAATTTTGGTGAGTGTCAGCCTACGTGGTCAAGGGTATCTGTCGCAAGCAAGTCATTTATGCCACGGACCATCTCTATGGAATCTGTCAGAAAGAGTTATTAAAAGTCTTAGCTTGGCAGGTAGCAAGTGATAAGGGAACAGTAGACGTCGGCAAGAATTATAAGTATCTTTTTAACTATTTACCCACTGATAAAGAAAAGGAACTCTCAGATTTGCTTAATTTTTCAAGTATAGAAAAACTCACCCAATCTTTGTACGCTACAATGAAACTTTTCCATCAAGAGGCTCAGTACCTTGTTCAAAAAATGGGATTTGACTATGATAAATAAGTAGCTGAGAAGATGATTGAGTATGCTGAGGAAAGAGTGAAGAAGTTTGGGAATAATTGGAAAAATGAAAAAGCGAGAGGAGAAGACTCATGATTGAAAAAGTGGAACGCCTCATTACAGAGATTAATCGTATTCATCGAGAATATTCTAAAGATTATTTTGAAACGGGTAAGGTGGAGAAAATCAATCTCAAGCATACCTTTTCAAAAGTTCCGATGAAAGCTATTTTGGCCTATCGTCTGAATTTACATGAGTCAATTAATGACTATCTGATGAAAGCGGATGTTCAAGATATTGCCTATGTTTATCGTGTTAAAACTTCGGAGTCTATTTTAGATAAAATTACACGTTTTTCCGAGCGTCAAGAGGGTTATCCTGTGAATTCCATTCTCAATGATATTTTTGGTGCTCGTATGATTTTAAGTTCCAAAGAGATAGCTCAGGTTATGGAAGAACTAGATGATTGGCAAGAGTTGTACGGACTAAAAAACTGGTATTTACGTGATAAAGATGGCTATGTCGGTATTCATATCTATTTTAAAAATAAAAGTAATTTTTATTATCCATGGGAACTTCAACTTTGGGATAAGAAAGATGTAGATAGCAATATCGCCAGTCATATCAAGTATAAACGAGGATTTGTGGAGTAGACATTTCAAGTGGAAATGACGATATGGGAATTGGATGAAACTCACTTACTCTATATTTTTTCTTTTTCCATAATATTTACTTTTCATTCTTCGAAAGGAGTTGAAAACGCCTTAAATACTGTGTAAAATTCCTTATTACTCACTGAAGCAATAAATTTTAAACACATTAAACTACAGAAAGGGTCGATTGGTTATTTCTAGTAACTGAATACGAGATTAATTTCTGTAAAACATTCTTTATTTTATTAAAAAACCTACTCTACATTCTTTGAAAGGAGTTGAACACGCCCTATATGTCTAACATTCAAAACATGTCTCTTGAGGACATCATGGGAGAGCGCTTTGGTCGCTACTCCAAGTACATTATTCAAGACCGGGCTTTGCCAGATATTCGTGATGGCTTGAAGCCGGTTCAGCGTCGGATTCTTTATTCCATGAATAAGGATGGCAATACCTTTGACAAGAGCTACCGTAAATCGGCCAAGTCAGTCGGGAACATCATGGGGAATTTCCACCCACACGGGGATTCTTCCATCTATGATGCCATGGTTCGTATGTCTCAGGACTGGAAAAACCGTGAGATTCTAGTTGAAATGCACGGTAATAACGGTTCTATGGACGGAGATCCGCCTGCGGCTATGCGTTATACCGAGGCGCGTTTGTCTGAGATTGCTGGTTATCTTCTTCAGGATATCGAGAAAAAGACAGTTCCTTTCGCTTGGAACTTTGACGATACTGAGAAGGAGCCGACGGTTTTGCCAGCAGCCTTTCCAAACCTCTTGGTCAATGGATCGACTGGTATTTCGGCTGGTTATGCCACAGACATTCCTCCCCATAATTTGGCTGAGGTTATCGATGCGACAGTCTACATGATCGACCACCCAACAGCCAAGGTTGATAAGCTGATGGAATTCTTGCCTGGTCCAGACTTCCCTACAGGAGCCATCATCCAAGGGCGTGACGAAATCAAGAAGGCCTATGAAACTGGGAAAGGGCGCGTGGTCGTTCGGTCGAAAACTGAGATTGAGCAGCTAAAAGGCGGTAAGGAACAAATCGTTATCACTGAGATTCCTTATGAAATCAATAAGGCCAATCTCGTCAAGAAAATCGATGATGTTCGTGTTAATAACAAGGTGGCAGGTATTGCTGAGGTTCGTGATGAGTCTGACCGTGACGGTCTTCGTATCGCTATTGAACTTAAGAAAGATGCGAATACTGAGCTTGTCCTCAACTATCTCTTCAAATACACTGACCTGCAAATTAACTATAACTTTAACATGGTGGCGATTGACAATTTCACTCCTCGTCAGGTCGGGATTGTGCCAATCTTGTCTAGCTACATTGCCCACCGCCGTGAAGTGATTTTAGCGCGTTCCCGCTTTGACAAGGAAAAGGCTGAGAAACGTCTCCATATCGTCGAAGGTTTGATTCGCGTGATTTCGATTTTAGACGAAGTCATTGCTCTTATCCGTGCTTCTGAGAACAAGGCTGACGCTAAGGAAAACCTCAAGGTCAGCTATGAATTTACAGAGGAGCAGGCTGAGGCTATCGTTACCTTGCAACTTTACCGTTTGACCAATACCGATGTGGTTGTTTTGCAGGAAGAAGAAGCAGAACTTCGTGAAAAGATTGCCATGCTTGCAGCCATCATCGGTGATGAACGGACTATGTATAATCTCATGAAGAAAGAACTCCGTGAGGTCAAGAAGAAGTTTGCGACAGCACGTTTGAGTGAATTGCAAGACACAGCTAAGGTAATTGAGATTGATAGTGCCAGCCTGATTGCTGAAGAGGAAACTTATGTCAGTGTAACCAAGGCAGGCTATATCAAGCGTACCAGCCCACGTTCCTTTGCGGCATCCACTCTGGAAGAAATTGGCAAACGTGATGATGATCGTTTGATCTTTGCACAAGCCGCCAAGACCACTCAGCATCTCTTAATCTTCACGACACTTGGAAATGTCATCTATCGCCCCATCCATGAATTGGCAGATATTCGCTGGAAGGACATCGGTGAGCATCTCAGCCAAACCATTACCAATTTTGAAACAAACGAAGAAGTCCTCTATGTTGAAGTCCTGGATCAATTTGAGGATGCGACAACCTACTTTGCAGCTACTCGTCTCGGTCAAATCAAGCGTGTAGAACGGAAAGAATTTGCTCCATGGCGAACCTACAAATCCAAATCGATTAAATTTGCTAAATTAAAGGATGAGTCTGATCAAGTAGTAGCTGTCGCTCCAGTTCTACTGGATGATGTTCTTTTGATTAGCCGCAATGGTTATGCCCTTCGATTCAATATTGAAGAGGTTCCGGTTGTCGGTGCCAAGGCGGCGGGCGTCAAGGCTATGAACTTGAAAGCAGAAGATGTGGTCCAGGTTGCCTTTGTTGCGAACACCTCATCCTTCTATCTCTTGACCCAGCGAGGAAGTCTCAAACGGGTTGCAATTAGTGAGATTCCACAGGCTAAACGAGCTGGTCGTGGATTGCAAGTCCTTCGTGAACTAAAAAACAAGCCTCATCGGGTCTTTCTAGCCGGCGCAGTTGCTGAGTCAGTAGTCGTCGACGACCTCTTTTCGACTGAGGTGACCGAGACGGAACAACGGCTAGTTGTACAATCAACGAAGGGCAACATCCTGGAAACTCGCTTGCAAGATTTGAATTTATCCGAGCGAACCAGTAACGGCTCCTTTATCTCAGACACCATTTCAGATGAGGGAGTTTTGAGTGCAATGGTAAAATAAAAGTTTTT
>NZ_KQ969157.1:532618-557370 GCF_001578805.1 Streptococcus sp. DD10 | reverse complement strand
ATCTGTAATACTATTTTGCTAAAAAAGAAAGCGATAACGTTTCGCTTTCTTTTTTATTGAAATTAAAGAATGATTCTGCTTATTTTTAGAATTTTGTTAACGATAACTTAATGACCGAGTTGTTTAAAACTTTTAGTAATTCTTAAGAAAACTTTTAGTTGTACTTAAGTTAGGGAAAGTAAAATAAGTTGAAAATATATAGAAAGGACATAGATGAAATAATGTCAAAAGAAAAAATGATGATTGTGAAAAGGGGACCAAAATTTTGGACCGGTCTTGTAGGAATCAGTGCTTTACTTGTAGGAATTGCAGGGGGGTACGGAATAGGGATTTCCCAACAGACAACCAACCAACAATCGACAGCGAGCCAATCGGTTACTAATAATTCGGTTGGCCAACAAGTAGAAGAAAAAACGAAACAGTCACAAAGCCAGTCTAACCAAGACCAACAGAATAAAACACAACCTAAACAGGGTGTTTCACAAGAAAATGATAAAAATTATGAAAAAGATTTCGAAACTGATAATGGACAGGAAGGAGCTGATGATAATCGACCACCAAGGAGAGAGATGGAGGAGGATATGATGGAAGCTGACGGTCGTGGTGCACCAAACTCTAACCCACAAAGACAGAATTGGATGCAGAAAGGAACTCCTAACATTCCTGAAGAGAACAATCATGTTAATCAAAATCGTTAATTCTATTTTTTGAGTATCAATAAATTCTAATTGTATAAGAAAAAAGCCTATCTTTAAAGGAATTCCTTAAAAGTTAGGCTTAATTTTTATAGGTAATTGATAAAATTTAATTGGTTGCAATTTGTTTTAACAGTTCTTGCCCAGTTGTAGTTGGATAAATACGAACGCGATTTAGAGAAAACAGTCCATTTGATAGTGAAGCAAGACCGTTGTTTGTTGTTAATCCTAGCTTATAGCCTAAGCTTTCAGCTATCTGAAGGGTGACATCGCTATAGCGTCCAGATGGATAAGCAACCGTAGTCGTGATTTGATTGAGATTAGTGTCTAAATAGTGTTTTGAAAGACTTAGTTCGTTTGTTTGATAATCTGAACTAGAAAGTGATAGGTCTGGGTGAGTTACCGTGTGATCTTCAAAGGACATCCCTTGATTTTTCATTTCCTTCATTTGCTCTAAAGTTAAGGTATTGGCTCGATTTTCTTCAATGAATCCTGTAATAATATTATTGGTTCCTCGCATTTGATACTTCATTAATAATGGGAAGGCTTGAGTGTAGAAGTCTGCCATTCCGTCATCAAAAGGTAACCAGACAACTTTTTTATTTTCAGGTAAAACATTTTCTGTCAGTATTTTATATGCTTCTTCAGGGGTAAGGGTATAATAGCCAGCGTCTGACAAAGCTTGTAAATGGCTCTCAAACACATCAGGAGAGACAATTAAATTAGCATTTTCAGCTTCGGACGGATCCATAACATGAATCGCATGATACATCAAAATAGGGATTTGAACAGGAGTATCTTGTTTTACCCAATTAATTTCATTAGTGTTTGTATCAGTATTTGAGGCACTATCTGAGTTAGTCTGTTCATTTTTTGGAGATTCTTGTACTTGTCTGTCAGAATTTACTTGAGAAGAATTAATTAATTGAAAATGATGCAAGGTGAGAAAAAAACCTAAAATGAGCAGTAAATCTAAGAGAAAGAGATTAAAAATTACCCAAGGACGTGTTTTGCGGGTACCTTTTCCACTGTGCTTATAATTTCTTGTTTTTGAACTTTTAGAGGGCATGTTTAGCTCAACTTTCTGTTTTTGTATACATTATAGCAAAATTATGGAGAATTTTAAATGAATTTTCAAGAAAACTTTGGTATAATAAAGGATGAATAAAAGCCTTTTAGAAACCATTTTTGACTGGTGGTTTTTAATACCTAAAGTATAATTTTAAAGGTTGAATAGATTCAAGGAGATGAATATGTCGATAAAAATTGCGTTACTTGGTTTTGGTACTGTGGCCAGCGGAATTCCGTTTTTATTAAACGAAAATAAGGATAAAATTGTTCAATCAGCAAAATCAGATATTGAAATTACGAAAGTATTGGTTAAGGATGACGAAGAAAAAAATCGTTTACTAGAAGCAGGAAACGACTTTAACTTTGTAACAAATGTTGATGAAATTTTGAACGATTCAGAAGTTACGATCGTTGTCGAATTGATGGGACGTATAGAACCGGCTAAAACTTTTATTACTCGAGCTTTGGAGGCTGGCAAACATGTTGTAACTGCCAATAAAGATTTACTTGCGGTGCATGGTCGTGAATTGTTAGAAATTGCTCAAAAGAAACATGTTGCTCTCTATTATGAAGCTGCTGTTGCTGGTGGGATTCCAATTTTGCGCACCTTGGTGAATTCGTTAGCGTCAGATAAGATTACTCGTGTACTTGGCGTTGTAAATGGGACTTCAAATTTTATGATGACCAAGATGGTTGAAGAAGGATGGACATATGAAGCCGCTTTAGCGGAGGCTCAGCGTCTTGGCTTTGCTGAAAGTGATCCAACAAACGATGTGGATGGGATTGATGCAGCTTATAAAATGGTCATTCTTAGTCAGTTTGCATTTGGTATGGATATTCAGTTTAAAGATGTAGCACATCAAGGAATTCGTCAAATCACTCCGGATGATGTAGCAGTTGCACAAGAACTTGGTTATGTAATAAAACTGGTGGGGTCTATTGAAGAAACAGAATCAGGGATTGCAGCTGAAGTGTCTCCAACCTTTTTACCCAAATCACATCCATTAGCCAATGTAAATGGAGTAATGAATGCTGTTTTTGTGGAATCAATTGGTATAGGGGAGTCCATGTATTATGGGCCTGGTGCCGGTCAAAAACCTACAGCAACTAGTGTTGTTGCAGATATTATTCGGATTGTTCGTCGTTTAAATGAAGGAACGATTGGAAAGGCATTTAACGAATATAGACGTGAATTAACATTAGCACAAGAAAAAGATGTGAAGAGTGACTATTATTTCTCTATCCAAGCGCCGGATGCTAAAGGTCAGGTTCTTAAGTTAGCAGAAATTTTCAATTCAGAAGGTGTTTCCTTTAAACAGATTTTACAACACGGAGCAAGTGGCGAAACAGCTCATGTTGTCATTATTACTCATTCACTCGATAAGGGGCAACTAGCAGCCGTAACGGAAAAAATAAAGGCAGATGCTGATTTTAATTTGCTTAGTACTTTAAGAGTTTTGGGAGCATAAAAAATGAAAATCACAATACCAGCCACTTCAGCTAATATTGGACCTGGTTTTGATTCGGTAGGCGTTGCTGTTTCAAAATATTTAACGATAGAGATTTTGGAAGAAACAAGTTCATGGGAAATCAGTCATGACTTGGGGGATGGGATTCCTAAGGATGAACAGAACTTACTCATTCAAACGGCTTTAAAAGTCAAAAATACTCTGCAACCACACCGTATTTTAATGACGAGTGATATTCCCTTAGCTAGAGGTTTAGGATCGTCAAGTTCAGTTATTGTTGCAGGGATTGAACTAGCAAACCAGCTAGGAAATTTAGAACTATCAAATACAGAGAAATTAGATATTGCAACGGCTATTGAAGGACATCCAGATAATGTAGCACCAGCTATTTATGGGAATCTTGTTATCTCAAGTTTTGTAAATGGCAAGGTTAAATCTGTTGTATCACCCTTTCCAGAAACTGGTTTGTTAGCTTATATTCCGAATTATGAACTTAAAACTAGTGAAAGTAGGGGTGTATTACCAAGTGAGATGGACTATAAAACATCTGTTGCAGCTTCCAGTATTGCCAATGTGGCGATAGCGGCCTTGTTAAGTGGGGACTTAGTGACAGCAGGAGCTATGATTGAATCAGATCTTTTTCACGAAACTTATCGTCAGTCACTCATTAAAGAATTTTCTAGTATTAAGAAAATAGGACATCAACATGGGGTTTATGCGACTTATTTATCTGGTGCTGGTCCAACTGTTATGATACTTGTTGAAAAAGCCAAACTTCCGACGTTACAAAAAGATATTCAAGCTCAAAGCTTTGAGGGGACCTTGGTTGAACTAACAGTTGACACTCAAGGAATAAGAGTTGAAAAATAATGAATTAGTGATACAAAAAGCTCTTTGTCAACTGTAGTGGGTAGACGAGAAGTATAGATATTAAAGGAGCAGAGTCGTCTGCTTCTTTTTTGACATTTCAGACGTCAAATTGGTCGTCTCCAGTTTTGTCATTTATCATTATAGGTCATATGGGACTTTTTTCTACACAAAATAGGTTCCATAATTCCTACAGTGAATTGACCCACTACAGAAATGATAGAGCCAGTTTTTCAAGGATGGTTCTTGTTTATGGAATCAGTTTAACTTTCTTATGTTTTTTCTTTACAAGATGAAATCTTACCAAAGTGTAAGAAATAGCCCTATAAATGAAAGGTTAAGTTAATGCGTTCATTTTTTATTTTTTGTATAATGGTTTCATAGTAAAATAAAACATGGTTGATGATTCGTTCGTTTTGTTTAGTCATCAACTTAGAAAGAGGTTCCTAATGTCATTGCTCGATGTACAACATGTTCAAAAAATTTATAAAAGTCGTTTTCATGGCAGTCAAGTTGAAGCCTTAAAAGATATTCACTTTGCTGTAGAAAAAGGCGAGTATGTTGCTATCATGGGAGAGTCTGGTTCTGGTAAATCCACTCTTCTCAATATCCTAGCTATGCTGGATAAACCAACTCAAGGTCGTGTTTTTCTAAACGGTACAGATACAGCCACCATTAAAAATTCTCAGGCTTCTAGTTTCCGTCGTGAGAAGCTTGGTTTTGTTTTCCAAGATTTTAATTTACTAGATACCTTGTCAGTCAAGGACAATATCTTACTACCACTTGTTTTGTCACGAAGACCCATTACGGAGATGATGAAAAAATTGGTAGTGACAGCTGAAAATCTAGGCATCAATCAATTGCAGGAAAAGTACCCCTACGAAATCTCTGGTGGTCAAAAACAACGGGTAGCTGTCGCACGCGCCATCATCACGGAACCTGAAATTCTCCTTGCGGATGAACCAACAGGAGCCCTGGACTCCAAGTCATCTGCAGCCCTTCTCGATGTCTTTGATGAAATCAATGAACGTGGGCAAACCATTCTCATGGTAACCCACTCAACAGCTGCAGCCAGCAGGGCTAAGCGTGTGCTCTTTATCAAGGACGGTATTCTCTACAACCAAATCTATCGTGGTGAAAAGACTGAGCGTCAAATGTTCCAAGAAATCTCAGATACCTTAACTGTTATGGCAAGTGAGGTGAACTAGTATGTTTCGATTAACCAATCAGTTAGCGGTTTCAAACCTCATCAAAAACCGCAAATTGTATTATCCATTTAGTTTGGCTGTCCTTTTATCGGTCACCATTACCTACCTTTTTTACTCCCTGAGTCTCAATCCCAATATCGATAATATCCGAGGTGGTTCCAGTATTCGAATGACCTTGGGGCTTGGGATGTTTGTTGTGACGATCGCCTCAGCCATTATTGTGCTCTATGCCAATAGTTTTGTGATGAAAAATCGTTCCAAGGAATTGGGACTTTATGGCATGCTGGGTTTGGAGAAACGGCACTTGATCAGTATGGTCTTTAAGGAATTACTAGTCTTTGGTTTAGGTACCGTTGTGGCTGGGATTGGACTTGGTGCTCTCTTTGATAAGTTGATCTTTGCCTTCTTGCTCAAACTTATGCGCATGAAGGTCAAGCTGGTGGCCACCTTCCAATTTCCTGTGGTGTTCATGGTTCTAGCTGTTTTCGCAGGAATCTTTTTGGCCCTCGTACTCATCAATGCTTATCGAATCCTACGGATGAATGCGCTCCAACTTTCCAAGGAAAAGGTAAGTGGTGAGAAAAAAGGGCGCTTTCTAGCTGTCAAAACAATCCTAGGACTTGTCTCACTTGGAGTTGGTTACTTCATTGCCTTGACGGTGAAAGATCCAGTTTCTGCTCTTATGATCTTTTTCCTAGCAGTTCTTTTCGTCATCTTGGGGACTTACCTCCTCTTTGATGCAGGAACAACGGTTTTCTTACAAGGTTTAAAGAAAAACAAGCGCTATTATTACCAACCTAAGAATATGATCGCGGTCTCAAACCTCATCTATCGGATGAAAAAGAATGCGATCGGTCTTGCCACTATCGCCATCCTTTCAACCATGGTGCTAGTGACCCTGTCTGCTTCGACCAGTATCTTTAATGCTTCCAACACTTTCCAAAAATACATGAGTCCCCATGATTTTGGGATTAGCGGACAAAATATCAGCCAGGAGGAGGCGGATCAAGCTCTTGGTCAATTTGCTAGTGACCACCAACTAGAAGTGAGTCGCAAAGAAATCCTCACCTATGCTTACTTTGGAGTGGCTTATCAAGAAGGAACGAATCTCACTATCTATCAACGGGGGGAGAATCGTGTAACCCCTAAAACGGTGTTTATGGTTTTTGATCAAGCAGACTATGAAAATATGACCGGTCAAAAACTGAATCTTAGCCAAAACCAAGTCGGCCTTTATGCTAAGAACGAGCAAGTCAAGGGACAGAATGAACTGACGATCAATGGTCAAACCTACACGATCAAAGAAAGCTTTGATCAAGACTTTATTGTGGACCATGTTCCCAATCAGTTCAATCTATTTACGCCAGATTACAATTATTTAATCGTTCCAAACCTTGAAGACTTTCTCAATCGCTATCCCGAAGCTTCTATCAATACACAACTCTATGGGGGGATGGATGTTACGGCTAGCGAAGACCAGCAACTCGCTCTAGCTGATACTTATGATGACTACTTAACTACCTTTAGTGGTCAACTCAACCGTGAGGGAAGTTACGTTTATGGTAGTAATAAAGCGGATGCGCTCAACCAAATGAATGTTCTGTTTGGCGGTGTCTTCTTTATCGGTATTTTCCTATCCTTGATCTTTATCGTGGGAACCATTTTAGTCATCTACTACAAACAAATCTCTGAAGGATACGAAGATCGGGAGCGCTTTGTTATCTTGCAAAAGGTTGGTCTAGATCACCAACAAATCAAACAAACCATCCGCAAGCAAGTCTTGACAGTCTTTTTCCTACCAGTTGTCTTTGCCTTAACCCACTTAGCTTTTGCCTATCCAATGCTCAGCATGATTTTGAAACTCATCGGTGTCATAGATAGTCAGATGATGCTCCAAGTGACACTCTTAATCTGTGGACTGTTCTTCGTGATCTATCTCTTGATTTTTGCTATCACATCTAGAAGCTACCGCAAGATTGTTGAAATATAAAGTAATAAGCCTCACTTTCGTTTTAAAATAGTGATTTTCAGTTTGATACTCTATTATTAGAGATAGACATTACAATAAAATAAGATACAAGGTCTATAGATTAGATAATGTACTTGGAAAAAATCAGAAAGATTTATTGATGACACTAATCAGAAACTTGCACTATAAAAAAGAGGTTGGAAATAGTTTCCAACCTCTTTTGACGAGAGAAAAAGACAGATAAAATGCTAGTTTAGTTGATGTATTTTAAGAAAAAATCTCTATCCAAGATGGTTAAAACTTTTTGTTGATAGCGAATCCGGTAATCGTCCTGCAAAGTCTTAATGACTTTAGCTGTGGTTTCTCTAGTTGTTCCACTCAAACGTGCCAGTTCTTTAACGTTAATAGGAAAAGGGAGCTGGGATTCGTTTTCTAAACAGAGATCTACAAAGAGGAGAGAAATTGCTTGGATAACTCGTTCCGTTGCACTCCCAGAAACCATATTTCGTAGACGCAATTCTTGGAATTCTAAGATTGAAGAAAGTTTTCTAGCTAAAAAAGTCATTTGTTTGATGTGTTTTTGTGATAGTTCTTCAAATAACTTTGTCGGTATTTTGAAGTATTCAACTTCATTGATAGCAATAGCAGTGTAGTGGTAAAAACCATCCTTAAACAAGCCACCATAAGGAAAAACACTTCCTTTTTTTATATGGTCAATGTAGGAGAAGCGGTCGGTCTGATCATATTCCTCAATTCGAACATAGCCTTCGTAAATAAGGTAAAGATCCCGTCTTTCATCACCTTCGTAAAAAAGAATTTGATTTTTTTCGTTTTCCGATACTGAATATGACTAGCAAGTTTGTCAAAAGTATCAATGCTCAGATTTTCAAATGCCGGATGATTCCGTATAAAATAATATTGGTCTTTATCAATCATAGCGTCCCTTTATATGATGAATTGGTTAAAAATTTTCCAATTAAATTAAACTTATGGCAAAAAGAAAAGCACCTCAGTATCGATGTGGTGGAGGTGCTTGAAAGTTACGAAATAACTATAATAATGGTACCTATTCGATGTTCCATCTAACTGGAACACTTGCCACGCATACCTTATAATTTTACCATACTTTAGGTATATTTACAAAGGAAGGTTAATTATATTTTAACACTAGCGTTTTCCTTAGATAGGCATAGGAATGTGAACTTGACCTTAGATTTCAGGAATCGACCACAACAAAGCGAAAATTGGAAATGACTGCTACTAGTGAGTATGAGTGACTTTATCTTAGATTTGTTTAAGGAGACTAAGCGCTTTTTATTAACTAGTCGTCTTCAACCTCGCTTTCTTGAGTGGTTTGTGATTCGATAGTTTTAACATAAGCATCTAATTCCTTATCAAACATAGATTGATTTTCATAAGGATAATCTATGTAAAATAAATCTTTCCATCCTTTCTCTTCCCCTGATTTGTAAAAACCTTCTAATTTGATAGGGAGATAGTTCTTATTGTAACTAATACGTAGTTGGGTTAAATTTCCTTGTTTAAAGTTTTCAATGACGTCATTAGTAACATCCTCTGATTTAAAATGACTCCAAATATCTTGTAATACGATTGTTTGTTTGAATTGATTTTCTTTGATAGCTTTTTTATCTATAGGAATATGTCGTGTAGCATCTAAAAAATAATCTTCTTCGTTTTCATAGTAGTCCTCAAGGGACCAGTCTACTAGTTCATCTCCATAGAGATTTCCATCTTTTATGGCAACATCAGCTCCAAAAAGTTGCTTTTTGGCTAAATCAAATGACATGCCTGTATTTTCTCCATAGAGTTGAACAAGATAAGCATCTCTCACATGGTAAAAGTTTTTGTCTAGTAAAGATGAATAAACCGTATTAGTTGTTTGAGGTTTGCTCTTGGTTGATGCGTTGATAAAAAAGATCAAACCCATCCCCAACACTAGTAGAGGCAATAAAATCATTATAAGCTTGTAGGCGATCCTCATCTTCGATTTCCCTCCAACGTTTAACATCACTTGTTCCTCCTTTTTTTACAAGATCAGCATAACGTCCCCCTTTATTTAGAGAAGCTGCTGGTCTCCATTTTTTGGTCATTTTTCTGCGAATATCAGTATCTGCAGGGTGACTTACATCTAGAGATCCATGTGTACGTGCTAGAGCGACTGGGACATCTTTGTTAAGTCCTTTAGATAAACCATAGTTAGCAGATTCGGTATTAGCTGCATCTCCCCCCTCTTCAATGGTGTAGTGATCAGGGTTGGAATCATAAGTCCCATCAGGAAGTTGTCTATAAACATTCCACTCGGATACGAAATTTCCAGTATTGATGTTCACGATATATTCGATAAATCGAGCGTTATTTGTACCGTAATTACCACTGATATTGGCTTGTGGAACTTGTACCTTCATGTTTTGAGTGTAGCTAAACTCACCATATGTACGGTTATGAAAGACAGCCCCAGTAGTGTAGTCAACTTTGATGTTTTTTTGACGAGTGTAGTTGAGCAATTTTTCATAATCATTAGCACCATCAAAATTATCTCGAATATAATCAATTGCTTGTTTGTCTATATGAGAACGAAAAAGATGGAGTTTCTCCCCTAGTTCGTCGGCTTTTAAACCTTCCTTAGTTTTATAAGTTTTCAAAATTTCTTGTCTGAAAAAACTGTAGAAATCACTGGTAGGTTCGAGTGTTTTTGAAAAACGATACCCGTTTGTGCCCATCTGTAGAAAGTGGTATTGATCGATTTCGGCTTGCATATGTTCAAGGACTAGAGAAAGTTTTTCACGACTACTCAAATCTGACCAGACGAAAAAGTCAGTATAGACAGCAGAACCAATTTCCTTAGCCTCTTGGCTCATTTCATTTAATGTGTCAGTAAGTTGTGTTAATTTAGCTTTTTTCATTTTTTGACGAACGTGTTCATAATAAGCCGTTCGGATTCCCTCATCCCACTTATCCCGATTTCGAACTTCTTGTAAATGATTCTCTATTTCTTTCAGGGTGTCTTTATAGGGTTTTGCTTCAAGTTTTGTCTGTAAGGCGGTGCTTGGAGTGGATTTTGTGATAGTAAAATCCCCCTCTTTATCTTTTGCTAGTTCTAAGTGAACTTTGTGATCATCAGACCGATTGATTTTGAGATCCAAAAAAATTTGTTGATTCTTTTCATGAATAGAAGCCTTGTCGATTGTATAGGATTGAACAACTGCTGATTTTGTAAGAGCTAAGGCATCTAACTGAGTTAAGGTATCTTCATAGAGGTAGTTTAAATTTTCAATACTAACTTCCCCATAAAGTTGTCTTTGTTTCTTTTCTTGATAAGAAAAAAATGCTATTGATGCGAGTAGGATACTAGCGCCTGCAAAGTAATAAAACTGTTTTTTTATTTTCATAACAGTATCATTTTATCATACCTATACAATATTTGAACAGAAAATAGAAATATAGTGAGTGATTTTTTAAACTTGTATTGTGGAAGTCGTTTGTGTTATAGTGAAAAACATGAGAAAAATGAAACAGGATGATACTTTACTTTTTTGAGCAGGTTTGCTTTATTTTTCGTTGCTTTACTAGGAGTCACGTTACAACTGGTAAGAAATGGCGGCTTCAGTATGCTCTTATACTATACGATTTTGTCAAATATAGTGGTGACTATATTTGTTGTTTTCAGATTTTTTTAATGTGATAAATTGTAAAATATAGTGCAACAGGGCTTTTAAATATAGTATGAGAGTTTTTTTGAAAAATAAACCGATAAGACTATAAATTTATCATCTTTTATGATAAAATAGGTTGGATAAAATAAAGGAGTTGAGATAGGTGGAACCAAAATATAAACGAATTCTGATTAAATTATCAGGTGAAGCTCTTGCTGGTGAACGTGGTGTAGGAATTGACATTAAGACTGTTCAAAAAATGGCGCAAGAAATTCAAGAAGTTCATAGCTTAGGGATTGAAATTGCTCTTGTCATCGGTGGCGGAAACCTTTGGCGTGGGGAACCTGCAGCTGAGGCAGGAATGGACCGGGTGCAGGCTGACTATACAGGAATGCTTGGAACGGTTATGAACGCTCTTGTAATGGCGGATTCGCTTCAACAAGTAGGGGTTGATACACGTGTACAAACAGCCATTTCCATGCAACAAGTGGCTGAGCCGTATGTCCGTGGTCGTGCTCTTCGTCATCTTGAAAAAGGACGTATTGTTATTTTTGGTGCTGGAATTGGCTCACCTTATTTCTCGACAGATACTACAGCGGCCTTACGTGCAGCTGAAATTGAGGCTGATGCGATTTTGATGGCGAAAAATGGTGTTGATGGGGTTTACAATGCGGATCCGAAGAAAGATAAAACAGCGGTCAAGTTTGAAGAGTTAACTCACCGCGATGTGATTAACAAAGGTTTGCGCATTATGGATTCAACTGCGTCAACACTATCCATGGATAATGATATCGATCTTGTAGTCTTTAATATGAATCAAGCGGGTAATATCAAACGTGTTGTATTTGGTGAAAATATTGGAACAACTGTTTCAAATAGTATCGAAGAAAAATAAGTAGAAAAGGAAATATTATGGCAAATGTAATCGTAGAAAAAGCAAAAGAAAGAATGGTTCATTCTCATCAAAGTTTGGCTCGAGAATTTGGTTCGATTCGTGCAGGTCGTGCTAATGCTAGCTTACTAGATCGAATTCATGTTGAGTATTATGGTGTTGAGACACCCCTCAACCAAATCGCATCTATCACTATTCCAGAAGCGCGTGTCTTGTTGGTAACACCATTTGATAAATCTTCACTCAAAGACATTGAGCGTGCCTTGAATGCTTCTGATTTAGGTATCACGCCAGCTAATGATGGGACTGTTATTCGTTTGGTTATCCCAGCTTTGACAGAGGAAACTCGTCGTGATCTTGCTAAGGAAGTGAAAAAAGTAGGTGAAAATGCTAAAGTAGCAATTCGTAACATCCGCCGTGATGCGATGGATGAAGCTAAGAAGCAAGAAAAAACCAAAGAAATCACAGAAGATGAATTGAAATCTCTCGAGAAGGATATCCAAAAAGTCACTGATGATGCAGTAAAACATGTTGATGAGATGACTGCAAACAAAGAAAAAGAACTTTTAGAAGTCTAAAAACTACTCTAAACAAGTGATAGATTTCAAATCAAGCAAGTTAAATCGTTATTGACTTAACGTTAATATAACTGAAAGTTCTAAACAACTAACAACTCAGTTGGCTCTGCTGACTGAGTTTTGTTTAAAAATTTTTCCACACTATGTGGGAAGAAAGAAGGAAATATGAATACAAATCTTGCAAGTTTTATCGTTGGACTCATCATCGATGAAAATGACCGTTTTTACTTTGTGCAAAAGGATGGTCAAACCTATGCGCTGGCCAAGGAAGAAGGTCAGCATACAGTAGGTGATACGGTTAAAGGTTTTGCTTATGCAGATATGAAGCAAAAATTGCGGCTAACCACCTTAGAAGTGACAGCGACTCAGGATCAATTTGGTTGGGGACGGGTAACAGAAGTTCGAAAGGACTTGGGTGTTTTTGTGGATACGGGCCTTCCTGATAAGGAAATTGTAGTGTCACTCGATATCCTTCCTGAGCTCAAAGAACTTTGGCCAAAGAAGGGAGATCAGCTTTATATTCGTCTTGAAGTGGATAAGAAAGACCGTATCTGGGGACTCTTGGCCTATCAAGAAGACTTCCAACGTCTGGCCCGCCCTGCCTACAACAATATGCAGAATCAAAATTGGCCAGCCATTGTATACCGTTTAAAACTTTCAGGAACCTTCGTTTATCTACCTGAAAATAATATGCTTGGTTTTATCCACCCAAGTGAGCGCTACGCAGAGCCACGTTTGGGGCAAGTGTTAGACGCGCGTGTTATTGGTTTTCGGGAAGTGGATCGCACGCTCAACCTTTCCCTCAAACCACGTTCCTTTGAAATGTTGGAGAATGATGCTCAGATGATTTTGACTTACCTAGAAAGCAATGGCGGTTTCATGACCTTGAATGATAAGTCATCTCCTGACGACATCAAGGCAACCTTTGGTATTTCTAAAGGACAGTTCAAAAAAGCTCTGGGTGGCTTGATGAAGGCTGGTAAAATCAAACAAGATCCGTACGGAACGGAGTTGGTGTAAAACTTATGAGAAAATCATTTTACACTTGGCTTATGACTGAGCGCAATCCTAAAAGTAATAGTCCCAAGGCTGTCTTGGCAGACTTGGCTTTCGGTGAATCAGCCTTTCCAAAACACACGGATGATTTTGACGAAGTCAGTCGTTTTTTGGAGGAACATGCTAGTTTTTCCTTTAATCTGAGCGATTTTGATCAAATCTGGCAGGAATATTTGGAGCATTAAAACTAGTTTCAGGGTCGGAAATAGAATTTTTTCGACCTCTTTGCTATAATATAGTCAGTCTCATTATCTTTTATGACGTCGGAAAGTCTTCTTATCGAACTTCAGTTGTAACTTAGACTTGTTACCGACTTCTAAAGGCTAGCGTAAATTTATCTAAAATTATAAGGATTAGAGAGGTTCTTTATTTGAAGGAACATTCAATTGATATTCAGCTTAGTCATCCAGACGACCTCTTTCATTTATTCGGCTCCAATGAACGTCATCTTCGTCTGATGGAAGAAGAACTTGATGTTGTGATTCATGCTCGTACGGAGCTTGTGCAAGTAATTGGTCAAGAGGCTGCCTGTGAAGAAGTTCGCCAGGTGATTCAGGCTTTGATGGTCTTGGTGAATCGTGGTATGACCGTTGGCACCCCGGATGTGGTGACAGCTATTACCATGGTCAAAAATCAGGAAATTGACAAATTTGTCGCCCTTTATGAAGAAGAAATTATCAAGGACAATACTGGGAAACCCATCCGTGTCAAAACCCTTGGGCAAAAACTCTATGTTGACAGTGTCAAGAACCATGATATTACCTTTGGGATTGGTCCTGCAGGGACTGGGAAGACCTTTCTGGCGGTCACTTTAGCTGTGACAGCCTTAAAGAGAGGTCAAGTCAAACGAATCATTTTAACACGCCCAGCAGTTGAAGCGGGAGAGAGTCTGGGCTTTCTGCCAGGTGATCTAAAGGAAAAGGTTGATCCTTATCTGCGTCCGGTCTATGATGCCTTATACCAGATTCTAGGAAAGGATCAAACCACTCGCCTCATGGAACGAGAGATTATTGAAATTGCCCCCCTTGCCTATATGCGTGGTCGAACCTTGGATGATGCTTTTGTTATTTTGGATGAAGCACAAAATACAACCATGATGCAGATGAAGATGTTTTTGACGCGTCTTGGCTTTAATTCCAAAATGATTGTCAATGGAGATAGTAGCCAAATCGACCTGCCACGTAATGTTAAGTCTGGCTTGATTGATGCGCAAGAAAAACTCAAGAACATTCAGCAGATTGACTTTGTTCATTTTTCAGCTAAGGATGTGGTCCGTCATCCAGTCGTGGCTCAAGTTATCAGAGCTTACGAAACACATTCAACTCTAATTACTCCAGAAAAAGATAACCAAGATAAAGCAAAATAAATAATTAATCCATAAGAAATGTCGGCTACAGATTTGTTCTGTTTTCTTCTAGAAAATTTTAAAGAAAGATAATATAATGGAAAATATCTATGTTAAATTATCAGAGAATCTTGTTCTTGAAACAGAGAGACTAGTCTTACGTCCTGTGACCTTGGATGATGCGGAAGCTATGTTTGAGTATGTCTCAGATAAGAAAAATACGCGCTACACTTTTCCAATCAATCTAAGTTTAGAAGAAACTAAGAACAACATTGCTCAGTTCTATTTGGCTAATCCCTTGGGACGCTGGGGAATCGAACTAAAAAGCAATGGTCAGTTTATTGGAACCATTGACTTGCACAAGATTGATCCTGTTCTTAAGAAGGCAGCTATTGGTTACATTATCAATAAAAAATATTGGAATCGAGGTTTGACGACAGAAGCCAATCGTGCCGTGATTGAGCTGGCTTTTGAGAAGATTGGAATGAACAAGTTGACCGCCCTTCACGATAAGGATAATCCCGCATCTGGCAAGGTCATGGAGAAATCAGGTATGCGTTTTTCCCATGAAGAACCATATGCCAGAATGGACAAAAAAGAACCAGGACGAATCGTTACAAGGATTCATTATGTCTTGACCAAGGAGGACTACTTTATCAATAAATGAGCTGCTTATTTGAAAGAATCTCCTTGCTCTCGTTGTGTTTCAGCTGGAAATGGCTAAAATATAGAGGAGGGTCAGCAAGAACATTATGCTATTTTGACTATTGGTAGAATATTTGTTCATCTCTTTATTACAAAAGACGATAAGCTTGGAGCAAGGTAGCGATATTTTTGAGTTTGTTTGTAGGTGTTTTGTTTTTATTGCTATCGCTAGTAGGATTATCATTGTGATTTCTGTGTATAATGTGGCGTAAGATATATATAAATGTCTCTAAGCTCTTGTTTGTAGTAATCTTTATAGTCTATAAAACTTACGAAATGAACACGAATAGTTGTTCATTTTATTTTTTGTATTGCTTGTTTTAATACTAACCTACGATTATTGTTCTAATTTTAGCTGTCTTATAATGAAAAAGTTCTAAATTCATAATAGGTTAGGGAAAATCTAACCTCAAATTGAAAAAATGAATGAATTAGTTTTTCCAATAGCCAGAGTTTTAATTTGTTAACTTTTTCTTATGTAAATTTAAAGAATTTAATCATTAGATTCCGATAGTGATAACACTTTCTGATCTAGGTATTTTACGGTATAATACAAATTGAGAAATCTAAAAAACGGAGGTTTAGTACGAAGTCAAAACGTATCAAGTGCATTACATTATTGTGTATCGCAGTAATTAGCACCAATATATCGCTACCTTCTATTTCTGTTCTAGCTAGCGAACAAGATAATACTACTTTGAATTACTTCTCTGAAGCCGTCATAGTTACTGATACTGAACTTATTATAAACGGACATTCTTATACTGAACAGGAGTTAGTTGAATTACTTGAAACAGCTATTCCTCAACCATAAATTCAACCACGTTCTGCAATTGCAATTGGTGGTGCTGTATACTATGCTGGTTCTTACTTTATTCCAGGGGTAGGACAAGTTCTATTAGCTGCTACTGGAGCGGTTGTCATAGCCGGAGCAACCATATATGCTACCCACTGGGCAGCAAACACTATCAAAAACTTATTTTATTCTCCTAATTTTTAGTGAAATTATTTGCGATTTCGAAATAGAATTTTTTTGGTTTTCGTTTCAAATTATGGTATAATAAAACTATAACTTTTTACATAGGAGATCTACATGGAAGACCCTGGCAGTCAGAATTTGTTGCTACAAGCTATTTTACTTTTGGTATTGACCTTACTCAACGCTTTTTTCTCAGCGTCTGAGATGGCTATGGTATCGCTCAATCGTTCTCGTGTTGAGCAGAAAGCTGAGGAGGGAGACACCAAATATATTCGTCTGTTGAAGGTTTTGGAGAATCCAAACAATTTTTTATCAACTATTCAAGTTGGAATTACCTTGATTAACATTCTTTCAGGGGCAAGTCTTGCGGACACATTGGGACAGGAGATTGCTTCTTGGATGGGAAATTCAGAAACTGCAAGAGCAGTGGCAAGTTTTTTAGCCCTTGCCCTTTTGACTTACATCTCCATCGTTCTAGGGGAGCTTTATCCTAAGCGTATTGCCATGAACCTTAAGGATGGCTTAGCGGTACGAACTGCGCCAGTCATTATTCTTTTGGGTAAGATTGTCAGTCCTTTTGTTTGGTTGCTCTCTGCCTCAACTAATCTCCTTAGTCGTATTACGCCGATGACTTTTGATGACGCGGATGAGAAGATGACCCGTGACGAAATCGAGTACATGCTGACGAATAGCGAAGAAACGCTGGATGCAGATGAAATTGAGATGTTACAAGGTATTTTCTCGCTGGATGAGCTCATGGCTCGAGAAGTCATGGTGCCTAGAACCGATGCTTTTATGGTGGATATTCAGGATGATACCCGTGATATTATTGAAAGCATCCTTAAGCAGAATTACTCACGTATTCCTGTTTATGATGATGATAAAGATAATGTTATTGGGCTAATTCACACAAAACGTTTGCTGAACGAGGGATTCACCAACGGTTTTGACAATATCGTTCTTAGAAAAATCTTGCAGGAGCCACTTTTTGTTCCTGAAACTATTTTCGTTGACGACTTACTTAAGTCTCTTCGTAACACGCAAAATCAAATGGCGATTTTGCTGGACGAATACGGTGGTATGGCAGGTTTGGTTACACTAGAAGATTTATTGGAAGAAATTGTCGGTGAAATTGATGATGAAACGGATAAAGCCGCTGTTGACGTACACCAAATTAGTGAGAACACTTATATCGTTCATGGAGCTATGAATTTAAATGATTTTAACGGACACTTTATGGTCGAGCTTGAGAGTGATGATGTAGACACGATTGCTGGGTATTACTTGACAGGAGTAGGTACGATACCTGGTCCACAAGAACGTCTTAGTTTTGAAATTATTAGTCAAGAGAAGCATCTTATTTTGACTAATGATAAAGTAAAAAATGGGCGTGTTACCAAGGTAAAAGTTGAAATAATTCCTACGCAGGAAAATAACATAGAAGAATAAAAAAAGTGATTGAGGTTTCGTAGAAAAGAAACCTCAATTTGTCTTTGGAATCTAAAATATTTTGAAAAAAGTCTTGCAATATACAAACTAGTTTGGTATAATGGTTTATGTTGATTGCTTGGAGAGATAGCGAAGAGGCTAAACGCGGCGGACTGTAAATCCGCTCCTTCGGGTTCGGGGGTTCGAATCCCTCTCTCTCCATTTCACTTTTGGGGTATAGCCAAGCGGTAAGGCAAGGGACTTTGACTCCCTCATGCGTTGGTTCGAATCCAGCTACCCCAGTTCTAGGTAACATATCAGATGAGGGTAAAATATCTTAGGGTATTTTATTTCTTTATATCATCCGATAGGAAAAATGAAAAGAAATCTTGTCTTGCGGTGCTTAGGAAAAATAATTAATGTATGTCAGGTTGGAAACCTGATTGTTGGAGGATTTTTTAGATGAATGAATTTGAAGATTTGCTAAACAGTGTTAGCCAAGTTGAGCCAGGCGATGTTGTTACTGCAGAAGTATTGACAGTAGACGCTACTCAAGCTAACGTTGCAATCTCTGGTACTGGTGTTGAGGGAGTTTTGACTCTCCGCGAATTGACTAACGATCGCGATGCAGACATCAACGAATTGGTAAAACCAGGTGAAACACTTGAATTGCTTGTTCTTCGTCAAGTAGTAGGTAAAGATACTGATACCGTTACTTACCTAGTATCTAAAAAACGTTTAGAAGCTCGCAAGGCTTGGGACAAATTAGTTGGTCGTGAAGAAGAAGTTGTTACAGTTAAAGGAACTCGCGCTGTTAAGGGTGGACTCTCAGTAGAGTTTGAAGGACTTCGTGGATTTATTCCAGCTTCAATGCTTGATACTCGTTTCGTTCGTAACACTGAGCGTTTTGTAGGTCAAGAATTTAATGCAAAAATTAAAGAAGTTGATCCAAAAGAAAACCGTTTCATTCTTTCACGTCGTGAAGTAGTTGAAGCAGAAACTGCAGCAGCTCGTGCTGAAGTTTTCTCTAAGTTGAATGTTGGCGATGTTGTAACTGGTAAAGTAGCACGTATCACTAGCTTCGGTGCTTTCATCGACCTTGGTGGTGTTGATGGATTGGTTCACTTGACTGAATTGTCACATGAACGCAACGTTTCACCTAAATCAGTTGTATCTGTTGGTGAAGAAATCGAAGTGAAAATCCTTGATCTTAATGAGGAAGAAGGACGCGTTTCACTTTCACTTAAAGCAACAACACCTGGACCATGGGATGGAGTTGAGCAAAAATTGGCTGCTGGTGATGTTATCGAAGGAACTGTTAAACGTTTAACTGACTTCGGAGCCTTCGTAGAAGTATTGCCAGGGATCGATGGACTTGTTCACATCTCACAAATTTCGCACAAACGTGTTGAAAATCCAAAAGATGCACTTAAAGTTGGTCAAGAAGTAACTGTTAAGGTTCTTGAAGTGAATGCTGACGCAGAACGTGTTTCACTTTCTATTAAAGCTCTTGAAGAACGTCCAGCTCAAGAAGAAGGTCAAAAAGAAGAAAAACGTCAATCTCGTCCACGTCGTCCACGTCGTCAAGAAAAACGTGACTTTGAACTTCCAGAAACTCAAACTGGATTTTCAATGGCTGATCTATTTGGTGATATCGAATTATAATCATAGTTTAGTAGTATTTTAAATAGCTCTCATCGGTTTGAGGGCTATTTTTTAGGGTTCTTTTTCAACTATAGCGGATAGATGTTAAAGGAGCAGAGTCATCTGCTTCTTTTTTTGACATTTCAGATGTCAAATTAGAAAAAATAATCTATTCTTGCTTTCTTTTTACTATATTAAATTTAGAGAGAAAGGAGGTTGTCATGATTGAAAAAGTTTACAACGAATATAGAGAAGTTGATTCCTTTTTAGAGAGAGCTTATGCCTATCTAAAGTTGGACAGCTATGAGAGGGATAGTCTGCACTTGCGCTTCTTGCTTTATTACTTGTTCAAGTACGATTTTCAAAGTATGGACTGTTTTACCGCCTACCCCTATAAGGTTTCTTATAGGGGATATCTGGAGGGAATGACGGCATCTATGCTTGTTTAACACCGAGAGAGGATGAGTTCCGTCCTCTCCTTTTTGATGTTTAGCGCAATCAAAATCAATTTTTTGAAGTTGTCAAAGTGCGAAAAGCAAAGGAATTGAGTTTAATAACTTTGAGGAAATTTCTAGTTACTGATAGTTTTGTGTTGGAATAATGAAGTTAAGGGCATTCATAATTTTGTCCTTATTCATTGAGAAAGTCTTAAAAATAGTTTGAAACATAGAATTTACACAAGAAAATATCTCTTCAATGAGATCAAAGAATTGAGCTACTTGTTTTTTATTGAAAATGAAAGGTTAAGAGAGAAGTTTTTCTAGGATCTCTTTATTGGTCAAATACATACGAAAAGTTGGGAGATAAAGTATGTATCTCTGTTTTAGACTCTGAACAAACAACTCTTTCATGCATGTTTTTTAAATGGAAGATTGTATTCGTATATCGAATGATAATTAATTCTATTTAACAGGTGTATCAAATTTATGTTTATAAATTAGTATTTTTCATTCAATTTTAGATGAGATTTTTTATTACCATATAGTAAGGTAGATTGCTTCACTAATATTTTATTTATTTTCAAAGTAAATACGTTTTTAGCAGATATGAACCGATTAGAATACTTTTTAAGCAAAAATTCGAAAATATAATCTGAAACATGATATAATGAAGTGATAAACTAGAATGAGGATTAATGATGTTCAATGAAAATGAAAAACAAGGACAAGATTATCAGAAAGTATTGGACTATCTAAGAGAAAAGAAAATTCGAATAACGGAAACGAGACGAGCTGTATTGTCTTACATGATACACAGTCATGATCATCCAAGTGCTGAGAAAATCTTTCAAGACTTAAGAACAGACTACCCTAGTATGAGTCTAGCTACTGTATACAACAATTTAAAGGTTTTAGTTGATGAAGGTTTTGTGACCGAATTAAAAATTAGTAATGATAATACCACATATTATGATTTTATGGGGCATAATCATTTGAATATTGTTTGTGAAAAATGTGGTCAAATAGCAGATTTTGAAGATGTTGAGATTCCTGATTTGAATCGTGAGGCTCAAGAACAGACAGGTTATAGTATTACTAAAACTCAAGTCATGATGTATGGTATCTGCCCAAAATGCCAATAAAAATGTAACTTTGTATTTTTAGATAATTTAGACTAGATTTTTTATAAAAAATTGTGTAAAATAGAATAGATAAACGAGGGTAACCTCGGAGAATAAAAGGAGAATCCATCTAATGGTAAAATTGGTTTTTGCTCGCCACGGTGAGTCTGAATGGAACAAAGCTAACCTTTTCACTGGTTGGGCTGATGTTGATTTGTCTGAAAAAGGTACACAACAAGCTATCGACGCTGGTAAATTGATTAAAGAAGCTGGGATCGAATTTGACCAAGCCTACACTTCAGTCTTGAAACGTGCGATCAAAACAACAAACTTGGCTCTTGAAGCTTCTGACCAATTGTGGGTTCCAGTTGAAAAATCATGGCGTTTGAACGAACGTCACTATGGTGGTTTGACTGGTAAAAATAAAGCTGAAGCTGCAGAACAATTTGGTGATGAGCAAGTTCATATCTGGCGTCGTTCATACGATGTATTGCCTCCAAACATGGATCGTGATGATGAGCACTCAGCACACACAGACCGTCGTTACGCTTCATTGGATGATTCAGTTATTCCAGATGCTGAAAACTTGAAGGTAACCTTGGAACGTGCTCTTCCATTCTGGGAAGATAAAATTGCTCCAGCTTTGAAAGACGGAAAAAATGTATTTGTAGGAGCTCACGGTAACTCTATTCGTGCTCTTGTAAAACACATTAAAGGATTGTCTGATGACGAAATCATGGACGTTGAAATCCCTAACTTCCCACCATTGGTATTCGAATTTGACGAAAAATTAAACGTAAAAGCTGAGTACTATCTTGGTAAATAATTTTTAAATACAGTCTGCTTTTGTAGGCTGTTTTTATAAACTTTATTACTAGGTATTGCTAGAGTTTTTGTTAAAAAATATGGTAAAATAAGATACGGTATGAACAAAGAAAAAAAGCGGTTCAATTATCTAATTCCAAAGCGTTTTTATCTACTTTTTAGTATGGCAGTTTGCTTAATGTTGGTTTTAGTTGCTAGACTTGCTTATATGCAACTTCTGAATCGAGATTTTTATATTCATAAATTAGCAACTGCTAGTAAGAAAAAAATAACATTACCTTCGGTTAGAGGTGAAATTTTTGATGCTAAAGGTAGGATTCTAGTAGCTAGCATTCCAAAACAAGTCGTTACTTTTACACGTTTAAATACTATGACAGGGGAAGAATTGAAAAAGACTGCACAGAAATTGTATAGTTTAGTTGATTTAACTTCTATTAGGTTAACAAATCGTCAAATAGTAGACTATTATCTTGCTGATAGCGAAATCTATCGCCAAGTGGTCGAAAGTCTTCCTAGTGATAAACGGTTGACGAATGATGGCAATTTATTGCCCGAATCTGAAATTTACCAAAATGCTATAGCTAGTGTTGATAGTTCCTCGCTAGAGTATTCTGAAGAAGAGAAAAAAATTGCTTATCTATATAGTCAGATGAATGCAGTTGCTAATTTTGAGACTGGTGTTATCGTGACAGATGATTTGACAGCAGAACAAGCTGCTTTGATAGCGGCTGGTGGCAACTCTCTACCTGGGATTTCTCTCTCCAATTCTTGGGAACGACAGATGACAGATAGTTCTTTATCTGGTCTGCTTGGTAAGGTTTCAAGGGAAGGTTCAGGACTTCCAGCTGAGGAAGCAAAGGATTATTTGAAAAAAGGTTATGCACTCAATGATAGAGTTGGGATTTCATACCTTGAAAAGGAATACGAAGAAGAATTACAAGGAAGTAGAGTAATCAAAGAGGTAAATTTAGATAAAAACGGAAATTTCGAGAATATTCAAACTGTTACAAAAGGTGAAAAAGGAAAGAATCTAAAATTAACGATTGATAGTGACTTTCAGTCTGGAGTGGAAAATATCCTAAAAAAATACTTTGAGACAGAGTTAGCTAAGGGAAATGCTACTTTCTCTGAAGGTGTCTATGCAGTTGCTTTGGATCCTGATTCGGGATCTGTTCTTGCTATGACTGGCATCAAACACGATTTAGATACAGGTGTGCTTGAAACGGACTCACTCGGTGCTTATACGAATGTTTTTGTTCCAGGTTCTGTTGTAAAAGGTGCAACTTTAACCGCTGGATGGGAAAATGGAGCTATTATTGGCAACCAAGTACTAATAGATCAACCTATAACGCTTTCGGGAATGAATGTTATCAATTCGTGGTTCACTCAATATGGGAGCCAGTCGATTTCAGCTGTGCAAGCGTTAGAATACTCCTCTAATAGTTATATGGTACAAATGGCTTTAGATCTCCTGAATGCTCCTTATGGGTCAAATCAGGAAATTGATGATAGTCAAGTGCAATCTGCGATGGAAAAATTACGTTTCAGTCTAGCTGAGTATGGATTAGGGGTTAAAACTGGAATTGATCTCCCAAACGAAAGTATAGGCTATCTTCCAACTGAATACACTTTTGGAAGTGTTTTAACAAATTCTTTCGGACAGTTCGACAATTATACTACACTGCAATTAGCTCAATATGTGGCAACCGTTGCAAATGGTGGTAAGAGGATATCCCCACACTTAGTAGAAGGAGTCTACCAAAGTGATTCCTTAGGAAAGTTAGGTACGTTGGAGACTGAGATTAAAACGCAGGAACTTAATAAAGTAAATATCAGTGAAGAAGAGATGAGTCTTATCCAATCAGGATTTTATAGCGTTGTTCATGGAGGTTCAGGGTTTACAACGGGAGGGACTCTAAATCAAGGAGCTATAACCTCTATTAGTGCAAAGACAGGAACGGCTGAAACAAACGTAAAAACAAATGAGGGGCAAATACAAAATACAATTAATACAAATGTAGTCGCATATGCACCAAGTACCAATCCTCAGATTGCGGTTGCGGTAGTTTTTCCTCATAATACGGATTTAGCTGCTAATATCAGTCATGTCATCACTCGTGATATTATCAATTTATTTATTTCACAGCAAGAGAATTAAGGAGAATTATGTTATATCCAACACCGATTGCAAAATTAATCGATAGTTATTCAAAATTACCTGGGATTGGGATTAAAACAGCCACACGTTTAGCTTTTTACACAATAAGTATGAATGATGATGATGTAAATGAATTTGCAAAAAATCTCTTAGCTGCTAAGCGTGAATTAACGTATTGTAGCATCTGCGGTAGGTTGACTGATGAGGATCCGTGCTCGATTTGCACAGATAGCAGTAGGGATCGTTCAACGATTTTGGTTCTTGAAGATAGTCGAGATGTTGCTGTGATGGAAAATATTCAAGAATATCAGGGATTGTATCATGTTTTACATGGCTTGATTTCTCCTATGAATGGTGTCAGTCCAGATGATATTAATCTGAAAAGTCTGATGAAGAGATTAATGGATACAGAAGTTAGTGAAGTCATTGTTGCTACTAATGCAACAGCTGACGGAGAAGCTACTTCTATGTATATCTCGCGTTTGTTAAAGCCGGCTGGCATCAAAGTAACGCGTTTGGCTAGAGGTTTAGCTGTAGGGGCAGATATAGAGTATGCTGATGAGGTTACTTTATTGCGAGCAATTGAAAATCGAACTGAATTATAGAGTGAAGATTCGCTTTTATACAT
>NZ_KQ969157.1:522596-532520 GCF_001578805.1 Streptococcus sp. DD10 | reverse complement strand
TTTTCGAAGAGTATAATGTAGAGTAGATTTCCTTTTTGAATACAAATAAAAACAGCAGAATTAGTATGAAACTAGATTTTGCTGTTTTTATTAAAGGCATATTGTAGAGAATATCTATATCTATTTTTGCTAAATCGCAAATAAGTCATTCAAGTTTTCAGCCAAGGTTGGGTGAGTGAAGATTTGTTTTGTGAAGTAAGTATAAGGAATCTTGTTGTCCATAGCAACAGTGATGATGTTAATGATTTCTTGTGAACCTTCTGAGAAGATAGTTGTTCCAAGAATTTCTTTTGTTTCAGTATTGACAACAGCTTTGAAGGCACCACGAAGGTCTCCATTTACGTGACCGCGAGGCATGGCAGCAACAGGGATTTCCTTCACTGCGTATGGAAGTTTCAAATCAGCTGCTTGGCTTTCAGTCAAACCAACTTGTGAAAGTGCAGGTGTGATGAACATAGTGTTTGGTACATTGAGACGGTCTTCAAGTGTGTAGCTGCCATCTCCAGCAAGGTAGCTGTAGACAACGCGGAAGTCATCAAGTGAAATGTAGGTAAATTGAGGTCCACCGTTGACGTCTCCAACTGCAAAGACACCAGGAACGTTTGTTTGACAATGTTTGTCTACTTTAATAGCGCCACGTTCAGTTAGTTCAATATCGGTATTTTCAAGTTGAAGTGGTTCGACGTTTGGTTTACGTCCCGTTGCGTAGAGAAGAGCATCGAAACGGTAGGTTTCCTTTTCAGTTACGACAAGAACTTGGTCACCGTCGTTTTTGATTTCAGTAGTACGGATGTTTTGAAGCAATTCAATACCGTCTTCTTCCATGTATTGTTTAGCAAGAGCTGCGATGGAAGGTTCGGCACGAGGTAGGAAAGTATCCAAGGCATCTAGGACTGTAACTTTGCTGCCGAGTTTGTTGTAAAGGCCAGCAAATTCAAGACCGATATTTCCGCCACCAAGGACTCCAAGTTTTTCAGGCAATTTGTCCAAGTTTTGAATACCAGTTGAGTCAAAGACATTCTTACTTGTAGCAAGTCCAGGGATCGGCAAGACGTTTGAAACAGCACCAGTGTTGATAACGATAGTTTCAGCAGTCAGTTCTTGTTTTTCATCACCAGCTTGGATTTCGATGACTTTGTTTGAAAGGAAGTGAGCTTCCGCATCAAAGATATCCACACCTGTACCCGCAACAGTAGCATAGTTTTTACCGTTGAGTCGACTAGTGATAGTATTTTTGGTAGCGATGACTTCTTCAAAAGACAAGTCTTTCTCAGCAGCAACTAGCAAGGTTTTAGTTGGGATACAACCAATGTTGATACAAGTTCCACCGTACATAGCTTTGCTCCGTTCAACGAGGGCAACTTTTTTACCAGTAGAAGCCATTTTCCCAGCTAGGGTTTTTCCGGCCTTACCGAAACCAATAACGATCAAATCATATGTTAACATTTATCTTCCTCCTGTTTTACGGTTTATATTCTAACACAAGGAAAATACTTTTGCACAATTCTGCTACGTAATTTTTTATTTTTAATTTTGATACCCTGTTGTAAAATGAAGTGCAACAAAAAAGACATGTTCATCTGATATACTAGAGTTGAGAAAAACAGTATAAGGAAAATGAACATGTCCACTACTTATTCTACCACAAATCAATCCTACAAACATTTATCTGAAGCTGAACGAGGAAAAATTGAGGCTTATTTATGTTTAGGAATCAAACCAGCGGAGATTGCTCGTCGACTGGGAAGAAATCGATCTACTATTACTCGTGAAATCTCGTGAAATTAGTCGAGGTTCCATAACACAAGTGAAAAAAGTAAATGGTCAGAAGGTTTACTATCTACACTATTATGCAGATGCTGCCCAAAATCGTTATCGTTATGCTAGAGAAGCCAGTTATTATCTGAAACTGGATCGTGTTTCAGATGACTTTTTGAGAGAATTTACCGAAGCTATGAAAGAGAAACCAAGAATACATAGCGTGGATACATTTGTTCACACCTATAAATCACAACATGTAGATGTAGTTGTCCCTTCAACCAAGACGCTCTATAACTATATCCATCAAGGATTGTTAGAGATTAAGGTTATTGATTTGCCAAGAGCAGTGCGGATCCGGAAGAGATTTACCAAGCGCCCCTCTACCAAGAAACATCTAGGAAAGTCAATCGAAGAAAGACCAGAAGAGATTAATAATCGTTCTCATTTTGGAGATTGGGAAATCGATTCTGTTCTGGGTGGAAAGACAGTAGGAGAACCTTCTATTCTAACCTTGGTAGAACGACAAACACGTTATGCTATCACAAAGAATCTCGTAGAGAAGAAGGCAGAATATGTTAATCAAGCGGTCTTAGAGTGTATGAAACTTTATCCCATTAAGTCTATCACTGCAGACAATGGAAATGAATTTGCTTCATTGAGTGAGATAGACGGCTTAGATGTTTATTTTGCTCATGCCTATTCATCTTATGAGCGAGGTACGAATGAGAATTTCAACGGATTGCTGAGAGAGTTTATTCCAAAGGGAGTTTCGCTAAAAGATTTCAATCCAAAGCTTTTAGAAGACTACTCCAAAGCTATCAACGAAAGACTAAGACGAATCCATGGTTATCAATCCGCAAAAAAAGAGGCTGGGACAAAAGTCCTAGACTCTCAATTGTTTTTGGATTGTCGAGCAAGACGCAGTGGTTGAGTGGGCTCTACCACGCTGATTTCATCAGCTTTTACAGCCCTACTCAACTGTGCGGAGGTGGGACGACGAAATCGAATTCTAACGAATGACCGGTTTCTGTCCCACTCTCTTGAAAAGCACTCACTTAATCAGAGGAATATCTTTGTTGCACTTGACTTGACATTGGGGTAAAATTATTCCAATGTTAATTTGGACAAATGTTTAAATCGATTGTAAAGACCTCCGTATTTTACTATTGACTATAAGTTTCTTATTAACGAACAAAAATTAAATTCGTTTATGAAAATAAAAGAGAATAGGACTGTAAATTTATTGGAAATCAATTTATGAAAGCCTTTGCATTTTCTTTTTATTTTGTTATAATATAAGTACAAAAGTTATCATATAAGGAGTTGCTATGTCAAAGAAAATTATTGGGGTTGACCTTGGTGGGACATCGATTAAATTTGCAATTTTAACAACTGAGGGAGAAGTTCAGGAAAAGTGGTCTATTAAGACTAATATTTTGGATGAAGGTAGTCATATTGTTGATGATATTATCATTTCTATCCAGCATCGGCTAGAATTATTGGCGTTACCTACAACGGATTTTAAAGGAATTGGGATGGGTTCTCCAGGTGTTGTTGATCGCGAAAATGGAACAGTTATCGGAGCATACAATCTTAATTGGAAAACGCTTCAACCGGTTAAAGAGAAAATCGAAAATAGTCTTGGTATCCCATTTTTTATTGATAATGATGCGAATGTAGCTGCTTTAGGCGAGCGTTGGATGGGAGCAGGTGAAAACCAACCGGATGTTGTCTTTATGACCTTGGGTACAGGTGTTGGTGGAGGTATTGTAGCAGAAGGGAGACTACTACATGGGGTTTCAGGTGCTGCGGGCGAGTTAGGACACATCACAGTTGATTTTGAACAACCTTTTGCTTGTACATGCGGGAAAAAGGGTTGTTTAGAGACAGTTGCTTCAGCAACTGGTATTGTCAATTTAACACGTCGCTATGCGGATGAATATGCTGGAGATGCAATATTAAAGCAACGAATTGATAATGGTGAGGATGTCACTGCTAAGGATGTATTTGACTTAGCAAAAGAAAATGACCCACTTGCGCTTATTGTTTATCGAAATTTTTCTCGTTATCTTGGAGTAGCCTGTGCCAATATCGGATCCACTCTAAATCCATCTACTATTGTAATTGGAGGTGGAGTTTCAGCAGCAGGAGATTTTCTTCTAAAGGGACTTCAAGAAGTATTTGATGAAAATACATTTCCTCAAGTTCGTACCTCTACTAAGCTTGCATTAGCTACATTAGGCAATGATGCGGGGGTAATAGGAGCAGCATCACTAGTATTGCAGTAACAATCAGAAAAAGAGGTTGTCTGTACTCCATAAATGTTAGTTGTTTGTATCTAACTTTTATGGTAGTACAGTCTGACCTCTTTTAATTATCCATTAAACTAAATGAGCAAATGCTGTAATTTCGGAAGCTGTCATCCCAGAATCACAACGGACGGAGACATTTCCATTTTCAGTATGTAAAAATCCTGGAACAGTAGGAATATCAAATTCCTTGCGAAATTCTTGTAAATTTGTTAATTCACTAGTTTCTTCGCTATTGATAAAGTAAATGTGTGCTTTGGTTTCTGCTACTACTCCTGCTAGGGTTGTAGCAAAGCGACGGCAATAAGGGCAAGTTGCACGCCCTATAAAAAAGGTTGCTGTTTCTTTGTTTTCAATAGATTTACGTGCCTGAGTAACAGTTGTGACCTCTAGGGCCTCAATATGTTTAGCAAATTCGTTCATAAAGGAACTCCTTTTCTTTCTTTCTTTCTTTTTTTTCTAGTATGCCATAAAATAAAGAAAATTGCTAAAATTTGCTACAGGTATTAGTTTTTTATGTTTTTTGCTTGGTAGCTTGTTTGACACTATTTATTTTAATTATGATATACTAGAAAAAAGTATCGTCTAAAGAGAGGAAGACATGACAAAGGCAGATAGCATATTTAAAGAATATATTCAAAAAATTATGAATGATGGGGTATGGTCTGAACAAGCTAGACCAAGGTATAAAGATGGTACAATTGCAAATTCCAAATACATTACTGGTGCTTTTATGGAATTTGATTTAGCAAAAGGAGAGTTTCCAATCACCACACTTCGTCCGATAGCGATAAAATCTGCTATAAAAGAGATGCTCTGGATTTACCAGGACCAGTCAAATAGTTTGGATGTACTTGAAGAAAAGTACGATGTACATTATTGGAATGACTGGGAAGTTGGAGAAACTAGGACCATCGGTCAGCGTTATGGAGCTATTGTAAAAAAACATGATATAATACATAAACTCTTAAAGCAACTAGAAGAGAATCCCTGGAATCGTCGTAATGTTATTTCCCTTTGGGATTACGAAGCCTTTGAAGAGAGTCCCGGTTTATTACCCTGTGCATTTCAAACCATGTTTGATGTGAGACGAGTTAACGATGAAATCTATTTAGATGCTACATTAATACAGCGTTCTAACGATATGTTAGTTGCCCATCACATCAATGCGATGCAATACGTTGCTTTGCAGATGATGATTGCGAAACATTTTGGTTGGAAGATCGGCAAGTTTTTTTACTTCATTAACAATCTACATATCTATGATAATCAATTTTCACAGGCAGAAGAGTTATTGAAGAGAGAACCAGCTGTTTGTCAACCTCATCTAGTTTTAAATGTAGCCGATGGAACGAACTTTTTTGATATCAAAGCAGAGGATTTTGAATTGACAGATTATCTACCAGTCAAACCGCAATTAAAGTTCGATTTGGCAATTTAGTATGGTTTTAATTTCTACTAAATAAATTATCTAATTTAGTCTTTATTTTTTGCTTTGTATGCTTGAAATAAGTCTTTTTCTTGATTTTTTGATAAAATATAATATAGAAAATAGCAAGAAAAGCCCGATTAGTAAAATCATTGGGCTGTATCTTCTCGCAAATTGAAGGACATTATGAGTAAAAAAATACAAGCTATATGGGCTCAGTCACAAGGTGGTGTTATCGGTAAAGATAATATTATGCCTTGGTATCTTCCTGCTGAATTAAAACATTTTAAAGAGACAACTCTGGGACAGGCAATCTTAATGGGGAGAGTTACCTATGAAGGAATGGGAAAGCGAACTCTTCCAAATCGAGTAAATATCGTTCTAACTCAAGACAGAAATTATCAGGTTGCCGATGATGCAGTTTTAGTGTTTCATTGTGTCGAAGATGTATTAAAGTGGTATGATCTTAATAAATTTGACTTGTTTATAATTGGTGGTGCACAGATTTTGTCACTTTTTGAACCCTATTTAGAAGAATTAATTAAAACAGAAATAGATGCTGACTTAGACGGAGACACCTATTTTCCAGAAAATTTTGATTGGGAGCCATATGAGCTAGTATCATCGATTTATCATGCTAAAGATGAAAAAAATCAATATGATTTTACAGTAAATAGATTTCATAGAAAGGATGGCGATTGATGCAAAGAAGTATTTTCGGAATATTTACAGCTTTTTTATGTGCAATTTGTGTCCTTCTTGCACTGGAGGCTTTTCGTAAGAGAAGGCATGGGTTGGCTATCATTTTTTTGCTCAATGCCTTCACAAATTTAGTCAATTCAATACATGCATTTTATGCAACCTTATTTTAAAAAAAACTTAGAAAACGGAGTTTCAAATGCCTACAAATCAACAAAATGATATGATGGTATATTGCTCTTTCTGCGGGAAAAGTCAGGAAGAAGTACAAAAAATTATAGCTGGAAACAATGCTTTTATTTGTAATGAATGTGTCGAACTAGCTCAAGAAATTATTAGAGAAGAGTTAGCAGAGGAGGTACTTGCTGACCTATCTGAAGTACCAAAGCCAATCGAATTATTAAATATTTTGAATCATTATGTCATTGGTCAAGATAGAGCGAAACGTGCTTTAGCTGTTGCAGTATACAATCATTATAAACGGATTAATTTTCATGACAATAAAGAGAATTCTGAGGATGTTGACTTGCAGAAATCAAATATCCTTATGATCGGTCCAACGGGATCTGGTAAAACTTTTCTTGCTCAGACTCTTGCTCGTAGTTTAAATGTACCATTTGCTATTGCTGATGCAACTGCCTTAACAGAAGCAGGTTATGTGGGAGAGGACGTTGAAAATATTCTTTTAAAATTGCTCCAAGCAGCAGATTTTAATATAGAGCGTGCAGAACGTGGTATTATCTATGTAGATGAAATTGATAAAATTGCTAAAAAAAGTGAAAATGTTTCTATAACACGTGATGTATCTGGAGAAGGTGTCCAACAAGCTCTCTTGAAAATTATTGAAGGAACTGTTGCTAGTGTGCCACCTCAAGGTGGAAGAAAGCATCCACAACAAGAAATGATTCAGGTTGACACCAAGAATATCCTCTTTATTGTGGGTGGAGCCTTTGATGGAATCGAAGAAATTGTAAAACAACGTCTGGGTGAAAAAATTATTGGATTCGGTCAAAATAATCGGGCGATTGATGAAGATAGTTCCTACATGCAAGAAATCATTGCAGAGGATGTCCAAAAATTTGGAATTATTCCTGAACTCATAGGTCGCTTACCAGTTTTTGCAGCCTTGGAACAACTGACAGTTGATGACTTGGTTCGGATTTTGAGTGAGCCACGAAATGCCCTTGTAAAACAGTATCAAACCTTGCTTTCTTATGATGATGTTGAGTTAGAATTTGATCAAGAAGCTTTGAAGGCTATCGCTGAAAAAGCTATCGAGAGAAAAACTGGTGCACGTGGACTTCGTTCGATAATTGAGGAAACAATGATGGATGTCATGTTTGAAGTCCCTAGTCAGTCTAATGTTAAGATGGTTCGGATAACTAAAGAAGCTGTTGATGGGACTGATAAACCAATTTTAGAAACGGCTTAGGGAGAAATATGGAAATTAACATTCATAATGCGTCAATTTTATTAAGTGCTGCAAATAAAAACCATTATCCCCAAGATGATATTCCCGAAATTGCGCTAGCAGGTCGTTCGAATGTTGGGAAATCAAGTTTTATCAATACTCTCCTAAATCGAAAAAATCTAGCTCGTACTTCTGGAAAACCGGGTAAAACACAACTTCTGAATTTTTTTTAATATTGATGATAAAATGAGATTTGTCGATGTTCCTGGTTATGGATATGCACGTGTATCGAAAAAGGAACGTGAAAAGTGGGGACAAATGATTGAAGAATACTTGACAAGTCGGGAGAATTTGAAAGCAGTTGTTAGTTTAGTGGATTTGCGTCACGAACCCTCTGCTGACGACTGTCAAATGTATGAATTCTTAAAGTATTATGAAATTCCGGTCATTGTGGTAGCTACGAAAGGTGATAAAATTCCTCGTGGTAAATGGAATAAACATGAGTCAATTATTAAGAAAAAGCTAGACTTTGATCATCAAGATGATTTTATCGTGTTTTCTTCTGTTAGCAGAGAGGGATTTGATGAATCTTGGGAGGCAATTCTTAGAAAACTGTAAGCGATCCCCCTTACATCATATTTTTTAGTACAAGACGTAATAGTTTTTAAAATAGAGAGGTGATAGGATGCAAGTAATTAAAAGAGATGGTCAATTAGCAGAGTTTAATCCAGATAAAATTTATCAAGCTGTCTTGAAAGCGGCACAAACGGTGTATATTTTAACGGATGATTTGCGTCAGAATCTAGCACAAGTTACAAAAAAAGTCGTTCTTGATTTAGAAGAAGCTAAGGTTGAACGTGCTACGATTAGCATGATTCAATCTTTAGTAGAACAACGGTTACTAGGAGCTGGCTATATTACAATAGCGGAACATTATATTTCTTATCGTCTACAAAGAGATTTAGAGAGAAGTGGGTACGGAGACCATATCGCTGTTCACTTACGTTTTGAACAGATAAAATAAATTAAAAATGGTAGCATAATACTTGCTTAATAAAAAGAACTGTGCTATACTGAAATGGTTGACTATGCACAGCCTGTGCAACCGCTCGAACATCGTCATAAGAGGTTTGTCCCACGATACTAGGCGAGTCTTCACAAAATAAGGGGGGAACCCATAAAATCATAGGAGGTGCATAATGAGCACATACGCAATTATTAAAACTGGCGGAAAACAAGTTAAAGTTGAAGTTGGTCAAGCAGTTTACGTTGAAAAATTGAACGTTGAAGCTGGTCAAGAAGTTACTTTTAACGAAGTTGTTCTTGTTGGTGGTGAAAACACTGTTGTCGGAACTCCACTTGTTGCTGGAGCTACTGTAGTTGGAACTGTTGAAAAACAAGGAAAACAAAAGAAAGTTGTTACTTATAAGTACAAACCTAAAAAAGGTAGCCACCGTAAACAAGGTCACCGTCAACCATACACTAAGGTTGTCATCAACGCTATCAACGCTTAGTTTATAGGAGAACACATGATACAAGCAGTCTTTGAACGAGCCGAAGATGGCGAGCTGAGGAGTGCAGAAATCACTGGGCACGCTGGAAGTGGCGAATACGGCTTTGATGTCGTGTGTGCATCGGTTTCTACGCTTGCCATAAATTTTGTCAATTCCATTGAGAAATTTGCGGGCTATGAACCAAAACTAGAATTAAACGAAGATGAAGGTGGTTATTTGTTGGTGGAAATTCCAACAAACATCCCACCACACCAGAGAGAGATGACTCAGCTTTTCTTTGAATCATTTTTCTTAGGGATGGCTAACTTATCGGAGAACTCATCTGAGTTCGTCCAAACAAAAGTTATCACAGAAAGCTAACATGGAGGAAAACAATTATGTTAAAAATGAATCTTGCTAACTTGCAACTTTTCGCCCACAAAAAAGGTGGAGGTTCTACATCAAACGGACGCGATTCACAAGCGAAACGTCTTGGAGCTAAGGCGGCTGATGGACAAACTGTAACTGGTGGATCTATTCTTTACCGTCAACGAGGAACACACATTTACCCAGGTGTGAATGTTGGACGTGGTGGAGACGATACTTTGTTTGCAAAAGTTGAAGGCGTAGTACGTTTTGAACGTAAAGGACGCGATAAGAAACAAGTTTCTGTTTACCCAATCGCTAAATAATACGTCAAAACCTTATGAAATTATGGCTCTTTGTCAACTGTAGTGGGTGACGAAAAGCTAACATCTAGAGAGGACCGGATAGGTCTTCTCTTTTTGTATGTTTAGAGTAATGAAGACACGCTTCTTAAAA
>NZ_KQ969157.1:504458-522059 GCF_001578805.1 Streptococcus sp. DD10 | reverse complement strand
GTCTACAACTTTTGCACTGAAAACGGCGCTTCTTCAGACCTAGTAGAGTTGGAGTTCCCGCTTGCTCAAGAAGAGGGATTTTAGAAGGCTTTTGAAAGTCGTACTTGATCATCTTTCCATGGCAATGAGGACATGATGGTGCAGGATAATCGAGTGTTGCTTGAATCTCGATATGAGTGTCAGTTTCAAAAACAAGAGAAATAATGATGTTGGGGTCTTTCATTCCGATTAATTCTGTGGTATTTTTAATAAGTCTCATAAGTTTCTCCTAATGGTAGTTTCGTCGCTTTTCATTATAGTTCTTATGGGACTTTTTGTGTACACTCAAAAAGCTCTATAATCTCTACAGTGGTTTTACCCACTACAGAAATTATAGAGCCGAAATAAGGCTTTCCGAGTTTTCGGAGAGCCTGTTTTTTTGTTTTTTGCGACTATTAGTCCGTCTCGTTCTGTTATTAGTTGCGAGACAAAAAAATCACCCGCTATGCGGGTGTGTTATCTACGGTTATACCAAAAAACTCCAAACGCGATACAATAAAGGTGCTCAAGTCAATTGTAAAGCGAAAGGAGAAGAAAAATGATCCAGTGGATGATTTCTTCACGAGTATGAAAAGAGAAGAACGAGTAAAGCATGATATAACACTAGATTCTTAAGTGTAAAAGAATAGAAGGGTACCTTTAGGAATAGTGGCAAGTAATGAAACTATCTCTTTGATAGACTTGAGACGAGTCAAATGCAAAGAGGTTTGAACAATGTGAAAGCCAGCGTCTCTAGGCGCTGGCTGGTAATTTAGGCTTATAGCCTTGGTTATCATTTATACTCTTTCTAAAATCTCTTCAAACCACGTCAGCTTCACCTTGCCGTACTCAAGTACAGCTTGCAGCTAGCTTCCTAGTTTGATGATGATTTTCATTGAGTATTAACTTTTAGAATGCTTGGGAGCATTCTTTTTTTCATCTTAGAATCCTGCAAATTCTTTGATTTCTTCTTCTGACATCGAAGAATCGCAACGAACAGTTACATCTCCATCTTGGGTATGAACAAATCCAGGTACGGTTTTGATGCCGTATTGTTCACGAAAGGCTTGCAATTCGCCGAGTTGATTTGGATCTTCGCTGTTAATAAAGTAAACCGTTTTTTCAGTTTCATTAACAACAGTATGCAATTTTGCAGCAAACTTGCGGCAGTAAGGACATGTCGCGCGACCAACAAAGAAGGTAGCGGTTTCCATTTCGTCGATTAGGGTTTGCGCGTGAGCGACTGTCGTTTCAGTTAGGTTTGAAATGTGTTGAGCAAAAGCTTCCATAATATTACCTCTTTTCTAATACTCAATGAAAATCATCAGCAAACTAGGAAGCTAGCTGCAAGCTGTACTTGAGTACGGCAAGGTGAAGCTGACGTGGTTTGAAGAGATTTTCGAAGAGTATAAGTTACTATTAGTATGCCATAAAACGAAGAGATTTGCAGAGTTTTGCTACGTAAAAAGATGAGATAGGAGCACCTCATCTTTTTGAGTGTTTTATTTTACAAAAGCATTGATTTCTGCTTCGATGGCTGCAATTTTAGCTTGTGAATCTTCGTTGCTATCACCTACAACAGCAATGTAGAATTTGATTTTTGGTTCTGTACCTGAAGGGCGAACGGCAATCCAAGAACCATCTGCAAGGCTGTATTTCAAGACATCACTTGGTGGCGTAGTGAGGGGAGTCACTGTACCGTCTGCAGCAGTAAAGGTAAGAGCCTTAAAGTCTTCTGTGACAGAGATAGCAGTTGCATTGAATTCTTTTGGACCATTTTCCCGGAACTTAGCCATGATAGCTTTGATTTGCTCAGCACCGTCTACACCTGAAAGAGTCACGGAGATGGTTTTTTCAGCATAGTAGCCGTATTCTTTGTAAATTTCTTCGATACCATCAGCCAAGGTCAATCCACGAGAGCGGTAGTAGGCTGCAAGTTCAGCAACGACAAGAACGGCTTGGATAGCATCTTTATCCCGTACGAATGGTTTAATCAAGTAACCGAAGCTTTCTTCGAATCCCATCATGTAAGTGTGATTGTGTTTTTCTTCGAATTCTTGAATCTTTTCAGCGATAAATTTGAAACCGGTCAAGACGTTGAACATGGTTGCGCCGTAGCTTTCAGCGATTTTTGTTACCAAGTCTGTTGAGACGATCGATTTGCAGAGGGCTGCATTTTCAGGAAGTGTTCCAGCATTTTTGTGGGCTTCCAAGATGTACTTGGCCATGATAGCACCGATCTGGTTCCCTGAAAGGTTAAGGTAGCTACCGTCTTTTTGAAGGACTTCTACACCGACACGGTCAGCATCTGGGTCAGTTGCGACCAAAACATCAGCACCGACCTTGCGTCCAAGTTCTTCGGCAAGAGCGAAAGCAGCTTGGCTTTCAGGGTTTGGTGAAGCGACGGTCGAGAAGTCTGGGTCTGGAGTTGCTTGTGCTTCAACGACTTGAACTGAGTCAAATCCTGCTTGGGCAAGAGCACGACGAGCCAGCATTTCACCAGTACCATGAAGCGGTGTGTAGATAATCTTCATGTCTTTTCCAAATTCTTCGATCAAAGCTGGGTTGATGGTAACACCCTTAACTTCTTTGAGGTATTCGGTATCAATAGCGTCTCCGATAACTTTGATCAAGCCAGAAGCTTTTTCAGCTTCCACGTCCGCAACTTCCACAGTAAATGGATTTTCAATAGCACGGATATAGGTGGTTAGGGCATCTGCATCTTGTGGTGGCATTTGTCCACCGTCTTCCCCGTAAACCTTGTAGCCGTTAAATGGAGCTGGATTGTGGCTAGCTGTTATCATAATTCCTGCAAAACAGTTGAGATGACGAACAGCAAATGAAAGTTCAGGGGTTGGACGAAGACTTTCAAATACATAAGATTGAATGCCGTGTTTAGCCAAAACTGCAGCAGATTCAAAGGCAAACTCAGGTGAGAAGTGACGGCTATCGTAGGCAATCGCAACCCCACGTTCCTTTTCATTTCCACCTTTTGACTCGATCAAACGAGCCAAACCTTCGGTTGCTTGGCGAACAACGTAGATATTGATACGGTTGGTACCCGCACCAATCAAGCCCCGCATCCCGGCGGTTCCGAATTCTAAATTCGTGTAGAAGGCATCCTCTTTCGTTTTTTCATCCATTTTTTCTAAATCTTCACGAAGATAGTCAGGAAGACCAGAAAAATTAAGCCATTTTTGATAATTTTCTTGGTAAGACATAAGATAACTCCTTAACATTATATAGTTTTAACCGTTTTCATTATAGCATGTTTTATGAAAAAAATCACGTTTTGACGTGATTATTTTCGTAATTTTTCAAGTTTAGGAACAATGGCAGCAGTGAGTACGGTTGAAATGGTCATTTCTAATAGGGAATTGGTAGTCAGAATTCCTGCAAGAAGAAGCTGAATATTTCCTTGATAAACACCAGAGAAGAAAAGAAAGATAGCTCCAAGTACAAAAACAGTATTTGTTAATGAACCAACAAAACCGGATAGGAAAAGACCGACTCGATTATTCAAAAATTTATATGTGTAAAAAGGAGTAACACCTATTAGAATTCGTGGTGCAAAAGTGATGACAAGAGATAAGAGGTTACCGTTTGGAACAAAGGGAGAAAATAGATAGCTTGAAGGTAGTGGTTGAACTGTATTACTAATTAAACTAATGCACCCCATAAGAAACCCTAACACTATGCCCACCCTAGGTCCATAAATGATACTTGCAATAATAACCGGAATATGGACAATTGTAGGTGAAATTGGGATAGGAAGGAGCCTAAATAGAGAAGAACTAAGAACATGGATGACCACCATACTTGAAAAAAATATAGCAATTTGAGCGATGTTAGATTGTTTCTTCATTCAGTTTCTCCTTGATCACGTTGATAATGGTATCTAGATCTGCAAGAGCACCTCGACCGTTATCGCCACATGCAAGAATTGCTTCACGCGGTGCAATGATATGGTATCCGTAACTCTCTAGTTTGTTAAGATTTGTTTGTGTTGCTGGGTGATCGTACATTTTTGTATTCATGGCTGGGGCGATGATTTTTTTTACATGATTGGGCAGTGCTAATGCTGTGCTGGTTACCATGTTGTCAGCAAAGCCGTTAGCTAGCCTAGCAAGTGTATTAGCAGTGGCTGGAATAACTATAAATAGGTCAGTTTCTTTTCCAATTTCGATATGATTGACTTTATCTGCATAAGGTTCTGCCATGATATCAAGATGAACGTCATTTTTAGAAAGGACTTGAAAAGTAAGTGGAGTAATAAAAGAGGTTGCTGCTTTAGTCATCAATACTGTAATTTGATGTCCCATTTTAGTTAATCGACTTACTAAATCAGCTGATTTATAGGCGGAGATAGAACCTGTTACAGCTATTGTGATGTGTGCCATAGATTTCCTTTCTCAAATGTGTCTAATCTTTTGTTCCAATAAATTTGCAATTTCTTGTTTAGTTCTAGCAACCTGATAATTATTTTCGTTAACAAGATATGCTAGATGTTCTTTATCTGAAATGGTTATTAAGTCATTTGCAATAATAATGTCTGCTTTATTTTTTTAAGGTTTTCTCTAGCGATGTTTAGTAGATGTTCTTTCTCAACATCTACTAAGAGTTTAAAACCGACTAGGTAGATATTAGGATTCCAATCTTTGACTAGAGAAATTATCTTCGGTGTTTTTTTAAGAAAAAGAACTTGGAATTCGTCCTTTGATGAAATCTTATTCTCAGTATTCTTTTGCTTTAATAATTCGGTGAAATCTCTACTTTCAAGTAGTTGATTGAATCCTGTCATATAAACTGGAGTATAATCTGACACAGCCATAGAGTGGATAAGTACCCGATAATCAGGTACGAGTGATTTTAATTTTTCGTAAAGATCAGCTGTGTTAGTAATTTCATGAATGACTAGTTTCTCATGTAAGTCTGGTTTTACAGCCCGTTTGGTTGTAACAAGACAGACCTCATGCCCAGCTTTTAGTAGACTTTCTGTGATAATTTTCCCGAGTTGACCAGTTGAGTGGTTGGTAATAGATCTTACTTTATCAATTGATTCGCTTGTGCCACCTGATGTTACTAAAATTTTCATAGAAATATTATACAAAAAAGAGTCTACAATGTAAACAGAAAGAGAAGTTGAAGAAAGTAAATTGAATAGGCATTTATTTCTATAGTTAAAAACTATAGAAAGTTCATGTTAAAACGAAAGCAAAGGCTTGCATTTTAAAAAATGGATGAAAAATTAGATAATAAGCGAAATTTAATAGAAAATTTTTGATTTATTTTCGCATTATTGCTATAATATTAGTAAGTTATTTGGAGGAGAATGCTATGAAAACAGATATCGAAATTGCTCAAAGTGTGACACTGCAACCAATCGTTGATGTGGTGGAAAAACTTGGCTTAACCTACGATGATTTGGAATTGTACGGAAAATACAAGGCTAAACTTAGTTTTGATAAGATTCGGGAAGTAGAAAAAAATCCAGTCGGGAAGTTGATTTTAGTGACGGCTATCAACCCAACTCCAGCTGGAGAAGGGAAATCCACCATTACCATCGGTCTTGCGGATGCATTGAATAAAATTGGGAAGAAAACCATGATCGCCATTCGCGAACCGTCCCTTGGACCTGTGATGGGGATTAAAGGTGGTGCAGCTGGTGGTGGGTATGCCCAAGTCCTTCCCATGGAAGACATCAACCTCCACTTCACTGGAGACATGCATGCCATTACAACAGCTAACAACGCTCTTTCTGCCTTGATTGACAATCACTTGCACCAAGGAAATGAGCTAGGAATTGACCAACGTCGTATCCTTTGGAAACGTGTTGTGGACTTGAACGATCGAGCCCTTCGTCACGTGACGGTTGGACTTGGTGGCCCGCTTAACGGGATTCCACGTGAGGATGGTTTCGATATTACAGTTGCTTCCGAAATCATGGCCATTCTTTGTTTGGCAACGGACATTGAGGACTTGAAACGTCGTTTGGCCAATATCGTTATCGGTTATCGCTATGACCGTACGCCTGTTTCTGTAGGTGATTTGCAGGTTGAGGGTGCCTTGGCTTTGATTTTGAAGGATGCTATTAAACCGAACTTGGTTCAGACAATTTACGGTACACCTGCCTTTGTACACGGCGGGCCGTTTGCCAACATTGCTCACGGATGTAACTCTGTACTTGCGACGACAACAGCCCTTCACTTGGCTGATTATACGGTTACTGAAGCTGGTTTTGGTGCGGACCTTGGTGCTGAGAAATTCTTGGATATCAAGACACCGAACTTGCCAACCTCTCCAGATGCAGTGGTTATTGTTGCGACCCTTCGCGCCCTTAAGATGAACGGTGGTGTGGCGAAGGATGCTTTGACAGAAGAAAATGTGGAAGCGGTTCGTGCTGGCTTTGCTAACCTCAAACGCCACGTTGAAAACATCCGCAAATTTGGAATTCCAGCAGTTGTGGCGATTAACGAATTTGTCTCTGATACAGAAGCAGAAATTGCAGTTTTGAAAGAACTTTGTGCTTCAATCGATGTTCCAGTTGAACTAGCAAGTGTCTGGGCGAATGGGGCTGAAGGTGGCGTAGCGCTTGCGGAAACTCTCGTTGAGACGATTGAAAAAAATCCTGCTAATTACACACGTCTTTATGACAACGATCTTTCTGTCCAGGAAAAAATCGAAAAGATTGTGACTGAAATCTACCGTGGTAGCAAAGTGAACTTTGAGAAGAAAGCTCAAACGCAAATCGCACAAATCGTTCAAAACGGTTGGGACAAATTGCCAATCTGTATGGCTAAAACTCAGTACAGTTTCTCAGACAATCCAACTGCTCTTGGGGCACCAGAGAACTTCGAGATTACCATTCGCGAATTGGTACCAAAACTCGGTGCAGGCTTTATCGTAGCTCTTACTGGCGATGTGATGACCATGCCTGGACTTCCAAAACGACCAGCTGCACTCAATATGGATGTTGCTCCAGACGGGACAGCTATTGGTTTATTTTAGTCAATGATTTTACGAAGAGGGCTGCAAAGCCTTTTTCTGCTCTTATAAGATGGATGAGCGGAGGTTTACATGGAGATTAGACATGTCCGGATAGAAGATGCGTCGGATTTGCGATCAATCTACGCACCATATGTGACAAATACAGCGATAACTTTTGAATATGCTGTTCCTTCTGTTGCAGAATTTGAAAGCCGAATTGACAAGATTGTGCAAGATTATCCCTATTTAGTCGTCGAAGTTGAGGGAAGAATCGTTGGGTATGCCTATGCATCCTCATATTCTGAACGCGCGGCGTATCATTGGGCGGTGGAGCTGTCCATTTATATGGATGAATCGGAGCGTGGGAAAGGACTGGGAAGACTTTTATACAAGGCATTAGAAAAGGAGCTCTTGAAGCGTGGCTATTTACGTTTTTTAGCCTGTATCGCGCTCCCAAATGATGCGAGCATTCAGTTTCATCGAAAGCAGGGATACCAACAAGTTGCTCATTTTCCTAATATTGGGTATAAGTTTCACAAGTGGCACGATATTATCTGGATGCAAAAGTCTATCGAAGGAGAAGCAGACTCCTTGAATGGCTCCTTCTAGGATTTTTCCCTTGTGTGAACAACTCTTTTATGATATAGTAAGAGTATGCGATGAGTCGATTGGCAGTTTATCTGCCCATTGAAGCATGGGAGGTCATAGACGCAGGAGCGGACCTTGGTGAGCTGTGTGAACCAGTTCATCACATGAAGATGCCCCTAGTCCTTTGTTTTTGAGGCTCTTTGTCAACTGTAGTGGGTTGATGAAAGGTTACAACCTGGAGAGGACCAACTTGGTTCTCTCCTTTTTAATGTTCAAAGCAATGAGGATTCTAGTTTTAAAGTTTTCAAAGTTCCGGAAGCCAAAAGCATTGCGCTTGATGACCTTAATGAGGTTATTAGTAGCCTCTAGTTTTGCATTTGAGTATGGCAGTTCCAGTGCGTTCATAATCTTGTCCTTATCTTTCAAAAAGGTCTTAAAAACAGTTTGAAAAATAGGATTTACACAAGAAATCGCTTCTTCAATAAGATCAAAGAAATGGTCTGTTTGTTTCTCTTGGAAATGAAAGAGTAAGAGTTGATAGATTTCATAGTGCTCTCTAAGTTCTTTAGAATATACAAGGAGCTTTTCGAGAATCTCTTTATTAGTCAAGTGTGATCGAAAAGTTGGGCGATAAAAACGTTTATCGCTGAGTTTACGGCTATCCTGTTGAATGAGTTTCCAGTAACGTTTCAATGCCTTATATTCGTGCGATTTTCTATCAAAACGATTCATGATTTGGATGCGAAGACGGTTCATAGCTCGACTGAGATGTTGGAGTAAAACAGTCCAGTGGACTGTTTTAGCCTGAGTTTAGAAATATAATAACGAAGGGTGAAAACGATCCAGAACGATTTTAGCGTTTGGAAGTGAAACAGTCTGGGAGACTGTTTCAGCCTGAGCCTAGAAATTCGAAAGCGAAGTTGTCTAGCTAAGTCATAGTTAGGGGCTAAACATGTCCATGGTAATGATTTTCACATGGTTTCTCACCTGTCTAGAATAGCGAAGGAAATGATTGCAAATAGTTACTTGAGTCCGCCCATCCAGGATAGCTACGATCTTTCTGGAATCAAAATCTTGTGCAATGAAGCTCATCTCTATCTGCCGATTGAAACAGTCACTTCCCTGACTGTTTCCACATCCCAGCTCATGTGTTCTGGAAGGTAGTTGAGATCAGTCTTGAATTTGAATTCTTTCAATTTACGAATGACTGTCGAAGTAGAGACAGATAAACTTTCGGCAATAGCTGTCATAGGGACTTTTTCGATTAATTTTTGAGTGATTTTCTGTTTGACGATCGATGAGATTTGGTGGTTCTTTTTGACTAATGACGTTTCTGCGACAGCCATTTTTCCACAGACCATACAACGAAAACGACGTTTTTTCAATCGAATGAGAGTCTTATATCCTGCACACTCTAGGTAGGGAATTTTAGATTCTTTTTGGAAGTCATATTTAGCCATTTGTCCTAAGCAATGAGGACACTTAGGAGCAGCATAATCTAGTTTAGCGATGACTTCTTTATGCGTTCCAGCATCAAGATAATCCAATATTTTGATGTTCTTGTCTTTAATTCCGAGTAAGTTTGTGGTAAAATTTAATTGTTCCATATGATTCTTTCTAATGATGGTTTGGTTACTTTTCATTATAGGTCTTATGGGACTTTTTTTCTACAACAAAATAGGCTCCATAATTCCTATGGTAGTTTTACCCACTACAGAAATTATAGAGCCTATATTTAAAAATATAAAAGCCAAGCAGGTTAATTCTGTTTGGCTTGTTTTATGTGTTAAACTACTTGCTAAAGAAAAAGGGAGGTGTGAATTGTTTAAGTTGTTCAAAACAGGCTAAAGCAGATTCTGTGTCTTCGCAAACAATGAGGCACACATCATCTCCACAAACAGTAGCGACAATTTCTGAAAACTCTAAGGCATCAAGAATTGCACCAAATGATTGGGCAAGACCAGGGAGTGTTTTAAGAACAACTTGATTTTGGACTGGACGCAGCATAATTAGAGCGTCTTCCATATAGGTTCGTAAGCGTTTTTCCCATCGCGTTGTCGAAATTGAGTTGATGACGTAATAAGTATGATCCCCTTCACGTACTTTGGAAAGGTTTAAGGAGCGGATATCTCTTGAAAGTGTTGCCTGTGTAACGTGTATGTCATTTTGGGCGAGTAGTTCTTGTAGTTCTAATTGCGTACGAATTTTTTTCTCCATCACAAGTGAACGAATCAAGTTTTGTCTAGTCTCTGTTTTATTCATTGTCCCCTCCTAAATTTTCTTATTATATAAATATAGTTTAACATAAAAAACAAAAAAGTCTTGTTTTATTTTGTTTTACTGAGTAAGCCATTTGAAAATTGCTCCTACAACTAAAACGTGTTAAAATAAGGATAATAAGTTAGAGTAAATTGAATCATGTAGAAGTAACAAACTGTTTTCAGTAAGTGCTGTACATACAAGATATATTTTTGTTGAAGTGTTACATAAGTCAATGTATAAGGACTATGAAATGAGAAATAGCAAGTAAGTCTATTACAATAGTTTTATAGATTCTCTTTTTACATATGCTTTGATTTATTGAATGTTTATGATATAGATTCGTAGGAAAAAGGAGGGAATCATGACTTTTGAAGAAATCTTGCCAGGCTTAAAGGCTAAGAAAAAATATGTGCGAACCGGTTGGGGTGGTGCTGAGAACTATGTCCAACTCTTTGATACCATCGAGCAAAATGGGGTGGCTCTGGAAGTGACACCTTATTTCCTTATCAACGTCTCTGGTGTGGGTGAAGGTTTCTCCATGTGGAGCCCAACACCTTGTGATGTTTTAGCGACAGATTGGGTGGAAGTTCATGACTAGGCGTGTATTGATCACGGGCGTGAGTTCCGGGATTGGTTTGGCTCAAGCTCGCCTCTTTCTAGAAAGGGGCTACCAGGTCTATGGGGTGGACCAGGGAGCGGATCCCCAGTTAGCGGGTGCTTTCCATTTCTTGCAACGGGACTTAATTCTTGATTTGACGCCAATTTTTGATTGGTGTCCCCAGGTAGATATCTTGTGCAATACAGCTGGGGTCTTGGATGATTACAAACCGCTTCTTGAGCAAAGCGCCCAGGAGATTCAGGAGATCTTTGAGATCAACTATGTGACTCCGGTGGAGCTGACGCGGCATTATCTAACTCAAATGTTTGAGAATAAAGAAGGGATCGTCATCAATATGTGCTCCATTGCTTCTAGCCTGGCAGGAGGAGGCGGTCACGCCTATACTTCCTCCAAGCATGCTCTGGCTGGTTTTACCAAGCAGTTAGCGCTAGATTATGCGGAAGCTGGCATTCAGGTCTTTGGCATTGCGCCGGGAGCCGTCAAAACAGGCATGACCGCAGCGGACTTTGAACCAGGTGGCTTGGCGGACTGGGTAGCCAGTGAGACGCCCATCAAGCGCTGGATAGAGGCAGAAGAAGTGGCAGAAGTCAGCCTCTTTTTGGCTAGTGGAAAGGCGTCTGCCATGCAGGGGCAAATCCTAACCATTGATGGTGGTTGGAGTTTGAAGTAGGAGGATGTAATGGAACTCATCAAAGAAAATTTAAGACGTTGTGGCGCTTTTTATCAGAGTGATTTTTATCAATTTCTAGAAAAGAATCATCCAAACTACATCCCCCATTTGTTTAATCATTTATGTGAAGATCCAGATGCAAGTGATAGCAGTTTATACCAAGAATTAAGTCCTAAATTTAACCTTCCTGCTAGAAAAGATCATTTGATAGACGAGATTGAAGGACGAAAAATTCGACTTGCAGCAGATATTATTTGTGGTAGAAAGCAAATTGTTGCTTTTCATAAAAATAATTATGAAAAGTGGAGAGATGATTATGAGCTTGTTCGTTCCAATTTAAACCTTCATTTTTTGTGGCCTAAACACAAAGCACCCACCATCAATACGTATCGCTACACAAAATATTTAGATAGAATTGATTGCTTATTATTTGATTTGAAATTTTATTTTAGTGGACAAGAGACTCCCATGATGCCTGCCTATCAAGGTGAAGAAACAGCGATTTGGCTAAGGCAATTTAATAGAGATTTTAAATACTTTATTGATAAAATGAAGTTGAATGCTTTTGTGAATGAAAACTATGATGTTTTAGATATCAGTAGAGGACAATCTGAGATCATACGAAGAATTATTCCTAGAAATGAAATTTCAGCTACATTAAATCTCTACATGGAAAATATGTTACAGTTAAATCGCCAAGGCGTTTTCACATAAAAGGAGCAACCGATGACCCCGCAAGAAATGTGGAATGCCTACAAGCAAATCAACCCTTCTATTGGAGATAAGATAGACGCCTGGGCTTTTGGGGTGGATCCAGACCTTTTAGCGGAACTGGTCTTTAAAGGCGAAAAGACGGCAACCGCTTCAGCCTATGACCTCTACGCATTAGAGAACGAACCCCTTCCGCAAGAAGGAACCTTTGATGTCATTTTAGATAGTCAAGATCAGGCTGTCTGCATTATTGAAATTACAAAGGTTTCCGTTCAACCTTTCCATCAAGTGTCAGCCGATCATGCCTATAAGGAAGGAGAGGGAGACAAATCCTTAGCCTATTGGTGTCAGGTTCATGAAGACTTTTTCAAAGACTGCTTAGGAGAAGCGGGACTAACTTTTACACCTGACAGCAAGGTGGTTTTAGAAGAATTTCGCAAGGTTTATCCAATAAAATAGTGAGACAATCTAATGATGGATTTGGAATAATAGTGATGCTTTTACAGTTGTTGGATAGGATAGAAGAATATATGAAAAGTAAAAACGGGACTATTTTTTAGTTCTTTTTTTATTACTGCTTTTTTGGATTGCTCCAAAACTTCAATAGTGGTATAATATAGGGGATATTCGTAAGAAAAGAGAAATTTATGTCAAATTATGCCATTATTTTAGCAGCGGGAAAAGGAACCCGTATGAAATCGGATTTGCCAAAAGTCCTTCACAAGGTAGCAGGGATTTCCATGCTGGAACATGTTTTTCGCAGTGTAGGTGCTATAAACCCTGAAAAAACAGTAACAGTTGTGGGACACAAGGCAGAGTTAGTGGAGCAAGTTTTAGAAGGGAAAACAGATTTCGTAACGCAGACAGAACAACTTGGGACAGGTCATGCGGTTATGATGGCAGAACCTATCTTAGAAGGTTTATCTGGGCAAACCTTAGTTATCGCTGGAGATACCCCATTGATAACAGGGGAGAGTTTAAAGAATTTAGTTGATTTTCATATCAACCATAAAAATGTTGCGACCATCTTAACAGCTGAAGCTGACAATCCATTTGGCTATGGCCGTATTGTTCGAAACGATAATGCTGAGGTTTTGAGAATTGTAGAACAAAAAGATGCGACTGATTTTGAAAAACAAATTCGTGAAATTAATACGGGGACATATATTTTTGACAATGAACGTCTCTTTGAAGCGTTGAAGAATATTAATACCAATAATGCCCAAGGTGAATATTATATTACAGATGTGATTGGTATATTCCGAGAAAATGGTGAAAAAGTTGGTGCTTATACTCTTAAAGATTTTGATGAAAGTCTAGGGGTTAATGATCGAGTGGCACTCTCTACCGCTGAAGGAATTATGCGTCCACGAATTAATCGGGCCCACATGATTAATGGAGTGACCTTTATTAATCCAGAAAACACATACATTGATATCGATGTTAAAATTGGAGCAGAGGCAGTTATTGAAGGAAATGTTACTTTAAAAGGGACGACCACTGTCGGTGCTGAAACCATTTTGACTAACGGATCGTATATTGTGGATTCTGAAATTGGGGAAAGAGCAGTTATTACTAATTCAATGATTGAGGAAAGTGTGATTGCTTCAGGTGTAACAGTAGGACCTTATGCTCATATTCGACCTGGATCTAGCATTAGTAAGAATGCCCATATTGGCAACTTTGTTGAAGTCAAGGGGTCGTCCATTGGGGAAAATACAAAGGCGGGTCATTTAACTTATATTGGGAATGCTGAAGTGGGAGACAACGTAAATTTTGGAGCGGGTACTATTACTGTTAATTATGATGGACAAAACAAATATAAGACCGTGATAGGAAACAATGTATTTGTTGGTTCAAATTCAACCGTCATTGCTCCTGTTACCCTTGGGGATAATTCTTTGGTTGGTGCAGGTTCAACTATTACGAAAGATGTACCATCAGATGCGATTGCACTCGGTCGAGGTCGTCAGGTAAATAAGGAACAATATGCTCTAAAATTGCCCCATCATCCCCAAAACAAATAAGCCAAATGGAGATTTGGATGTTTGAGTTGGAGTAGACGCTAATAAAAAATAAATCTGTTATCATTGAAGGAATACTATACCATTGTCAACTGTCATCCATTGTGGTAGAACTAAACACTTTGATAGCAAGTCAAAGTTAAGTGGAAGCTAGTGAGTGTAAAGTTCTTTCTAATGGTCTTAGCAAGGGATAAATGAGAATCATAACATGAATTTTGAAGAAAAAACGATAGAGCGCACAGAAATTTATCAAGGTCCGATATTTACAGTAGTGACAGACAAAGTTGAACTACCAGATGGGAAGGGAAATGCCCAACGTGACTTGATTTTTCATAAAGGTGCTGTCGCATTATTACCTGTGACTGATGAGGGGAAATTGCTGTTGGTGAAACAATATCGTAAGGCGATAGAGGCAACTTCATATGAAATCCCAGCAGGAAAGTTGGAAATTGGGGAAGATCAAGATCCAGCTACTGCAGCACTTCGTGAACTTGAAGAAGAAACGGGATATACTGGAAAACTTGAATTGTTATATGATTTTTATACAGCAATTGGCTTTTGTAACGAAAAAATCAAATTATATCAAGTTAGTCAGCTGAAAAAAGTAGAAAATCCTCGACCACAAGATGAAGATGAAACTTTGGAAATCTATGAAGTTTCTTTAAACGAAGCGAAATCTCTTATTGTTTCTGGCGAAGTCTGTGATGCCAAAACAATTATAGCTATTCAAAGTTGGGAATTGCTTCATTTGAGAGTGCAGTAGGTTTTTTATCATTTTAGTTTCGATGATTCATCTGCCTTGCGTTGCAGGTATTTGGAAGTCTTGCGTCCAATCCTTCAAACTGAATGGTGCCATTGAATTAAGTAAATTGAGGAGTTGTTACCTATGCCCAAACCTTTATTAACCGATGAAATGATTGAACGAGCCAATCGAGGAGAGGATATATCAGGGCCACGTCTTTGGGACTCTGAGGAAACCAAAATTATGTATACAAATTCAGATGATTTTGGTTATAGTAGTCCAAATCAGCTTGCTGAGGAGAGTTTAGCTGAAACTCTTCATATACAAGTTGAACCAACTGTTGTTAAAAGTCGTCGGATTGAGAATGAAAAAAGAAATATTTTTAAAGCCAAATTAAACTTCGTGCTTTTTTGGGTGATAATCTTGATGTTAGCACTAATTGCTGCTGTTATCTGGCTTTAGGTTTCATAATTTTTTTGGAAAAAGAATGAATCTAGCAAATAAAAGAGTGAGTGAAGAAAGTTATATATGAAAATCGGAATTATTGCAGCAATGCCTCAAGAGTTGAGAACACTAATTGACTCATTGAAGGATGCTAAGGAAAAGACGGTATTAGGAAAAAGTTACCATCTTGGTAAGATTGGTCCGCATGAAATTGTATTAGTAGAAAGCGGAGTTGGGAAGACCATGTCTGCAATGTCTGTTGCTGTTTTAGCAGATCATTTTAAAGTGGAGTCTATCATAAATACAGGTTCTGCGGGTGCAGTTGCAGACGGGATTGGTGTTGGCGATGTAGTCGTTGCTGATGAATTAGTCTATCACGATGTGGACGTAACAGCATTTGGATACGACTATGGGCAAATGGCTGGGCAGCCACTGTATTATGGTTCTAGTAGTTATTTTGTTTCTGAGATGAAGCAGGTATTAGAGGGGTTACATCAGAGAAGTCATATTGGATTAATTGCTACTGGGGATAGTTTTATTGCTGGTCAGGATAAAATAGAACAAATCAAGTTTCATTTTCCATCTGTCTTGGCTGTCGAGATGGAAGGGGCTGCTATTGCTCAAGCCGCATATAATCTTGGTTTACCTTTTATGGTTATTCGAGCTATGAGCGATACTGCTAGTCATGATGCCAATATTAGTTTTGATGATTTTATTGATGAAGCAGGTATTCGTTCAGCAGAAACTTTGATTGCATTTTTGGAAAGATTAACCTAGTTTGTAATTCGAATTGGGAGGTAACGTTATAAGTCTTCTTCTTTCTAAGAAGTTGAGACTGAGAGTAACTAGTGGTTTCGTGTTTTGAAGTTTTTAAAAACTCTAGACACTATTAATAGAGCAGGAACATGAACAAAACTTTTGAGTTCTTTCCTGCTCTTTTATGGTGTGGGCTAACAGATAGAAAGAAAGATAAAATGAGTATTTTAGAAGTTAAAAATCTGAGTCACGGTTTTGGTGACCGTGCTATTTTTGAGGATGTATCCTTCCGTCTTCTCAAGGGAGAGCATATCGGTCTTATCGGTGCCAATGGGGAAGGGAAATCCACCTTTATGAGCATCGTGACTGGTAAACTCCTCCCTGATGAGGGCAAGGTTGAGTGGTCTAAGTATGTGACTGCTGGCTACCTAGACCAACATGCTGTGTTGGAGCAGGGGATGACGGTCCGTGATGTCTTGCGAACGGCCTTTGATGAACTTTTCAAGGCAGAAGTACGCATCAACGAACTTTACATGGAAATGGCAGAGGAGAACGCAGATGTCGATGCTCTCATGGAAGAAGTCGGAGAACTCCAAGATCGTCTGGAGAGTCGTGATTTCTATACCTTGGATGCCAAGATTGATGAAGTCGCGCGTGCTCTGGGTGTCATGGACTATGGGATGGAGAGTGATGTGACGGAGTTGTCAGGTGGACAACGGACCAAGGTGCTCCTAGCTAAACTCCTTCTTGAGAAGCCAGATATCTTGCTTTTGGATGAGCCGACCAACTATCTGGATGCGGAGCATATTGACTGGCTCAAGCGCTACCTGCAAAACTATGAAAATGCCTTTGTCCTCATTTCGCATGACATTCCTTTCCTCAATGATGTGATTAATATTGTTTATCATGTGGAAAATCAACAGCTGACGCGTTACTCTGGTGACTACTACCAGTTCCAAGAAGTCTATGAGATGAAAAAATCTCAGCTAGAAGCGGCTTATGAACGCCAGCAAAAGGAAATTGCTGACCTCAAGGACTTTGTTGCGCGCAATAAAGCGCGTGTTGCAACGCGTAATATGGCCATGTCTCGCCAGAAAAAACTGGATAAGATGGACCTTATCGAACTGCAAAGTGAGAAACCCAAACCATCCTTTGATTTCAAATCAGCCCGCACACCAGGTCGCTTTATCTTCCAAGCAAAGGACTTGCAGATTGGTTATGATCGTCCTCTGACCAAGCCTTTAAACCTTACTTTTGAACGCAATCAAAAGATTGCCATTATCGGTGCAAATGGTATCGGGAAAACAACTCTCTTGAAGTCTCTCTTAGGTATTATTCCACCAATCGCTGGGGAAGTTGAGCGAGGCGACTATCTGGAACTTGGATATTTCGAGCAGGAGGTCGAAGGGGGCAACCGTCAGACGCCACTAGAAGCTGTCTGGAATGCCTTTCCTGCCCTCAACCAAGCAGAGGTTCGTGCAGCCCTAGCTCGTTGTGGATTGACCACCAAGCATATCGAAAGCCAGATTCAGGTCTTGTCAGGTGGGGAACAAGCCAAGGTTCGCTTTTGTCTTCTCATGAATCGTGAAAACAACGTTTTGGTCTTGGACGAGCCAACTAACCACTTGGATGTTGATGCCAAGGACGAACTCAAACGTGCCCTCAAAGCCTACAAGGGATCTATTCTTATGGTCTGCCATGAACCTGATTTTTATGAGGGTTGGATGGATCAAATCTGGGACTTCAATGAATTAAGTTAAACAAAAAGAGAGGCTATCTT
>NZ_KQ969157.1:497981-503526 GCF_001578805.1 Streptococcus sp. DD10 | reverse complement strand
TGCAGTTCATCTCAGCCTCTTTTTTAATATATATTAAGAATTAAAATTATAATCTTTTACAATTTCAATAGTGTTAATTTTGATATCAGTACTTGGTTTATCTTGTTCATTTTTATCAGCTTGAGCAATTTTGTCTACAACGTCTAACCCTTCTAAAACTTGTCCAAAAACAGGATGGTAGCCATCTAAACTAGGATTTCCTCCAGCCTTATATGCGTCAATGATTTTTTTAGGATAAACCTGCTCAGATAGTTTAGAGGATTGATCTTCCTTATTTTGGTTGATGAAAAATTGACTACCATTTGTATTATCTTGTCCGGTATTAGCCATAGAGACAGCACCTCGAAGATTGTAGAGATAAGGAGAAATTTCGTTTCTAAATCCAGTTCCACTGTCTTTGCTCGCGTCTTTGTCCTTCCATATGGATTGTCCACCGGTACCATCACCATTTGGATCTCCAGTTTGTACCATGAAACCATCGATAACACGGTGGAAAATTAAGCCGTTGTAATAACCTTCCTTAGCATGAGTTAGGAAATTTTCAACAGCTAAAGGAGCTAGTTTTGGAAAAAGCTTCATGCGAATATCCCCCTCAGTAGTTTTGATGATGACTTCAGCTTCGTCTTTTGTAACTTCTTTTGAGAGTTGTGGGAAAGTGGCATTTTGATTTGTCAGTGCATCTTTTAATGCTTCTTGATATTGGCTAGAAGCTTTTGTTCGTTCTTCTGAAGCGATACTAGCATCAACATAGTCATTGCCTCGGATAGCACGTTGTAAGTCTGTGCAACCAGTAAGAGCAAATCCAGACACTAAAATGAGAGTGATTAATTTTTTCATAAGGTACCTTTCAATATTCTTTATTCCATTGTACCGTAAAATTTAGCTAAATTCAAATTAAGTATATAAAATACTATAATATAATTATGTTTGAGGAAAGTGGTTGTCGGAGATATAAAGTCAAAGTTTTAGGATAAGGGACTTGATTTTGATATAATGAATAGAATAAGAAGGAGGTAGAAAGATGATTCAATCAATTGGACAAGTGATGCTTTATGTAGAGGATATTGATGCTTCAGCAGTTTTTTGGAAGGATAAAATTGGTTTTAAACGTGTTGAGAAGCAAGTTCAAGGAGGACAGGTTTCATATATTGTATCTCCAACAGAATCCAGTGATGTTCAGTTTGTATTACACAATAAGGCTGAAGTTGCCAAATTAAATCCTGGTATGAATTTGGGTACTCCGTCAATCCTAATGAATGCTATTCACTTGGAAGAATTGCAAGAAAAACTAGTGTCAAAGGGTGTACAAGCAAATCCAGTGATAGATATGGGATTTATGAAGGTGTTTAACTTTGCAGATAACGAAGGGAATTATTTCGCAGTAAGAGAAGTGAAGGAGGAGAAATAAGTGGTTAAAAGTATTGAACCATATATTGTAACAGATGGATGTGGCCAAGAAGCAGTGACTTTTTATTGCGAGGCACTAGGGGCAAGGGTACAATCATTGCTTACTTGGGGAGAAATGGATCCTGATTGTCCAGAAGAACGCAAACACTTGTTGTTAAACGCTCAATTAGATGTTGGTGGGATTCGATTGCAAATTTCAGATGAAAACCCTGATTATGAATACCAAGCAGGTCGAAATGTAACAATTGCACTTATTACAAATAGTATAGAAGAAGCTCAAATGTTTTATCGGGGACTAACGATAAACGCAAAGGAAATTTTTTTAGAATTGCAGGAAACTTTTTGGAGCCCTGCCTATGCAAACTTGATTGATCAATTTGGAGTTATGTGGCAGATTTCAACAGAGGAGTAAGAGTGGAATGAATTTTGAAGAAAGGGTAAACAAGTTATACCAAGATTATCCAGTTCAACCCTATATCGCTGTTGATCGAGACTTAGGGGGATGGTTTTTAAAAGGGAAACCAGTCCCAAGAAGAAATATGCTTCCACTAGAAGGAGGTCTGTTAGCTGGTGACATTATCCTTCTATGGAGGATTCAGTTTGGTACTTTTACAACAGAGTCGGTATATCCAAAGTACTTTGAATATACATATGGGATTAACGCTGAAGATAGATTGAGTCATTTGTTAATGAATGATTATGTCATTTTAGACTCCCCTTTTGAGTCTTTAAGACATCTAAATACAACCATCAAAAAAAATATCTTAAAAAGTAAAAATGTAACAGGACTCTCCAAGATGAAATCGGTTGATTTGAATCAGGCTTTGGAAAATTATTTTTCAGAGGAAGAACTAGGCAAACATTTTTCTATTCGAGGATATCGACTAACTGAAAAAGGTCGATTGGCTCTTTTGGATAATCAAGATGTCGTCGATAGGCATCCAAAGAAATCTTTTTAAATTTATGGTATAATAAATAAAAAGTAAAAGGAGTAGGGTATGTCTAAAAAATTAACTAGAGACAGAAATAATAAAGTCATCGCTGGAGTTTGCTCAGGTTTGGCACGCTATTTTGATATCGACCCCGTTATTATACGTGTTTTATGGGGAGTCGCTTTCTTTGCTTATGGTTTAGGGTTCATTCCTTATCTGATTTTTTGGGTTATCGTACCAGAAGATTAAGGAAAACTGGTTGTTTGGCGACCAGTTTTTCTTAATCTTAAGATTTTGAAATGTGGTATAATGAAGATTATGACAAATAAGAAAAATTCTAAAACAAATCGTAAAACGCGAAGACCAACAAAGGCAGAACAAGAGCGTCAAGCTGCTATTAAGCGAATGCTTATCAGCTTGAGTTTAGCAGTTTTACTTATTTTTACTTGCTTACGAATGGGGGCGGTTGGAGTAACCCTTTATAATTTTGTGCGTGTGTTCGTAGGGAGCTTAGCTTATCCAGTTATGGGTTCTATTTTTATTTATCTTTTTTCTTTAAGAAGATTGAAAAACATCCTGGGTGGCTACCTGGTTCAATTAGTATACTGGCTGGTTTGTTGTTGATTATGCAGGCTCTTTTTGTCAATCGCTTAGGATTAACCGGGAATATATTTAGTACTACATTTTCAAGACTTCTAGCAGATATAACCAATCTTAGAGTGAACTATTTTGTTGGAGGAGGGATGATTGGTAGTGCTTTATATGCTCCAATTTCTTTTCTTTTTTCAAATATCGGATCATATTTTATAGGCTTGTTACTGATTGCTACGGGACTTTTAGTTTTAAGCAATTATTCAGTGTATGATATTTTTGAAAAGCTATCTGTACAAATTCGTTTCATTCAGGAAAAAGCTGCTGAAAAAAGAGAATCACGCTTTCTTGAGAAGGAAAGGAGAGAGGCAGAAAAAGCTAGGAAACTTGCAGAGAATAAAGAGTCAAACCAAGTAGTGGAAGAAATTTATGTAGATATGGAGACAGGTGAAGTCTTGGATGATACGAGTTTGAAACCGACTCCTATTTTATTAAATGATGAGGTTGTTGCTGACCTAGAAGATGATGTAGAAGAATTGGAGCCACAGAACGATAGTGAACAGCGTGTTTGGTTAGCAGAAGAAGAGGATGGTTCTTCTGATAATAACGATTTTGAAGTCCAATTTCAACCGCAGAAAGAGAACTTACTGTATCAGTTACCTACAATTGATTTATTTGCGCCTGATAAGCCTAAAAATCAATCAAAAGAAAAAATATTGTTCGTCAGAATATTAAAATATTAGAAGAGACTTTTGCTAGCTTTAATATTAAAGCTACAGTAGAGAGGGCTGAAATTGGACCTTCTGTAACCAAATATGAAGTTAAACCTCCAGTTGGTGTACGAGTGAATCGCATCTCAAACCTGGCTGATGATTTGGCTCTGGCATTAGCTGCTAAAGATGTCCGTATTGAAGCACCTATTCCAGGTAAATCTTTGGTTGGGATTGAAGTGCCGAATTCCGAAATAGCTACTGTTTCTTTTAGAGAACTGTGGGAACAATCCAAAACAAATCCAGACAATCTTTTAGAAATTCCTTTGGGAAAAGCTGTGAATGGAAGTAGTCGATCGTTTGATTTATCAAAAATGCCCCATCTTTTGGTAGCAGGTTCAACTGGTTCTGGTAAGTCAGTTTCTGTAAACGGAATTATTGCTAGTATTCTAATGAAAGCAAGACCAGATCAAGTAAAGTTTATGATGGTGGATCCGAAAATGGTTGAACTTTCTGTTTATAATGATATTCCTCATCTTTTGATACCAGTTGTGACAAATCCTCGTAAGGCAAGTAAGGCTCTTCAAAAGGTAGTAGATGAGATGGAAAATCGCTATGCGCTATTTTCGGCTATTGGAGTACGAAATATTGCTGGTTTTAATGCTAAAGTAGAGGAATTCAACGCACAGTCTAATGAAAAACAAATCCCATTACCTCTTATAGTGGTTATTGTAGATGAGCTTGCCGACCTTATGATGGTGGCAAGCAAAGAGGTAGAAGATGCGATTATTCGTTTAGGACAAAAGGCTCGTGCTGCAGGAATTCATATGATTCTTGCAACACAGCGTCCTTCTGTTGATGTTATCTCCGGTCTCATCAAGGCAAATGTTCCTTCTCGTGTAGCCTTTGCTGTTTCTTCTGGTACGGATTCTAGGACGATTCTCGATGAAAATGGGGCTGAAAAACTTTTAGGTCGAGGTGATATGTTGTTTAAACCTATTGATGAAAATCATCCCATTCGTCTTCAAGGCTCATTTATATCAGATGAAGATGTAGAAAGAATCGTGACCTTTATTAAAAACCAAGCTGATGCAGACTATGATGATAGCTTTGATCCTGGTGAAGTATCAGAGTTAGAGGATGGTAATACTGGTGGGAGTGGTAACGAGGGAGACCCACTATTTAACGAAGCCAGAACATTAGTTGTTGAAACTCAAAAAGCCAGTGCTTCTATGATTCAACGACGATTATCGGTTGGTTTTAACCGAGCTACAAGACTGATGGAAGAACTTGAGGCAGCGGGTGTCATCGGTCCAGCTGAAGGGACTAAACCAAGGAAAGTATTGCAACAGGAGTAGCCTATGAAACTTGATACCGTTCATCACATCGCCATCATTGGGCATGATTATGACAAAACTAAGGATTTTTACGTTGATAAGCTAGGATTTGAGCTGCTGGATGAGCACCATAGACCAGAGAAAAAGGATATTTTGTTCAATGTCCGAAAAGGCAATCTCACTCTGGAAATATTTATCAAGCCAGACGCACCAAAGCGTCCTGTCCTGCCCAATCCTGAGCACACAGGACTGCGCCATCTGGCTTTCAGAGTAGTTGATGTGGAAGCAGTACTGGCAGACTTTGACCAGTTGGGCATCCCTCACACAGAACTTCGCTACGATGACTTCGATGGAAAAAAGATGGCTTTCTTCTTTGACCCAGATGGATTGCCCTTGGAAATTCATGAATAGATTTTGTTGAATAAACAAGTGATTCTAATTATCCATCCACTTGCACTTGATTTTTAGATTGGGATAAAATGGATAATATCGGAAGTCTTGCTCTCGCCCAGCTGAGAAAATATATTTTAAAATACAAATAAAAAACCACTTAAAGTTTGGCACTGCA
>NZ_KQ969157.1:494786-496840 GCF_001578805.1 Streptococcus sp. DD10 | reverse complement strand
TTTCAAGTGAATTTTAAGTGGTTTTTGTAAATAGTATATTTTTTTGTAAATTGCTCTTATTTGAAAATAAGAATAAAAATCATAAGAGATAAATAGAGGACAAAAGTGAGCAAAAAGCCAGCCCTCCAGAAAAACTTTATAAATTTTGGATAATAGAACTTTTTTTTCACCTTTAGAAAATAAACGGTAATTCCAATAGCTAAAAGTGAGAGTGCTAGTAGTATATGAGGAAGTAGACTATGATAAAAAGCGTGATCAGATATTAAATAAAACTCACATACTAAAAGTGGGAATGCAATATCAGCAAAATTTAATCCAAAACGCTTTAATCTTAATAAACGAGCTGTAATAATTGAAAGAATAATTGTAAAAATTAAAAATAAAACAGAAGTAATTTTTAAAAACATCATACTGATAGTGTATCACAAAAAAACTTTTTTTTCAGACTAAACATACTTTTTTCTTGCTTTTTTAGCAAAAACATGTATAATATTTAGAGTATGTGTCACACATACTTGTGGGAGGTAAAAATTTTCAATTACCGCCAAAACCACAAAGGAGGATTTAAAAATGGCTAAAAAAGTCGAAAAACTTGTAAAATTGCAAATCCCTGCTGGTAAAGCTACACCAGCTCCACCGGTTGGACCTGCTCTTGGTCAAGCTGGTATCAACATCATGGGATTCACAAAAGAGTTCAACGCTCGTACAGCTGACCAAGCTGGAATGATTATTCCAGTTGTTATCTCAGTTTACGAAGATAAATCATTTACATTCATCACGAAAACACCACCAGCTGCTGTTCTTTTGAAAAAAGCTGCAGGTGTTGAAAAAGGATCAGGTACACCTAACAAAACAAAAGTGGCAACAGTTACTCGTGCACAAGTGCAAGAAATTGCTGAAACTAAAATGCCAGATTTGAACGCTGCAAATATTGAATCTGCAGTTCGTATGATTGAAGGTACTGCTCGTTCTATGGGATTCACTGTTGTTGACTAATCAATAACACCCACTAAAACCCGCAAGATTTCATCAGACGATGAGTGACGTGGGAGATGAAAATCGATTGAACCACTTACAAGGAGAATAGAAAATGGCTAAAAAAAGCAAACAACTTCGTGCTGCTCTTGAGAAAATTGACAGCACAAAAGCGTACAGCGTAGAAGAAGCTGTAGCACTTGCAAAAGAAACTAACTTTGCAAAATTTGATGCAACTGTGGAAGTTGCTTACAACTTGAATATCGACGTTAAAAAAGCTGATCAACAAATCCGTGGAGCAATGGTCTTGCCAAACGGTACTGGTAAAACTTCACGCGTTCTTGTTTTCGCTCGTGGAGCAAAAGCTGAAGAAGCAAAAGCTGCTGGTGCAGACTTTGTTGGTGAAGATGACCTTGTTGCGAAAATCAACGACGGTTGGTTGGACTTTGACGTAGTTATTGCTACACCTGACATGATGGCTCTTGTTGGACGTCTTGGACGTGTCCTTGGACCACGTAACTTGATGCCAAACCCTAAAACTGGTACTGTAACGATGGATGTTGCAAAAGCAGTTGAAGAGTCTAAAGGTGGTAAAATCACTTACCGTGCTGATCGTGCAGGTAACGTTCAAGCAATCATCGGTAAAGTATCATTTGAAGCTGAAAAATTGGTTGAAAACTTCAAAGCTTTCAACGAAACAATCCAAAAAGCAAAACCAGCTACAGCTAAAGGAACTTACGTGACTAACTTGACGATCACCACTACTCAAGGTGTGGGGATTAAAGTTGATGTAAACTCACTTTAATAAAGAAACGATTTATTAAATAGTAAAGTCTCTTATGATTTCTAATGAAGTTCTCATTAGAAATCTAAGAGATTTTTTATTATGATTTCAAGCCAGTTTTCTCAAAGAGAAAAACACGTGCTAAGGTGGTAGCTGATAATATTTTGAGTTTTTATTCAAATTTTACTACAATATGATAGATCGGATTGCCCTCAAGAGGAAAAAAATGCAAAACTAATGATAGTTTTTACACCAGATAGGGTTGATTTTGATATCTTATACTCAATGAGAATCA
>NZ_KQ969157.1:482045-493972 GCF_001578805.1 Streptococcus sp. DD10 | reverse complement strand
AATTTATCATTTTAAAAAACAAAATTCACCATTTCCGATAAGAAATCATGCTTGAAGCTCTCCTATAGGACAAAAATTTGCTATAATGGAAGAAGAAAATTTAGGAGGACAGTGATGCCAGTAACAGTAAAAGATCTAGTAGAAAAGGTACGACTCACGGTTGAATTTGGAGAAGACGAGCTTTTAGAAAAAGAAGTCACTACTTCTGATATTTCTAGACCTGGGCTAGAGATGACCGGTTATTTTGATTATTACTCTCCAGAACGGATCCAACTAATGGGGATGAAAGAATGGTCTTATTTGAGTAAAATGAGCTCTCACAATCGTTATCAGGTCTTATTAAAAATGTTTCAACCACAAACACCAGCAGTCATTGTCGCGCGTGATTTGGAGATCCCAACTGAAATGTTTGAAGCGGCCAAAAAAAATCAAATTGCCATACTTAGTAGCAGAGTGGCAACCAGTCGACTTTCGGGGGAGCTGTCGAGTTATTTGGATTCTCGCCTTGCTGAAAGAACTAGTGTGCATGGTGTTCTGATGGATATCTATGGTATGGGGGTTCTCATACAAGGAGATAGTGGTATTGGTAAGAGTGAGACGGCACTTGAGTTAGTAAAGCGTGGTCATCGTCTGGTAGCTGATGATCGAGTGGATATTTACGCACGAGATGAGATGACCTTATGGGGAGAACCAGCTGAGATTTTGCGTCATCTTTTGGAAATTCGTGGTGTTGGAATTATTGATATTATGAGTCTTTATGGTGCAAGTGCTGTTAAAGATTCTTCTCCAGTCCAGCTGAATGTCTACTTAGAAAACTATGATACAGGAAAGCAATTTGACCGTCTGGGGAACGCTGCGGAGGAGTTCATGATAGATGATGTTACTATTCCACGTATCCGCATTCCTGTAAAAACTGGTCGAAATATTTCTGTGGTTATTGAAGCAGCCGCTATGAACTATCGTGCTAAAGAGATGGGATTTGATGCAACAAAGACTTTTGAAAATCGATTAACCCAATTAATCGAGAAAAATGGAGGACAAGCATGATTAATCCAGTTGCTTTTCAGATAGGTCCTTTTAGTATCCGGTGGTACGCGATTTGTATCGTTGGAGGATTGATTTTAGCTGTCTATCTCTCTATGAGAGAAGCTCCTAGAAAAGGGATTAAGGCTGATGATATTTTAGATTTTATCTTGATTGCATTCCCAATTTCTATTATAGGGGCTCGTTTATACTATGTTGCTTTTGAATGGAAAAATTATAGAAACAACCCCTTGGATATTTTTGCAATTTGGAATGGTGGTATTGCCATATATGGGGGCTTAATCGCTGGAGCAGTGGTTCTCTATCTTTTTAGTCAAAGAAGATTTATCAATACACTTGATTTTCTTGATATAGCAGCACCGAGTGTGATGATTGCCCAAAGTATTGGTCGCTGGGGAAATTTTGTTAACCAAGAAGCATATGGAGCCACAGTAGAAAACCTCGATTATTTACCATCTTTTATTCGAAATCAGATGTATATCGATGGAAGTTATCGCCAGCCGACTTTTCTTTATGAATCCTTATGGAATTTGTTGGGTTTTTCTTTGCTGCTAGTCTTACGTCGTAAAAGTCACTTTCTTAAACGTGGAGAGATTACTGCTTTTTATTTAATCTGGTATGGTTTTGGACGGATGGTCATCGAAGGAATGAGAACTGATAGCCTTATGTTTGCTGGGCTACGGATTTCACAGTGGTTATCAGCTATTTTAATCCTTGCTGGAATTGCACTCATTCTACATCAGAGAAGAAGTACTAAAACACCTTATTACAGAGAAAATTAAAGGAGAAAATTATGTTTGTTGAGATTGCGTTTGGTTTGGTTGGTTTAGCCTTAGTTGCTTTTATTGTTTATTGTATTTTACTGATTAGTAAAATTTCAAGAGTTGTAGATGAAGCTGAAACAAGTATTAAAACTTTGACGAGTGATGTTAATGTGACCCTTTATCAGACGAATGAACTTTTAGCTAAGGTAAATGTTTTGACCGACGATGTCACACACAAGGTTGCGACCATTGATCCTCTTTTTGTAGCTATTGCTGATTTATCTGAATCTGTTTCTGATTTGAATACAGAAGCGAGAGTTCTTAGTAAAAAGGCTGCAAGTGCAGGGAAAAATACAGTGAAAGCTAGTTCGATGCTTTCAGCATTTGGTTTGATTAGTAAAATTTTAAAAAAATAGAAAGTAGGATATTATGGGGAAAGTATCATCAATTCTTCTAGGAACGATTACTGGTGTAGCAACAGCTGCATTTCTGACTTCTAAAAAAGGTAAGGAAGTTGTAACAGGTGTAAGTGATTTAGTTCAAGAAATCACTGAAAATCCACAACAAGTGCGTGAACAGGTTGTCAAATCAGCAAAAGATTTTTCAGAACAAGCTAACCAAGGTATTGCTAATGTAAAAGAACGGGTTGAAAATGGTGAGATTACTGTGCAAACTATTTTTGAATCTGCTGTTCATACAGCTCAAGAAAGCTATACTAACCTAAAAGACAAACTTCAAGAACAAAAATTATCTAGTAAGGATGTAGCTGCAAGTGTAAAAAAACACTCACAAGAGCTACAGAAAGCTGATGGAGAAATTATTGAGGAAAATGAAATTGTGATTGATTTAACTGAGGATGAGTAGGTAAATGAAAGCACTAGCAAATGTTGGTAATGAATACCAGAAATTGAGACGTACGATGGACAGACTTTGATCAGTATGGGTGATGTAGTATTTGGTTGCTCTAAGACTGCGTTGAGGTGGTAGGTGAGATTTGCAAAGCAAGGTTTTTGTGTTTCCAACCGCTTTTCAAACTCATAAGAGTACTTAATCATCTGGAATAGGAGTGGGACAATGAATAGATTTTTCAAAATTCTAGTTGTCTCATTCCCTTTTTTCAAATTTTCTAGAAAATAGTTTTATTTTTAACCCTTTTCTTCTGTTAAGAATCTAGTAAATGAATGAGAGTTAAAAATTGGAATAGACAGCCATATCTAATGTTTACAAGAAGTGAAAAGAACTAGAGGATAGGAGAGTTTGTGCAAATTAGCCTAGTTGGTAGAGCAGATGTAGCTAGATTGGTATAGGTAATGCTCCTTATGTAAAAAATACGGCTATTACTTTTGAATATGTGATTCCGATAGTCAAGGAGGTCAGCCATCCTATAGAAAAAATTGTAACCCAATATCCCTATCTACTAGTGGAGGAGGAGGGAAAAGTTTTAAGTTATGCCTATGCATCATCATGCAACGAACGCGACGCATATGCTTGGTCAGCAGAATTATCCATCTAGATAAATAATATTAGTATGCGCTTTTACAAAAAAGAGGATATGTTCAAGTAAGTCACTTTCCTAAAATAGGTTACAAGTTTAATCAGAGGTTTAGACGCAAAAAACATTGGATACAAAAGAAGAGTTTTTTAGAAGAACAGAAGGTGTATGATGAAGAAAAAATGGGTTGTTTTAGTAGTATTGCTACTGAGTTTAATTAGTTTATCAGCTTGTCAAACAATCGAAAATTTGTTTAAAAATGCGAAAGAAGAATGGGTTGGCTTAAAAATGACGGTGAGAACCTTTGATGAAAACGCTCAACTCATTGATCAAATGTCTGGAAAATCATTGTCAATTTCAAGAAATGAAGAATTTGATTCTATTGATAGCGAAGGAAATTCAAAAGCAGATAGTTCGGTCTTAAAGGTCACTCTTGGGGGTTATGAGATTGACCATGTTGGTTCTTCTTTGATAGCATCAGAAGATGGGTTAATGGATTTATTTGCAAAATATCAAACGACTGTCGATATTGCATCAGCTGCTCAAGACGTTCCGATTGTGAATCGCATGGTGTCTGATCTAAAGAACGATTTTACTGGTAAAAAGAAAATTATACTAATCCGTTCTCAAAATGGTACCCCACTTGCTACATATGCTGGTGATAAAGTATCGCTTTTTGGTTCTGATGCTCCAAAAACTTCCGAATTATTGATAGATGGCAAGAGATTAGTGATTTATCGTTGTGACTATACTATCTATGATCGGGAATTATTGGAGTAAAGACTTGACAAATTTATATTTTCTTGTAAAATAAATATATGCGATGAGTCGATTTGCAGTTTATTGCATTTTGAAGCACGGGAGGTCATAACGCAGGAGCGGACCTTGGTAAGTTGTGTGAACCTACTTACCACATGAAGATGCCCCTAAAACCCTAGTCTTTGGACTAAGGTTTTTTTATTTTCGAGCATTCGAAATGAACGGACTCTTTTTTAGGGTAAAATAGACTTCATAATTGTTTGAAGTTCATTCTTATTCCTTTTTATTTTTAAACCATCTTCGTTTAGATAGAGCATCTAAGAACAGAAATTATTTATTTTTCATGATATAATATTACAATACACGAAAAGGATAAACTATGAAGTATAAACGAATTGTATTTAAAGTAGGGACTTCTTCATTAACGAATCGAGATGGGAAACTATCATCTAGCAAGGTGAAAGCCATTACGAATCAACTTGCTATGCTACACGAAAAAGGATATGAAGTTATCTTGGTTTCGTCTGGAGCGATTGCGGCGGGTTTTGGTTCATTAGGTTTTAAAAAGCGTCCTACTAAAATTGCAGATAAACAAGCTTCGGCAGCTGTTGGACAAGGCTTGCTTTTGGAAGAGTACACAACGAATCTGATGTTGCGCCAAATCGTTTCAGCACAAATACTGTTGACTCAAGATGATTTTGCAGATATGCGACGCTATAAAAATGCCCATCAATCATTAACTGTTCTTCTAAATAGAGGGGCAATTCCTATTATCAATGAAAATGATACAGTTTCTATTGAAGAGTTAAAAATAGGCGATAATGATACCTTGAGTGCTCAAGTCGCAGCTATGGTACAGGCTGATTTATTAGTTTTGTTAACTGACGTGGATGGGCTCTATACTGGTAATCCAACTAGTGATCCATCTGCCGAACGTCTGACTAAAATTGAACAAATCAATCAAGAAATTATTAATATGGCCGGTGGTGCGGGCTCTGCTAATGGGACAGGAGGCATGTTGACTAAGATTAAGGCAGCAACCATTGCAACTGAGTCAGGGGTACCTGTTTATATCTGTTCATCCCTTAAAGCGGATTGCATGATAGAGGCGACCGAAAAACAATCAGATGGTTCTTTCTTTGTTGCTCAAAGAAAAGGGCTTCGTACACAAAAACAGTGGTTGGCTTTTCATGCAAAAAGTCAAGGTTCCATATGGGTGGATACTGGTGCTGCAGAAGCTTTAACAAAGAATGGAAAAAGTCTACTTCTGTCAGGGGTTATAGAGGTGGAAGGTCAATTTTCATATCAGGATATAGTCACTGTTTATAATAATGAAACTGGTCAATCCATTGGCAAAGGTCGCGTACAATTTGGTACTTCTGCGATTAAAGATTTTCTTCAGTCTAAGAAAGCAAAAGGTGTCTTGATTCATCGTGATGATTGGATTTCCATAACGCCGGAAATTCAGTTACTACTAACAGAGTTTTAAAGGAGAAGACATGGTAAGAACACAAGAGCAATTAGAGGCAGCTAAAGCTGCAAGGAAAATCATTAATACTGCTAGTCCGGAAGTAAAAAATGCTGCTTTATCTGCAATGGCTGACCAATTGGTTGCGTCAACTGATCGTATTTTAGATGCTAACAAACAAGACTTACTTATAGCAAAAGGGAAGATTTCTGAAGTTATGCTAGATCGTCTCTATCTAGATAAAGAACGAATAGAGGCTATGGCAAGAGGAATTAGAGAAGTTGCTGCATTATCTGATCCAGTTGGTGAGATTTTAGAAACCAATGAACTTGATAATGGTCTTGTCATTACAAAAAAACGAGTCGCAATGGGGGTGATTGGCATCATTTATGAAAGTCGTCCTAATGTCACCTCAGATGCGGCTGCATTAGCCCTAAAAAGTGGCAATGCGGTTGTTTTGCGTAGTGGTAAGGATGCTTACCATACAGCATCAGCAATTGTTTCTGCTTTAAAAGTGGGGTTGAGACAGTCTGGTCTTAATTCTGATATTATCCAGCTGATCGAGGATACAAGTCGTGAATCAAGTTTTGAAATGATGAAGGCTAAGGGAAAATTGGATCTATTGATACCACGTGGTGGTGCAGGACTGATACAAGCAGTGGTTGAAAATGCTATAGTTCCTGTTATTGAGACTGGTACTGGAATTGTTCATGTTTACGTGGATCAGGATGCTGATGTAGAGAAGGCCTTGAAAATTGTTGAAAATGCTAAAACGAGTCGTCCTTCAGTTTGCAACTCAATGGAGGTTTTATTAGTACATAAAGAAATAGCCCCATTGTTTTTGCCACAACTTGAAGAGCGCTTAGTTAGTCGTAGAAAAAAAGATGGTCTAGAGCCGGTTTGCTTTCGTTTAGACTCTCTAGCGAATAAGTATCTTTTAGGAGAAAGAGCAGTAGAAGAGGACTTCCATACAGAATTTTTAGATTATGTATTGGCAGTAAAAATCGTTTCAAGTATAGAAGAAGCAGTGGAACACATTGAATCTCATAGTACTCACCATTCCGAGGCTATTGTTACAGAAAATGTGAATGCTGCAACGTATTTTAAACATCAAGTGGATTCTGCTGCCGTCTATGTCAACGCTTCTACTCGTTTCACAGACGGAGGTCAGTTTGGATTGGGATGTGAAATGGGAATTTCAACACAAAAACTACATGCTAGAGGACCGATGGGATTAAAAGAATTGACTAGCTACAAGTATATCATAGAAGGAACAGGACAGATAAGAGAGTGATGAAGGTTGGATTTATTGGTATAGGAAACATGGGGGCGAGTCTAGCCAAGATTGTGATTGAAGTCGTTGATGCGAAAAATCTATTACTTGCAAATCGTAGTCCTCAAAAGCTAGAACAATTTATCTCTGATTATGGAGGACAAGCAACGGATAACAGGGAGATTTTTGAAACATGCGATTATATTTTCTTGGGAGTAAAGCCGGCTCAATATCAGCCATTACTAGCGGAATATGCATCTGTGTTACAAAAACGTGATTCAATCCTCTTTTTTTCTATGGCAGCTGGATTGACTCTAGCAAAATTACAAACTTTTGTACCAAACCATCACCGTTTTATCCGACTTATGCCTAATACGCCAGTGTCAATAGGGGATGGAGTTGTTTCATACACTCTTTCAGAAAATTGTAATCAAGGAGATGAAGAACGATTGCAACAGTTTTTAGGGAATTCTGGTGAATTAATTCGCTTAAACGAAGAGTTGATGGATGTGGCTACAGGAGTTGCTGGTTGTGGTCCTGCTTTTGTTTATCTATTTATTGAAGCCTTAGCGGATGCCGGTGTTAAAAATGGACTGCCTCGTGATATCGCTTTAAAAATGGCTGCTCAAACAGTTTCAGGAGCAGGTCAAATGGTTCTCAAAACCAATCATCATCCCGGCTTACTAAAAGATCAAGTTTGCAGTCCAGGAGGGTCAACTATTGCAGGAATAGCTAGTCTAGAAAGTGGAGCTTTTCGTGGTTGTGTTATTGAGGCAGTGGATATTGCTTATAAACGGACACAAGAATTAGGAAAATAAAAGAATATCTGTATCCCTAAGAGCAGTATGGCAAAAACTTAGTAAGTGTCTAGAGTTTTGAGAAATTGAATAAAACTAAAATATATGAGAAATCGAGAATTCGGTTTCTCATTTTTGTTTTTCAAAACATACGAAAGGACACTAAACATCGATGAATGAAGTTGTAATCAATATTGATGCCTTGACTGTTGAAGAATATCTTATTCAGAATGAAGCCGAGGATATTACAGAGGTAGCTGACAAACTAGAGAATAGTAAAATCGGTTCAATGACTTCTATTGATAAGATTCTTTGGACTGTTAAAGAGAAAGGAATTAAGCATACCTTGCTTCCAAAAAATCTTGTTGGTACCTATCCTTACAGAATTGAAGGTAAAGGACGATGGGGACCGTGGGGAAGGATTTACCAGCTGACCTATGATGAAGCTATGTGGAAGACGATGGAATTTGCTCCTGAGTTTCTTGATTGCATTTGAAAAGGACAAGAAAGGAAATTCTATAAATAGATCATGGGAAAATCAATTTTGCCTTTAAATTTGAACGAGCAGGGTTTACCATTACGATTGAAAAAGAATAAAGGAAAAGTAATATGACTACAAATATAATGCAGACATACTCAAGAAATGCAGCCATTGAAGCTGTTATGAATACTACAGGACTGAGCAGAAAGCGTGCCATGAACGCTTTAAAAGAGTTAGAGAAATCAGGTTTATTAGCTTTCTCAATAAATGGAACAATGGTGGTGAAAGGAATCCAACATGGCTGATATTACGGTAAATCAATTAGCAACTCAGACTTTCTACCAGATACCTCAGATTTTCATGTCTCGCATTGAAAAACAGTATGTGGATGGGAAACTTCAAAAGAAGATTAAGCTAACGAGCCGCTATGCTAAGAAACTTTCAAACGATGCTAAATTAGCTTACGGTGCTTTATACGATCGTTGCTTATTAAGTATTAAATCTTACTCAGAAGGTAAGATGGACTATGTTGATCAAAATGGATCAGTTTTCTTAATTTTCACTATTGAGGATTTAATGGATTTGTTAGATAGAGGAAAAACGACAGTTCATAAGATTAAGAGGGAATTAAAAGAGGCAGGCTTACTTAGAGAAGTAAACCAAGGGGCTAATCGCCCTAACAGGTTGTACCTTCAAAATGTGGATGCTAGCCTGCAGGAGTATGAGCATTATATCCCTGAAGTGATTGTGAAAGGTCGAAATAAGGAGGAGATTATCTATACTCATGTGATGACTTTGGATTATGCTGGTAATGTTATCTTTGAAAAAAATGTCTCAGCATCCTCTGAGGGAGAAAATGGAAGTTCAGAAAATGAACGCCCAACAAATCCTATTAAATCAAGTAAAAATGGGAGTTCAAAAAATGAACGTCCAAAATCTGATATACACGGGGTTCAGATTCTGAACGGAACCAATACTGAGAATACTAATACTGAGATAATACTAGATAATAGTTCTAGAAAGCCTGCTCCAACTTCTGACGAATTGGATCATCCTGCTGGAGCTGATGATACTCTTTCTCAGGAAAATAGTGAGAAGAAATTTATCAAACCCGAGGTGTATTCTCTTTTGCAGGAAATTGCAGATAGCTATTTTGACCATCTACCGTGGGACAATGCCTATCACCTAACACATAGACAGAAGATGCAGATTGGGGGATATTTGGAGACGGGCTGGGCGACTAGTTCAGAAGTCTTGCATTGTATCGAGCGGATTCCTCAAGATTGTCAGAGTCCTTATGCTTATCTAATCCGTTCTGTTGAGAATTTAATTTCTGAGCGAAAGATGGAGGCGAAAATTTTAGCACATCAACAAGCTAACATGAAATATGGTGTTTAAAATGGCTAAACTAATTTTGAGCTTTGTATTTTGTGCTTTATTGATACTACTATTAACTGCCTTTGTGCTATTTTTGTTAGCTGTATATTACTTTACTTGATATGTTTGAACAGCTCTAGTTTTATTTTTAGCGATTACTGGTTTTTTACAGCTATCACGTTTTTCATATCTCCTTTCAAAACATCAATAGAACTTTTCGTGATAGTTGTGTAAAGCCAGTAATGGCTCGACCTCAGTACGTCGTTAAACTGCTAGAGTACATTGACAATTGAATACACCCACTGTCCTGATTAGCGGAACTAAGCATAAAAAGAAGAACAAGGGCGGTGTGTAGGCTAGAAAAGGATATCTAGTGCTGTTCCCCAACGTAAAAGCAGGCAAAGCCTAAGCTGAAGGAGTTTGCGGTTTCCAGACTTAAAACCGTGCGTAAAAAGTACAGTAGGTATGTTAAGGCATACTTCGGCATGGCTGTTATTCAGCCTTTGATTCACACAAGGAGGAGAATATGAATCAAATAAAATCAAGCAACGAGGTCACATTAACAGACCTCAGACGATTAGGTTTTCAAGGCGGTGCTACGGCTCGTCTTGAAAGTGGTGAAGAAGTTCTTTTGACGGATAAGTATGGCTTGATTGAGCGTAAAGGTTATATCGCTGGTCAACTCCAGAAAGTCATGACAGTGGCAGAGTATCCACGTATTTACAAGGACATCCGCACAATCAAACGAGATGATGTCTTGGTCGCAAGACGAATTAAACGTGGCAATGGCTCGATCTTACAGTTAACTGGAAAGGGCTATAACCGTACAAAATCATGACAAGATGATTTATATCAGATTATTTTGGATAAAATATCAGAAAATAACCAAAATATGCTATACTTGAAGTAGAAAAAAGAAAAGGAAACGCAAAATGGAAAAGAAACAAATCAATAAAGTTTTGGCAACTTCAGCTGTTACTTTGGCAGCAGGTACACTCTTTGGTATGCAAGGAGTTGCGGCTGATACTGTTGAGAACGTAGAAGTGCCAGCAGAAAATCAAGCTACCACAGCTGCCCCACAAGCTAAAACTCATGAAGAAGCTAAGGCAGACTACGTTGCGGCTGAGAGTGAAGTTTCACAAGCTCAAGCCGTTTATGAAAAAGCTGATCAAGAGGTGCAACAAGTCCAGTCAGCTCTTTCACAAGCTACCAAGGCTCAAGGCGATGCATCTTCAGTGATTTCAAATACTCAAGAAGCTATTGCTCAGACGGAAGTTGAAAAAGAAACTGCTCAAAAAACAGTTGCAGCTGCTCAGACAGCTGTAGCTGAAGCTACGGCGCAGAATCCAGAAATTGCTACTGAGTTGACAAAAGCAGAAGCTACAGCGATGCAGGCAAGTAGTAAGGTGGCAGAAACAGAAAAATCTTTGGAGATGGCTAAATCTATTAGCCAACAAGCTCAAGATAACTATCGTAGAGCTGAATCTGCAAGTAAAACAGCTGCCACTGATTTAGCAAGTAAACAACAGGAACTTATCGCTAATCAGACGGCTGTCAGTCAAGCGGAAACAGCAGTTACAACTGCTCAAAGTCTGTATGATTCTACGGTTGTTTCAACTCAAGCTAAACTGGCAGAACTCACTAAGTCAGTCCAAGCCACTGGTGAGAACTATATCACTAGTACCAAGTCTGTTACTATTGACTCGATTGATGGCAGTGCCAAAGTGGAAGCGACTAAAGATAGCCAACATGAGGCAGTCCTCTATGACGGCACTCGTACTCGCACGATTGAAATCAGTGCAGAACAGTTAAGAGAGTATCGTTCGACAGGTCGTTTTACCTATACTCCAAATACTGAAGCTATCTCACGCTATATGGTCACCATGTTGAAGGAATTGCGTCGTCTGAATGGTATTACCATCCCAGTGCCAGAAGTATCTCAGGAGGCTCTTCGTTACGCTCAAGCACGGGCAGAAGAAATGTTGAAGAATAACAAATTGAGCCATGATACCTTGATGGATAAGAGCATTCGGAACTCAGAGAATGCTGCTCGATTTGGCTACACCAACACTTCTGGATCAACGACAGCTATCTTGTCAGATGAACAAATGGCTTATCATTTGCTGAACAGTTACTTTGCAGACTATGAGAATGTGTATAGCGGTTCAGGTAGCGTTAACTACGGTCATCGTATTTCTCTTTTGACAGCCTATGGTGATGGTTTGGGAAATGGTTTTGCTGGTGCTTATCATGCAATGGATTTCCTAGATATTGCTCAGGATACCACTTTTGAAGAGTCTATGGCATATTGGGATGTGATGGGATCCTTCACTTATGAAGGAATCAACATGTATCGCAACGGTCAACGTTTAAAGTTTTTGCCACGTACAACTTTCAACTACATTGCGACCTATACAGAAACTAGCCCAAATACTGCGAAAGAGGCAGCTCAGGCTGCGCTTACAGCTTATC
>NZ_KQ969157.1:451175-481963 GCF_001578805.1 Streptococcus sp. DD10 | reverse complement strand
GCAAGTGCAGAAGTGGAAAGCGCTAAGACTGGCTTGGAAGTAGCTCAATCTCAGCTAACCCAAGCTCAAACACGTCTAGCTGCAACAGAACAGTCTGTATCTGACTTGCAAAAATTGGCAACAAATAGTGGTGCTGTTTTGGCAGAATTAGCGACTAAAGTACACGATACTCAACTAGCTGAAAGTGAGTCTCAAAGCCAAGCTACAGTAGCTAAACAAGCTCAGGAGGTCGCACAGACTACCTTGACTGAGGTGCAAAAACGTGCTCAAGCTATTGTGACTGCTCAGAACCAATTTGCTCAGGCTCAAGAAGTATTGACTCGGCTGGAAACCCAGCTAATCAATTTGCAGTCAGCTTTGAAAGTCGCTCAGACAAAACAAGAACAGGCAAGTCAAGAAGTAGCACGTCTATCAGCTCTTTTACCAGAATTGTTGGCAAGTCGTGATGCAGCTAAGGAAGCCTTGGCAATCAGTCAAGCTCATTTGGAAGCAGCTCGATTGGAGTTATCTCGATTTGAAGTAGTGACACCTAAAACTCCTACTTCATCAGAGAATAAACCAAGCAAGACGCCAGTTATGGTGACTGTTCAAGGTAAGCCAGCTCCAGGTATCTTGACGGTGAACGAACACTATCAGACAGCTACGTTAACTAGCGATAGCCGTAAAGTTAGCCAGACAAGGGTAGAGAACGAGTTGCCACAAACTGGGTCAACAGAAAGTTCTTTACTTACATTTGCAGGTTTGTCTGCCCTACTTTCTCTTGCAGGCTTCAAAATGCGTAAAAAGCAAGACTAATATTGTCAGTCATCAGTTTTTAACTGATGGCTTTTTCTTTTCCATTATCCTTTTCTGAACTACGAATCAATCGTCTATTCTCCAAAAACTATATTTTGAAAAGGAATTATATGACTTTATTTAATAATCACATTATAACGTTGGAACATGGACAACAGTTTAAAATGCGGAAAAGCAAGAGGTACCGAAACCTTGCTTCAGTAGCGCTTGGTACGATTGCGGCTGCAGCCATTGTTGTTGGTGGGCCTGCTTATGCGGATGAAGCTTCATCAGCTGACAGCGCTACAACTGCTAATCCAGCAATCAACTTAGTCGAACAACAACCAGAAGCTACCACAGAAGCTACTATAAGTCAATCACAAGCTGATACCTCAACGGGAACAGTTGCGGTGGCTAGCGATAGTGCTGGATTGGATCAAGCAATCACAAATGCAGAAAAAGCAGGTGTTAGCGTTGAGCAGACACAGACCATTGACCATGGAACAGTTTCAACTGCGGAAGATGTTGCTCAAAAACAGGCAGAAATCAAGACTGATTACGATAAACAGGCTAGTCAAATTACAGAAACGACTAAGCAATATCAGGAAGATGTAGCTAATCACAAGGAGCAAGTTCAAAAAATCACAGCTGAAAATGCTCAGACAGAAGCACAATATCAGGCTGATGTGGCGAAACATAATCAAGAAGTGGCTGCTACTAATGCTCAAAATGGTCAGCTGAAGGCAGACTATGAAGCCAAACTTGCCTCTTATAACAAAGAAGTAGGTGTAGTAAATCAGCAGAATGATGCCAATGATGCTGAGTATAAGGTTGCTTATGAGTCTTACCAAGCAGAGGTAGCGCGGATTGATGTTTCAAATAACAATGCGAAAGCAGAGTATGAACAAGCCCTTTCAAAATACAAAGCAGAGGTAGAGCGTATCAATACTGCCAACGCTCAAAAGAAAGAGGTTTATGAAAAAGAGCTTGCGACCTATAATCAAGCTGTTAAAGATGTTAATGCTTCAAATGCAGCTTTGGAAGAGAAGTACCAACAAGCCTACGCAAGCTATCAGGCTACTGTAGTTCGTATCAATTCAGAAAATGCGACAGCTAAACAAGATTATGAGCAAGCTCTCGTTAACTACCAAGCTGAAGTCAAACGTATCAACGATGAAAATGCAACGAAGAAACAGGCTTATGAAGCCGAAGTGGCAAAACTGAAAGATGTGTCAGAGACCATCAAGAAGCAGAATGAAGAAATCCAAACAAGAAATGCTCAAGCAGCTGCAGCTTATCAAAAAGCATTGGAAAGCTATAATAACGCTAAACAAGCTTATGATGCAAAAGTGAAGGAAGCACAGGAAAATACGACTAAAGATGGCTACTTGAGTGAAGTGATTCAAAACTCGCTTGTATTTGGTTCAGAGCCAACAGCTAGCCTTCATGTTGAAGGTACGAATCAATTTGGTCAAAAGGATATTGTTACTAATACTCAGGATGATGCTGCCGCTGAAAACAATCTTCACGCTTATACAAATGTAGGTGGAGGAACGTTTTCTAACGAACAAAAAGTATTGACTATTACAGAAGTTGATTTAAACAATCCTCCTAAGGTTATTCTTGCTAAAGTTGATTCTGGGAAAAGTGTTACTGCGGTCTATACTGACTTGAAAAATAGTAGTTATGCTGGTAAGAAAATTTCCAAGGTCACTTATAAGGTTACCAATAAGAATGATTATGATGGGGCAGTTGTTTTCTTCCTTGATCCAACACTAGGTGTGGAAACTATGTCGAATGCTAATGATCGTATTTCTCGTTATAACGTTGAAATTCAGTATTATACAGAAGATGGACAAGTTGTTTCATATTCAGAGAAAGCTCCAGCTGTCATTGCTATTTCTAGTTTGACAAGACATACTTTGGGTGAAGCTGAACATATTGAAAGTGTAGGAAACTATAATTATCGCTATGTTCCTATTACTGGGAATATTCTTGAATCGACATCAGATGGAAGATTACAAGCTAGCAGAAATACAAACGATATTCATGATGATATATCATCAGAAAACTTCTATAAATTTAGTGGTGCAGGCGTTGTAACTTCTGGTGATAAAATCAGCTTTGACATGGTTCGTTTTTCAGACTATAACTTTGGATTTTGGATGTCAATTTCAACAAATGTAGCTGGTTTAGGTGGAGTAATTACTCAACCCCCAACCCCACCTAAAGAACCGACTCCAGAACCTTTAAAAGAAGATGGAAAAAAATCAATCACTCCGCCAACGTACGAAGAACTGCCAACAGCTCCAACAGTGACTTATAAGGAACTTCCAAAGGCACCTGAAAAAGAGCCAAGCACTCCTCTTCCTAATAAGCCAGAAGTGCCAACCTATGAAGGATTGCCAGAAGCTCCGACAGTAACTTATAAAGAGTTGCCAAAAGCACCTGAGAAGAAACCAAGTGTGCCACTTCCAGAAAAGCCAGAAACTCCTGACTATAAGGAGGTACCGACTCCGCCAGCAGAGCCTGTCTATAAGAGACTGCCAGATACACCAGCAGTTCCAAAGGTTCGGTATCATTACAATACCTTGAAGGTTACTCCTCAAGTCCATAAGGATATTCTGAATACTGATGGAGAAAATGTAGATAAAGGTTTGGTTGCTAAGGGAGCTATCGTCAAGTTTGAGCTGGAAACCAAGACGCTTGCTGCTAACCGTCCTCTGACAACTTCTTATGTCATTACGGATCATTTACCAAGTGGCTTTGAAATCAATCTGGAGCAGACAGTAGCTGCAAGCAAGCTATTTGACCTTACTTTTGATGCTGCTAGCAATACAGTCATCTTCACAGGTAAGAAGGATTTCTTGACTACGCTCAATGCGGACTTGAAGTCAGAATACCTACCAGTTTATCCAACGGTTGTCGGTCGAGTTCTCAATGATGGTGCAACTTACATCAACAACTTCACATTGACTATCAACGGTGGAGCAACTGCTAATGTTATTGTCCATTATGTCGATACAGATGGTAATCCTATCTCTAAAGACGTGGTCGATACTGAAAATGGTCAGGTAGGTTCAACTTATAATACAACGGATAATAAGCCGGTTGTTATTGCCTACAATGGTAATCTTTATGAACTTACCAATGAAGTCAAAGGACAAGAAAATGGTACGATTCCAGAAAACGGAGCAGAAGTGACTTATATTTATAAGAAACTGACTGTGCCTGAAGATACAGGGATAGCAGTTGTTCACTACAAGGATACCAAAGATAAACCAATTGCTCCTGATGTGCAAGATAGCCGTGGTGAGGTCGGTACGGACTATGATACGACCGATCATAAGCCGACTACGATTACTACTCTAGATGGTATTGAGTATAAAATTACTGCTAAGGTAAAGGGTCAGGAAAAAGGGCAACTACCAAAAGGCGTAACAGAAGTAACCTACTACTATGAGCGAGTAACACCTGAAAAGCCTTCAGGTGGCTATACAGTGACTTCAAACAAAGTAGTAGTCCATACACCAGGTGATCCAAATGATCCTGATAATCCAACAAATAACCTCATCAAGCCAATCAAGCACAATCGCAATAGTAGCGGAGTCATCATTGATGGGAAAACTGTAGCGGTTGGATCTACTAACTACTACCATGTCACTCTTGATTACGACCAGTACAAGGGGATTAAGGCTGGTAAAGATGCCATTTTGAAAGGCTTTGGAGCAGTTGAAGACTATCCAGAAGAAGCAGTGACTATTAAGACCGATGCTCTCAAGATGGTAGATAGCGATGGCAAGGAAGTGACAGGGCTCTCTGTTTACCACTATGAGTCGCTGGACAAGGTAGATAACGATAAGGTAAAGGCGTTCCTTGGAAACTCTAATATCAAGCCAAAAGGTGCTTTCCAAGTCTTTCTAGCAGACAATCCAGAAAGCTACTACAAGACCTATATCGAAACTGGTAAAACGATCACTATCATTGATCCGATGGTTGTGAATGAATCCCTCTACAATAGTGGTCAGAAATTTGAAAACATTGCGTACCAAGTAGACTTCGGAAATGGCTACCGTACGGAAACAGTAGTCAATAATGTACCAAAAGTACAGCCTAAGAAGATCAATACTAACCTTCAGGGTGTCAATATTGATGGTAAGATGGTTCTACCAAATACCATCAACTACTACAAGGTGACGGCAAATTACAGTTCTTATAAGGGAATCGAAGCAGATGAGGAAATTATTCAAAAAGGTTTCTTTATCGTGGACGACTACCCAGAAGAGGCGCTCACAATCAATGAAGCAGGCATCCAAATCCATGATGCAGCAGGTAACGTGGTCAAAGGATTGACTGCTACCATCTATGAGAGCCTTGATAAAGCTCCAGAAATGGTCCAACAAGCAATGAAAGCACGAAACTTCACACCAAAAGGAGCAATCCAAATCTTTACAGCTGATAACCCAGTTGATTTTTACAACACTTATGTCAAAACAGGTCAGGTTTTGACCATCACCAACCCGATGACTGTCAAGGAAGAGATGGCTAAAGAGGGTGGACAGTATGAAAATACAGCCTATCAGGTTGATTTCGGTATTGCCTATGTGACAGAAACAGTTGTCAATAACGTTTCGAAGATTGATGCTAAGAAAGACGTGGTAATTGACCTTGCACACCCTGAAAGTCTAGACGGTAAGGAAATCAAGCTAGGTCAAAACTTTAACTACAAATTAGTTGGAACGTTGATCCCAGCAAATCGAGGTACGGAGCTCTTTGAGTATAGCTTCAAGGACGACTACGACCAGGAACATGATGAGTACAAGGGACACTATCAAGTCTTTGCGACAGTTGACTTCAAGACAACAGATGGTACAGAGTTCAAGGCTGGTGCAGAGCTGACTAAGTACACGACTCAGACAGTTGATATGGAAAAGGGAATCGTTACGATTGCCTTTGATGAGGACTTCCTCAAGTCTATCGACAATAGCTCAGCTTTCCAAGCTGAAGTGTACTTGCAGATGACCCGTATCAAAGCTGGTGAGGTTCAGAATACTCTATTCCATACGGCTAATGGTATTGATGTATCGTCTAACACTGTTACAACGAAGACCTTAGAGCCAAGTCCAGAAACTCCTAAACCAAGAACAGAAAAACCGACTGCACCAACAACGGTAGAGAAAGCAACTCAACCAGCTACAGTCTTACCAGCAACAGGTGAGGAGGTTGCAACTGGTCTGGTTGCAGGCGGAGTTATGTTGGCAGGATTGACTTTGTACGGTATTGTCAAGGGCAAAAAGCAAGAAGCAGAAAACTAAAAATGAAAGGAGTTGCAATAGCTGCAACTCCTTAATTTTTAGATCCTGAGAGAGCGATTCTGAGCTCATTTCAGCCATTTGGGTGAGTCCCTTATGCGTGAAATATTCTTAGAATGCGTCTTTCAAATTCCATTATTTTCACACTGTAAATACATTATAAAAACAATGAAAATATATTGTAAAAATAATATTTTTGTGGTATAATGACCTTGTAAAAGATGAGGAGGAATGGTTATGTCAGAGAGTTACTACGATATGTTGCAAGTGCCAGAAAATGCCAGCTTTGATCAAATCAAGTCGGCTTATCGTCGCTTGGTGAAGGAGTACCACCCTGACAAAAATCCTCAAGCTGGAGCGGCTGAACGTTTCCAGCAAATCAAGGAAGCCTATGATACTCTGAGTGATTATCAAGCACGCAGAGAGTATGATGACTGGTATCATGTGCAAGAAGCACCTACCTACCAAGAGGTAGAGGAGTTTCAGGCTAAACCTGTCACCAACCACAGCTACAAACAGAAGCGGTCTTTACTTGACCGTATCAACTTTGAGCTGGTTTGGACGATCATCAAAAAAGTTGTGGCAACTCCCATCATCTTTGTCCTGTTCTGTATAGACTTCGTAAAGGTCTTTTTAGGAATGGTTCTGATGTGGGTGATTGGAAAGATTTGTGTTGGAATAGTTTTATTACTAGTTCTAGCAGGTTTAATTGATGGTCTACATATACTAAACGAATCATTTGGAGATGGTGTTCTTCGCTGGTTTGGTTTACACGTTATGGGCTTTGCCCAAAGTAGTTTTGTTGACGGAGTCACTCAGACTTTTTCAGCCCCTTCAGGAGCAATCAATTTCTTTGCCTATCCAGCAGTAGAATTTTCTGTCATTCTAGTTGTCACAATAGTCTTGGCAGGCTATCTCGCTCGTTCTCGCTTTGAAATGGTATAATCATAAAAATATTATCGTGCTTAGCACTGTGGTCTTTCTACAGTGCCTTTTATTTTGTTTAAAATTTAGAAAATTGAGGTAAAAAATGGAAACAGTTATTAGAATTGTAGGAGTTATCGGATCAGTTCTGGTCGTTAGTGGTTTATTGTGGGCTCTGAGTGGTGTTTATGATTTCTTTCGTGGTCGTCATACTGGCGATAAAGGACGCCAGTCAGATGGTCAGGAAGCTATGGTAAATGGAGGTGCTTTGGCAGCCATCTCAGGAGGTATTGTAACTGGTATTGTGGCAGCCCTTCAGGCGATCACATTTTAAGGAGTAAGCATGAATTTAGATATTGGAGAGTTGACCAACTCACTATCCAATTATAGTTCAAGCACCAATCAAGCAGTGACCAGTGTCGCAAATGCAGTTCGCCCTATCGGCTTTATTCTGGTAGGGCTTTTTTTCTTGTTTGAGATGATGTCCTGGCATCAGATGATGAAGTCAAGAGGGGATAGTCTGACTACTAAAATGTGGGTGGAAATCAGTATGAAGTATCTGATTGCCTTTCTTCTCGTTTGGCAGGCAGCCCTGATATGTGACGCTCTTGTTGAGTTAGTCAATATCATTATCAAAGTGATTGCGAAAGTAGCACCACAGCAACAAAATGAATATAAGTATGCGCAAGGTGCTATAAAGGGGTGGCTGAACAAGTCCTTGTTTACTTTAATTGGTTGGTGTGTGGAATTTGTTGCAAATATTGTATTGTCTATTGTTATATTCTTACGCTATTTGGATTTATATATATTAAAATCTATCGCTCCACTATTAGTAGCTTTCTTTATGATGGATAGTTTGCGGTCAATTACCATTAATTTCTTGAAGTATGTGGCTGCATCTGCATTTATTGGAGGGATACTAATAGTTACTTCTATTGTTTATAGCTCTTTAGTCACAAATGATTTAATTCAGGTAGCAGGTGGTGATGCTGATGGTTTAGGTACAGCCTTTGCTTCCATCGCTAAGGGTGTCATCTATATCTTTGTTATGATTGGTAGCGGACGCAAGGCTCGACAACTCTTGGGGGTGTAGCCTATGCTTAGAAAACTATTGATTGGATTTTATGTTCTAGGATTTGTATCAAGTACCTTAGTAAGTTTTTCATATCTACTTATAGTTTGCTGGGAACTTCTCAATAATAGAGAGATTCTTCTAAGTAATGTTTTGATGATAGTAGTGACTATGGTGTTAATGAAAATATTTGCTCGGGCAATATCCATTTGGCTACGAACGTGATATAATATTCCTATGAAATTTGATTATCGAACAAGCTATTATAATCGCTATTATCTTCTCAAATTATGGGAATATCTTTACTTTTCCAATGAAAAATCATGGAAATATTTTAAAGGAGATTTTTCACCTGAGAGTCAGAGAATTCAAAAAATTAACTGGTATACAAAATTTCGATATAGAGGTCGAACTCTTAATGTAGAAGAAGTGGAAATTGTCAAAGAACAATTATCTAAAATGAAGGTAGGAGAGCTAGAAAATCTGATTGAATTTATAGAGATGGTTCACTCAGATATACCTGTTATTTGAGCCTTGAAATATATATGGAATAGTTTAATAAAACTTGTTTCATATATCATTTCTGCGACAGCGATTTTAAAGCTTTTTGAGATAGAACGGGCTAAAATTAGTGTCTCGATAGTATGGCTTGCCATTATCTTACTTATCTTGTTCTTGTTTGTATGGTTCATGTTCTTTATTCTAACGATACAGTCAGAATTTGCTTTTAGGGAGAAGAGAGTGGAGATCGATAGTGTTTTACCCAGATTGATAAAAAATGTTATAGAAGAAAAGAAGCAGTCGTAAGAAATTATGGCTGTTTTTTAGTAGAAAGGAGAAAATTTGAAAAAAATTGGTTCAGAATTCCTCAAGGAATTTGGAAATGAGGAGAAGGAACTGGCATTTGGCTTTACGGGTCGGATGCTTTTCTTTCTCTTTTGCTTGGTGGTGACGGTAGGGCTATCCATTGGGATAGTCCTGCTTGGGCTACCTGATTGGTATATGTATCTTTTGGCTGGTTTAGTACTTGTTCCTAGTGCCATGTATGGTCTAGGAATGACCAAGAGTCTACAGCTGAAGGACAAGATTCGCTTCTTTTTTACCATTCAAGACAGAGGCTATGAAACAGACTATCAGAAAGGGGAAAAGTATAGTAAAGATGAGTTTGTTCAAAACAAGAAGTCAAAAACTCGAAAAGGCAGAAAAGCAGCGGCTTGAACGCCTGAGACGTCAGATGAGTCCCACGACTCAAAACAGTATCAACTATCAGACCTTGCATGAAGATGGACTCATGCATGTTGTCCGTGATAAGTATTCCAGGAGCTTTAAGCTGGGGGATGCTTCCTACTCGACAGCCCAGCAGGAGGAGAAGGAAAATATCATCGAAACCTGTATGGATGCTCTCAACTCGTTAGATGCAGGCAGTAACTACCAGCTTCTCGTTATCAATCGCCGTGTTCCTAGCGATACACTGGATAATATCCTTTTTGAGGAGGCAGGCGATGGTTATGATGATTACCGTGAGGAACTGAACGAAATGATTGGGGAGCGGTTTGCGACCCATGCCAATAACTTTGAAGTCCACAAATATGTAACCATTGGAACAGAAGCAGATGACCCAAAACAGGGTCAACTCTTGCTTCAAGATATTGGGGTTTCTCTAGGAACGCAATTTCAAGAGTCTGACATTTACCTAGAGGAAATGACTGGGCTGGAGCGGATGAGGGTTTTCTCAGAATTGCTGAGGAATGAGCCCTATATTGCTTACAATTACAAGGACATTGCTCTTTCTGGCTTATCCACCAAGTCCTTTATCGCTCCAAGTCGTATCCAGTTTCAGGAAAACAAGATGCGGATTGATGAGAAATGGGCTAAGGTTCTCTATATTCGAACCTATCCAAACTTTCTCTCAGATCGCTTGATTAAGGACTTGACGACTCTTGGACTGGAGCTGGCAATTTCTATCCAAGCTCGTCCTTATGAGTCCATGGATATTCTTAAAAACATCAATGATGCAGAAACAGATGCAGAGATAGGGATTATCAAATCTCAACGAAAAGCCTATGAAAAGGGGAATTATGGAGATGTGGTAGGTGGTGGACGCAACAGGGAAATCTCTGAAGCGACTAAAAAATGGCGTGACGAGGTCTTGGAATTTGACCAGAAGATTTTCTCAGGAGTGATTACTGTCTTTTTTAAAGCGGATAGCCTAGAGGAACTGACTCTCAATGAGCAGAAAATCAAGCGTGCAGGACGAAAATTAGGTGTCGAGTTCGATGATATTTACTACTATCAGGAAGAAGCACTGAATACGGTTCTCCCTATCGGAGAGTGCTTCCTCAACGTCAAAAAGAACTTTATGAGGGATATGACGACTGCCAACGTGGCAACACAAGTCCCTTTTACCAACGTGGACTTGAAGTCTAGTAGCCCACGTGCCCTCTACTACGGACAGAATCAGCTGTCTAACAATATCATTACCCTGGATCGCAAACGGGATTTGAATACAGGTTCGGGCGTTGTACTGGGGTCATCTGGTTCAGGGAAGTCAACGACCGTCAAGGCAGGGGAGATCATCCCAACGCTCCTAAAATACACAGAAGACCGAGTCATTATTCTGGATCCTGAGGATGAGTATTCAGATATTGGTCGAGAGTTTGGAGCGCAGATGGTCGATGTGTCTATTGGTTCTAACACTCACTTGAACCTTTTGGATTTACCTGATATTAGCCTGCTTCAAGAGGAAGATAATGATCCGATTGGAGATAAAGCCAATCTTTTGATGGGGCTTTTTGAAGAGATTCTCTCAGAAGTGACAGACGGGCAATTTGGGATTATTGACCGCGTAACAGCTTTGACTTATGAGCGTTTCTTGGATAGTAGCCGTATGCCAACCCTGCGTGACTGGCATGGGGTCTTAAAGGAACAGCCTGAAGAAGAAGCTCATGAGTTGGCTTTGGCGATTGAAACCTATGCGACCGGTTCACAGGATATTTTCTCCTATCAGACCAATGTCAATCTCAATCATCGCTTTGTTATCTTCAATCTGAAAAAGCTATCTCATAAACTGAAGCCTTTCGCACTCATGGTGATTCAAGACTACATCTGGAATCAGGTTGTTGAAAACCAAGGTAAGCTGACCACTCGGATTTACTTCGACGAGGTTCAACTTCTCTTTAAAAAGAAAACACAGGCAGTCTTCTTTACGGAACTTTATTCTCGTGTCCGTAAGTATGGGGCAATCCCGACAGCTATTACCCAGAACGTGGAAACTCTTTTTGCTTGGGAAGAGGGACGGAAACTTCTATCAAACAGTGAGTTCATGATTTTGCTCAAGCAGAAAAAGCAAGATTTGGCTGTTTTGAAAGAAGTGGTTGACTTAACGGACAAGCAAATCAAATACATTGAGCGACCAAAAGCAAAAGGAACGGGCTTGATTGTGGCTGGTCCAGTCGTTGTTCCTTTTGAAAATCCGATTCCTGACCATACTAAGCTCTATGAGCTGGTCGCAACCGATGCCTAGGTAGGTGCTTATGGAGAAGGATAAGCAATCACGGGTTGGTCGAGAGAGAAGCCACGATCGATTCACTAAGAATCGAAAGTTTGGCTCAGAAGGGACAACGGAAGCAAAGCTTCAATCCTCCACTCGTCCTAATACTTCAGGTCATCGTTTGGATCAGCGCTTGGAACAAGCAGTCAAAAATCACCGTATTGTAAGGGAAGAAAGCTCTGCACGTCTCCACTCGATGAGGGAAAACACACGGTCTAAAGGGCGAATTGTTCGAGAGAGTAAGCGAGAAGTCAAAGACCAAGCCAAACGAGTAAAAACGCTGAAGAAGTCGCTGAAAACCGTTCAGAAAGAATTGACAGCTACTAAGGATTCTCCTCGTTATGTGCGAGACCATGCTGTCTCTGGAGAAAAAGGAACAACGCTACGTACAGATGTGCGATACCGATTGGTGAAGAAGGGAAAGGCGGTCCATCATCAAAGAGGGAAGATTTCTAAAGAAGCTCCTCGCTATGTAGCCTCTGAAAAAATAAGGGCCAGGACTGAGAAGAAGTACCGTCAAATCAAAGTTCAACTGAAACAAGCCAAACTTGAGAAAAAGATTTCTAAAAAGACACATAAGAAAGCGGTTGCTTACAATGGTGGTTCCAGAAAGAAAAAATTTCTCAGAGCTAGTAAACAAACCTTTGAGAGAGCAGCTGGCACACAGATGGATGCTGCTAGCCAATCAGAGGATGTCTTGGGTGACATTGTAGATGCCAAGCATAAGTATCAACAAGTTCAGATGAATTGGCGACGGTCGAAGACGATAGGACGACTCGCTGGTAAAGGAGCAACAGGAGCTGTTAAGCATACCTATGGTTTAGGAAATCGCTTCTATAATCTCAAGAAAGGGCGAGGGTTCACACGGGCACCTCGTCAATTTTCTTGGGAAGGACGATTGGCACGTCGAATGGCTGCCTATCGTAAGCGATTAGCCCAGTCAGCGACAGGTCGTATCTACAATGGCGGTCGCATGGTGTTCAGAGCCGTTAAAAAGCCATTTGTTACTATTCTAAAAAATCCGTTTAGCATAAAAGCTTATGTGACAGCTTTTCTTCTCCTCTTATTTTTTTCCTTTTTAGGGATTGGCAGTTCAGGAATTGCTCGTCAAGATGAGTTTGATCTGACCAATACTTGGACTCATTTTACCAAGTTGGACCGAGATAAATCGACGGATAAGGTTGACTATTGGACAAAGATAGATAACCCACTTCTCTATATCAATTATCGCTATGAACACTTGACAGATGATTTTCGTATCAATGATGATCAGTATCTGACAGATAATCAACTAGCTAAGATGTACCTGGATAATCTCTGGGAAAATCTCAATGGGGACAAGGATAATCTGCGTACCATGGAGGACTTGTATAAAAATCAGGATCCTTTTAAACTTTCCCAAGAAGACCTTGAGGAGTATGAGGAACTATTAGAAATTGCCAAAGAAACAGGCAAGTATATGTTGCTTCAGGAGCTGGACAATCCCTTCTACAAGGAAGATGAAACCAACTATGACTCTCCTCTAGTCATCACTAAACGTTTTGGCTATGAGACTAAAGATGACTTGTACGAGGGCTCCATCATCAAGGCAACGGCAGGGCAGACCATTTTAGCGGTAGCTGAAGGGGAAGTGACAGTTGATGGTGAAGAAGTCACTATCAAGGATAAAGACTCTGAGTTTACTTATAAGTCCATTGATAGCATCCGTGTTAAGTCAGGCGATAAGGTGACCATTGGAGAGCAGATTGGAAAAATCAACTCTCAAGGGGGACTGGAAGTCTATTATAAAAAACTTCGCAAGATAAAAGGAAAGCCTGATGAATGGCTCTATGTCAATCCAGGTTTCTATTTCCATCGGGTAGAGTATAGTCAGACTACCTCCGTTATTTCAGATATCAACCTTGCTGGCGATGTCATGGAGCGGATTAAGGCTATCTATAATTTCATCAAAAATCGATTCCCTGAAGCTACTGACGAAGCTATCGCATCGATCTTAGGAAACTGGCTTGTGGAGTCCAATATCACGTCTAAACGGGCAGAGGGTGACTATTTGAGCCCGCCCGTTGGAGCAACAAACAGCTCTTGGGATGACCCTAATTGGCTTAATATGGGGAACATGGAAATCTACCAAGGAGCTTATCCCAACATCATCCATCGAGGGCTAGGTTTGGGACAATGGACGGATACGGCAGATGGTTCTGTTCGTCATACCATGCTCCTTGATTTTGCCAAGTCTAAGAACAAGAAGTGGTATGATTTGGAACTGCAGTTGGAGTTCATGTTTGATGGAGATGCTCCTTACTATACAAACTTCGTTAAGAATTTCCTGACTCAAAATGACGGTACAGATGCCATGACTAATTCTTTTCTTGTTTACTGGGAAGGAAACTCTGGTGACAAGCTAGCTCAACGACAAGCAGCAGCCAAGCAGATGTTGCAGTATATCAAGAGTGGCTTTGCGACAGGTGGTTCAACAAAGTTCCCTGGATCAGGTCAACCATTAGATGTTCCTTATGTGATTACCCAATTATTTGGAGTGAATGCGAATAATGGTATTTATGGCGGAGCAGGTCATACAGGCATGGACTTAGCGGCTCCTGAAGGCTCGCCAATCTATGCAGTAACCGATGGAGAGGTGGTCGATGTCAACGGAGGCTATATGCACATCAATGGTAATTACGTTCTCCATAGTCTTCCTGATGGGACTTATATCTACTATGGACACATGCGAGACGTTCCTCTTGTCCGCCCAGGTGATAAGGTGAAACAAGGTCAGTTGATTGGATATGTAGGAATGACAGGGCTTGCGACTGGACCGCATATTCATTTTGAACGTCGTCCAACACCAGCTTTCGCTAATCATTTACAACCATCTGGTTTGATCATGGATGGCGAACCGCGAGTTGGGATGGTGATTGATCCATCTCAACCAAGAAGATAAGAAAGGATAGGTATGTTTAATACAAATAAATTCAAAGTAGCGACAGCTGCAATCATTGCCTTGGTTGTGTTGCTTATCTTTATCTGTGGCTCATTGCTTTTCTGGCAATTGAATCAACCGAAAGAAACAAAGAAAGTCACTCAAGAACCTGCTGTATCGGTATCTTCTAGCACAGCTGAAGAAAAAGATGGCAAGCAATTTAATCAGGAGTTAGTACATGATTTCTTAGTGCAGTATTATACGAAAACGGAGCTGACTGAAAACCGTCATCGCTATAAGCCCTTCATGACGGAGGGAATGTACAATAGTGAGGTCAGCGAGGAGGAGAAAGAACTTCAACTCAATACAGCAGGCTATACAGTGGACTATAAGTTTGATAAAGCAGATATTTACTTGGATAGTGAAAATCTGACGGTTATTGCCGAGGTATCCTATTTAGTGACTAACCTAGCCAAGAAAAATAATTATGCTCAAGCTGAAGTTGATGTTTCCATGAAACAGATCCTACGGATACGCTATAAATATGAAAACGGTCAGTATCTGATAGATGATAAGGATGAGATTTTCATTGCAGGGAAATACAATATTCAAGAGTTGAATGACCTTTATAAACGTTTTACAGAGATTGGTCATGATCACGACCACAATCATTCTCAAGAAGATAAAACTACGACAAATCAATAGGGAGAGCCCGTACAGCTCTCCTCTTTTATTTAGAAAGGACCGATATGTACAATCAGAAACTCATTAAAATTGTGAAGTGGATTGGTTTAGGGGGATTGTTGCTGCTGACCTTTGCGGCGGGATATAGCTTGTCGAATGTGCAACATCAGGTCGCTAGTCAGAGGGCGAAGCAAGGCTTAAAAGCCCCACAAACAACACTTCAAACTCAAGATAAACCGTTGACAGATTCTGCTGTTAAGGACTTCTTAGTTTCCTATTATACTAGGAAGGAACTTGAAGAAAATCGTCCTCGTTACAAGCCTTTCATGACAGAGAGCATGTACACCGAAACGGTAACAGAGGAAGATAAACCTGTCAATCAGACTTATAAGGGCTATATTGTTGATCAGGTATTTGACCAAGCTACCATTTACATCGATGAAGAGAATAAAGTAGCTCTCGCAACGGTTCGCTACACCAGCACCAAACTAGAAGAAAAGGATAATCGAGATAGTGCCATTGGAACAGAAACAAGTAATGTCACTATTCGTTTAGCTTATGTCAACCAAAATGGCAAACTTTTGGTTAATAAACTAGAGCCCTTTGTCTTATCAGAACCTGGAGCAGGTCTTACTGTTGCTGCTAGTGTCACAAGTGAAAATAAGGAGTAGTCATGTCACGAAAACTAGAACAAATTGAGAAGAAATACGCTCAAAATGAAGAAGAGAAAGCTAAACTCTTGAAGCAACGTGCTAGTATTGATAGCAAGCTGGAGAAGCTTCTCGCTAAACAAAAAGAGCTAGAGGCTGAACGTTTAGTTGAGCTGGTACAAGCTAGCTCTTTGCCATATCAAGAGTTGAAAGAACTCATCTTACCTACATCAGACCAAGGAGAAACACATGTATAAAATCATCAACAAATTGACTAAAAAAGAAGAAAATTTTGACAATCGAGATAGCTTCCTTTCTCGTATCGAAACAATCAATGAACAGATGCGAGAGATGAAACTGGAAGGAAATTACAGCTTATACCAGGTAACAGACGAGGGCGAGATTCTCTCAGAGCGTTCCCTGCAGTTTCCTTTTCCTGGTATTGTGGATCAAGTTTTGGAAGATTTTGGGACTCAGTCTACCCGAAAAAATGGGAACATTTTAAATGCGATTCTTGGTCGTAAGAAAGCTAAAAAAACTCCAGTACAACCCGTTGAGCCACTTCCAGTCCAAGAAACTGTTGCAGAAGCACCACAGCCAGCTCCAGTTCTTGTGCAAAGTATTCCACTAGAAGTTAAAGTTGAAGAAAAACCAAGTCTTGCTCAAACTGCTGCAGATGAGCGTAAAAAGATAGCCGAAAGCCTGCAACAACATCATCCTGTCAAAACAGAGCCGTCTCAGCCTCAAATGACGGCGAATGATTTTGCTCACATTGAGGAAGTTCTGGAAAGTCAAGAAATCGAAGAGTCTCCAGTAGATGTAGAAATGACAGCAGAGGAGGATACACCTGAAGATACAGATGTGACGACAGAAAGTGCGGAGCAGTCAGAGGAATCTAAACACGTCCCAACTGTTTCATCGGTAGCACAAGCGCCTGAATCAGCTACTATGCAGCCTGTTATACCAACTGCAGATGTCGTCGATAGCTTTGAAGTGCAGACGCTTAACTACATTCAGTCTATTAAGTCCAAGATTACCTCAAATGATTACTATGTAATCGAAGCGCAAGCTGAAATTGCAGCTTGTCAGGCTCGTATTGAGGAACTACAGTTGGGAATTGAAAGCAAGCAGTCTCAGACGTCTAAACTGAAGGAGCTCTTTTTCCATATTGATGAGGTTAGCTGATGGAAGAACAACAGATTATTGTTCAGATGGGGCGAGCTTCAATGGTTACAGGGGAGCTGATTTTCAAGCTTCTCTACTTTGCCTTTAGTAAGGGCTATGAATGGTACAAAGATCGTGGAGCCAATATGCAGTTTACAGGTGAAGCAGACTGGAACAAGTTCATGGCAACTGCAGATCAAAAAGAAGTCCAAAAACTTCTCAGCAATGAAGTCAATCTCGAAGCCCTCAAAAGAGAATTGGGGCAGTACGGGATTGGCTTCTCTTTTTATACCCATGATGGCGGTGCGACGACGTTGGCTTTTAATCTCAAGGATAAGTCGATTGTAGAGCATGCCTTCAAGGATTTATTGGATGGGATTAAACGAGACCCAGTAGGCTTCAACGAGAGAAATCTGAAGACAGAAAAGAACCGTACTCCAGAGGAAAAACTCAAGTATTATAAACAGATGGAACAGGAGAAAATCAAGGACTTGAAAGTCAATCTGAATACTAAGAACTTTCAAAAAGAGCCTCCGCACAATGTTTATAAGGGAGGGATGGAGAAATGATTGTCGAAAAGAAACAGAAACGATTTTTACCCTATCTAGGATTGGGGATTATCCTCTTTTATTTCTTTCATTGGCTAGCGAAGTTGTATGGCTTAGCTCCTCAAACGGACACTCTTACAGATCCCTTTGGATTGGGGAAGATTGAGTGGATGCTGGATAACTTTACGCAGTATCCATGGATTGACCTGCAGTTTACAAGCGCCTCTCTCTTTGCAGGGATATTTGGTTTTTTTCTAGCCCTCTTTCTCTACATGAGGATTACTGATACGGGGGTCTATCGTTATGGGGAGGAACATGGTTCAGCTCGCTTTGCGACTGCTCAGGAGCTCAGTAGTTTTCGTGATAGTGAGGCAAATAATAACAAAATCTTCACTCAAAATGCTCAGATGGGCTTGTTGAACAAGCGTCTTCCCTATAAACGGCAACTGAACAAGAATACCGTCGTTATTGGTGGGCCTGGTTCTGGTAAGACTTTTACCTTTGTCAAGCCCAATGCTTTGCAGACAGTGGCTTCCAAGATTTTTACCGATACCAAGGGATTGCTTATCCATGAAACAGGTCAATCCTTTATCAATCAAGGATATAAACTCAAGGTCTTTGACTTGATTAGTCTGACTAATAGCGATAGTTTCAATGTGTTTCGCTACATGAAGAAGGAAACGGATATTGACCGAGTGGCAGAAGCAATCGTGACAGCGACTAAAAAAAGCGACCAGCAAGGTGAGGACTTTTGGCAACAAGCTCAGATGTTGCTGATGCGTGCCTTGATAGGCTATATCTACTTCGATAGTCAGCTAAGTGGTTATGAGGCTAGCTTGCCCCAAGTGGTAGACTTAATCCGCAACCTGAAACGAGACCACCCTGATGTAGAAAGCCCTGTCGAGATGATGTTTGAACAACTAGAGATAGACCTACCAAGCAATTATGCTTGTAAGCAGTGGAAGTTGTTTAATAAAAACTTTGATGGGCAGACTCGAACCTCTGTCTTTGCCATTGTGGCTTCTACATTCTCTGTTTTTGATCATGAGGATGTTCGTAAGCTAGTGGAAAAAGATACCATGCAAATTGAAAATTGGAATATTGAGAAAACAGTCGTCTTTATCAATATCCCAGAAAATAATACTGCTTATCAGTTCCTGTCAGCTTTGCTTTTTTCAACTATATTTGAAGTGACGATTTCGACAGCGGATCAGATTATCAAGGGGATACATCCTTATGCTAAAGAACTGCTTCATCTACAGGTGGAGGGAGATGAGTTTGCCAATGTTGGGAAAATTCCTAACTTTGCCCAAGTATTGTCAACTGTCCGTAGTCGGGAAATTTCAGTAGATATTATCATTCAAGCCCTTCCCCAGTTGGAGGATTTGTACGGCAAGGCTCAAGCCCGTGCCATCATAAACAACTGTGATAGCCTATTATATTTAGGAGGGGCAGACGAGGATACCCTCAAATATCTGTCTTTCCGTGCAGGTTCGCAGACTATCAATGACCAGAACTTCAGTGAAAGCCGTGGACGTAACGGTAGTAACTCCAAACAACACTCAAAAATCAAGCGTGAGCTGATGGATCCACACGAAGTGGCAACCATTGACATCGACGAAGCTCTACTCTTTATCAGTAAGCAAAATGTTTTTCGTGACCAGAAAGCCAACGTCAATCAGCACCCACGTGTAGCTGAATTAGCCAACTCTCCGTATGATGCGACTTGGTATCGTTATAAGCGTTATATGAGCGATATTGATGAGTGGAAGGAGCAGGTGGGAGAGGAGAATGTGATATACGCAACTTTGTCAGATCTGGATGAAGTACCACTAGTCACATAAATAAAAATAGCCTCATTTCTATTTCTATGGTACAATGGAAGAAATAAAAGTAGGAGAGAGCTATGTTTGACTATATAAAAGTAGACCGAGAAGTTGCCATCGAGGCAGCTAAACGTTTGGTGGTAGATAGTATTTGGAAGAGTGCCAATATCGAGCTGGTCAAGGGGATTACTTTTCCTGAGACGCAAGAAATCTTTGAAGGTCGTGTGCCAGCCAATGCGGACGTAGAAAAGGTTATTGTGGTCAATAATCTCAAGCGTTCATGGCAGTTCTTGTTTGAGAACTTAGACTATCCTATCGACGTGCAGTTGGCAGCTGAGTACAATCGCATTATTGGCGAGGGCGGACTCTATCAAAACCCTGGTAAATTACGAGATCAAATTGTCAGAATTTCTGGTACTGACTATATTCCAGCTATGCCCTCTTACGAAAGTGTGAAGGAACAGATAAGCCATGCTTTAACGATTGAAAATCCGATTGAGCGAGGCTTGGAACTATTTGCCCTGTCTAGCCGTGGTCAATGGTTCAACAATGGCAATAAACGAACCGCTCAAATGCTTGCCAATCATGCTTTCTTACAGAAAAATGCAGCAGTTTTTGCCATACCAGACAAGCACAAGGAGCGTTTTACAGAAGAACTGGTTAATTACTATGAAAGTAATGACAGTAGGAATCTTCATGCTTTCTTGTATGATACTTCTGTGGAGATGCTGCCGAGTGGCTTGACCATGAAGGGATTAAAAGAGTTTGAAAGAGCGTCAAGTGATCCATTTCAAGAAAAGCTAGAACGAGCGAAGAAAAAAGTAGAGGAAACCATTTCAACGGTATCACAAGTAAACGAACAAAATGTAAAAGATTTAGAAATAGAAAGATGATAACAGTTCTGAGAAGAGCTGTTTTTTTGATGTAAAGGAGTAAAAAATGGTTACACAAGGACAATTTAAGAGTATAAAGCGGCAGGTCGTAGAAGAGACTGCTGTAGGTGTTGGGTATTACGAGGGGATTTTACAAGAAATCCCCTCGTATGCGTTATTGGAGGCGGTGAGGGAGGTCTCTAGTCTTGGCTGGATCACACCGCATACCTCAGATGCAGACATTCAGAATATGTTGGTGACAGAGTCCGTAAAAAACATGGGCTATCAAGACTTCAAGGAAGTTGCGCCTTATTTCTTCTCTTATCCAAAAACAAGAGCGGAAATGCGATTGATTGAACCTATTGAAGTATCGCCAAGTTACTTTGAAAAATTACAGGCAAATGCAACTGAACTCTTTAATCTGAAGCAGGAACTTCAAGAGATGAACCAAAATATTGAGGATAAAATCCAAGAACTGGAGACTAATCGTCTACCTAATGGTGATGAGGTGGTTGGAATTGACCTTGAAGCAGAGGAGTTACTTTTACTACATGCTTCAGAAAATCGTTTTATCGAGGCTGATGAAGTTATTCTTGAGAATACTATCACGGACTATCGTTCCCAGCTATCAGAGTCTGGCCAGGTGATCGAGTATCTGTTGGACGAGGAAAATCCTCAGCTAACTACGATTTTGTATGAAGAAGTGATTCATCACTATCATAGACATTGGCCCGATACCGATCCTATTCAGTTTACCGAGGAAATGATAGAGGTGTTGAATAGAGAGGGAAAACTGGATGCCAGTTATTATCAAACTGCTAATTTTAACTCTTTAAGAGATGCCTATGCTTATGGTAGTCGTTCCATTGCTTTTGATGAGAAGTTCCCAGACTATGATAGTTTTGTTCTATCCTATGCAGAAGATAAGGAGGTACATGAGGAGTATGACTACCAGTTTGAGGCTGTTGCGATTGCTGAAGATATTATTGCTAATCGATTGGAAGATATTAACCAGGTTCTTTCAAATATCAACCAAGAACTGATTATTGAGACGGTGACAGGCTATTCTCAGGGAGATAGCTGGCAACTAGCTTATATGCGAGATACAGAGCAGGAGACAGCTGAGAATGTCAGAGACTATCTCCAGCATGAGCTTGGGGCTTGGTATCGTGGTAGCCTGACGGAGCTTTCTGTGATTTCCTTTGACAATATCGACATAGACAAGGGCTTCAATGGAGAAGTTGAACTGACAACTCGAGTAGATAGTGACTTGCTATATGGTGATAAACTGAAACAACTACAAGAACGAATGCCTGAACTAGCCCGTTTTAGCCCTACTGAGACAGCTATTCGGAGTCTAGTCAGAGAAGTTCAGGAAAATCTACAAGAGCCTGAAATGGGCTTATAAGGAGGCTCTATGGCACGATTGACGAAAGAAGAAGCAAGAAGTTTGTCTATCATCGGTGTAGCAGAACAGTTGGGAATGACCTTGAAGCGTCAAAATTCTTGGATTTATGAGTGGGAGGAACATGACTCTTTCAAGATTGATACTCGAAAAAATACTTTTTACTGGTATTCTCGAGGATTTGGTGGGGATACGATAAAGCTAGTTGAAACGATTAAGGAAGTTTCTTTTAAAGAAGCTATTCACTTTTTACGAGAGGGAGAATTTCCTACTCATGAGGTAACAGAGTTCAAGAAAGAACCGTTTCAGTATCGTTTACCAGAGGAGGATTTCATCAAGGTTAGAGCTTATCTGCGTGATGAACGTGGGCTGTCAGATGAGACGATTGATTTCTTTTATAGCCAAGGTAAGCTGGCGCAGGCACAAAAGAAAACAGGTGACCTTCAAGAACCTGTTATTGTGTTCAAGTTTAGGGATAGCCAAGGAAAGATGACGGGAGCCAGCCTGCAGGGGATTGAAGAAAACAAGGAAATCCACTCAAGAAGACGGCTCAAGCAAATCATGTATAACTCAGACGGTCTCAGCGGTTTTACGGCTGATATCGGCAATCCTAAGCGACTTATCGTGGCAGAGGCACCCATTGACCTGATGAGCTACTATGAGCTCCATAAGGACGAATTGCACGATGTCAGGCTGATTGCCATGGATGGACTCAAAGAGTCTACGATTTCACACTATACCATGGAGTTACTCTATGAACTACAAGGAAAACCTTTACCAGAAACCATTGAAAGAAGTAAGATTGAGAACTTTTTGTCAACTCTTTCTCAGACAACTAGCTTTTTTGAAAATCCCGTGCATCAAGGCTTGATTACTTTAGCGATAGATAATGATGAGGCAGGGCGAAGATTTATTGAGCAATTAAAAGATAAAGGTCTCTACTTTCAAACAGACCTACCTCCACTACAAGAGGGGCAAGTCAAGATGGACTGGAATGACTATCTAAAGCAAGGTAAACAAGAAAGAAATAGAGAAGTACAAGAAGCAATGGTAGAGTATAGAACGGAGGAGCAAACAGCTCTTTTTTTTGATACAAAAGTATTAGATAAGTATGTTGAAGAGGTGATGCAACATTATACTGAAGATATCAATACAGCTGAATATCTATTTCCAGATGGTCGTATGATCAGCTCTTGGGAATATGGTACAAGAGGTGATGATCATCGTGCGATTCGTAACTATTTTGATGTGATGGGACGATCAGAACTTGATATTTTAGATGAGCGTCCTAAGGATTTTTGGAATATAGTGCATAATGGACTAGGAGCTGTTAGGCTTGCGCCAGAAACACAGGTAGCTCTTGTTACTGAAGGTCAGGAATTAAGCTCTATCCAACAAGAAATCTTAGATAAAAGTTCCTTTACCTTAGAAGTTTACCAAGAAAGTAAAGAGATTACACCAGCTTATCTACAGAGTTTAGGAATACAGGATAGTAGTGTTAGTCCTCAGTCGAATATAGAAAAAGCCCTTGAGATTTCTCAAGGGTCTAACGCTGAGGGCGAATTATTGAATCGCAATTCCAGTTTTTTAGGAGATGAGTCTCCAAGGACAGCACCGCAGCCTGTTGGGACAGAATCCCAACCTGATTTTCCTGCCAGCATTCCCCTAAATTTTAACATAGATACCAGTATAAAGTCAAATTTTGGCATTAAAAATTCTTATCATTATGCTTCATCAAGAGAAGCAAGGATATTGAATAGATATTCTGATGAGCTACAAAAATCAGCAAATTGGTATCTTGATGAATTGTCAGGTAATAACTTAATCTATTTCTATCAAGAAAAAGATGACTTGAAGAGTTTACAAATTAGTTTTGAAAAACATCATTGGATGCACTTGACAGGCATATATCCTATTTATCAAGAAAAAAATGAAGTCTGTTTCTGAAACCTTTATCGATGAAGTTTCTTCTGGTAGAGTTACGTTTCAGAATATTGCTTTAAGTAGTGGTTATATAGATAAAATCCAGACTTTACCTATGTTGTCTGAAATTTATCAGTCTGACTCATTTGTGTTGAATGATTTAAGTGAGGTTGAAAAATTTGGTAGACTACACATTGATCAAGCACTGAGAACAGTAGATGAAAAATTATTATTAGGATTTCAAACTGATGATAAAGATATCACTTTCCCAGCAACTTTGTTGAAACCTAGCAAAAAATTGAATTTACAAATCAATGGGCAGGCTAATAGTAATACAATCCTCGGCGTTTTTCGTGAACGTGATGGGCAGATTGAACAGTTGTCGATTAACGAGGATTACATCAAGGACGGTGGAAAGGAACTACAAGCAATAATGGAAAATGGTTTGTTTGAAGAAATCCAACCTGTCACATCCAAGGATTTCACAGCCGTTTTAGATACGGTCTATAACATAGGAGTCCTAGATAGAAAACAAATCAATCCAGACTATCAGATAGCTTGGGAGGAGTTCTATCAGCGGTATGATAAGGCAGGTGGGAATCTTGAACAGGTTATCCGTGAAGCAGACCGTGAGGGCTTGGTGGATAAGCAGACTGATTTTTACAAAGAAATGATAGAGGATAGGATTGCAGCACATAGCAGAATGGAAGGTTATGTTGAACAACTAGATATCTCTCAGCTTACCTATGCTTTAGACGATGTACCTTATGCAGACCAACTGATATCTCAGCTCCCTTATGGAGACTTGGGAAATAGTCCGATTGGTTTTACAGAAAGCAGCCATGATAGTCGGATTGGCTTTATCTCCTTTGATGGAATGGATAGTATCGAGATTGAAAATTTATCTGCTTGGTTTGAGAAGTTAGGAGTTGCAGACTCACCTCGAGAACAAGTAACTCTCGTAGAAAAATGGCAGAAGGAAATTGAAACCTTGTCAGAAAAAGTAGAACAGAACATCTCAAAAGTACGAGATGAATACGAAAAATCACAGGAGGAAAAACAAGAAATGCCACTAGAAAAAGATACACGAACAGTAGCTCGAATGATTGCGGACAAGGATACCAAAGCTCTGAATGAATATCTCCAAGAGGGGATGAAGAGCTACCTTGACTCAGAACAATTTAAAAACTTTTTGGATGCTATGGCTAAGTTCCATAACTACTCAGTCAGAAACATCCATCTGTTGAAAATGCAGAATCCAAATATTTCGCACGTCGCAGGCTTTCAAACTTGGAGAAAAGAGTTTGAACGACATGTGAAAAAAGGTGAGAAAGGACTGAAAATTTGGATGCCTTACCAGATTAAAGTCAAGGAACTAGATGCCAATGGTGTCGAGCAGGAGACTACAGAAACGCGCTACAAGTTGACCACTGTTTTTGATATTTCACAGACAGATGGCAAGGAGCTTCCGAAAGCAATCAATGAGTTAACAGGTGATGTAAAAGACTACGAGGACATCTATCGAGCAGCACGGGCTGTTTCCCAAGACAATGGTGTGCCCTTGCAGTTTGAACATATTGAGCGATACAATACTAAAGGCTACTATCATCCAACAGAAAATCGCATTGTCATTTCAAAAGATTTGAAGGGGCAGGAACAAATTCTTAAAACTATTTTCCACGAGATGGCTCACTCTGAACTGCACCGAGGTTCAGAAGCACAGTTCGGAGATGAACAGTATCGTAAGCAAGAACTGCAAGCTGAAGGGGTTGCTTATGTAGTGGCGGCTCACTATGGCTTTGATACAAGTCAGTATAGCTTTGGTTATCTTGCTATCTGGTCACAAGGTGAAAATGGGCTAGAAGAGATGACTAACCAGTTGGAGGTCATCCAAAAAGAAGCTAAGAGTTTGATTGCTCGAATGGATAAAAAGTTGGAACAGGTCAAGAGTAAATCGCAACATGTCGCTAAGGATAAGTTTACAGAAAAGCTGGAACGTGCTAAAATGGAGTCAGAAAAACAGGCTAGTAAACAAGGGAAACCCCAGCAACAGGTTGAGGAAAAAAAGTCCCTGAGCAGTCCGAACTAGCGAACGTGATGGCTGCTATTCAACGTAAGAAGAAACCAAAAGGAGAAGAAACACATGACTAAATTGCTAGACTTACACGACGACGTACAAGCTACTTTGCTTGATATTTTCTTTAAGAACCTACCAGAAAATCCCACAATAGATGAACAGAACCAGCATCTTTCACGCAAGGAATGCTTGTATGTCATTCGTACCATGATACAAGAATTATCAAAATCAGAGCTGGAAACCGAAGGCTATCCTGCTACTTTGGAAGTAGTGGAAGGGCTAACAGATGAAGAGTTTGAAGCTCTCAAACAGGAAGTACTGGAAGTTGAGTTTACAGACGACTGGTCACAGTTTGAGGATTGGTTGAAAAAGACTTCCTCGTGATAAGTGAAAAAGTTCCTGTTTGTAGGAACTGGGGGATTGGGGAACTCCCCAAAAATTTAAAAAGCAAAAGGGTCAGATGATGAAGTCTGACCTTTTTTGACTTTTTAAAAAACAGCATTTGGACGTCCAAATGCTATGCTTGCCAGAAAAAGGGTGTCCACTCCCACCTAGTGACTGGGGGTGACGTCCATATTCGGTAGAGCTATATAAAATGAGTGATTAGAGAGGATATTGATTTTGGAAAATGTAGAAAATAGAAAGCGAACTGTCCGTCCGACAATCCGATTTACCAGTGAGGAATACGACTTGATTAAGCGAAAAGTTGAAGAAGCAGGCATGCGAAACTTCAACTCCTTCGCTCGCTATATGTTAATCATGGGGGAGGTCAAGGTCATCAACTTTGAAGAGTTGCGAGAGCTCCGTCATGCCATAAACAAGGTTGGGGTCAATATCAACCAGATTGCCAAAAAAGTCAATGAGGAAGACGAGGCAGGACTAGAGGAGCTGGTTATGGTCTTGGAACTTCAAAAAGAAATGAGAAAACTGATTAGCGACTACATTTCAAAACAAGAAAGTCAGACTAAGGAACAAGAAGAATGGTCGTAACTAAAGTGATCCAAATTAAGGGAGTGGCTTCACTCAGTCGCTCCACTAAGTATATCGAAGACGAAGCTAAGACCATGGAGTTAAACGATGCTAAGAGTCTGAAAAATGCTCTTCACTATATTGAGAATGAATCCAAGACCTTGATTTCAGACAGTGAGTTTGAGTTTCCAACCAAGGTAAAAGATGGTCGTCTAGTCAGCCAATTGGTTTCTACTTATGGGATTGTCGATGCGGAAACTGCAACAGAAGAATTTCTAATGACCAAGAAAAATGCAGCCCAACGTCAAGGGACAAAGGAACTATCAGATATTACTAATCCTAACCGAGTGCTCGCTCATCACATCATCCAATCTTTCTCTCCAGAAGATGACTTGTCCCCACAGGAGATTCATGAGATTGGACGAAAGACAGTGTTAGAGTTGACAGGTGGGCAACATGAGTTTGTCATCGCTACACACATGGATAAGGGGCATATCCATAATCATATCATCTTCAACTCCACCAACTATGTGACCATGAACAAGTTTCGCTGGCAGAAAGGAACGAAAAAAAGCTTAGAGAGAATTTCAGATAAGCATGCGGATCTAGCTGGTGCGAAAATCCTCAAAGAGAAGATGTGGAGCAATCGAAAAAGTTACGGTGCTTACCAAAAGAAAAATATCTTTAAGAGTGAAATCAAGTCACGGCTGAATTTTTTGTTAAAGCACTCGACCTCTTTGGAAGATTTCAAGGTGAAGGCACAAACACTCAATCTTTCAGTAGACTTCTCAGGTAAAGAAGTCAAGTACCGTCTGCTGGACGAGCTAGATGGGAAACGTCAGGAACGCAATACACGAGACCGAACACTTTCTAAGAAAGGGAACTACTCCAAAGCAGCGATTGAGGAACGAGTTGGCAAAAATGAAGCAACCATACCCTTAGAAAATATCAAGACGGAGTATGAGAAGTTCAGAGAAGAACAGGAACAAGACTTTGAAATGAAAATCCGTGTGGAGGATTGGCAGGTGTTGGAAGAGACTAAGACAGGTATCTACATTGAGATGGAGTTTGGTTTACGCAATAAAGGAGTCATCCAAATACCTGCTCATCAAGTAGAGAAGGTAGAGACGGGCGGCTATGACATCTTTATCAAAAAGACGGACTGGTATTATTTTACCAATCCTGAACACGCTGAACAAAACAAGTTCATGCGTGGAATGGATATCGCTGCCCAACTGTCTTATGATAATGGCGAGATGATTGTAACGAAAAATCCTCATATCTCTGAGCTGGATCAGCTGGTACGAGAGTTCAATTTCTTATCCGCTCATGGTGTTAGTGATGGTCAACAGTTTGATAATTTGCTGGAACGATTTGAAGAAGAATTTGAGGCAGTGGAGCAGGAATTGAGCAAACTAGATAATCGGCTTGGAGAGCTGAACAAAATCCAATCAGCTTTACTTGGTTTAGAATCTGACAATCCTTATGAAGTTTCTCTAGCTCAAGCTATCTTGGAAGAGATGGCGGTTCATCCATCGACAAGCAAACGTGAGATTGATAAGTTCATTAAGGAAGTGACCTTTGAGCGAGCAGCCCTTCGTCAACGGGTGCAGGAAATCACAAAAAACTACAATATGCGCCAAGAAATTGAGCGTAACATTGAGCAACGTAAAGAAGGGGCGTTAGAAATTTAAAAAATAATATTTTTACATTGTAAAAATATTGTAAAAATAATGTAGATGTGATATAATTACATTATAAAAATAATGTAGATGTGATATAATTACATTATAAAAATAATGTAGATGTGATATAATTACATTATAAAAATAATGTGAAAACATTGTTAAGGAGGAAAAGATGAAAATTATCAGTTTTGCGGCAATCAAGGGTGGAGTTGGAAAGACAACGCTTGCCTTTAACTTCGGAGAATGGTTGGCTTTACATGATCAGAAAGTTCTCTTTATCGACTTGGATCATCAGTGCAACCTGACTCAGACCTATAATATCTATCAGGATCAACAGACCGTTGCCAATATTTTTAAAGGAAAAGGTGACGTGGAGATCATCCCAGTAAAGGACAAGGTTCATGTTCTACCAGGTTATATGCAGCTGGATAGTGTGGAGAAAGACTTGGAAAACAAGGTCAATAAAGACATGTTGCTCTATATGTGGTTGGAAGACCACTATGAGGACAAGGAATTGGGTCAATACGATGTAGTCATCATTGACTGCCATCCTGACTTTTCAACGGCTACGAGAAATGCCATTGCCGTCAGTCATACCATCATCAGCCCAATCATTCCTAGCGAACATGGCTATAATGCCAAGTTTAACCTAGAAGATCGGCTAGAAGCCTATCGCCAAGAAGTCGTAGATTATCGTACTCGAGAAAGCTACATTACCTCTCAGCTCTATTTCCTGCCTAATATGATTAAGCACAATACGCAGTCGTCTAAAAAGTTACTGGAGGTGCTCAATAGTTCAGATGACCAGCAGTTAATCAAACGAGAGGGTCAGGTAGTCTATGTACCTGAAAAGGAGTTGTTTAACAAGTCAACCTTAGAACATCAGTCTGTATTTGAGATGAAGCCTCAGATGAGTAATCTGTCCCAACATCGTCATTTCTTTGATGATTTGGAAGAGACATTTACTCGCATTTTTGATATAATGTAAAAATAATATTTTTATATTGTGAGGTAAAAGATGGCTTTTGAACCGAAAAATCAAAATATAAGAAAAGCGTTAGGAGAGTTACAGGAAGGTCGAAGCCTGCCTAAAACTCCCATACCAAAACGAAAAGAGCGAGCCTTGATTACAGCTTCTTATACCTTGGAGCCTGAAAACAAAGAGAAGCTCATCCGTCTAGCAGAAGCACATGGATACAAGAAATCTGTATCTGCCTTCCTCAATGATTGGATTGCTAGTGTAGAAGAATAATATTTTTACAATGTTAAAATATTGTCAACACAATGTAAAAGAACGTTCCTAGTGGTTGGAGAAACTGCTAGGAACGTTCTTTTTTTGCTGGAATAAAAATCTATTTGATAGACAGACTTGAAAATCATACAATTTTCATAAGAGATTTCAAATAGAAGGAGAATAGTGTGACAATCTTTGATGAGCGCATGTTTGAGCAACGGGAACGAGAGAAAACCATTCAGAATTTTTTAGACTATGTCGAGAGATATGATGAGGAGATGAGTCATAGTATGCGTGCCAAGGGATATAAGTGTAAGAATAGAGCAGAGCGGACAGTGGCTTTCACCTTTGGAGAAGTCACCTTTTCACGGAAACGCTGGTATAAAAATGGGCAGTGCTATATTCCAGTTGATGAGATGTTGGGACTTGAAAAGAATGTTCGTCACTCACCTGAATTGATTTATCAATCTGCGATACTTGCGACTCGATTACCTTATAGGCAAGTAGGCAAAACCATTGAAATGATGTATCATGTGACGGTTTCTAAGGACATGGTCAATAAAGTTGTCAAATTAGCTAATCAATTGTTAGAAGAACGAGCAGAGTATCGATTTTACGAGGAAGAGAAGGTTGATAAGATAGAAGCAAAGCTATTGTTTATAGAGGGAGATGGCGTCTATGTGAAGACTTCTGAAGACGGAGATGAACGACAAAATATGGATTTATCTCACTTTGTCATTCATACAGGCTCTAAAGAAGTAAGTAAAAATCGCTATGAGCTGGAAAATAAAAAGGAAATCATTTCATCAAAGAATAAGGAAGCGAGGGAAGAGCTTTTGGATTATTTGTACAATCACTATACCATTACGGATGAGACGATATTGATTACAAATTCAGACGGAGGTAAAGGTTATACACCCTATGTGTTTAAGGAAATAGCTAAAGCCTTAAATATCAAGAGACACGAGCACTTTTGGGACTCCTATCATGGGAATAAGGATATTAAGGATTTTACAAAACCGTATGCGAAACAGCTACAAGACGACCTTTTTCAAGCTATACGTGAGCATGATAAGTCATTGTTGCGCAGGACACTTGATACGATCGAATCCCTAGTTGAAACAGAAAGACAAGAAACAACGTTTGCATATTATGCTTCAAAGTTTTTACGTCAATTTCAGTACACCAAACCAGCC
>NZ_KQ969157.1:441039-451098 GCF_001578805.1 Streptococcus sp. DD10 | reverse complement strand
CAAGACGACCTTTTTCAAGCTATACGTGAGCATGATAAGTCATTGTTGCGCAGGACACTTGATACGATCGAATCCCTAGTTGAAACAGAAAGACAAGAAACAACGTTTGCATATTATGCTTCAAAGTTTTTACGTCAATTTCAGTACACCAAACCAGCCAAAATGAGAGGATTGGATGGGGCAACTCTTGGAATTATTGAAAGTCAACATCGTAAGATTACGTATCGGATGAAGCACAGAGGCATGTATTGGTCCAGAAAAGGAGGGCTGACCATGGCACAGATGATTTTATTAGCTCACAAAGATGAATTGAGGGATTTATTCTTTGGTTCTTGGAGAGAGGATTATCAAAAATATCAAAGTTTAGAGAAGTTGACAGTTGAAAGGGTGACGAGACCAGCTAGGGTGGATCGTACAAAAGATTATAATCTCCCGACTTTTAATGAAAATTTCGACTGGCGTATGGGAGGTAAGAAGAAATAGATTTGTTCATTATACATAAGAAAAAAAGCAAAGTTTCTCTTGAATTTTGGTGCTTTTTTAGCATGCAAAGATTGACTTTTTACTATAAAATGGTATAATAGAATTATCAAAAAACAAAGAAAAAGGCGAGAGTTTCGGACCTCTCGCCACCGAGTAAAACAACTAACACTTGCGTTACTCAGTCAACTACAATGATAACAGAAAAAAGTATCATCGTCAAGGGCTGAACATGCAAATGTTTAGCTCTTTTTCTCGAAATTCTCATATATTTTAGCTTTCTCAAAAAATTCGACACATACAAAACTTAGTAGTATTTGTCAAAACGTTTAAAAAATGGTATACTAGGCGAGTTAGAAATTGAACAAATAAGGAGACAAGATGAACAATCTACCAAACTGCCCAAAATGTAATTCAGAATATGTTTACGAGGATGGGGTACTCTTGATCTGTCCAGAGTGTGCTTATGAGTGGAATCCAGCTGAAGAGAGTCAAGTAGAAGAGGGCGTAGTAGCTATTGATGCAAACGGTAATAAGTTGACTGATGGTGATACTGTTACTCTTATTAAAGATTTAAAAGTTAAGGGAGCACCAAAGGATCTTAAGCAAGGTACTCGCGTAAAGAATATCCGTATTGTTGAGGGTGATCACAATATCGATTGTAAAATTGATGGTTTTGGTGCTATGAAACTAAAATCTGAATTTGTAAAGAAAATATAATCATAGAGGGACTATCCCTCTTAATTTTTGGAGAAATACTATGAGATTCAAACTAATTTATTTGTATAGAATTCTTTTGTTTATGTTGAGTATCGTTGGTGTCTATTTAGAAATCACCAAGCATGGTGGATTAGGTATGCTGATGTATTATACAGTCTTATCTAATATTATCGTAATGCTTTTTACTGGATATTTAGTTTCTTTAATGACTAGAGTAAAAAAATGGGAAAGTCAAACTATCTTGCGTTTTAAAGGTGCGGTAACCATGTCTATTATGATTACCTGTGTGATTTATCATTTTATGTTGGCCCCCATTGCAACAGACTTTTATCGATTAGAAAATTTTCTCTGCCACTATATTGTTCCGCTCATGTTTTTTGCAGATACTTTACTGGTAGATAAGCGTAAGCAGTACAGATGGTTTGATCCCGTCCTTTGGACAGCGATTCCTTTGTTTTACATGGCTTTTGCTCTGTTCAACGGTCTTGTGACCAAATGGCCTATTCCTAATGCCAAGGATAGCCCATTTGCCTACTTTTTCATCAATGTCACTAAATACGGCTGGCAATATGTGGGCACTATGGTTGCCATTATCTTCATAGCTTATCTATTTTCGGGCTATGTTTTATATGTTATTAAGACAATTGGTAAGAAAATCTGATAATTTTTTTAATAAATTCTATAAATTACTTGACAAACGATATATATATATATAATTAACTTGATAAAGTTTTTATAGGAGATGTTATGGCTAAAATTATTAAAGTAACAGATACTGAAGTAAGTATTGCACAAGATGATTCGACTATTATCAAAGTTCCACGTGCAAGTTTAGAATTTGAACCAAGCAATGGAACTTTAGTAGAAGTGTATGATACTGGCGAAGAAGTAATCGTACATTTGGCTGAAAGCAAAAAGATAGCAGACAATTTACAAGATAAAATCAATATCAATATTGTAAATGAAAACAATAACCAACAAACCCAGCAACAGGTTGTTTATGCTGCTGGTGCAGGACGTTGGGTTAATAAATGGGTCTATGCACTTCTTGCTTTATTCTTCGGAGGTCTAGGAGCTCATCACTTTTATGCTGGTAAAATTGGAACTGGATTTATGTATCTTTTGTTTTCGTGGACATTCATTCCAGCATTGATTGGCTTTTTCCAAGGAATTTCTGCTATGTTACGACAAGCAGATACAAATGGTAATATTTTGGTATAAATATATATTAGAACAGCTCGATTTAAGGGCTGTTTTTATCTGTCAATAATCGTTTTTTACCTATTTTACAGTTCCTACTTGAAATAAAGTTCTGTTTATGTTACACTAAGAATAACAAAATAGTCCTTTAATCCTGTCCCGTGAGGCAGGCAAGGAGAATCTGATAATAGGTGCAGGCTGTCCTGTACCCCCTATTTTCTGTAATCTCCTTGTTCTCAAGGAGATTTTTTATATGTGGAGGATTTGTCATGGAGACAAAAGAAGTAGTTGACGATATTACTGTCAAACGAGCGATTACTCGCATTACTTATGAAATTATCGAGCGAAATAAAGAACTTGATAAAATTGTTTTAGCTGGTATCAAAACACGAGGTGTTTTTATTGCAAATCGTATTCAAGAGAGATTGTCTCAATTGGAAAATATAGATGTTCCTGTGGTTATTTTAGATACGAAACCTTTTCGAGACGATATAAAAAGTGGTCAAGACACTTCTGATATTTCAGTAGATATTACTAATCGCGATGTTATTTTAGTAGATGACGTTTTATATACTGGGCGAACAATTCGAGCAGCTATTGATAACATTGTTTCTCATGGGCGGCCATCACGAATTAGTTTAGCAGTTTTGGTAGACCGAGGTCATCGTGAGTTGCCTATTCGAGCTGATTATGTAGGAAAAAATATTCCAACAAATCAGTCTGAAGAAATTATTGTTGAAATGACCGAACTAGATGGTCAAGATCGTGTTCTTATTGGGTTATAAAAAGTAAAAGGAGTCGTCATGTCTACAAATCAACAAGCACTACAACACGTTGTATCAATGGAAGAACTAACAATTGAGCAAGTTACTAAACTGATCAAACGAGGCATTGAATTTAAAAATGGTGAGCAAGCTCATTATCAAGAACAGCACATCATCTCAAATCTCTTTTTTGAAAATTCAACGCGAACTCATAAATCTTTTGAAGTAGCGGAATTAAAACTAGGACTTGATATGGTAGACTTTGATACTAAAACAAGTTCTGTAAGTAAAGGTGAGACCTTGTATGATACAATTCTAACGATGTCGGCACTAGGTGTAGAAGTTTGTGTTATCCGTCATTGGGAAGAAGATTACTATCGACCACTAATTGAAAGTGAAGGGATTACCACATCAATCGTGAACGGTGGTGATGGTTCTGGACAGCACCCTAGTCAAAGTTTGCTTGATTTGATGACGATTTATGAAGAATTCGGAAAATTTGAAGGCCTTAAGATTGCTATAGCTGGTGATTTGAATCATTCTCGCGTTGCGCGTTCAAATATGAGCATTTTAAAACGATTAGGTGCGGAGTTGTATTTTGCAGGGCCTGAAGAATGGCGTAGTGATGAATTTGCGAGCTATGGAAAATTTGTAACTTTAGATGAAGTAGTTGAACAAGTAGATGTTTTGATGTTGCTAAGAGTACAACATGAACGTCATAATGCAGAAACAGGCTTCTTAGCAGAGAAGTACCATAAGGAACATGGATTGGACCAAGAACGCTATAATCGATTGCAAGAACATGCGATTATTATGCACCCAGCGCCTGTCAATCGTGGAGTGGAAATTGCAGATGAACTAGTCGAATCTGAAAAATCTCGTATTGTCAAGCAAATGGCAAATGGTGTCTTTGTTCGAATGGCTATTTTAGAAGCAGTTTTAGCTGGACGTCAAGCAAAGTAATCAGAACAAACGTTAAAAGACGTCTGAGAGCGTCAACGAAAGGATAATAAATGGTAAAAAGACTCCTTGTTTTAGAAGATGGTACCTTGTTTGAAGGGGAAGCGTTTGGTGCGGATGTTGATGTGACAGGTGAAATTGTCTTTAATACTGGTATGACGGGTTATCAAGAATCGATTACTGATCAGTCCTACAATGGTCAAATTTTGACTTTTACTTACCCACTAGTTGGGAACTACGGAATTAACCGTGATGACTATGAGTCAATTAAGCCAACGACTAAAGGTGTAGTTGTCTCAGAGGCCAGCCGTCGTGCCAGTAACTGGCGTAACCAAATGACCTTGGATGAGTTTTTGAAGGCGAAAAACATCCCTGGTATCTCTGGTATTGATACACGTGCCTTGACTAAAATTATACGCAAACATGGAACAATGAGGGCGACCATTACACATGTAGGAGATAGCTTAGAGCACATTACGGATCAGCTACAAGCTACAGTGTTACCAACAGATAATATTAAGCAAGTTTCAACTAAAACAGCTTATCCTGCTCCTGGTGTTGGACTAAGTATTGTACTTGTTGACTTTGGCCTTAAACATTCTATTTTAAGAGAATTAGCCAAGCGAAATTGTAATGTGACAGTTGTTCCGCACACGATAACGGCTAAAGAGATTCTACATCTTAATCCAGACGGTGTCATGTTATCAAATGGTCCGGGAAATCCAGAGGATGTTCCTGAAGTGTTAGAAATGATTCGGGGGATACAGGAGACAATTCCAATTTTTGGTATCTGTATGGGGCATCAACTGTTTGCAATGGCAAACGGCGCAAAGACTTATAAAATGAAATTTGGTCATCGTGGGTTTAATCATGCTGTACGTGAAATTGCTACAGGACGAGTAGATTTTACTAGTCAAAATCATGGTTATGCAGTTTCTAGAGAAAACTTACCTGAGCATTTGATGGTGACTCATGAAGAAATAAACGATAGATCTGTTGAAGGAGTTAAACATCGGTATTTACCAGGATTTTCAGTGCAATTTCACCCTGATGCAGCCCCTGGTCCACACGATGCTAGTTATCTATTTGACGAGTTTTTAGAAATGATAGAAGCTTTTAAGAAAGCTGATTAGAGTGACTATCAGTCATCATAGGGGTATACGTTGGAAGATTCACTCAATTACCTATCCCTTGAAAATGGTAATCAAAAGAAAAGCATTGTTTTATCAATTAAGAAGTTTTTAATTGATGATCGCTTTCATAAATTTTATGGAAATATAAATAAAAAAGTACTTTCCTAATTTTGGTTACGATGAGGTGGGGTGAACATTTTCCTTTATGAGATTTTTTATCAGAAATCCTTGGAAAAAATATTTAATGACAACCAGAGAGTTGTCAAATAGAAAGGAGAAGATACAGGTTCACGGAAGTGAACACGCCCTAAGGATTGTGTGAAAAAGATAAACGGTGACTAGACGCTTGGGCGTCGTCGTCACGTTTCCTATTTTCACTGGGTCCTTAACGGGCTTTGTATCATAAATTATGCCTAAACGTTCTGATATTAAAAAAATTATGGTTATCGGGTCTGGTCCTATCATCATTGGTCAGGCTGCTGAGTTCGACTACGCTGGTACGCAAGCCTGCTTGGCCTTGAAAGAAGAAGGTTACAGTGTTGTCCTTGTCAACTCTAACCCTGCGACAATCATGACTGATAAAGAAATCGCAGATAAGGTTTACATTGAACCAATTACGCTTGAATTTGTCACACGTATCCTTCGTAAAGAGCGTCCTGATGCTCTCTTGCCAACACTTGGTGGACAAACCGGTTTGAACATGGCAATGGAATTGTCAAAAGCTGGTATTCTTGAAGAACTCGGAGTAGAGCTTTTGGGAACAAAATTGTCTGCCATTGACCAAGCCGAAGACCGTGACCTCTTCAAACAATTGATGGAAGATTTGGAACAACCAATTCCAGAATCTGAAATCGTCAATACAGTTGAAGAAGCAGTTGCCTTTGCGACAGAAATTGGTTACCCAGTTATCGTGCGTCCTGCCTTTACCCTTGGTGGTACTGGTGGTGGTATGTGTGCCAACGAAGAAGAACTTCGTGAAATCGCTGAAAATGGCTTGAAATTGTCACCAGTAACACAATGTTTGATTGAACGTTCTATCGCTGGTTTCAAGGAAATCGAATACGAAGTTATGCGTGATGCCGCAGACAATGCTCTTGTGGTATGTAACATGGAAAACTTTGACCCAGTTGGTATCCACACAGGGGACTCAATCGTATTTGCCCCAACGCAAACCTTGTCAGATATTGAAAACCAAATGCTTCGTGATGCCAGCTTGAAGATTATCCGTGCCCTTAAAATTGAGGGTGGCTGTAACGTACAGTTGGCTCTTGACCCACATAGCTTCAAGTACTATGTTATCGAAGTAAACCCTCGTGTATCACGTTCATCAGCCCTTGCCTCAAAAGCGACTGGTTATCCAATCGCCAAATTGGCAGCCAAAATCGCTGTTGGTTTGACACTTGATGAAATGATTAACCCAGTCACTGGTACAACTTATGCCATGTTTGAACCAGCTCTTGACTATGTGGTTGCTAAGATTCCACGTTTCCCATTTGATAAATTTGAACACGGTGAACGTCGCCTTGGTACTCAGATGAAAGCAACAGGTGAAGTTATGGCTATCGGTCGTAACATCGAAGAGTCACTTCTTAAAGCCTGCCGTTCACTTGAAATCGGTGTTTACCACAATGAAATGCCTGAGCTTGCGGACGTCACAGACGATGCCTTGGTTGAAAAGATTGTCAAAGCTCAAGACGACCGTCTCTTCTACCTCTCTGAAGCCATCCGTCGTGGATATACTATTGAAGAATTGTCAGAGTTGACTAAGATTGATATCTTCTTCCTTGACAAATTGCTCCATATCTTTGAATTGGAACAAGAATTGGCTACTCACGTAGGCGATGTTGAAGTTTTGAAAGAAGCTAAACGTAACGGTTTCTCTGATCGTAAGATTGCTGATCTTTGGAATCAAACAGCCGACCAAGTTCGTGCGACACGTTTGGAAAATAACATTGTTCCTGTCTACAAGATGGTTGATACTTGTGCGGCTGAGTTCGAGTCATCAACACCATATTTCTATTCAACTTACGAGTGGGAAAATGAATCAATCAAATCTGATAAAGAATCTGTCATCGTTCTTGGTTCAGGTCCTATCCGTATCGGACAAGGGGTTGAGTTCGACTATGCGACAGTTCACTCTGTAAAAGCTATCCAGGCTGCAGGTTACGAAGCTATCATCATGAACTCTAACCCTGAGACAGTTTCAACAGACTTCTCAGTTTCAGATAAACTTTACTTTGAACCATTAACTTTCGAAGACGTGATGAACGTTATCGAATTGGAACAACCTAAGGGTGTCGTGGTTCAGTTTGGTGGACAAACAGCCATCAACTTGGCAGAGCCATTGTCTAAAGTTGGTGTGAAAATCTTGGGTACACAGGTTGCTGACCTTGACCGTGCCGAAGACCGTGACCTCTTTGAACAAGCCCTTAAAGATTTGGACATTCCACAACCACCAGGACAAACAGCGACAAATGAAGAAGAAGCGGTTGAGGCAGCTCGTAAGATTGGCTTCCCAGTTCTTGTTCGTCCATCATACGTTTTGGGTGGACGTGCCATGGAAATCGTTGAAAATGAAGAAGACCTTCGTTCTTACATGCGTACAGCCGTTAAGGCAAGTCCAGACCACCCAGTTCTTGTTGATAGCTATATCATTGGACGTGAGTGTGAAGTGGATGCCATCTCTGATGGTAAGGATGTCTTGATTCCAGGTATTATGGAACACATCGAACGTGCAGGGGTTCACTCAGGGGACTCAATGGCAGTTTACCCACCACAAACCCTTTCTAAGAAAATCCAAGAGACTATCGCAGACTACACTAAACGCTTGGCTATTGGTCTTAACTGTATCGGTATGATGAACATTCAGTTCGTTATTAAGGATGAAACGGTCTATGTTATCGAGGTTAACCCACGTGCTAGTCGTACCGTACCATTCTTGTCTAAAGTTACTGATATCCCAATGGCTCAAGTTGCTACAAACTTGATTCTTGGTAAATTATTGGCTGAGCAAGGTTACAAAGATGGTCTTTACCCAGAAAGCAACCATGTTCATGTCAAAGCACCAGTCTTCTCATTCACAAAATTGGCTAAGGTAGATAGCCTCCTTGGACCTGAAATGAAATCAACTGGTGAAGTTATGGGTACAGATGCGACTCTTGAAAAAGCGCTCTACAAAGCCTTTGAAGCATCTTACCTCCACTTGCCAACCTTTGGTAATGTTATCTTTACTATTCATGATGATACTAAAGAAGAAGCCCTTGACTTGGCTCGTCGTTTCGATGCTATTGGTTATGGTATCTACGCAACTGAGGGAACAGCTAAGTTCTTGAATGAACACGGGGTTCACGCAACGCTTGTTAACAAATTGGGTGAAAATGATGATAACGACATTCCAGCCCTCGTTCGTACAGGTAAAGCGCAAGCTATTATCAATACGGTTGGTAACAAACGTACTTATGACGAGGACGGAGCAGCTATCCGTAGCTCAGCTATTGAAGCTGGAATTCCACTCTTCACAGCGCTTGATACAGCAGATGCTATGGTGCGTGTGCTTGAAAGCCGTAGCTTTACAACAGAAGCTATCTAATCATGAAATAGAAGTCTCAGCTTTGCTGGGGCTTTTTAAGAGAGGCTGGGACAAAAGTCCTAGCCTCTCAATTGTTTTTGGATTGTCGAGCAAGACGCAGTGGTTGAGTGGGCTCTACCACGCTGATTTCATCAGCTTTTACAGCCCTACTCAACTGTGTGGAGGTGGGACGACGAAATCGAATTCTAACGAATTACCGATTTCTGTCCCACTCTCTTTGTGATAATAATCCTGCATGAAGAGTGTCCAAAGTGATGCTTCTAGTTATACATGGGGAAATATTTTAAACGGTTCGTCCTCTTTTTGATATATGAGAAAAATAGTTTTCGTTTTATCAGTATATATTTATAGGAGGGGCGATTATGATAGTAAAAAAGTATTTCGAAACTTTCTTATTTTCACTTAGTAAGCCGCAGCGATAGTAATTTCATCTCAACTCAGGAGAAAAATGATGTTTTCTAAAGTAAATAGGGATTGTGTCTATTACACGCTCGAGTTGAGAAAATTCACAATTTGTTTTTATTAATGAAATTATCTAGACTAGTTTAGTAAAAAATTCTTGGTGAATATCGTTATAATTCAAAATAATTTTTTGTTTCTGATAACAATAGGGATTGGTATAGCTTTTTTGTTTTCTTGATTTTAACTTTAAAATGAACACTGAGAAGGAATTGAGTGCTGGTATAGTTTAAAGTGATCCTTTAGAACAATAATTTTATAGTATACTATAGTAGTTCTTGTGGAATAAAAGTTGCTTATACCATATAAAAAAAGCAGTTTGATCTGCTTTTATAGAATTTCAATTGTCGTATGAAGGATACAGTTGATAGCGATATACAATAAAAGGAAGTCTAACGAAGTATTCGTTCCATTACTGTTTCTTGCGGGCGAAGTCCGAGTCGCTCATAAAAGCGAAGAGCACCATTATTGTCATTCCAAACATTAAGAGTTAGGTTATAGCAACCAAGTTCCTTAGCGTATTCTTCTGCGAATTGAAAAAGTTGCTCTCCAATTTTTTGACCGCGTGCTCCTTCATCTACACAGAGATCTTCAATAAATAGAGTTTTTATCGGTTGCAATGCTCCAGAATTAGGTTTTTTTATGGAGATAAAGAGGTGACCCAAGAGTTGTTTATTTTCATTTTCAAATACAAAAATAGGGGTGTGCTCTTGTGTCATTAACTGTTCTAACTCTTTTTTTGTATGATAAATTG
>NZ_KQ969157.1:436735-440162 GCF_001578805.1 Streptococcus sp. DD10 | reverse complement strand
GTATACTTACTTCCTGAAGGATTGAAAATATCAGGTCTTGCTTGGTGATGTACCTGAAGAATTTGTTCTAAGAAGTCCATTAGAATGGGGATATCGGTAGGGGTTGCTTTACGAATTGGCATTTTATTCTCCTTAGTTTTTACATATCATTGTATCCTTTCTGTTCATAACTGTCAATATTTTATGCTCTAGTCTAATAGGTTATAATAAGGAACTTTAATGATAAACAACCAGTTAGGAAATATGACTAAGGAAGTCTGGAGACTATCAAAAAAGGAAAAAGAGTACAAAAGATAGAGTTCGATGTTTTATGGTATAATAGAATTTATGAACAAATATGAAAAAATAGCTCAAGAATTGAGTATTAGTTTAAAACAAATAGATGTGGTACTTAGTTTAACTGCGGAAGGTGCTACGATACCTTTTATTGCACGTTACCGTAAGGATTTAACTGGAAACCTTGATGAAGTTGTTATTAAGTCAATTATTGATCGTGACAAGTTCTTAACAACCTTGGAAGATCGTAAAACAACGGTAATTACAAAAATCGATGAACAAGGGAAGTTAACAGTAGAATTAAAAAAGGCAATAGAAGCAGCTGAAAAACTAGCAGATGTTGAGGAGATATATCTTCCGTTTAAAGAAAAAAGACGGACTAAGGCGACAATTGCACGCGAAGCGGGACTTTTTCCTTTAGCACGTCTTATTTTACAAGATGTTCCAAATATAGAACAGCAAGCTGAAGGATTTCTCTCAGATTCGTTTTCAACTGTAAAAGATGCTCTAAAGGGTGCGGTTGATATTTTGGTTGAAGCTCTATCAGAAGATAGTCAATTACGTACTTATACGTATAATGAAGTTCGCAATCACTCTCGAATTACTTCTTTTATAAAAGATGAGGAACTGGATGAGAAGCGTGTTTTTGAAATTTATTATGATTTTTCAGAAACAATTGCTAATATATCAGGTTACAGAATACTAGCTCTCAATCGAGGAGAGAAGCTGGGAGTTTTAAAGGTGGAACTTGAGCATAATATTGACCGAATTTTGGATGTATTTCATGGGAGATTTAAAGCAAAAAATACTTATATAAATGAAATTGTCAATCAAGCTGTTAAGAAAAAAGTCCTTCCTGCTATGGAAAGACGCATACGTACGGAATTAACGGAAATTGCAGAAGAAGGAGCAATTCAACTTTTCTCTGATAATCTTCGTAGCTTACTTTTGATTGCTCCACTTAAGGGACGAGTAGTTTTGGGGTTCGATCCTGCCTTTCGAACTGGGGCAAAATTAGCAGTAGTCGATACAACAGGTAAAATGTTAACTACTCAAGTTATTTATCCTGTTCCCCCGGCTAAGCCAGCTCAAATTGAACAAGCAAAAAAGAATTTATCAGATCTCATCGAGCAGTATCAGGTTGAAATTATTGCTATTGGCAATGGAACTGCTAGTCGGGAAAGCGAAGCATTTGTTGCTGATGTGTTAAAAAACCATCCTGGTGTCAGTTATGTGATTGTCAATGAAAGTGGAGCATCTGTCTATTCTGCAAGTGAATTGGCACGTCATGAATTTCCTGAATTGAGTGTTGAAAAACGTTCAGCCATCTCGATTGCAAGAAGATTACAAGACCCTCTAGCAGAATTAGTAAAGATTGATCCAAAGTCTATAGGTGTTGGTCAGTATCAACATGATGTAAGTCAGAAAAAACTCAGTGAAGGGCTAGATTTTGTAGTCGATACGGTGGTAAACCAAGTGGGAGTTAATATTAATACGGCAAGCCCTTCTCTTTTGTCTCATGTGGCTGGTCTAAATAAAACCATATCAGAAAACATCGTAACGTATCGAGAACAGGTGGGAATGATTCGGTCAAGAAAACAAATTAAGGAAGTGCCCCGTTTGGGAGCTAAAGCCTTTGAGCAAGCAGCCGGTTTTTTGAGAGTTCCTGAGAGCGATAATATTCTTGATAATACGGGAGTACATCCGGAAAGTTATCAAGCAGTTGAAAAACTGTTTAAACGATTGGATATTCAGGAGCTGAATCAAGAATCTCATGATAAGCTTCGATCTATTTCAATCTCAGAAATGGCTGATTATTTAGATTTGGGTCAGGAAACTTTAAAGGATATTATTGCAGATTTATTGAAACCAGGACGAGATTTACGGGATTCCTTTGACGCACCGGTCCTTCGTCAGGATGTTTTAGAATTAGAGGATCTTAAAGTAGGACAAAAATTGGAGGGTGTCGTTCGTAATGTGGTTGATTTTGGTGCTTTTGTGGATATTGGAATTCATGAGGACGGGCTTGTTCATATTTCCCATATGAGCAATTCTTTTGTGAAACATCCTAGCCAAGTAGTATCAGTTGGTGATTTAGTAACCGTTTGGGTTAAAAAAATCGATAAAGAAAAAGAAAAAGTTAATCTATCTTTGGTAGCGCCAGATGAATCTAACTGAGTACGTTCAACAAGTATCAATTGAAGATTTTAAAAAAGAATTTCGGCATAAAGCTTATTGGAATAAGCGTTTACGAACGACAGGAGGACGTTTTTTTCCTCAAGATGGGCATTTAGATTTTAATCCCAAAATCTATCAGACTTTTGGTCTGGATATCTTTCGTAAAATTGTTCGTCATGAACTATGCCACTATCATCTCTATTATGAAGGTGGAGGATATCGACATAAGGATAGAGATTTTAAAAATTTACTCCAATTGGTTGATGGGCTACGTTATGCACCAAGCTTACCCCGGGAAAATAAAATTAACACAGTGGTACATTATCGATGCGAAAATTGCAGACACGATTATTATCGAAAACGAAGATTGGATACCTCAAAATACCGTTGTGGGAAATGTCAAGGGAAAATAACTCTGATTAGTAGTTGTAAAATCAGTCGTTAGTCTGATGAAGTGGATTAGAAAAAACGATATACTATGGGTAAACGGCAGAAAGAGGATCAATAAATGAAAAGTAATTTTTATAAATTAAGACGCGGAAAAATGGTCAGTGGTGTTCTTGTGGGCTTATCAGAACGATTTGGATTTGATGTAAATTTAGTACGTTTCTTATATGCACTCTTTACAATAGTAAATTTTGGGGTAGTAGGGGTAATCCTTTATGTTATTCTTACTATTTCGATGCCCTATAAGGAAGATATAGAACGTGAACGATATGGGACAGGACCACGCAGACGAAAGGAGGCTGAACCAGCTAGTGAAAATGACGGCTGGTTTTGGTAAGTATATTTAAAAAGCTTTTTGTTATCTGTAGTAGGTAGATGACAAACATAGGTGTTTAAGGAGTAGAGCCATCTGCTTCTTTTTTTGCCATTTTAGACATCAAAACTAATATTTTAGAAAAATATAACTTGTCAGATTTTTCTGCTGTTTTAAACTTGGGAAGAAGGAATTTGTTATGACTGAAGGAGT
>NZ_KQ969157.1:425002-436684 GCF_001578805.1 Streptococcus sp. DD10 | reverse complement strand
TAGGTGGTATATGTGTCACAAAAGTTAAATGTTTACTTTTATGAAGACTTGTCATTGAATTTGTTGCTTAACTCGTTTCTAGAGTTCTAGATTTCTTTATTCTGCACTTTCAATAAAAGGAGCAAGTTTTCAGTCGCAGAACGGATGAAATTTTAGTATACTAGACATAGAAAAAATGAGGAGAAAATCGTGTTTGCACAACTAGATACCAAGACTGTTTTTACTTTTATGGGAAGTCTAATGACTATTCCTCGATACATTAAGCATGCCAAAGAACTTGGTTATACACATATCGGTATCATGGATGTAGACAATCTTTATGGTGCATTTTCTTTTTTAGAGGCTTGTAAAGATGCAGCTATCACCCCTCTGATTGGTATGGAACTTACGGTTGAACATGAAGGGAGTTTTTTCTCACTACGAATTCTCGCCTTGACGACAAGAGGGTATCAAAATCTTATGAAAATAGCGACCTTACGGCAGACGGGTTCTAGGATATGGAAAGACTTTATTCACTTAATGAAGGAAGTAGCTATCATTGTCCCTTATCAAGAAGATATTGATACGGTAGATTTGGGTGTGGACTTCTATGTGGGCGTTCGTCCCGATTCGCCTTTAACTTCCACAGTTCATAAAAGCATTCCCTTAAAAACAGTTCGGTATCAAGACAGTGGTGATTTAGAAGCGTTACAAATGCTTGCAGCTATCAAAGATAATGTTGATCTAAGAGAAGTCGGACCATTACCTAAAAATGATGGACTCTTATCAGCAAGAGATTTAGCACAGTCTTATAGTGTTTATCATCAAGAAGCGATTGATAATTTATCGGAATTGATTGAACATATTCACTACGATATCGATAGTAATCTAAAATTACCACGTTTTAATACAGGCCGTTTGGCAGTGGAAGAGTTACGAGAAAAAGCAGAAGAAGGCCTGGTCTCTAAAAAATTGCAAAGTAAAATTTATCAGGAGAGATTAAATCTAGAATTGTCCGTTATTCACCGAATGGGATTTGATGATTATTTTCTGATTGTTTGGGATTTAATACGATTTGGTCGCAGTCAAGGATATTATATGGGGATGGGGCGTGGCTCAGCTGTGGGGAGTTTGGTTGCCTATGCTTTAGATATTACAGGAATTGATCCCGTGGCCAATAATCTACTTTTTGAGCGCTTTTTGAATTTAGAACGTTATACGATGCCGGATATCGATATTGATATTCCTGATATTTATCGTCCTAACTTCATTCGTTACGTTCGCGATCGTTATGGGACTCAACATGCTGCACAAATTGTGACCTTTTCAACATTCGGAGCCAAGCAGGCTATTCGCGATGTTTTTAAGCGCTTCGGCGTTCCTGAATATGAACTAACAAATATAACTCGAAAAATCTCATTTCGTGATAGTTTAGTGACAGCGTATAATCACAATCTTTCCTTTCGTCAAATTATCAATAGTAAAATAGAGTATCAAAAAGCATTTGAAATTGCTAAAAAGATTGAAGGAAATCCTCGCCAAACCTCAATTCATGCTGCGGGTGTCGTGATGAGTGATGCAGTATTAACTGATTATATTCCACTAAAATACGGTGAGGATATGTACATCACTCAGTATGATGCACATGGTGTTGAAAATAATGGGTTGTTAAAAATGGATTTTTTGGGGCTACGGAATTTGACATTTGTACAGCGGATGAAAGAAGTAGTTCTAACAAAATATGAGGTTTCTATCGATATTTCATCTATTAATCTAGAAGATCCGGACACTTTAGCTCTATTTGCTCGTGGAGATACAAAAGGTATTTTTCAGTTTGAACAAGCTGGAGCAATTAATTTACTCAGACGTGTTCAACCAACTTGTTTTGAAGAAGTTGTTGCAACTACTTCATTAAATAGACCAGGAGCAAGTGATTACATAGATAACTTTGTTAATCGTAAGCACGGTAAAGAAAAAGTGGAGCTGATTGATTCTAGTCTAGCCGATATTTTAACATCAACCTATGGCATCATGTTATACCAAGAGCAGGTAATGCAAGTCGCACAACGTTTTGGAGGCTTCAGTCTTGGTCGAGCAGATATTTTACGGCGTGCAATGGGGAAAAAAGATATCAGTGAGATGCATCGTATGGAGGCTGAATTTATAACAGGTGCGCAAAAATTAGGCCATTCTGAAAGCAAGGCAAGACAGGTATTTGCTATTATGGAAAAATTCGCTGGATATGGTTTTAATCGTTCCCATGCTTATGCATATTCAGCGCTGGCATTCCAGATGGCCTACTTTAAAACTCACTATCCGGACGTTTTTTTCGACGTTTTGTTAAATTATTCCAGCGGTGATTATATTAAAGATGCGTTAGAATCTGGTTTTAGTTTAGCTAGATTAAGCATTAATAACATTCCCTATCTTGATAAATTTGATAAGAAAAATATTTATCTTGGTTTAAAAAATATCAAAGGTTTATCGAAAGATTTTGCTTATTGGATTATTGAAAATCGCCCATTTTCAAGTGTTGAAGAGTTTATTTTGAAATTACCTGAATCATATCAAAAAATTCCTCTCTTAACTCCACTAGTTCAATTGGGTCTTTTTGATAATTTTGAAAGCAATCGCCAAAAGATATTGGTCAATTTACAACGTTTATTTGAATTTTCAGAACAGTTAAGTAGTCTTTTTGCCGAAGAGAGTTACTCATGGCTTGAATCAGAAGACTTTACGGTTGCTGAAAAGTATCGTATGGAACAAGAAATTTTAGGTGTTGGATTAAGTCCACATCCCTTAAAGATTTTGGCTCAAAATAGTACAGAACCTTTTAGTATGATTTCAGACTTGGTAGAACATGCAAAGGTTACGATTTTAGTTGAAATAGAAGATATTCATGCGATTCGTACCAAAAATGGTGAAAAAATGGCATTTTTAAAGGTTACGGATACTGTCAATCAACTGGATGTGGTTGTATTTTCGACAACTTATCAGGAAACCGGCTATACTTTGAAGCAGGGTTATTATTATCTTTCAGGTCGTGTCAGAAAGAGAGACGGCAAATTACAATTAGCTTTAGAAGATGTTCACGAGGCTGTGTCGGAGAGATTTTGGATACAAGTAGAGGAACACAAGCATGATAAGGAAATTGCTAAGATATTAAGAAAATTTAGTGGTAGCATACCAGTTATTTTAAGATATGAGAAGGATAAAGAAACAGTTGTGCTTCCTAATATACGGGTTCAGAAAGATGAACAACTTCAGGAGGAGTTAAAACGAGTAACTCTGAAAACGGTTTTTCGATAAAAAAGACTCTTTTCCGAAGAATTTTTGTCATAAGTGTGTTATAATTTATTGGAATGTAAAAAATAAAAGGAGCAAAGACGAAATGAAACGTATTGCTGTTTTGACCAGTGGTGGTGATGCCCCTGGTATGAACGCTGCTATTCGAGCGGTTGTTCGTCAAGCAATTTCTGAAGGAATGGAAGTTTATGGTATCCGTAAAGGTTATGCTGGTATGGTTGCTGGTGAGATTTTTGAATTAGACTCAGCAACTGTGGGTGATATCATTTCTCGTGGAGGTACCTTCCTTCATTCTGCTCGCTATCCAGAATTTGCCAAACTTGAAGGCCAATTAGCTGGGATTGAGCAACTAAAAAACACGGTATTGAAGGAGTAGTTGTTATCGGTGGTGACGGTTCTTACCATGGAGCAATGCGCCTTACAGAACATGGTTTTCCAGCTGTCGGACTTCCTGGAACAATTGATAATGACATTGTTGGTACTGATTTTACAATCGGATTTGATACTGCAGTAACTACTGCGATGGATGCAATTGATAAAATTCGTGACACTTCTTCAAGTCACCATCGTACTTTTGTAATTGAAGTGATGGGTCGTAATGCCGGAGATATTGCACTATGGGCAGGTATTGCTTCAGGAGCAGATGAAATTATTATCCCTGAAGAAGGGTTTAAGATTGATGAAATCGTAGCAAGTATCAAAGAGGGCTATGATAAAGGACGTACACACAACATTATTGTTCTTGCTGAAGGAGTTATGACTGCATCTGAGTTTGGTAAAAAACTCAAAGAAGCAGGAGATACAAGTGACTTGCGCGTAACCGAGCTTGGGCATATCCAACGTGGTGGAGCTCCAACGGCTCGTGACCGAGTTCTTGCTTCTCGCATGGGTGCGCATGCTGTTAAGTTGCTAAAAGCAGGTATCGGTGGTGTTGCTGTCGGTATTCGTAACGAGAAAATGGTTGAGAATCCAATTCTTGGTACTGCTGAAGAAAATGCTCTCTTTAGCTTAACTGATGATGGCAAGATTGTGGTTAATAATCCACATAAAGCAGATTTAGAGCTTGCTGAACTCAATCGTAGCTTATCTATCTAATCCTTTGACAAGAATTGTCAATCTGTATTTCGTTAAAACTGTCTAAAAGACATTTAAAATTAAAAAGGAGTTTCATATATCATGAACAAACGCGTTAAAATCGTTGCAACCTTGGGACCTGCGGTAGAAATCCGTGGTGGTAAAAAATTCGGTGATGATGGATACTGGGGTGAAAAGCTGGATGTTGAAGCATCAGCACAAAATATCGCCAAATTGATTGAAGCTGGTGCAAATACTTTCCGTTTTAACTTCTCACATGGTGACCACCAAGAGCAAGGTGAACGTATGGCTACCGTTAAACGTGCTGAAGAAATCGCTGGTACAAAAGTTGGGTTCCTTTTGGATACAAAGGGTCCTGAAATTCGTACAGAATTGTTTGAAGGTGAAGCAAAAGAATATTCATACAAGACTGGTGAAGTTATTCGTGTTGCTACTAAACAAGGAATTCAATCAACTCGTGAAGTAATTGCTTTGAACGTTGCAGGTGGACTTGATATTTATGGTGATGTTGAAGTTGGTCGCCAAGTTCTTATTGATGACGGTAAACTAGGTCTACGCGTTATCGCTAAAGATGATGCAACTCGTGAGTTTGAAGTAGAAGTAGAAAATGATGGTGTCATCGCTAAGCAAAAGGGAGTGAATATTCCTAATACGAAAATTCCTTTCCCTGCTCTTGCTGAACGTGATAATGATGATATTCGTTTTGGGCTTGAACAAGGTATTAACTTTATTGCGATTTCATTTGTTCGTACGGCAAAAGATGTAAACGAAGTGCGTGCTATTTGTGAAGAAACAGGTAACGGTCATGTGAAACTCTTTGCAAAAATTGAAAATCAACAAGGTATTGATAACTTAGACGAAATTATTGAAGCTGCTGATGGTATTATGATCGCGCGTGGAGATATGGGAATTGAAGTCCCATTTGAAATGGTTCCAGTATACCAAAAACTAATCATCACCAAAGTGAATGCTGCTGGTAAAGTTGTTATTACTGCAACAAACATGCTTGAAACAATGACTGAAAAACCACGTGCAACTCGTTCTGAAGTATCTGACGTATTTAACGCAGTTATTGACGGTACAGACGCTACAATGCTTTCTGGTGAATCTGCGAATGGTAAATACCCACTTGAATCAGTTACAACTATGGCAACAATCGATAAGAACGCACAAACACTCTTAAGTGAGTACGGTCGTTTGGATTCATCAGTGTTTGTCCGTAATAGTAAAACTGAGGCAATTGCTTCTGCAGTAAAAGACGCTACAAACTCTATGAATATCAAATTAGTTGTTACTATTACAGAAAGTGGTAACACTGCTCGCTTGATTTCTAAATATCGTCCAGATGCTGACATCTTGGCAGTTACTTTCGATGAATTAACTCAACGTTCATTGACATTAAACTGGGGTGTTATTCCGGTTGTTACTGAAAAACCAGCTTCAACTGATGATATGTTTGAAGTTGCTGAGAAAGTTGCTCTTGAAACAGGTTTGGTTGAATCAGGTGATGATATTGTTATCGTTGCTGGTGTACCTGTTGGAACAGGTGGAACTAACACTATGCGAATTCGTACAGTACGTTAGTTTATAGAGATAAACTGTTCTTTGTCAATTGTAATGAGTCGAAGAGGTACAAGATTTTAAAAGGAGCCGATTAGATCTGCTCCTTTTCTAGCATTTTATTTATAAATTTAATAATAATTATCGATTATATTTCTCCTATGCTAGACGCAGTGAGTGAATTGGAAAAATACTCTATACTAGAGGAGGATAAAGTGTGTATCAAACGAATCATAATGAGAGTAAGTTTTTAGATATCTACTTGTTAATTAAAGGGTAGAAGTTAAGGAGAAGAATATGCAAACATATTATAAAGCAATAAATTGGAATGCCATCGAAGATGTCATTGATAAGTCAACTTGGGAAAAACTGACCGAGCAATTCTGGCTTGATACACGAATCCCTTTGTCTAATGACTTGGATGACTGGAGAAAACTTTCATCTGAAGAAAAAGATTTGGTTGGGAAGGTCTTTGGAGGCTTAACCTTATTGGATACCCTACAATCAGAATCTGGGGTCGAAGCTTTACGTAAAGATGTTCGTACTCCTCATGAAGAAGCTGTTTTTAACAACATCCAGTTCATGGAATCAGTCCACGCTAAATCTTATTCTTCTATCTTTTCTACCTTAAATACAAAGACTGAAATTGAAGAAATTTTCGAGTGGACTAATAGCAATCCATACTTACAAAAGAAAGCTGAAATTGTTAATAAAATCTACCTGAATGGAAATGCTCTTGAAAAGAAAGTGGCCAGTGTATTTCTAGAAACCTTCCTCTTTTACTCTGGTTTCTTTACCCCTCTTTACTATCTCGGTAACAATAAATTGGCTAACGTGGCAGAAATCATCAAATTGATTATTCGTGACGAGTCTGTTCATGGAACCTACATTGGTTATAAATTTCAACTTGGTTTCAACGAATTGCCTGAAGAGGAACAAGAAAAATTGAAAGAATGGATGTATGATTTATTGTACACACTCTATGAAAATGAAGAAGGTTATACAGAGAGTCTCTATGATAGTGTTGGATGGACTGAGGAAGTGAAGACTTTTTTACGATACAATGCCAATAAGGCTCTTATGAACCTTGGTCAAGATCCCCTTTTTCCTGACTCGGCTGATGATGTAAACCCAATCGTTATGAACGGGATTTCAACTGGTACATCTAACCATGACTTCTTCTCCCAAGTTGGAAACGGCTATCTCCTTGGTGAAGTTGAAGCCATGCAGGACGATGATTACAATTACGGTCTATAATTTTAAACTAGAAATTTATAGAAAAGTCTAAAAAGTTCAGTTAGTATAAGACTATCTTTTGAGATGTAATCTTTGAAGTAGGATTTTATAGTAAAAATAGAACATGTAGTAAATTGAAAATCTGAGGTAATAGACTTTTGAGCTATTACCTTTTTTATACTTCTCGGGAAATAGCATTGTTTTGCCTTGCAGATTTGCCCAGAATTTCGCTTCTACTGATTACTTGATACCACTGACTATTTTACTCTAGATGTCTAGTCAAGTAAAGTAGCATATATGATCTCTAAATGAGTGCATCATCTTTAAAATGCTGGGACAGTCCCAGCATTTTTATTGTAGTTTGGAATCTAAAGATTTGCGTGGGCTATTGATAATGGTTTTGAAATATATTTGTAGTTTCCAATCGCTTAAGGTTTTTAATGCTTTTTCTCGTGGAACAAACTACTTAAGAAGTTCGTTGAAATCCTCATTTCTAACTTTTTAAGTTAAGAGTAGAGATGAAAATAGTAGTTTTCCTTAGGGGAGGAGTTTTAGTTTTAAAGTTTTCAAAATTGTTTCGAAAACGTTTATCGCTGCTTTTAGTTATATTGTTGAAAATATTGAATAATGGTTGCGTATATTTTGAAATTTGTTATGTATACTTTTTTATTAGGAACAGACAAAAATTCTAATTTCTTCTAATGAGTTATTTATTCTATTCAAAGTAAAATCAAAGTGGTAATCTTTTGAAATTTGGTGAATATTATTAATAAATCAATTAGCAAATAAGTGAATTTTTGAAAAGTTATTCAAAAATTTCAAAAAAATGGAAAAAAATTCAAAAAAATAGATTGACATTTGCAATATAAAGGTGTATGATTATACACAATACTTAATAATAACACAGAAGGAGTCGCTTATGAAGAAAAAAATATAGTATTAACATTCTTGGCAGTCTTGACAGGATTTAGTTTAGTTGCTTGTAGTAACAGTTCTCAAACATCTAGTCTTGATTCTATAAAAAGTAAAGGGAAGCTGGTTATCGCTTTAAATCCCGAATTTGCACCATTTGAATACCAGACTCTGGTAGATGGGAAAAACACAATTGTAGGCTCAGATGTAGATCTAGCAAATGAAATTGCCAAGGAACTTGGTGTCGACATAGAAATTTCTCCGATGAGTTTCGAAAATGTTTTGGCTAGTGTTCAGTCAGGAAAAGCTGATTTAGCAATATCAGGAATTTCTAAAACAGAAGAGCGTAGTAAAGTTTATGATTTTTCCGAACCGTATTACACCACAACTAACAAGTTGATTGTGAAGAAAACTGATTTGGATAAATATACATCAATAGATAGTCTAACTGGAAAAAGTATTGGAGCACAAAAAGGAACTGTTCAGGAGAATATAGCTAAAAACGAATTTACAGAGTCTTCGGTTGTATCTTTAAGTAAAAATGGAAATTTAATTACTGAATTAAAATCAGGTCAATTGGATGCAGTAATTTTTGAAGAGCCAGTAGCTAAAGGCTATGTTGAAAAGAATCCTGATTTAGCGCTTGCGGATGTGAATTTTGAACAAACGGATGCAGATTCTTATGCTATTGCTATGAAAAAAGGTAGTACAGAATTAAAAGAAGCGGTCGATAAAGTGATTACTAAACTGAAGTCAGATGGGAAACTAGAAGCTTTTATACAAGAAGCCTACAATAAGTCAATTGAAAATTAACTACTTCACAAATTTAATATAATTCCAAATAAAAATGATTAAAAACTAGAAAGAGTCATATGATGTCAAAAGAGAAAGTTATTCTTGCCTATTCGGGAGGTCTTGATACCTCAGTCGCTATTACATGGCTTAAAAAAGATTACGATGTTATTGCTGTTTGTATGGATGTCGGTGAAGGTAAAGATCTTGAGTTTATCCATGACAAAGCTTTGACAGTTGGAGCTGTTGAGTCATACGTGCTTGATGTTAAAGATGAGTTTGCTGAAGATTATGTGCTTCCAGCACTTCAAGCTCACGCTTACTATGAACAAAAATATCCTTTGGTTTCAGCGCTTAGCCGTCCAATTATTGCTAAAAAATTGGTTGAGATTGCTCATAAAACAGGAGCAACGACTATCGCTCACGGTTGTACTGGTAAAGGTAATGACCAAGTTCGTTTCGAAGTTGCCATTGCTGCCCTAGACCCAAGTCTTAAAGTAGTGGCACCAGTGCGTGAATGGAAATGGTCTCGTGAGGAAGAAATTGAGTATGCTAAGGCTAATGGTGTTCCAGTTCCAGCAGACCTTGATAATCCTTACTCAGTCGATCAAAACCTTTGGGGACGTGCCAATGAGTGTGGTGTTCTTGAAAATCCTTGGAATCAAGCTCCAGAAGAGGCTTTTGGGATTACCAATTCACCAGAGTCTGCGCCAGATGAAGCTGAATATGTCGATGTTACTTTCAAAGAAGGGAAGCCAGTTGCTCTTAACGGTAAAGAAATGAAATTGGCTGACCTTATCCAAGAGATGAATGTTATTGCTGGTAAGCATGGTGTCGGACGTATCGACCACGTTGAGAACCGTCTTGTAGGTATCAAATCTCGTGAAATTTATGAATGTCCAGGAGCTATCGCCCTTTTGACAGCTCATAAAGAAATTGAGGACTTAACCTTGGTGCGTGAAGTTTCTCATTTTAAACCAATTCTTGAAAATGAATTGTCAAACCTTATCTACAATGCTTTGTGGTTTAGCCCAGCAACACAAGCTATCATTGCTTATATTAAGGAAACACAAAAAGTTGTTAATGGTATCGCTAAAGTTAAACTTTACAAAGGGCATGCTCAAGTAGTAGCACGTCAATCAGCTAATTCATTGTATGATGAAAACTTGGCTACTTACACATCAGCTGACAGCTTTGATCAGGATGCTGCAATTGGATTTATCAAGCTTTGGGGTCTTCCAACTCAGGTTAATTCACAAGTTAACCATCCATTTGACAATTAATGACAGATTACATAAGAAAAGTAGGATAGTAGAAGAAAAACGCTTCTTATCAGATAAAAGTGGACAGGGAGCCACATCTGATACTCTTTTCTTATAACTTATATTATTATCGTTAAGGCGTTCTGAGAGGCGTCACGAGCCTAAATAAACTACGACAGAGATCGGGTTTTAGGAAAACAAGTGTCCAGAGAGACAAATTAAGCTAGACAAATACTATCTAGCTTTTTTCATTTAAGTTATTGTGACCAAAGAGGTCGTTGCTTGTTATAAGTATTAAGAAAGGATGGAAGATTATCCCAGTGTAGGGGGATCTTCAAAATAAAACTATGGCAGAAAATCATAAACTATGGGGCGGTCGGTTCGAAGCTAGTCTTGAAAAATGGGTAGAAGAATTTGGTGCTTCAATTTCCTTTGACCAAAAGATGGCAGAGTTTGACCTTAAAGGATCTATTGCCCATGTTACGATGCTTGGTGAGACAGGGATTATTACCAAAGAGGAAGCATTACAAATTAAACAGGGCTTGGAAGAGCTGCTTGAAGAGTACAAGGCTGGTAAACTAGAATTTGATGTTTCCAATGAAGATATTCATATGAATATGGAGAGTCTTTTAACAGCTAAAATTGGATCAGTAGCAGGAAAACTTCATACAGCACGTTCACGTAACGACCAAGTAGCTACGGATATGCATTTGTATCTAAAAGCCAAATTAGTGGAAGTTATTGAGAAGCTCGATAACTTACGTGCTACTTTGGTCAATCTAGCAGACAAACATACCTATACAATTATGCCAGGCTACACCCACTTGCAGCATGCACAACCGATTTCTTTTGGTCACCACTTGATGGCTTATTACAACATGTTTACACGTGATACCGAACGTTTTGAATTTAATATCAAGCATACGGATATCTCTCCACTCGGAGCTGCTGCACTAGCAGGAACAACTTTCCCGATTGATCGTAATATGACATCTGACTTAATGGGCTTTGCAAAACCATATAGCAATTCCTTGGATGCTGTTTCCGATCGTGACTTTATTCTCGAATTCTTGTCAAACTCAAGTATTCTCATGATGCATATGACACGTATTTGTGAAGAAATCATTAACTGGTGTTCTAACGAGTTTAAGTTTGTAACTCTATCTGATACTTTTTCAACAGGCTCTTCCATTATGCCTCAAAAGAAAAACCCAGATATGGCAGAACTAATTCGTGGGAAATCAGGTCGTGTCTATGGAAACTTGATTGGATTGTTGACCGTGATGAAGTCATTGCCTTTGGCCTACAATAAAGATCTCCAAGAAGATAAAGAGGGTATGTTTGATACGGTAGAAACGATTACTGTCGCTATTGATATTCTCGCAGGTATGCTCAATACAATGACTGTTAATGACAAACATATGGCAGAATCAACAGAGAAAGATTTTTCAAATGCTACAGAATTGGCTGATTATCTTGCATCTAAAGGCCTACCATTCCGTGAAGCACATGAGATTGTTGGAAAACTTGTCCTTGAGTG
>NZ_KQ969157.1:412803-424982 GCF_001578805.1 Streptococcus sp. DD10 | reverse complement strand
CAAAGCTGGTTATTACCTTCAGGATGTTCCTCTCGAACGTTATCAAGAAGTTTCAGACCTAATTGAAGAGGACATCTATGAGACACTTAAATCTCATACGGCTGTTGAACGTCGTCATTCCCTTGGTGGAACTGGTTTTGACCAGGTTAAATGGCAAATCAAAAAGGCTAAAGAGGATTTAATGTAAATGTGAAAAAATTGTTTAAAAGTTTAGTCCATTAAAAGTTGGAAAAACTCCATTCACTTTAAATAGTTGAGAAGTTATCTTTGTCTTAAAAGTATGAATAAAATCAAGGCGGCTTTGTATGCCGGAACTTTGGAGAAGCAATAGTTCCGTCTTGCTTGTTTATTGAAGACCAGATGCTTTTCCAGTCTGTACAAGATGATTTGCGGAGCAAGATTTTTCTTGTTTTGTTCCTGATTATATTTGAGGGATAATTTATAATGGACGAATTTTAACGAATTGGAAGTGTTGATACTTTTATATACATATAATGAATTTGAAATTAACTGAACTAACGGAAAATTCAGAAAATAAAGATTTTTGTGTTGACAGCATTGTTTGAATATGCTAAAATACTAGACAAGAAATATCAAATTATGACTTATCAAAAAATAGAGAGAAATAGAAAAGGAAGTTTTCCTAATGGATGTTCTTCCCCTAATTCGTTCTTTATTTTATAGATGGGCATTTGAGTGGAGGAAGTCAAACATGAATACAGCTAAGTTTGTTCAATTTGCTTTGTTGTTGAGGTATTCGGGCTAGTGCAAAAGCATTAGTCCTGTTTGGCTTACCAAGCGGGAGGTAAAAAAACATCTCGCTTGGGTTTCCGAGTGAGATGTTTTTTTACTACTATCGTTTTTACTTTTAGAAAGAGGATTGTCTATGCGTAAAGTGGAATTTCTTGATACAAGTCTTCGTGATGGGGAACAAACACCAGGTGTTAACTTTTCAATCAAAGAAAAAGTTGCCATTGCTAAGCAACTAGAAAAATGGGGAATTTCTTCTATTGAAGCAGGTTTCCCTGCAGCTAGCCCAGATTCATTTGAGGCGGTAAAACAAATTTCAGCTGCCATGACTACAACAGCTGTTTCTGGCTTGGCACGTTCGGTAAAGTCTGATATTGATGCTTGTTACGAAGCTATTAAGGATGCTAAATTCCCACAATGTCACGTTTTTATCGCAACAAGCCCAATTCACCGTGAGTTCAAATTGAAGAAATCAAAAGAAGAAATTCTTGAAATCATCAAAGAACATGTGACTTATGCGCGTGAACGTTTCGATGTTGTTGAGTTTTCGCCTGAGGATGCTACTCGTACGGAGCTCGACTATCTCTTGGAAGTTGTTCAAACAGCGGTCGATGCAGGTGCAACATATATTAATATTCCTGACACGGTTGGTTTTACAACTCCAGAAGAGTTTGGTCATATTTTCAAATACCTTATTGAAAATGTTAAATCAGATCGCGAAATTATCTTTAGTCCTCATTGTCACAATGACCTTGGTATGGCCGTAGCTAACACTCTTGCAGCTATAAAAAATGGTGCTGGTCGTGTTGAAGGTACTGTTAATGGTATCGGTGAACGTGCGGGTAATGCAGCACTTGAAGAAGTGGCAGTAGCTCTTAATATCCGTGAAGACTATTACCAAGCAACAAGTGATATCGTTCTTAATGAAACAGTTAATACTGCTGAACTTGTATCTCGCTATTCAGGTATTGCTATTCCTAAGAATAAAGCTGTTGTTGGTGGAAATGCCTTCTCTCATGAATCTGGTATCCACCAAGATGGTTTCCTTAAAAATCCTCTTACTTATGAAATTATTACACCAGAGTTGGTTGGGGTTAAGAAGAGTTCTCTTCCACTTGGTAAGTTGTCAGGTCGTCATGCCTTTATTGAAAAATTGAAAGAACTTGAGCTTGACTTTGTTGAAGAAGATATCAAACCACTCTTCGCTAAATTTAAAGTCTTGGCTGATAAAAAACATGATATTACCGATGCAGATATTCGTGCACTTGTGGCTGGGACTAACGTTGAAAATCCAGAAGGCTTCCACTTCGAAGATCTTCGTTTGACAACTAATGCCGATGAAACAATTACCGCAGCGGTTAGCTTGTCTAATGAAGACGGTGAAACTGTTGAATTCTTGGCTAATGGCCAAGGGTCAGTTGAAGCTATTTTCAATGCTATTGATAAATTCTTCAACCAAACAGTTCGCTTGACTTCTTATAATATTGACGCTGTAACTGATGGTATTGATGCGCAAGCTCGTGTACTTGTAACTGTCGAAAATGTAGATACAGATACTATTTTCAATGCATCTGGTTTGGACTTTGACGTCTTGAAAGCATCAGCAATTGCTTATATCAATGCTAATACATTGGTTCAAAAAGAAAATGCTGGTGAGATGGCACGTAAGGTTTCTTATCGTGACCTTCCATAAGCCAAAGAGGAGTTAAACATGACAAAGAAAATTGTAACACTTTCAGGTGATGGAATTGGACCTGAGATTATGGCAGCAGGTCTTGAAGTTCTTGAAAAAGTAGCTTCAAAAATTGGATTTGATTATGACATTGATGCTAAACCATTTGGTGGTGCTGGTATTGATGCTGAAGGTCATCCACTTCCTAAATCAACCTTGGATGCTGCTAAATCAGCAGATGCTATCCTCTTGGCTGCAATTGGTGAACCTAAATATGACAATGCGCCAGTTCGTCCCGAACAAGGACTCTTGGCCATTCGTAAAGAGTTGAATCTCTTTGCTAATATTCGTCCTGTTCGCATCTTTGATGCTTTGAAACACTTGTCACCTCTTAAACCTGAGCGTATTGAAGGTGTAGATTTTGTCGTTGTCCGTGAGCTTACAGGTGGTATTTACTTTGGTGAGCATATTTTGGAAGAAGATAAGGCTCGTGATATCAATGATTATTCAGCCGATGAGATTCGTCGTCTCATGAGACGTGCCTTCAAGATTGCCCAAGGTCGTGGCAAAAAGGTCACTAGCATTGATAAACAAAATGTCTTGGCAACTTCTAAATTATGGCGTAAGGTTGCTGATGAAGTTTCTTTGGAGTTTCCAGATGTAACCCTCGAACACCAGCTCGTTGATAGTGCTGCAATGATTATGATTACTAACCCAGCTCGTTTTGACGTGGTTGTGACAGAAAACCTTTTTGGAGATATCTTGTCTGATGAATCAAGTGTTCTTCCAGGAACTCTTGGTGTTATGCCGTCTGCCAGTCATTCTGAAAATGGTCCGAGTCTTTATGAACCAATCCATGGTTCAGCACCAGACATCGCTGGTCAAGGGATTGCCAATCCAATTTCAATGATTTTGTCAGTAGCTATGATGTTGCGTGAAAGTTTCAATGAAACTGAAGGGGCAGAATTGATTGAAAATGCTGTTGATAAGACCTTGAATCAAGGTATCTTGACACGTGATTTGGGTGGTCAGACTTCGACTGCTGAAATGACAGCAGCTATTATTGAAAATTTATGAGAGAAGCAATATTCATTATTTTATTAGGTTTAAATATAGTCAGTTTTTGTTTTTATGGATGGGATAAACGAAAAGCAGTTAAGAATCAGTACCGTATATCTGAGAAACAGTTGTTACTATTCACTTTTTTAGGTGGAGGAGTTGGTGCTTTTTTAGCAGGACACTTGTTTCGGCATAAAATTCGTAAATGGTATTTCCAACTTTCTTGGTACTTAAGCATATTAATTGACTTTATTTTAATTTACTGGATTTGGAGGGATTGATGTGAGTGGGAAATCAATTTTTGATAAATTATGGCTAAGGCATGTTATCACTGGTAAAGAAGGACAACCCCAGCTCATGTATGTAGATCAACACTATATCCATGAAGTAACCAGTCCCCAAGCTTTTCAGGGATTAAGAGATACTGGTCGTAAAGTACGTCGTCCGGATTTAACTTATGGAACGTTTGACCACAATGTCCCAACTGTTAATATATATGATATTCGAGATGTGATTTCTAAGGCACAAATTGACAAATTAGCAGATAATGTTATCGAATTTGGAATAGACCATGCCGCCCATGGCTCTGAAAATCAAGGTATTGTTCACATGGTTGGTCCCGAAACAGGTCGTACGCAACCAGGCAAATTTATTGTCTGTGGAGATAGCCATACAGCTACTCATGGTGCCTTTGGAGCTATAGCCTTTGGTATTGGCACCAGCGAGGTCGAACATGTCTTTGCGACACAAACACTTTGGCAAGTCAAGCCTAAAAAGATGTTGGTAGAATTCACTGGGAAGCCTCAAAAAGGAGTTTATTCCAAAGATTATATTTTGGCCTTAATTGCTAAATATGGGGTTGCTTGTGGTGTGGGCTATGTTGTGGAGTACCGTGGTGAAGCTATTGACCGTTTGACTATGGAAGAACGCATGACTATTTGTAACATGTCAATTGAGTTTGGATCAAAAATGGGAATCATGAATCCAGATCAAACTACATTTGATTATATGCGTGGTCGAGAGTGTGTGCCTAAAGATTTTGAATCTGCCGTAGCCGATTGGAAGACACTCATCAGTGATGATGATGCCGAGTATGATAAGATTATCCGTATGGATGTCTCTGAATTGGCTCCAATGGTGACCTGGGGGACTAACCCATCTATGGGAGTAGACTTTGATACACCTTTTCCAGAAGTTAAGGATATGAATGATGAGCGTGCTTATCGTTATATGGGAACATCCCCTGGACAAATGGCAGCAGATATTGAATTAGGTTATATTTTTATTGGCTCCTGCACTAACGCTAGATTAAGTGATTTGAAGTTGGCAGCAAAGTTTGTTAAAGGGAAAAAAATTGCACCGAATCTTACTGCTATCGTTGTACCAGGATCACGACCGGTGAAACGAGCAGCTGAAAAAATTGGTCTTGATAAGATTTTTATGGATGCGGGATTTGAGTGGAGAGATCCAGGTTGCTCAATGTGTCTTGGAATGAATCCAGATAAAGTACCTGATGGTGTCCACTGTGCCTCAACCAGCAACCGCAATTTTGAAGACAGACAGGGTTTTGGTGCTAAGACCCATCTCTGTAGTCCAGCAATGGCAGCAGCAGCAGCTATCGCAGGACGCTTCGTAGATGTTCGACAAATGCCAGAGGCCCAATAAGGAGAGGATATGGAGAAATTTACAATTTATACGGGAACAACCGTTCCTCTCATGAATGATAACATCGACACCGACCAAATCCTACCCAAGCAGTTTCTTAAGCTAATTGATAAAAAAGGTTTTGGCAAATACCTTATGTATGCTTGGCGTTATCTGGACGATCAGTACACTGAGGACCCCGACTTTGTCTTCAACAGGGCTGAATATCGTAATGCCAGTATTCTCATCACAGGGGATAATTTTGGCGCAGGATCATCGAGAGAACATGCTGCTTGGGCTTTGGCTGACTATGGTTTCAAGGTTGTGATTGCAGGATCTTTTGGCGACATTCATTACAATAATGAGCTCAATAATGGCATGTTGCCCATTGTTCAACCTAGAGAGGTTAGAGAGAAACTTGCCCAGTTGAAACCAACTGATCAGGTAACCGTGGACTTGGAACAACAAAAAATCATTTCACCAGTTGGAATATTCAATTTCGATATTGATGGAGAGTGGAAGTACAAGCTCTTAAATGGTTTGGATGATATTGGGATTACGCTTCAGTATGAAGACTTGATTGCCCAGTATGAAGCCAATCGCCCATCCTACTGGCAATAAAAGTATAAAACATTATGAATTTTCAGAAAATACTTGAAAAACAAGCTATTTTCTGATACACTAAATGAAATAAGAATAGAAGAGGAATTAGCATGACAAAACACATTCAATGGGACGGAACCCTTTCACAAGCAGGATACGAGATTTTACAAGGTGAAGGTGGCTGTATTGTCTGCCCAACCAAGGTTGGTTACATTATCATGACCAGTGACAAGGCTGGATTAGAACGGAAATTTGAAGCTAAAGAACGCAATCGTAATAAACCAGGTGTAGTGCTTTGTGGAAGCATGGATGAACTTCGTGCCTTGGCGCAACTCAATCCAGAGATTGAAGCTTTTTACCAAAAACATTGGGATGAAGATATTCTTCTTGGTTGTATCCTTCCATGGAAACCAGAAGCCTTTGAAAAACTCAAAGCCTATGGTGATGGTCGTGAAGAACTCATGACAGATGTGCGTGGAACCAGCTGTTTTGTCATCAAGTTTGGTAAAGCTGGTGAGCAATTAGCAGCTAAACTATGGGAAGAAGGCAAGATGGTTTATGCCTCATCAGCTAACCCATCTGGAAAAGGAAACCGTGGAAAAGTTGAAGGAATTGGAGAACGCATCGAAGGCGCAGTGGATTTGGTTATCGAAGCAGATGACTATGTAGCGTCTATCCAACCAGACAAAACTATCGAAACTCGCTACGAGCAAGGGGTCATGGTATCGATGGTTGATAAAGACGGTAAGCTTGTGCCTGAACAAGGAGGCGCACGTTCAACTTCACCAGCACCAGTTGTTATCCGTAAAGGGCTTGACATTGATAAGATTATGATGCACTTGTCAGACACCTTTAACTCTTGGGATTACCGTCAAGGGGAATACTATTAAATAATTTAAGAAGCTGGTGCAAAAGTTCAACTTCTATAAATAGAATGCAAAAGGGCTAGGATTCTAATTATCAGAATCCTGGCCCTTTTATACGTATAGGTAAATTGCAAACCAAATGAAAATAGAAGCTAAAAGTGATAATGATTGTCCAATGGCTTGGCAGTTATTAAACTTTAATCGATAGGCCATGGCTGAACTGCCATAGATGAAACCACCTAATAACACGAGGTAGATGCCAAAATGGTGTAAACGACTGTGCAACATTCCAATCATGGACAGATAGGAGAGGACTATCAAGGTATATAGGAAAATTTCAATAATATTTTTATGAGTAATCTGCTTAGAATATGCTTTAATTACAATTCCAATGATAGCCAAAATCCAGATTATCACAAATAAGCTAATTCCTTGTATGCCTTGTATAGTAATGAGTGTGAAAGGGGTTGCTGTTCCGCTAAGAAGTAAATAAATAGATGAACGATTAAAAATATTTAGTGCATCACTATCCTTAAATTGTTTGGTATTGTGAAAAAGCGTTGAAAATAAAAAGATGAAAATAATAGAAAGGCTATAGATAAAATATGAAAAAATCTCAAGCAGAAGGTGATGACTTCCTCCTTTTATCAAAAGAAGGATAAAGCCGACGGTTGCTAGAAAAAAACTAGAGCCATGACTAATAGTATTCAATATTTCAGTAAGAGCTGTACTCGGATTATCATTCTGAACTGGCATATTTTCCCCATAATTAATTTTTTTTGGTATAATTGAAATATAATAATTTATGATATCATAAATCAGAAAAAAATTCATAAAGTAGGAATGTTATGACGAAAATAAAAATTGTTACGGACTCGTCCGTTACTATTGAGCCGGAAGTTGTTAAGGATTTAGAGATTACTGTAGTTCCTCTTTCTGTTATGGTTGACGGTGTTCTGTATTCAGATGCTGATTTAGCAGAGGGACAATTTTTGGATTTGATGAGAAATAGCAAGAATTTGCCTAAAACCAGTCAACCGCCTGTTGGAGTTTTTTCAGAAATTTTCGAAGAATTAGCTGCTGATGGTAGTCAGATTGTTGCGATACATATGTCACAGGCTCTCTCAGGGACTGTAGAAGCTGCACGACAAGGAGCAACATTAGCACAGGCCGAGGTGACAGTTGTCGATAGTGGTTTTACGGATCAAGCAATGAAGTTTCAAGTTGTAGAAGCAGCAAAACTTGCAAAAGAAGGAGCAGATTTAGAAACGATTCTTTCTAGAATTGAGGAAGTTCACGAAAAAACGGAGTTGTATATTGGGGTATCTACCCTAGAGAATCTTGTAAAAGGAGGCCGAATTGGACGGGTTACAGGACTTCTTAGCTCTCTTTTAAATATCAGAGTTATTATGGAAATGAAAAACCATGAACTTATCCCAATCGTTAAAGGTCGAGGGACAAAAACGTTTAAAAAGTGGTTGGATAATCTGTCACAACAATTAGAACGAAAAGATGTTGCGGAGATTGGAATTTCCTATGCTGGTGTCTCAACATTTGCTAAAGAGATGAAAGAACTTCTGCAACCATATGTTAATAGAGAGATTTCGATACTAGAGACGGGTTCTATTATTCAAACTCACACAGGAGAAAATGCCTGGGCTATTTTAATTCGTTATAACTAAGCTAAAAAAGTAAAAAATATTTGAAAACTTAGTTTCTTGCTTGACCTAAAAGCGTTTTTAGGATATGATTATATTTGTTAACTAATTAGAATTTTTGGAGGATTTGTTATAATGGCAAATAAACAAGATTTAATCGCAAAAGTAGCGGAAGCTACAGAATTGACAAAAAAAGATTCAGCAGCAGCAGTTGATGCAGTATTTTCTTCAATCGAAGAGTTTCTTGCAGCTGGAGAAAAAGTTCAATTGATTGGTTTTGGTAACTTTGAAGTACGTGAACGTGCAGCTCGCAAAGGTCGCAACCCACAAACTGGTAAAGAAATCACAATTGCAGCATCTAAGGTTCCAGCATTTAAAGCCGGTAAAGCTCTTAAAGACGCTGTTAAATAATAGTGTACGGAAAAGCCCGTCATATCAGCTTTCTAGCCTGTGTGATGGGCTTTTATACTGCCTAGGGGCATAGAGGGGGCAAACTTTTTTAACGAGTTATTTTGTTGAGCAAACTGACCACATTGCTTTCCATAGTTTGAGTAACGTGTGTGTAGATTTGTAAGGTTGTCTTAGAGTCGGAATGCCCCACTCGTTTCATGATTGCTTTAAGTGGTACGTTACAGTCAGTCGATTGACTGATCAAAGTATGACAGATGGAGTGAGAGGTAAAGTGCTTATTTATTGGTATCTATAATCATTCGTCAGCGTCTATATGACTGTATTGAAAGAATTATTTTGAATAGTTACTCTCTCTATCTACTGTTTAAGCATCAAAGTGAAGATTTTTGACCTTAAAGTAATTGCAACACCGATGTGATTTTCATTAATGAACGAATATTTAGTCAGTAAGGCTGTTCGATTTAAGGAACAAAATAGCGTTCAAAGTATATAAGTGGATCATAATCTTTTGATTGGAGCTACAGGGTATGCCACCTAGTCTAAATCCTCACATCTCGTCCAAGCGGATGGCATGTGAGGATTTTTCTTTATTTGGTTTTGATTTTCCAGGTAACTCCTTGATATAAAATATCAAAGACCGCTGGATTTTTTATACCGTTAACACTTACAGAATTGAATTTCTGCCCTGGGCAAGACCATCTGGGTCGAGTGTGTTAACTCCCTCAAGATAAGCATTCCATTGACCAGTTTCACCCTCGGAGTCTAAAATGTTGAAGGCAGTAGTGTCAATGTATTTGTCAGTAGGGTTTTCAAATGTGGCTTTAATGACTACAGGAGTATAGCCAGTGAAATCGTGAGAAGAATATTCTGAGTTTAACTGAATGTTTTCATCAATTGTCACTTCTGTAATAGTTACTTTTAAGCCTTTGTCGTCAGGATTAAAACTACCATCGTAAATGACGGTTCCCCCCACTTTAGCAAAATGCTACTTATTACTAGAAGAAGTGTTAGTATTTTCTGAAGTTTCTCCTTTGTTGACTGGATCAGTTTTCTTAACAAAAATATACGAATATATTTTATCATATTGATAAAAAACTCCGCTAATATAGCCAACCTTTTTAAGTTTATCAAGTTAATAACTGTAACTTTTTTGTAGTATCTATAAAGGTTTTAAGTATCTTTATTGATAACTTGTAAGGTGATTGTTAAAAATATTTATTTGTAAACCATCACGTCACGGCTACGATACTGAATAATGTGATTACTTTAAGGACCACTTGGATAGAAAAAGTGAGGTCATTGGAAAAACAGTATAGAAGTATGGTACGGTTCTCTTTTCGAGACTTGTACTAATCTTTTTACATTTAAATTCTAACGATAGTTTGATGTTTCAAATATAGCAATTTCTTACATTTTTAAATAGAAGGAAAACGTTGACAAACAGGTTAAAACAAGACTTTCTTAAAATTCTATAAGTGAATTTTTTTAAAAAAACTAAATTTAAAAATTTCACATTTTAGATAGAAAACCCTTGCAAATTGTGATATAATGATATTAGAGAATTTATAGACAGAAGAGAATGATATGATTACGCTATTTTTATCTCCAAGTTGTACCTCTTGTCGTAAGGCAAAAGCATGGTTGACAAATCACGAAGTCCCATTTAAGGAACATAATATCATGACAAGTCCTTTAACAACAGATGAATTGCGCCATATTCTGTCTTTGACGGAGAATGGAACAGATGATATTATCTCGACACGGTCAAAGGTCTTTCAAAAGTTAAATATAGATGTAGAGGAAATGCCAATATCATCCTTGATACGATTGATTGAGGAACATCCAAGTCTCTTACGTCGTCCAATTATTTTGGATAAAAAGAGAATGCAGATTGGGTTTAATGAAGATGAGATTAGAGCATTTCTGCCACGTGATTATCGGAAACAAGAATTAAAACAGGCTACATTACGTGCCGAAATTCAATAGAGAGTAATAAAATGGATAAAAAATATAGTTACCCACTTGATTTGTCGTGGAGCACTGAAGAGATCGCTTCAGTGCTTTCTTTTTTGAACAACATTGAAGCCGCTTATGAAGGTAAAGTAAAACGAACACAACTCTTGGATTCCTATAGATTGTTTAAACAGGTGGTTCCAAGTATAGCAGAGGAAAAGCGGCTAGGTCGTGAGTTCGAAAAAGTTAGTGGTTATTCCCTATACCAGGCTATTCAGATAGCTCGAAAGGAGGATAAGGAATATGTCTCTCTTAGAAATTAAGTTTAACTTTGCAAAAAAGATGGTAGTTTCTCTTGGAAGTTATCTTTTAGAAAATATTCATAATGATTTAATCGTGGAGGAAAAGTCTTCTCCGACGGATTTGGTTACGAATATGGATAACTATGTACAAAATAGGATGGTGGAAGAGATACAATCTTCGTTTCCAGGAGATACTATTTTGGCTGAAGAAAACAATTTAACGACTTCCATTTGGGAGGGGAATACTTGGGTTATTGACCCAATTGATGGCACTGCTAATTTTATTACTCAAAAGCAAGATTTTGCAATTATGGTGGCTTATTTTGAAGGTGGAGTAGGTCGTTTTGGGTTGATTTATGATGTAACAAAAAATCTTCTGTATCATGGAGGTGGAGATTTCCCTTCGATGGTTAATAATCGGTTACTACCTGTTTTTAATAAAGAGAAACAAATGCAGCAATCTCTAATTGCTAGTAACGCTGGAATGTATCGTAAAAACTATAGGGGAATTGCTGATTTGGTTGATCACTCTCTAAGTCTTCGGGTGTATGGAAGTGCAGGTATCTCTTTTTCTCATATTCTTTCAGGTAGATTGTGGGCTTATTTTTCAACATTATCGCCATGGGATTATGCTGCAGCAAGCATCCTTGGAGAGTCTCTTGGTTATCTAGTACTGACTTTAAGTGGTGCTAAGCCTGATTTTATCAACCGTGAGGAAATTATGATGGTCCCAAAAGAAAAAATGAATGAAATTATGTTGTATATAAAAAAGGATGAATAATGAATTTACCAACTGCATTTATAGAAAAATATGAATCGATTCTAGGTGGAGAGGCAAGAGACTTTCTTGCCTCTTTTGATGAAGAGGCGATTGCTGCTTTCCGAGTGAATCCCTTGAAAGAAAAACAATATGATTTCCCTGATGCTATTCCGAATACTCCTTGGGGACACTATGGAAAAATTTCCGGAAAATCGCCTGAGCATGCGACTGGATTGATTTATTCTCAAGAACCGGCTGCCCAGATGGTGGCTCAAATTGCTAAACCAACTCCAGGAATGAAAATTTTAGATTTAGCTGCGGCACCAGGTGGGAAATCAACGCAACTTTTAGCTTATCTAAATAATCAAGGTTTGCTAATCTCAAATGAGATTTCAAAGAAACGATCAAAAATATTAGTTGAAAATATTGAGCGATTTGGGGCACGAAATGTTGTTGTAACAAATGAAACGACTGAGAATTTAGCAGAAGTTTTCAAGGGGT
>NZ_KQ969157.1:410062-412697 GCF_001578805.1 Streptococcus sp. DD10 | reverse complement strand
GAAGTTTTCAAGGGGTATTTTGATATGATTGTTTTAGATGCTCCTTGTTCAGGTGAAGGGATGTTTCGAAAACAACCCGATGCAACTCAATATTGGTCAGAGGATTATCCTAGTCAGTGTGCAGCACTTCAAAAGGATATCTTGAAAGCAGCAATTCCTATGTTGAAAAAAGGGAGTGAGTTGATTTATTCTACTTGTACCTGGTCTCCAGAAGAAAACGAAGAAATTGTTTCCTGGCTATTAGAAGAGTATGATTTTGAACTTATACCGATAGCTCATATCAATGGAATGAGTGATGGAATTGGTTTTCCTGAAACTGCTCGGATGTATTCTCACCATTTTAGAGGGGAAGGGCAGTTTATTGCCCATTTCCGTTATAATGGTGAAAGTAAAATAGGAAAAGCAAAGACTGTTCGTTCCAATTTAACGTTGGAACAGAAATCTTTGTGGGAAGATTTTATGGTACATCATTTAAATGTAAAATTGACAGGAACTTTGCAAACATTTGGTGAACAACTCTATCTCTTGCCAGAGGGACTTCCCGATATGAGTAAATTAAAAATTGCTCGTAACGGACTTCATCTCGGTACTTTTAAGAAAAAACGATTCGAACCGAGTTTTGCGCTAGGTCTTGCTTTAAAACCAAGTCAAGTGAAAGCCACTGTCTCAATATCTGATATAGAATTTGAACATTATGCTAGGGGTGAGACAATATCTCTAGTTGGAAATTTAAGTAATGGATGGTATCAAGTTTTAGCAAAAGGAAATGGGTTAGGATTTGCTAAAGTTACTGGAAACATTTTAAAAAATTATTTTCCAAAAGGGCTTCGATTTAAGTAGAAAAGACTAGTCAAAAGTTGCTTAGTGTGTTATAGTGGAATTGTGGGGATTTTTGAAACTATAATAGAAAGAGAATGAAAATCCTTATTGGATTCACATAAATTTTCAAGGAGAAAAACAGTGAAAAAAAGTAAAAAGCTTGTTACGCTCTTTGCCACGATTTTGGCAGCTGGGACACTATCAGCCTGTTCAAGCTGGATTGATCGTGGGGAGTCTATGACGGCAGTTGGTTCTACTGCTCTTCAGCCATTAGTTGAAGCAGCAGCGGATGAGTTTGGTTCTAAAAATATCGGGAAAGCAGTCAATGTTCAAGGTGGTGGTTCTGGTACTGGACTATCACAGGTGCAATCGGGTGCAGTTGAAATTGGAAATTCAGATGTTTTTGCTGAAGAAAAGGAAGGAATTGATTCTTCAGCCTTAGTGGACCATAGAGTAGCAGTAGCAGGTCTAGCAGTTATTGTAAATAGTGAGGTAGATGTGGAGAACATCACTACAGAAGACCTCCGTAAGATTTTCACTGGTGAAATTAGCAACTGGAAGGACCTTGGAGGGAAAGATTTAGACATCTCTATCATTAACCGCGCTGCAAGTTCAGGCTCACGTGCTACTTTTGATTCCATTATCATGAATGGTCAGTCAGCTATTCAAAGCCAGGAGCAAGATTCAAATGGTATGGTTAAATCTATCGTATCACAAACGCCTGGAGCTATTTCTTATTTAGCTTTTGCTTATGTGGATGATTCTGTTAAAACGATTAAGCTAAATAATTTTGAGCCAACTGCAAAAAACGTTTCTACAAATGATTGGCCGTTGTGGTCCTATGAACATATGTATACAAAGGGAACTCCTGAAAGTCTCACAAAAGAATTTTTAGATTTTATGCTTTCAGACGAGGTTCAAAATGGTATTGTCGATAGTATGGGGTATATTCCTATTAATGAAATGACTGTCACGAAAGATGCTCAAGGAAATGTTAGCAAGATTGAGGGAGGAAGCCAATGAGAAATGAAGAATTAGCCAAAAAATTACTTTCTCCTTCGAAAAATTCTCGTTTAGAGAAGTTTGGGAAATGGCTTACTTTTGCATGCTTGTCTTTGATTGTTGTTATTGTAGCCATGATATTGATTTTTGTAGCACAAAAAGGGTTGTCTACTTTCTTTAGCAATGGTGTGAATATTTTTAGTTTCCTATTTGGTACAACTTGGAATCCATCAGGGAAAGAGTTCGGAGCTCTTCCAATGATTTTAGGTTCCTTTATTGTTACGATCTTATCTGCTTTAATTGCTACCCCTTTTGCTATCGGAGCTGCAGTCTTCATGACAGAAGTTTCTCCACGTGGAGCTAGAATTTTACAACCAGCTATAGAACTACTAGTTGGTATTCCATCAGTTGTGTATGGTTTTATCGGTTTACAAGTGGTTGTACCTTTTGTTCGCACTATTTTTGGTGGGACAGGTTTTGGTATTTTATCGGGAATTTTTGTTCTTTTTGTAATGATACTTCCAACTGTTACGTTTATGACGACGGATAGTCTTAGAGCAGTACCACGTCATTATCGCGAAGCTAGTATGGCTATGGGGGCAACTCGTTGGCAAACAATCTGGCGTGTCACTTTAAAAGCTGCACGTTCCGGGATTTTTACAGCTGTTGTTTTTGGTATGGCACGTGCATTTGGGGAAGCTTTGGCTATACAGATGGTAGTTGGAAACTCAGCTGTTATTCCAACATCCCTGACGACACCAGCCGCAACTCTTACATCCGTTTTAACAATGGGAATCGGAAATACCGTTATGGG
>NZ_KQ969157.1:408999-410042 GCF_001578805.1 Streptococcus sp. DD10 | reverse complement strand
GGAAATACCGTTATGGGAACGGTAGACAATAATGTCTTATGGTCTTTGGCATTAGTCTTGTTGCTTATGAGTCTCGCTTTCAATAGCGTCATTAAATTGATTACAAAAGAAAGAGGCAAGAAAAACTATGCACGCTAAAAAAGTTGATAAATTAGCAACTGTTATTCTCTATACGATTGCAGGAATTATTGTAACAATCCTTACTTCCTTAATTCTTTATATTTTAGTTAGGGGATTGCCACATGTGTCGTGGTCCTTCTTAACAGGTAGATCCTCTTCCTATCAGGCTGGTGGTGGGATTGGTATACAATTGTATAATTCCTTTTTCCTTCTAGTTATTACTTTGATTATATCCGTTCCGTTATCAATGGGAGCTGGTATATACTTGTCAGAATATGCGCAAAAAGGCCCTGTAACAAACTTTATTCGCACCTGTATTGAGATCCTATCATCGTTGCCATCAGTGGTAGTTGGGCTGTTTGGTTACTTGATTTTTGTTGTACAGTTTGAATATGGGTTTTCTATTATTTCAGGTGCTTTAGCCTTAACAGTTTTTAATCTACCTCAGATGACTCGTAACGTTGAGGATAGTCTTCGCAATGTTCATCATACCCAACGTGAAGCAGGTCTGGCGCTTGGTATCTCACGTTGGGAAACCATTGTACACGTTGTTGTACCAGAGGCGTTACCAGGTATTATTACTGGAGTTGTGTTGGCATCAGGTCGTATCTTCGGTGAAGCTGCAGCCCTCATTTATACAGCAGGACAGTCAGCCCCAGCATTAGATTGGTCAAACTGGAATATTTTTAGTGTCACTAGTCCAATCTCTATTTTCCGTCAAGCGGAAACATTGGCTGTTCATATTTGGAAAGTGAACAGTGAAGGAACTATTCCAGATGGTACAGAAGTTTCAGCTGGATCAGCAGCTGTATTGTTAATCTTTATCTTGATTTTTAACTTTGGGGCTCGCAGACTTGGTACTTACCTACATAAGAAACTTACATCTGCATAAAAGGAGAAGCAATGTCAAAATATAATTGGGA
>NZ_KQ969157.1:405636-408722 GCF_001578805.1 Streptococcus sp. DD10 | reverse complement strand
TCCCGATGAAGAAAAAATTGCCTTGTCAACGAAGGATCTGCATGTTTATTATGGTTCAAATGAATCCATTAAAGGCATTGATATGCAGTTTGAAAAGAATAAAATTACGGCGCTTATCGGTCCTTCTGGTTCAGGGAAATCAACTTATCTTCGCAGTTTAAATCGTATGAATGATACGATTGATATCGCTAAGGTAACAGGTGAAATCTGGTTTCATGGAACAGATGTTAATCGACCTGATATAAATGTTTATGAGATGAGAAAACATATTGGTATGGTTTTTCAACGTCCAAATCCTTTTGCAAAATCAATTTATAATAATATCACCTTTGCTCATGAGCGTGCGGGAATCAAAGATAAGCAAATTTTGGATGAGATTGTAGAAACTTCACTAAAACAAGCAGCACTTTGGGAACAGGTAAAAGATGATTTACATAAGTCTGCTTTAACACTCTCAGGAGGACAGCAACAGCGGCTCTGTATTGCTAGAGCTATCTCGGTTAAACCAGAAATTCTACTTATGGACGAGCCTGCGTCAGCACTTGATCCGATCGCAACTGCTCAATTGGAAGAAACAATGCTTGAGCTTAAAAAGAACTATACCATTATTATTGTAACGCATAGCATGCAACAAGCGGCTCGTTCAAGTGACTACACTGGTTTCTTCTACCTTGGTGACTTGATTGAATATGATAAAACGGCAAATATTTTCCAAAATGCTAAATTACAGTCGACTAATGATTATGTATCAGGTCATTTTGGTTAGAAAGGAATGGTATGATAGCACCTATCTTACAAGTTAAAGACTTATCTGTATACTACAATAAAAAAAAGGCTCTTAATGCAGTTTCCTTAGATTTTATGCCTAAGGAAATTACAGCTCTTATCGGACCTTCGGGCTCGGGAAAATCAACTCTCCTTAAGGCAATCAATCGCATGGGGGATTTAAATCCTGAAGTTACAACTACTGGTACCGTAAATTACAATGGTCATAATATCTACAGTCCAAGAACAGATACAGTTGGTCTTCGAAAAGAAATTGGAATGGTCTTTCAACAACCAAATCCTTTCCCTATGACTATTTACGAAAATGTTGTTTATGGGTTGCGCATCAATGGGATTAATGACAAGGAAACTTTAGATGCGGCTGTTGAAAACTCGCTAAAGGGAGCATCTATTTGGGATGAAGTGAAGGACCGACTTCATGATTCAGCAATTGGATTATCTGGTGGTCAACAACAACGTGTTTGTGTTGCGCGTGTTTTAGCAACGAGTCCGAAAATAATCCTTCTGGATGAGCCGACTTCAGCACTCGATCCAATTTCGGCTGGTAAGATTGAGGAAACCTTGTATGGATTAAAAGATGAGTATACAATGCTCCTTGTTACACGATCGATGCAACAAGCCTCTCGGATTTCTGACAAAACAGGATTCTTCTTAGCAGGCGATTTAATTGAGTTTAATGATACAAAGAAAATGTTCTTAAATCCTAAACATAAGGAGACAGAGGACTACATCACTGGTAAATTTGGATAAGGAGGAGAATCATGTTACGTTCTCAATTTGAAGAAGACTTAGAAAAATTGCATAATCAATTTTATGCTATGGGACAGGAAGTGCTCTCCCAAATCAATCGAACCGTTCGAGCTTTTGTCACACATGATCGTGAATTAGCAAAGGAAGTTATAGAGGAAGATGTTGAGATCAATAACTATGAAGTCAAATTAGAGAGAAAATCTGTTGAAATGATTGCACTTCAACAACCTGTAGCTTCAGATTTGCGAATGGTTTTAATTGTACTTAAAGCTGTTTCTGATGTTGAACGAATGGGTGACCATGCTGTTTCGATTGCTCAAGCTACAATTCGAATGAAAGGCGAGGAGCGGATTCCATCCGTTGAGGAAGAAATCAAGAAAATGGGTCGTGAAGTCAAAAACTTTGTTGAAGCGGCACTTGAATTATATCTTAATGGTTCAGTCAATCAAGCTTATGAAATTGCAGCAATGGATGAGAAAATTAATCATTATTTTGACAGCATTCGTGAACTTGCAACCAACGAAATTCGAAATAATCCAGAGGCTATCGTCACAGGGCGTGATTATTTCCAAGTAATTTCGTACTTAGAACGTATTGGTGATTATGCTAAAAACATCTGTGAATGGGTTGTTTATTTTGAAACAGGTAAAATCGTCGAGATGTAAGAAAAGACTAGTTTATATATGATTAAAAACGAGAGTCCGTCGGGCTCTCGTTTTTAGGACTCCATAATTTCTGGGTAGGTAAATCCATCATAGAAATTATGAAGTTATTTTTAATACTAATTAGGGATTTAAGGTATGAAAAAACAACTTAAATATTGTGAAAATTCACTCTTAATTTAAACGAATAGTATAAATACAGCCTTATTCTTTTTAAGTTTGTGAAAATATATAAGTAAAAATTTTGACAGGGTTTTCAAAAAGGAGTAAAATAATAAGGTAAGAAGAAAGTTAGAAAGGCAAAACTATGTCAACAATCGATAAAAATCTCTTACTAGAGATGTTTCGGAAGATGGAAGAAATCCGTCGTATGGACTTGAAAATTGCTCAATTAGTAAAAAAGGAAAAGTGCCGGGAATGACGCACTTTTCTGTTGGAGAAGAAGCAGCTAGCGTGGGTGCTATGTTGGCCTTGAATGAAGATGATTTGATCACTTCAAACCACCGTGGACATGGACAAGCCATTGCTAAGGGGATTGACCTCAATGGAATGATGGCTGAAATCCTTGGGAAATACACAGGAACCTGTAAAGGCAAAGGTGGCTCCATGCACATCGCAGATGTAGATGCCGGAAACCTTGGTGCTAACGGAATTGTTGGTGGTGGTATGGGAATCGCTGTTGGAGCTGCCCTGACCCAACAAATGAAAAAAACAGGAAAAATTGTTGTCTGTTTCTTTGGAGATGGTGCTACTAATGAAGGAGCCTTCCACGAAGCTGTAAACATGGCTTCCATCTGGAACCTTCCTGTTATTTTCTACTGCATTAACAACGGTTATGGAATTTCTGCGGATATCAAGAAAATGACCAATGTAGAGCACATTCATGAA
>NZ_KQ969157.1:394760-405616 GCF_001578805.1 Streptococcus sp. DD10 | reverse complement strand
CCAGACGGCAACAATGTTATCGAGGTCTACGAAGGATTTAAAAAGGCTGTGGACCATGTACGCTCTGGTCACGGTCCTGTCTTGATTGAAAGTGTGACCTATCGTTGGCTTGGACACTCCTCTTCTGACCCAGGGAAATACCGGACTCGTGAAGAAGTCGAAGAGTGGAAAAAGAAGGATCCAATCGAGCATCTTCGTAAGTATCTGACCGAAAATGGCATTGCAACAGCAGAAGAATTGGATGCCATCCAAGCAAGTGTCAAGGAAGCGGTAGAAGCCTCTGTCAAATTTGCGGAGGAAAGCCCATTCCCACCACTTGAAACAGCCTTTGAAGATATTTACGCAGACTAAGGAGAAAGAGATAAAATGGAAACAAAAACAATGTCGTTCCGCGACACCATTATCCTAGCTATGTCTGAGGAAATGCGTCGTGATGAAAATGTACTATTGATGGGTGAAGATGTCGGCGTCTTTGGCGGCGACTTCGGAACTTCTGTTGGCATGTTAGAGGAATTCGGTCCGGAACGCGTTCGTGACTGTCCGATTTCTGAAGCTGCTATTTCAGGAGCAGCAGCAGGGGCAGCCATGACCGGCCTTCGTCCAATTGTTGACATGACCTTTATGGATTTCTCGGTTATTGCTATGGACTCCATTGTCAACCAAGCAGCCAAAACACGTTATATGTTTGGTGGTAAAGGGCAGGTACCTATGACGATCCGCTGTGCAGCGGGTAATGGTGTTGGTTCTGCAGCTCAACACTCCCAATCATTGGAATCTTGGTTTACCCACATTCCAGGATTGAAAGTAGTGGCTCCAGGAACGCCAGCGGATATGAAGGGATTGCTCAAATCTTCAATTCGTGATAATAATCCAGTCATTATCCTAGAGTACAAGTCTGAGTTTAACCAAAAAGGTGAAGTGCCTGTGGATCCAGACTACACGATTCCACTTGGTGTCGGAGAAATCAAACGCAAAGGTACCGATGTCACAGTTGTAACTTACGGAAAAATGCTTCGTCGTGTGATGCAAGCAGCTGAAGAATTGGCAGAAGAAGGCATCTCAGTAGAAGTGGTAGATCCTCGGACCCTAGTTCCGCTTGATAAAGACATCATCATTAACTCTGTCAAGAAAACAGGGAAGGTTGTCCTAGTCAATGATGCCCACAAAACAAGTGGCTATATCGGTGAAATTTCAGCTATCATTTCTGAATCAGAAGCCTTTGACTACCTTGATGCCCCAATCCGCCGTTGCGCTGGGGAAGATGTGCCTATGCCTTACGCACAGAATCTAGAAAATGCCATGATTCCAACTGTCGAAAGCATTAAGGATGCCATCCGAAAAACTCATAACAAAGAGTAATCTACATAAAATAAGTTATGTAAATAATCAGTTCGAATCGATAATATTCGACGAATGACTTAGTAAGTCTACTAGGTTGCCCGCCTAATAGCGGCAACCGTAGTACCATGAGACACGTTTCGTGTCCATGGTACTTGTAGAGTTGAACACGGGCTAAAGTCAGTGCAAAAAAGCTAACGTTTCCTAGAAATTTAGATTTCTTGGGCAAGTTTTCTATTTTCAACTTGATTTTTGCCCCCCTTTGTATCATAAATAAAACAGGAGTACACATGGCTGATGATAAGCTAAGAGCGACTCCGGCTGCACGGAAATTGGCGGATGATCTTGGAATCAATCTGTATGATGTTTCTGGAACTGGAGCACAGGGTCGTGTCCACAAAGAAGACGTGGAAACCTTTAAAGAAAACAATGTGGTTCGCATTTCACCACTGGCAAAACGAATTGCGACTGAACACAATATTGCTTGGCAGGAGATTCAGGGAACGGGTCACCGTGGCAAGATCATGAAAAAAGACGTGCTTGCCTTCTTGCCGGAAAATATCGAAAGTGACAGCATCAAATCTCCAGCTCACATTGAGCCGGTTGAGGAAGTTCCAGACAATGTAACGCCTTATGGTGAGATTGAGCGGATCCCAATGACACCTATGCGTAAGGTGATTGCTCAACGCATGGTTGAGTCTTACCTGACCGCTCCAACCTTTACCCTCAATTACGATGTGGATATGTCAGGGATGCTGGCTTTACGTAAGAAGGTCTTGGATCCGATTATGGAAGCAACTGGTAAGAAGGTGACTGTGACGGACTTGCTGTCTCTAGCAGTTGTCAAGACTCTCATGAAACACCCGTATATCAATGCTTCCTTAACCGAAGATGGCAAGACTATTATTACCCACAACTACGTTAACCTTGCGATGGCAGTTGGGATGGAGAACGGTTTGATGACGCCTGTCGTCTATAATGCCGAAAAACTGACGCTTTCAGAATTGGTAGTAGCCTTCAAGGATGTGATTGGTCGGACATTGGATGGTAAATTAGCTCCAAGTGAATTGCAAAATTCAACCTTTACTATTAGTAACTTGGGTATGTTTGGTGTTCAGTCTTTTGGACCTATTATCAACCAACCAAACTCAGCTATCTTAGGTGTTAGTTCAACAGTAGAAAAACCAGTGGTTGTGAATGGTGAAATCGTCATCCGTCCAATCATGAGTCTAGGACTTACGATTGACCACCGGGTTGTTGATGGGATGGCTGGTGCCAAGTTCATGAAAGACTTGAAAGCATTGATTGAAAATCCAATCTCAATGTTGGTATAACAGGCAAATTGTAAGTGTAGAGATATAGATAAAGGAAATAAGACATGGCTTTAGAAGTAATTATGCCCAAGGCCGGCGTGGATATGACCGAAGGACAAATTGTCCAATGGAATAAAAAAGTCGGCGAATTTGTAAAAGAAGGCGAAGTCCTTTTGGAAATCATGACTGACAAGGTCAGCATGGAATTGGAAGCAGAAGAAGATGGTTATCTGATTGCTATCTTAAAAGGTGATGGAGAAACGGTTCCCGTAACGGAGGTAATCGGTTACCTAGGTGAAGAAGGGGAAAATATCCCAACTGCGGGTGCAGCACCAGAAGCGAGTCCAGCACCTGTAGCAAGTGTTTCTAATGATGACAATAAGAGTGACGATGCCTTTGATATCGTTGTCATTGGTGGAGGACCTGCAGGATATGTATCTGCCATAAAAGCCGCTCAACTCGGTGGTAAAGTCGCTCTTGTAGAGAAGTCAGAACTCGGTGGAACCTGTCTTAACCGTGGTTGTATCCCGACTAAGACCTATCTTCACAATGCTGAAATCATCGAAAACATCGGTCATGCTGCAAACCGTGGTATTGTCATTGAAAATCCAAACTTTACAGTGGATATGGATAAAGTTCTTGAAACTAAGAATAAGGTTGTTAATACCCTGGTTGGCGGTGTTGCAGGACTCCTTCGCAGTTATGGCGTTTCAGTTCATAAAGGAATTGGGACCATCACTAAAGACAAGAATGTCCTAGTTAACGGAACTGAACTTCTTGAAACCAAGAAGATTATCTTGGCTGGTGGATCAAAAGTCAGCAAAATCAATGTTCCTGGTATGGAATCACCACTTGTTATGACCAGTGATGACATTTTGGATATGAACGAAGTGCCAGAAAGTCTTGTCATTATCGGTGGAGGTGTTGTCGGTATCGAGCTTGGACAAGCCTTTATGACCTTCGGTTCAAAAGTAACCGTTATTGAAATGATGGACCGGATTGTTCCAGCGATGGATGCAGAAGTGTCTAAGAATCTTCGCCTCATCCTTGAACGGAAAGGCATGACAATCTTGACAGATACCAAACTCCAAGAAATCATCGAAGAAAATGGTCAACTTCGTATCAAGGTTGAAGGAAAAGAGGATATCATCGCAAGCAAAGCCCTTCTATCTATCGGTCGTGTGCCAGACCTTGAAGGTATTGGCGATGTTGAGTTTGAATTGGACCGTGGACGCATCAAGGTCAATGAATACATGGAAACGTCTGTGCCAGGTATCTATGCACCAGGGGACATCAACGGTACCAAGATGTTAGCCCACGCAGCCTTCCGTATGGGAGAAGTTGCAGCTGAAAATGCTCTTAAAGGCAACCACCATGTGGCTAAGCTCAACTTGACACCTGCAGCTATTTACACGTTGCCAGAAGTGGCCGCTGTTGGTTTGACGGAAGAACAAGCTCGTGAGAAGTATGATGTTCAAATCGGTAAATTTAACTTTGCGGCAAACGGTCGTGCCATTGCGTCTGATGCAGCTCAAGGTTTTGTTAAAGTCATTGCAGACAAAAAATACGGTGAAGTGCTAGGTGTTCACATCATTGGTCCTGCTGCAGCTGAACTGATCAATGAAGCTTCAACGATCATTGAAATGGAAATCACAGTCGAAGAAATGCTCAAGACCATCCATGGTCACCCAACTTTCTCAGAGGTTATGTACGAAGCCTTTGCAGACGTTCTAGGGCTTGCTGTGCACTCACCTAAGAAGAAATAAATGGATTCGTTCACATAAATGTTCATAAACTAGTACGGACGGTAGTTACCTCTATTATTGGAGTTCCATACCTAAAAATTGGACCATTTGGCTCAATTTTTCCGAGAAATGGCTTAATAAATAATTTTCCTTCTCGAAGAAATATTTGGAAGGCTTAGTCAGACGCAGTGGTTGATTGGTATCTTTGTTCGCTGGACAAACTTCAAAGATACCTAATCAACTGTGCGGGGGTGGGAATACGAACTTTTTTACTAGCGAAGTTCTGTCCCACTCCCTTCTTTTTACTAGTTCAGAAAATTCAAGAGAACGAAACGTATTCTATCTAGCACTCATCTTGCTATGCCTAGCATTTATAAAATGAATTTTAGGAAATACTATGAAATACATTATTAATTATTCAAATGATACAGCTTTTAATATTGCTCTTGAAGAATATGCCTTCAAACATTTACTCGATGAAGACCAAATCTTCCTTCTTTGGATCAATAAACCATCCATCATCGTAGGTCGCCACCAAAATACCATCGAGGAAATTAACCGTGATTACGTTCGCGAGCACGGAATCGAAGTGGTTCGTCGCATTAGCGGAGGTGGAGCTGTGTATCACGACCTCAACAATCTTAACTACACCATTATCTCAAAAGAAGATGAAGATAAGGCTTTCGACTTCAAGAGTTTTTCAACACCAGTTATCAATACCTTAGCACAATTGGGTGTGAAGGCAGAGTTCACAGGACGTAATGACCTTGAGATTGATGGTAAAAAATTCTGTGGCAATGCCCAAGCTTATATCAATGGTCGTATCATGCACCATGGTTGTCTACTCTTTGATGTGGATTTGTCAGTCCTTGCCAATGCCCTTAAGGTTTCAAAAGATAAGTTTGAATCTAAAGGAGTGAAATCTGTTCGTGCCCGTGTAACCAATATCATTGATGAATTGCCTGAAAAGATCACTGTAGAAGAATTCCGTGATTTGCTTCTGGACTACATGAAGAAGGAATACCCAGACATGACAGAATATGTCTTTTCTGAGGAGGAATTAGCAGCAATCAACCGCATCAAAGAAACCAAATTTGGTACTTGGGACTGGAACTACGGCAAATCACCAGAATTTAATGTTCGCCGCGGAACCAAGTTCACCAGTGGTAAGGTGGAAATCTTTGCGAATGTTATCGAATCAAAAATCCAAGATATCAAGATTTATGGGGACTTCTTTGGAATTGAGGACGTTGCAGCAGTTGAAGACGTCCTTCGAGGAGTGAAATACGAACGTGAAGATGTCCTCGTAGCACTTCAGAGTATTAACCTAGCCCGTTACTTTGCAGGAATTACTGCAGAAGAAATCGCAGAAGCAGTGGTGGAATAAGAAGTGTACCTCATCAACTATAGTGAGTAATTGAAAAGAATAAATGGTAAAGGAGCAGAGTAAACTGCTTCTTTTTTTGATATTTTAGATGTCAAATGAACATCTTAAGAAAAATAATTTATTCTTATTAAACAAAAGATCAATTCAGTTTTTTTGTTCTAGCTAGCTAACGACCACCGAGGGGGGGCAAGAGTTTCGCAGAAGGAGCCCGGCTCTTTTCAAGCACAATTGGCCGTCATTCATTTATCTCTAGAAAATTTATAAGTTGAAGTCAAAAAACTCCAAAGAAATTTGGACATTTTACAGAGTAAAGGTCTTCCTTTATATCCAAATCAGGATGTTACTCTGAAATTTTAGGGACACTTTCATCGTAATTTAGATTGAGGTATAACAAATGGATGCTGAGTAATCAAAGAAACTATCTGATAATTTACATTTTGAAAACAAGGCTGAAGCTGTGGAATTAGTTCAATCTATCGTCAATAGTAAATTTAGATATTTAGGTGGAGTAGCAGAAGTTAAAAATTATTAGGTTTATAGAAAGAAAGGTGATAGAAGATAATGGAAGTTACTCATTAGGTATTTGACAAAATAAAAATTAATTACGGTTGGAAAAAAGATATTTCTTTAAACATTTTCGATAGGTACCATAAAATATTCTTAAGATATAATTGGATACAAACATAAGGTTTATGCTTTGTTACAACCCAAACTGATTATGTTTCTTTTAACTTTTGTTGAAAATATTGAAGAATCTAGCTTTTTATGTGATTGTGATTGGGACAAAGAAAATGGTATAGGATAAAAATTTGTTAATGACCTATTGTCTGAGATTAGTTACCAGTTCTTCAGACACTCCATTCTATATATTCAAAACAACCTAGCACTTTATGCTCCATCATTCCTACAGTGTATTTCCCCACTACAAAATAATATAACTACAAAAAAGGTGGACAGCAATAGTGTCTGCTTTTCTGTACTATAGAATAAAGTGACTAAATACTTTTTAAAAATCCTGTTTTAAGTTTTTTGATTTTTTTTAAAAAAGACTTGACATATTGATTTTTTAGGAGTATATTATTAACCAGTTATATAACTGGTTAAACATTAACTAAGGAGTTTTTGATGAAAAGAAAGATATGCATTCTAATTTTGAGTTTGTTTGTCTTGGTTCTTGTTGCTTGTGGTCAGAAATCTAGTCAGCAGGGGAAGGGCCTCAAAATTGTCACTAGTTTTTATCCCATTTACGCTATGGTTAAGGATGTATCGGGAGAGATTAACGATGTTCGCATGATTCAGTCGAGCAGTGGGATTCACTCTTTTGAGCCGTCTGCCAATGATGTGGCTGCTATCTATGATGCGGATGTCTTTGTCTATCATTCTCACACGTTGGAATCATGGGCAGGAGATTTGGATCCAAGTTTACAAAAGTCTAAAGTCAAGGTTTTAGAGGCATCAGAAGGCATGAAATTGGATCGTGTTCCTGGCTTAGAGGATGTTGAGGCTGGGCAGGGTGTTGATGAAAAGACGCTCTATGATCCGCATACCTGGTTGGATCCTGAAAAAGTAGCGGAAGAAGTGCAAATTATCGCTGATAAGCTATCCAATGTGGACGTAAAGAATAAGGATATTTATCAGAAGAATGCTCAAAACATCATCCAACAGACTAGGAAATTAACAGAGAAATACCAGCCGATTTTTGAAAAAGTAAGTCAGAAAACCTTTGTGACCCAGCATACGGCTTTCTCCTATCTCGCCAAGCGTTTTGGTTTGACACAATTAGGTATTGCCGGAATCTCTCCAGAACAGGAGCCTAGCCCTCGACAGTTAACAGAGATTTCGGAGTTTGTCAAAACTTATAATGTCAAAACCATTTTTGTAGAAAGTAATGCCAGTTCAAAGGTTGCAGAAACACTTGTCCATTCAACAGGTGCTCAATTAAAAACTCTGAATCCGCTTGAAGCAGATCCACAAAATGAGTTAACTTATCTGGAGAATTTGGAAGAAAACTTAAAAATATTAGCAGAGGAATTAAAATGAAAAAGAAATATATAGTTGGGACAGTTGCCATTGTAGTACTTAGTTTATGTAGTTATGAATTAGGTCGTTATCAGAGTCGAACTAGCAAGGAAAGCAACCGTGTTGCTTACATTGACACTAAAGAAAAGAAAACTGCTCAAAAGATGGAAAATCTTTCTCCTGATGAGGTGAGTGCCAAGGAGGGAATTAACGCTGAGCAGATTGTTGTAAAGATTACTGACCAGGGATATGTGACTTCCCATGGGGATCATTTTCATTATTATAATGGTAAGGTGCCATATGATGCCATTATCAGTGAAGAACTCATTATGCGAGACCCTAACTATGTTTTGCAGCAGTCTGATATTGTCAATGAAGTCAAAGACGGCTATATCATCAAGGTGGATGGCAAGTATTACCTCTACCTCAAGGATAAAAATCACACGACTAATGTGCGAACAAAGGCTGAAATTCAGCAACAACGAGAAGAGTATAGTAAATCAGGTGCTCGTAGAGAAGCTAAGGGAGAGCAGTTAACACCAGCAGTAGAAAAAGCTGTAAAGCAAGCCAAAGCACAGGGACGGTATACAACAGATGATGGCTATATTTTTAGCCCTACAGATGTGATAGAAGATACAGGAGATGCCTTTATTGTTCCCCATGGGGATCATTTTCACTACATTCCTAAGAGTGATCTATCACCGAGTGAGCTAGCAGCAGCGCAGTCTTATTGGGATAGTAAGAGTAAAAGGGGTTCTTCAAAAGGTGAGGCTTTTGCTGGGGATGTGAAACACCTAGGTCTTCAGCCGACTGTTCACTTGGTTCCTAGTTCGCAGAATCAATCGAATCCCGATCAGCCAAGACCAATTAATCCAAACCATACAGTATTGCAACCAAATTTGATACCGAATACACCTTCAACAAATCAAGTAGATAGTATTGAACAACTTCTACAACAACTTTATAGCAGCCCTATCAATCAACGTCATGTGGAGTCAGATGGTTTAGTATTTGATCCTCAAGATATTATCCGTAGAACAGCTAATGGAGTAGCAGTTCCACACGGAGATCATTATCATTTTATACCATTTAGTCAGATGTCTCCTTTAGAGGAACGTTTGGCGCGTCTGATTGAAATCGGAAAAAACTATAACGTATCTAGTTCCACTACTGTTCAACCAAGCTTACCAACACCACCAGTAGTTTTACCGTCTGAACCGACTCCACCTCATCATAAAGAGGTAGAGCATGATTCTACCCATGAAGTTGTGACGGGAAAATATCAAGAATTGGTTTCAAAATTGAATATTCTAGACACAGATTCTTATGGTTATGCTAAGCGAGAACTGCTTGGTCAATTACAACTAGCTCACCAAAGCAAAAATGATAAAGTATTCACGGAGATAGATAAATTACTTAATGAACTTAAAAATTTTCATGAGCAGAAAAGTGTGATTGCAGTTGATTACCTCAAACTCTTTTATCAGCATGTTAATGATGCACGTTTGTCGAAAGATGTTCGTGATAAGATAGCTCAGCTGGCTTTGACTCTCTATCAGAATCAATCATCGACGGCTTCTGATAACCTAAATGGTCTTTTCCCAGAATTGTTTAAGGCTAAACTAGATATTGAAGCTATCCAACAGCAAGGTTCTTTGGTTCCTTCAAATGATAAGACGATTTTGGACACTGAAAAAGAGAATGGACAAAGTCTAAAAATTGCAATTTCTAAATTTTTAAGTGAACATTTTAGCGATATTGCACCAGCAACACAAGATGAGGTGACAAAAGAAGAAGTACGGATTTTCTTGCAAAAAGCAGAAGAAGCACTGACTGGTATTAAGGATGAAACTACTAGAGCTAGTCTTCAACAAGAGGTAGAAAATCTTCGTGTAACACTTCAAAATAATCAAATTAATCCGGTAACAATTATTGAACAGGCTAAAGATTTATTGGCACGTGTAACAGGATTAGTGAAACAAAACGAATCGGAACTATCTCCACAGCATCAGGCGGTTTATGAAAAGCTGTATCCAATTATTTCGAAACTTCATAAAGAATTAGAAGAAAAACATGCTAGTGATGAGGAAAAATCGAAAGTTGATGATTTCTTTAAACGTTTGTCTCAAGCGGATAGTGATAAGTCAGCTCTGATGAAAGAAATATTTGATTTCAAACATGATGAACGAGTAGGGAAACCAAACTCTCAAATCATTTATAGTGCAGAGGAAATAGAACTTGCTCGGAGTTTAGGGCATTATGTTACTTCTGACGGCTATATCTTTGATGCCCATGATATTATTAGTGATGAAGGAAATGCCTATATCACTCCTCATATGGGACATAGTCATTGGATTGATAAAAATGATTTATCTGAAATAGAACGCCAAGAAGCCCAAGCTTATACCCAGTCTAAGGGCATTCTGCCACCATCAGAAGATGATAAGTCTCACTTTGACTCTACCAATGATGATGCTCAAGCTGTTTATAATAGAGTTGCACCTGCAAATATCGTTCCATTTTTACATATGCCTTATATGACTGCATATACAGTTGATGTAAAAAATGGGAATCTGATTATCCCTCATAAAGATCACTATCATAATATCAAGTTAGCTTGGTTTAATGATGGAAGTTTTAAAGCACCTGCTGGATATAGCTTGGAAGATTTCTTTGCAACGATTAAATTTTACGTAGAAAATCCGACTGCACGACCAGACTCCGATGATGGTTGGGGAAATGCTAGTGATCATGTTTTAGGTAAAAAAGACGATGTAGCAGAAAAACCGATTGAAGAAGAAGAACCTGAGGTTGAGCCAGAAGCCCCAGATTTGGTTACTCCAGAGGAAGTACAAGAAGAGTTAAATAAAATCCAAAACCTATTGGATTCACTTGATAATCATCCTAAAAAGGCAGAGTTTGATGAAATTTATGCAGGATTAACATCTAGTTTGGCACTTGCAACACAAACAAGAACGGATTTGCTCAAACAAGCTCAAGCTCTTTACCAAACGATCCAAAATCAACTAGGAAATGCTACCTCATCAGAAATTT
>NZ_KQ969157.1:389021-394435 GCF_001578805.1 Streptococcus sp. DD10 | reverse complement strand
TTTACGGATGGTTGCTTAGTGTGAATTTAACCTAGTTTAAGTATAGGAAATGAGATAAAAAAGTTCTCCATAGAAAAAAAGCAGCTTATTGCTCTTGAAGACAATAAGTTGCTTTTTTTAGAAACAATTGTTTACTGGCTCAATAATAAAACTTAAGGGAGGTGAGCAATTGATAAAAAGTTCATTTAACCTATCTATCAAATCTTAAAAAGTTTGAGTTCTTGATTTTAAGTTTAAGAAAGAAGTAGGAAACTTTTCTTCCTTTCTTTTGTGTTTAATTTTCTTTGTACTGGACAATTCCCACAATGGTATCCACTGCTTTTTCCATCGTTTGAAGGCTAACGTATTCAAATCGACCATGCATATTTTCACCACCAGCAAAAAGGTTAGGAGTAGGAATTCCCATAAAGGAAATTTTAGAACCATCTGTCCCACCGCGGATTGGATCAATCCTTGGCGTGATGCCTAGGTTTTCCATAACAGACTTAGCAATTGTAATTGGTGTCATATCTTTTTCAATGACCTGTTTCATGTTATAGTACTGATCTTTCAGGGTTACGAGGACTCGCTCGCTTCCAAGTTGGTCATTCATTTTATCTGCAATAGCTTGCATGGTTCCTTTTCGTTCATTGAAAGTATCTGTTTCAAAATCACGAATAATGTAGCTTGCCCGTGCTTCTTCAACATTACCATCGATGTGCATTAAGTGATAAAAGCCTTCGTATCCTTCGGTTAATTCAGGGCGGTCACTTGTTGGTAACTCATTATGAAAATCGATAGCCAGTTGAAGGGCATTAATCATTTGACCTTTTGCGGTTCCAGGGTGAACATTGCGTCCTTTGAAAATTATTTCTGCACCTGCAGCTGAGAAAGTTTCATATTGTAACTCACCTAAGGGGCCACCATCTACTGTATAAGCAAAATCTACATTGAAGTCTTTAGCATTAAATTTGTCTGCTCCGACACCAATCTCCTCATCAGGACCGAAACCGACACGAATTTCCCCATGTTTTATCTCAGGGTGAGCATTTAAGTATTCAATCGCAGTCATAATTTCAGCAATCCCAGATTTGTCATCAGCACCCAGAAGTGTGGTTCCATCTGTTGTGATTAAGGTTTGACCATGGTATTTGTTCAGACTAGTAAAATCTGCAGGATCAAGGTTAAAACCGGAATTACCTAGGGGAATCACACCACCATCGTAGTTCTCAATGATTTGAGGTTGGATATTTTCAGAATTGAAATCAGCAGTATCCATATGAGAAATAAAGCCAATTTTACGAGTGAAACCAGGGTCGTTGGCAGGTAAAGTCCCGATAGCAAAACCATTTGGTAGGTAATAAACATTTTGCAGACCAACTCGTTTCATCTCAGGGATGAGGATATTCGTCGCAAAATCTACCTGCGACTGGGTGCTGGGCGTAGTGGTAGAGTTTTCATCAGAGCGAGTATTGACTTTGACATAGGTCAAAAATCGATCAAGTAAAGTAGGGTATTTCATAAATTTCTCCTCTTATTTTTTCTCTATTGTATCATAGATTAGGTATGATGACAAAACGATAATTTAATTTAATTGAAATAAAATAATATATCAGAAAATCTTCAATTTTCGATACTTTATATAGATATATTAATCAACATATTGACTTTCAAGAAACGAGATATTATAATATCTATGTTGATTTTGAAAAAAATTAGAAATCATATTTGTATTAATAGAAAAGGGGATTTTTGTTGAATAGAAAGATGAATAAAAAGTGTTGGATAATCTGGTATCGTTATTTTATTGCTTTGTTAACACTATTTATTTTATGTGCACCATTTCATAGACTTCTTGCAGAAGAAGAACCACCTGAAACGTCTATCCATAAAACGTTGGCACCATTATTGGATGAAAATCAACAACCCATTACAGATCGCTATCAGTTGAGCTTAGATATATTATCAAAGTCTGGGAGTCAAACACAAACTCAACCACTAGATGTGATATTTGTAGCAGATTTATCAGGCAGCATGATTGAACAGGATGTAAATGTAGAGGGAGAACATGCTATATCTAGAATCGAATCATTGAAGCGAACCTTAAAAGGAATAGCTGGCAAAGTTGGACTGGTTGACTCTATACTAGCGAATTCTCAAAACCGTTTGTCAATCGTCGGATTTGCTGGGAAGATCGATAATTCATGGGATAATGGGTCACGTTACCATTATTCTTATAGAAAATGGCCTGAATTTGCTGGTTTTTATTCCAATATTTCTAAGTATGATGATGCTGAAACATTATTGAATTGGGAGAATGATGCCAATCAAGCAAAAAATGTTGTTGATTCGCTAACGATTGCAAATGAAGAACAAACTAGAGGGTACCATTCTGGAATTGGTCGAGGAACAAATATCGAGGCTGGACTTAGACAAGCAAATGAATTGCTGAAAAGTGCAAGACCTGAAGCGAAAAAAGTTATTATTTTGCTATCTGATGGTGAGGCAAACATGTATTATGATCAAGAGGGAAATACATTGTTTAACTACTCTTCTCTCTCAAATGTTGCTTCTTACACGCCAACGCCAGCATTTTTTACTCAAAACCTAGATACAGCAATGGCATATGCATCAAGTTACCTAGCACCCCAAATAGATGGATTTTATTCTATAAAATTTCGCTATATCGGGGCCAAAGATAGTATAACATCACTTAATAATCATGTCGGTTTGTATAATCCAACTATACCGAACGAAGTCCTCTCAGCGACAGATGAAACTAGTCTTCAAAGTCAATTTGATGCGATTACAAAAAAAATTCTTCCGTTAGGTGTACGAAAGGTAACGATAACAGATACCCTATCCAAGTTCGTATCACTGATTCCAGAGAATTCCTCGGATTTGAGAGTTGTGAAGGTGGATGAGAACGGAGGAGAAGAGAGACTGACTGAAAGTCAGGTGATTATTAACTCAATAACAGATAATCAAGGACATATCAAAGTTATTGCGGAGTTTAATCCTGACTATTCTCTTGAAGATAATGTGACTTATGCTCTGAGATTTTCTGTAGAGACAACTCAAGAAGCATCAGATACGATTGCTGGTGATACTAGCGTAACGGAACAAGATGCTGAAGGAGGAGATCGGACGAAGCTTTACTCCAATGTCAGCGCTGATGTCACATATACTTATGGAATAGAAAATCCCAAAGAGTCTAGTAAAGAATTCACAGAAAAACCAATTTTTAGACCTTCAGATCCAATTAACTTACCAGTCACAGTCGAATGGAAGGGTGTTGAAGGTCTAAATGAGAATAATATAACTGCGCCGAAACCTGATTCAATTAACGTCAAGCTTATCCAAAATCCAGGTCAAAATGGTTATGAAAATCGTTCTTATAGGATAACTGAAATCCAAACTAGAATCCAGGGTAGTAATCCAAATCATCAAGTCAATACATCGTCATTCCAAAGTGTAGCTAGAGGCCATGAGTATGATGTGGATGCTCCTGACATAAAGGGCTTTGAAAAGAGAATTGAGAAAACTAGTACGGGAGATGGTTTTAAAATTATCTATCGTCAACTTCCATCTTTAACGATAGAAAAACGACTAGAGGCTGAAAAACCAAGGGAAAATACAGTTTATAAGATTAAATTTACAAATAGTTATGCTCCAGTTTCGAAAGACTCTTCTGATTGGCTGAAAGAAAATTATGATGCTATTATAAAAAAAGCTGGCGCCCCTGATGAAGAAGGCAAAAAAACAAATATTCAATTCATTAGAGGTAAGGCTGAGATTCAGCTACGAGCTGGAGAAGTGATAAAAATTCTCTATATGAAACGAGCAACACACTATAAAATTGAGGAAGACAGCCAGTCTGCTAAAGGTTATCAGGTATCATATAACAATCAAGAAAGTAACGTCTTTAGGGATATGACAGCAGTAGTCATTAACCATAAACTTCCACAACTTTCTGTTAAGAAGGAACTCTCAGGAGCTTTTGCTAACTTACTACAAGATTTTACTATTCATGTAACTGTTCAAGTAAATGGTCAACCTTTAAATGGGAGCCAAAAAGTAATGGCTGGTGGTACCGAGCTGAATACAGAATTTGTCAATGGCACAGCTAGCATTCAGTTGAAAAATAATCAAACAATAAAATTTGAAAACCTACCTCTTGGCGCTACTTATAGCGTGAAAGAAAATGATGAGTCTGCCAAAGGGTATCAAGTTAGTTATATAAATCAAACAGGAACTTTGGATGGAGATAAGGATGTAATTGTTCGTAATACGAAAAACAGTGTGCCCGCAACAGGTATTGACTTACTAGCAACACCTGCAACCCTTCTTTTTGTTAGCCTTTTAGGAGGAAGTGGAGTTATCGTCGTTCTCATTCAAAGTGTCAAACGTAGGAGAAGATGATGTTTAAAATCAAGCAAAGTAAAGAGAAAAAAGGAAAAATGATGAGGAGAGATAAATCTCCCCCAACCTTGATGGATGACCTCAAGTATCTCTTCGGTAAGTTGGTGGTTGTAGTAGTGGTATTTGCCTCACTTTACTATTTCCTCTTTGGGGTGATTCGTTATAATGATGATGGGATGAAGCCTGCTTTGAAAGATGGAGATTTGGTAGTTTACTATCGCTTAGATAAACGCTATTCTGTCGGAGATTTATTAGTTTACAGTTATGAGGGGAAAGAGAGAGTAGCACGTGTCATTGCAACAGAAGGGAGTAGCATAGACATCAACGAAAATGGTTTGATTATCAATGGTTCCCCACAGCAGGAGCAGGATATCTATAAAGAAACGTTGCTTTATAAAGGTGGGATAACCTTTCCGATAAAAGTTCCCCAAGGTCAACTATTTGTTCTAGGAGATAATCGAACAAGTGCAGTTGATAGTCGGGTCTTTGGCCCCATACCAATCAATGATACTGATGGAAAAGTCGTTACGCTCATTAGACGAAGAGGATTCTGATGAGAAATTGTTTATATTGATAAAAGGAGTTCATATGAAAAATAGTATAATGAAAAAACTGTTCACAACAACAGCTGTTGCCACTGTTCTTTTACCACTTTTGCAAGCACCTAGTGTTTTAGCTGATAATAACACTGCAACTGCACAGGCAACAGGAGAAACAAATGCTAAAGTTGCTATCAATAAAGTTTTGGATATTGCAGAGGGAATCACAGTACCAAATGCGACTTTTACTTTTACATTCACACCAAAGGAAGGGAAATCTTCTAATGGAGCAAATTATGAAAAGGCTTCAGAAACAGAGTCAACAAAAGGTCACATCCCAAACCGTTCTGTAACCTATTCTTCAAAAGACTCAGTAACCGCTAATAAGGTTATAAAAGCAACAGAAGATATCTTTAAAGATGTATCTTATGACCATGCGGGCGAGTATGTATATACTGTAAAAGAAGTTGCTGA
>NZ_KQ969157.1:376302-388664 GCF_001578805.1 Streptococcus sp. DD10 | reverse complement strand
GTGTAGATGCTGTTAAGTATGATGCAAAAACATATGATATGCACGTTATCGTAAAAAATAAAAAGGGTGAGGGAACCTTCATTTCATCAGTTTACTTTAAGGACAGTAGTTCTACGACGGATTCAGTTAAGAAAGAACCATCAACTACAACTGGTTCAGAAGGCTTCAAATATGATTTGTTTGAAAATACCTACACAAAAGAGGCTGGTAAAACCGTTCCAGGTACTGGAGGAGATACAGTTGATACCAATGCTAAAGCTTTGACTATTGGTAAAGAAGTAAGTGGTGGCACTGCTGACAAAACTAAAGCGTTTGATTTTAACTTGACGATTACACTCCCTGAAACAAACAAAACATCTAAGGAACCTGTAACAACTGTTACGGCACATATCGGAGATGCAACAGAAACACTAAATGTGGATACTGCTAAACAAACTATTACCAAAACTTTCAAGTTGAAGCATGGTGAGAAGTTTAGTATTGATAATTTGCCAGCAGGCTCTCGATATTCAGTAACTGAAACAGGTACTCCAGGGTATACTGCAACAGCAGTTTACAAAGAGAATGGTGTAGCTCGAACGGTAAATGGCACATCAAACTCAGATTTTTCTGTTCAAAATGTTCTAATTGGTGAGAAGACAAATGAAAATAATGTAACAAACACTTTTGCAGACGTCACCCCAACTGGTCTCTTGATTGATAACCTACCTTTTATCTTGATGATTGGTCTTGGTGTTGCTGGTTTTGTTGTGGTTGCTCGTCGTCGCCGTCAAGGCTAATCTAATATAGGTTAAGTGCTGATGAAACAAGAGGATAGAAAAAAGAAAAGTCTAGGACAGACTGCCCTGCAACTGATAGATGGATTGGTCAATAATCTCCTGCTATTCTTGGCCGCCTTGGTTTTCTTGTTTGGTTTTTATGCCCTTTGGGATGCCAATCAGGTCTATTCTCTTGCATCATCAAGTGAATACGAGACTTATAAACCAGTTGCAAAACCTGGTAAAGATGAGCTGGCTAGTTTTACAGGATTTGAAAAGTTACAAAAGATAAACCCAGAAGTTTTGGGCTGGATTAACGTCTATGGCACCAATATCGACTATCCGCTGGTGCAAGCCAAGGATAATGAAAAATACCTCAATCGTGACTCCAAGGGAGAGTTTGCGGCGACTGGTGCTATTTTCCTTGAGGCTAGAAACAGTCCTAACTTTGATGACTTTAATACCATCATCTACGGTCATCATGTGGAAAATGGAGTCATGTTTGGGGATGTGGCTAAGTTTGCCAAACAAGACTTCTTTGACCAACACCGCTATGGAAGCATTTTCTACAACGGCAAGGAACACGGTCTGGAAATAGTTGAAATGTTGGAAGTGGATGCCTATGACTTTAACATCTACAATCCAGGGGTACAAGGCGATGATAATCGACAGGCTTATTTGGATAATTTACTCAAGGTAGCTCGCCATAAGCGCGATATTCCACTGGGACCGCATGATCAGATTGTGCTTTTATCTACCTGCTTTTTGGATGTGACAAACGGTCGTCATATCGTGGTGGCAAAGATTACAGATGAGGTTCCGAAAAATACCTTCCACAATAAGAAGTCCAAACCTTTTCCGTATAGTGTATTTGATGATTCATCGTTTGGGCATTACTTATCTGCTATTCCTTTATGGGTGTGGTACATCATTTTAGTAGCTTTATTTCTACTTTTGATATTCTTGATAGTAGTCATTATTCTTATCCTATATCATCGAAATGATGAAGAACAAGACGGAAAATAACTAAAAGAGTAAGCTAACCTTGCTCTTTTTCCTATATCATAAGAAGGTTTTATGAGAACAATACTGAAAATAATACTAGGAGGATTCTTTCTGACACTGTACATCTACCCAAGTCCAATAGTAGTAAATGCCAGTGAATATGAAATTTATAATCCTACAACAGATCGAGAAAATATAGATGGTTTTTCCAAGTTGCAGAGTATGAATCCTGAGGTACGTGGTTGGATAAGTATATATGATACACAAATAGATTATCCGATAGTGCAGTCGCAGGATAATATAAAATATTTAGATCATAATGCTGTAGGAGACTATGTGGTGACGGGTTCTATCTTTATGGATTACCGTTGCAATCCTGACTTTACCGACTTTAATACTATTATCTATGGACACCATGTACCGTCTGGTGTCATGTTTGGGGAGATTAAAAAGTTCACAGACCAGGATTTCTTTGACAATCATAAGTATGGCAGTATTTATTACGATGGGAAAGAGCGAGGGCTAGAGATTTTTGGTATCTTAGAGGTGGATGCCTATGATACCAAAATTTACCACACAGTTGGAGAAAATGAGGTTGAAGACCAAGTCTACTACCAGTATCTGTTGTCAAAAGCTAAATTCAAGCGAGATGTGGCGGTTTCAGCTAATGACAAGATAGTACTACTTAGCACCTGCTTTGTCGATGTGACCAATGGGCGTCATATTTTATTGGCTAAAATTACAGATAAGGTGCAAAAGGAATCGGATACGAGAGTGAGTATCATTGATAAGGCGGAGTTCCCTTTCATTCGTTCTATTTATATTCCAAGACATTTACTTTATTTTTTGGTATGTATCCTCCTTTTTCTGGTAATGTCATTAACGATGTTTCTTTTTATTCTACTTAGAAAAAAACAGGAAAAAGAAAGAAGAATACTTGAGAATAAAAAAATGTAATATTCAGAAAATAAAAGCCTTTTATTTTAAATTGTGGTAAAATAAAAGGCAGGAACTTGTTTTCATGTATTCGTTATTAGCTGAATAGCTAGGGAGGGATGAATCTAGTTCTCACTATACTTGTATGAGGTAAATCTATGAAATTGCAAACAAACATAAAGAGCTTGAAGGGACGGATACGAGTTCCCGGAGATAAATCAATTAGTCACCGTTCGATTATTTTTGGTTCTTTGGCTAAAGGAGTGACAACAGTCCGAGATATCTTGCGTGGTGAGGATGTGCTTTCGACAATGCAAGTTTTTCGTGATTTGGGAGTTAGAATTGAGGACGACGGAGACGTTATCAAGGTTCACGGTGTAGGTTTTGATGGCTTGCAGGCTCCACGAAAGGCCCTTGATATGGGAAATTCTGGAACTTCAATTCGCTTGATATCTGGTGTTCTAGCTGGGCAGGATTTTGAGGCGGAGATGTTTGGGGACGACTCGCTTTCCAAGCGTCCCATGGACCGAGTGACCCAACCTCTCTCGCAGATGGGTGTAGAAATTTCTGGGCAGACTGAGCGTGATCTACCTCCTCTTCATATCCATGGAAACAAAGCGCTGAAATCGATTCATTACCAGCTACCAGTTGCTTCTGCTCAGGTTAAGTCTGCCCTTATCTTTGCGGCTTTGCAAGCAGAGGGAGAGTCAGTTATCGTTGAGAAAGAATTAACCCGCAATCACACTGAGGACATGATTGTCCAGTTCGGTGGCCACTTGGATATCAACGGAAAAGAAATTCGTGTTCAAGGTGGCCAGGAATTAACAGCTCAAGAAGTGGTGGTACCGGGGGATATTTCCAGTGCAGCCTTTTGGTTGGTAGCAGGTTTGATTGTGCCAGACTCGAAGATTGTACTTGAAAATGTAGGTATCAATGAAACACGTACGGGTATTATTGATGTCATTCAAACCATGGGAGGCAAGATTTCTTTGTCGGATGTGGATGAGGTGGCTAAATCTGCGACCATTACGGTGGAAACGTCAGATTTGCATGGAACCGAGATTGCAGGGGACATTATTCCACGCTTGATTGATGAGTTACCGATTATTGCTTTGCTTGCAACCCAAGCAAATGGTGAAACCTTTATCCGTGATGCGGAAGAGCTCAAAGTTAAGGAAACGGATCGTATCCAGGTGGTCGCAGATGCCTTAAACAGCATGGGAGCGAATATTACACCTACAGTAGACGGCATGATTATTAAGGGGAGGACTACCCTACACGGCGCCTGTGTCAATACCCTTGGCGATCACCGTATCGGCATGATGACAGCCATTGCAGCTTTGCTTGCAGAAAATGGTGAGGTTGAGCTAGACCGTGCTGAAGCTATCAATACCAGCTATCCTTCTTTCTTTAGTGACCTTGAGGAGCTTATCAATGGCTAAGGTTCTAGTTGGTTTTATGGGATCTGGTAAGTCTACTATTGCTGAACGTTTAGATCCGCAGTTTCTAGATATGGATACTTATATAGAACATAAAATAGGGGAGACTATCACTGACTTCTTTTCAAAACAAGGAGAAAAAGCTTTTCGGGCTATTGAAACAGAGACCTTGACTGATTTACTAAATAGAGGGCATGTTCTTTCAACTGGAGGTGGTGTCGTAACAAGTGCGGTCAATCGCAAACTGTTACAAGAACATAAGGAAGTCATCTATCTATGTGCTGATTTTGATACCCTTTATGATCGTATATTATCAGATAAAAAAAACCTCCGCCCTCTCTTTTTAAATAATAGCCGTCAAGGATTAAAGAAAATTTTTGAAGAGAGACAAGAATGGTATAAAGAAGTTGCTAGTCAAATAATAGACGTCTCAAACAAAACCCCAGAGCAGATAGTGGAGGAAATCAGATGAAAATTGGCTTTTTAGGACCAAGAGGTTCTTTTTCTCACCAAGTTGCCCAGCAAGCTTTTCCTAGTGCGAAGTTGCAATCTTATGAAAACATTACTGAGGTCATCAAAGCTTTTGAACAGGGGTTGGTCGATTTTTCGGTTGTTCCAGTAGAAAATTCTATCGAAGGTAGTGTACATGAAACTTTAGACTATCTTTTCCATCAAGCTGATATTCATGCAGTAGTAGAAGTTGTACAGTCAATTAAACAACAGTTGCTAGCAACTGATAGAAAAAAGCCTATTAAGAAGGTTTTCTCACATCCCCAGGCAATTGCTCAAGGGAAAAAATTTATTAATCAATATTATCCCTCTGTCAAAATTGAGATGACAGCTTCGACGGCTTATGCTGCTCGTTTTGTCGCAGAGCATCCAGATAAGAACTATGCAGCAATTGCACCACACTCATCCGCTCTTGAATATGGTCTAGAAGTTATTGCAAAAGATATCCAAGAAATGGAAGATAATTATACTCGTTTTTGGATTTTAGGAAAAAAGCAAGTAGAACTTCCCTTAAAAAAAGTCGAAGCTAAAGCAAGTTTAGCCTTGACTCTACCAGATAATCTACCTGGGGCTCTTTATAAGGCATTATCAACATTTGCATGGCGGGGAATCAATTTAACGAAGATTGAAAGTCGTCCTCTTAAGACAGCTTTAGGAGAGTATTTTTTCATTGTTGATATTGCCAATAGTCACCCTGGATTGTTGAGTTTTGCTTATCAAGAACTGGATAGTTTGGGCATTAAGTATAAGGTACTAGGAGATTATGATGTCTACTTAATTTCTGAAAACGAGGAGGGGTGAGATGTCAGATAAAACCAAATTGAGTCATCACGAACAACTTCGATATGATTATCTATATAAAAATTTTCATTATTTAAATGAAAGGGAAAAAGAAGAATTGCTGTATCTACAGCAAAAAATGGATGAACAAGTTCCCTATCACCAGAGTAATCAAGTGAGTGAAATGGATAGAGAAAACAAGGGCTCTAATCAGTCTTATTCACGCGCTAGTAAAGGTCATGCTGGTGACACCCTACCTCGCTACGGTGAGCCTAAAAAAGAAAAAAGAAGAAACAGAAACTTAAAAAAGCTCCAGTTGAATCTTCTTCTCAAACAGATAGTGCCAAGCCTCTAAAAACCAGAAAAAAATGGAGGGTTAAACGTCTCCTTAAATGGATAGCTATTTTTTTACTGGCATTACTGGCAGGAATGATTTTTATGTTTGTGCGTGGGCTTCAAGCTGGTAGCAAAATAAATCCACAGGCTGCTCAAGCAGAAACATTCAATGGTCAGGATAGTAAGGATGGGATTAATATTCTCATTATGGGAACAGATGGTCGTGTTGGCCAGACTTCGGGTGAAACTCGAACCGACTCTATCATGGTTTTAAATATTGGGAATAAAGATAATAAAGTCAAACTTGTTAGTTTTATGAGAGATATCTTAGTTCATATTGACGGTGTGAGTCAAGAAGATGGGTACAACACGTATTATGACCAAAAACTGAATGTTGCTTATGCAATTGGTGAGCAAAATAATCATCAAGGTGCAGAATTAGTTCGACAAGTATTGAAAGATAGTTTTGATATTGATATCAAATATTATGCATTGGTTGATTTTTCAACTTTTGCAACTGCCATTGATACTCTCTTTCCAGAAGGAGTCGAAATGGATGCTCAATTCTCAACGGTGGACGGAAATACTGTCAGCCAGGTTGAAGTACCAGATGATTTAAATATGAAAGATGGGGTAGTTCCAAATCAGACGATTAAAGTAGGAAAACAGCGCATGGATGGACGGACTCTTTTAAATTATGCTCGTTTTCGTAAGGATGATGAGGGGGATTTTGGTCGTGCAAGAAGGCAACAAGAGGTCATATCAGCTGTTGTTTCACAAGTGAAAAATCCAACTAAACTTTTTACTGGTGCGGAAGCCTTGGGGAAGGTGTTTGCGATGACATCCACTAATATTCCTTACTCTTTCCTCTTGTCTCAAGGTGTTAATGTCGTTACGAGTGGGCAAAATGGAGTTGAACGAGTCACTGTTCCTGAGAGTGGGGATTGGGTTGATGATTATGATATGTACGGTGGTCAAGGTCTTTTCATCGATTTTCAAAAATATAGACGGAAACTATCTGAATTAGGTCTGCGATAATATGATATAATTGAAGAGGCTGGGCAAAAATGTCCAGCCTTTGGTGAGTTGAAGTAATCACTACATAACACAGTAGTTGATGGGACTTTATGTTTGGTTTCTAGCTACAAAGTTGTTCGATTCAATTTTGAGAAGGGTAGGGATCCTTTAACATAATAACAGTTTTCCCACTTCCTTTTGTTTTGTTTCTCACCTTTATTAAAGCAGAATTTGGTATAAAGTAGGTTAAAGAAAGTGAACAGCATGTTAAAGAAAAATGAGATTGTAGAAGTTGAGATTGTTGATTTGACCCACGAGGGACAAGGTGTAGCTAAGGTGGATGGTTTAGTTTTCTTCGTAGAAAATGCCCTTCCAAGTGAAAAAATCCTCATGCGAGTCTTGAAGGTCAATAAAAAAATTGGTTTTGGGAAAGTGGAAGAATTTTTTGTGAAATCGCCATATCGCGAGGAGGATCTTGATCTAGCTTATCTCCGTTCTGGTATTGCGGACTTGGGACATCTAGCTTATCCAGAGCAGCTCAAGTTTAAGACCAAGCAGGTCAAGGATAGCCTTTATAAGATTGCAGGAATTTCGGATGTAGAAGTGGCAGAAACACTAGGGATGGAAGTGCCAGTCAAATACAGAAATAAAGCCCAAGTGCCTGTCCGTCGGGTTAACGGGGTTTTAGAAACAGGATTTTTCCGTAAAAATTCTCATGACCTCATGCCACTGGAAGACTTTTTTATCCAAGATCCTGTCATTGACCAAGTTGTCCTTGCTCTGCGGGACTTGCTCCGTCGTTATGACTTGAAACCTTATGATGAAAAAGAGCAGTCGGGCTTGATTCGGAATCTAGTTGTTCGTCGCGGCCATCATTCAGGGGAAATCATGGTCATCATGGTTACAACTCGCCCTAAAATTTTCCGTGTAGATCAGTTGATCGAACAGATAGTCAAGGACTTTCCTGAAATTGTTTCCGTCATGCAAAATGTCAATGACCAGAATACCAATGCCATCTTTGGAAGAGAATGGCGAATACTATACGGTCAACCCTACATTACCGATCAGATGCTAGGTAATAACTACCAAATCTCTGGGCCAGCCTTTTATCAAGTCAATACCGAGATGGCAGAGAAACTTTATCAAACAGCCATTGGTTTTGCCAAATTAGTGGCAGAGGATGTCGTCATTGATGCTTATTCAGGGATTGGAACCATTGGCCTCTCTGTCGCCCAGCATGTAAAAGAAGTCTATGGTGTAGAAGTCATACCAGAAGCAGTGGAGAATAGTCAGAAAAATGCTACTTTAAACGGCATTACCAATGCCCATTACGTTTGTGATACGGCAGAAAGAGCTATGAAAAATTGGCTCAAGGAAGGTATTCAACCAAGTGTTATTTTAGTGGATCCACCTAGAAAAGGCTTGACAGAAAGCTTTATCAAAGAAAGTGCCCAAACAGGCGCTGATCGCATCGCATATATTTCCTGTAACGTCGCCACCATGGCGCGTGATATCAAACTCTACCAAGACTTGGGCTATGAGCTCAAGAAAGTGCAGCCGGTGGATTTATTTCCGCAAACCCACCACGTCGAGTGTGTAGCTTTGCTGGTGAAAGCTTAGAAACCTTTTAGCGAAAGGCTTTATGAGGCCACTGGAAACAGTGGCTTTTTGGTATTAGTAGGGATGTATTAAAAAAGCCACTTATATTCGAATAGTAAGAATAATTTTACGACGATACTTTTTGGGAAAAATTTATTACTATAGACTGATGATAGGAATAAATAGTATTTTATAATCAAATAATGATTTAAAAGAATCCTGTGAGCTGTATAATCGATTACTGGAAGATAGTGTACATTAGGGTGTAAATTATAAATACCTGACAATTGAAAGAGTATTGTTAACTCTTGAGAGATAGGTGAGTTTTCTTACGAGACGAGCTTGAAAGTATCATTACTTTAGTGTATTATAGCACACTGTGTTTAATCAACTTTTTCAGTAAATCAAGTATTAGCAAATGTTAGTTTTTAGAAATATAATAATTTACCTCTTTAAAACGGATTTAGTATTAAGAGGTATTTTTTATTTTAGTAGTATCACTTTTTTTAAGGTGATTGTGAGCTTCATATGTGTTAAGTAATTGAGATTAATTGGCAAAACTATTGACAAAGAATAATTATTGTATTAGAATAATCTTGAAAAGAGAATTATTCTAATACGATAATTAGAAGGAGGTATACATATGGATAAACTTTTAACGAAAATTGGAGTTATTCTATCTTTTGCACGGTACCTAATTTTTCTGCTTATTTTTCTATTGTTAGTAGGAGTAGCGGGAATTTTCTTTGGAGGGCAGAATAGTCAGGGGAATTTTATATTTGACTATGGGGATTTCATAATTGAAGCACCAATTATTTATCCCTTATTAATTCTTATAATGGCAATAGTTATATGCTTTATATTTATAAAATTATTAGGGATATGGAGTAGGTTATTGTTAGAGTTTAGCAACGATAAGTATTTTAAAATTAAAAATTTAAAATATCTAAAACAATCCTTTCTATTTTTAATTAGTTCAACAATTTTACAGTTATTAATTAATCTAGTTATTAATATTTTGAATATAGATAATGTAAGTAGCTTGTTTGATTTTTCAATAAAAAATTACTTGATTAATATTTTATTTTTGGCATTAAATTATTTTTTAATTATAGTGTTTAAAAAAGGATATTATATACAGAAAGAAAATGAGGAGATTATTTGATGAGATGGAAGAAATTAAGATAAATTTAGATAAAATAATTAAATCTAGGAATATCACTTCTAAAGAATTGGCAAATAGAATCAATATTACAGAAGCGAATTTATCAATATTAAAAACGGGAAAAGCTAAGGGGGTACGATTTGCTACATTATTAAATATTTGCAGAGAGCTTGATTGCCAACCTGGTGATATATTTGAATACAAAAGGAGTTAAGATAATGAGAAAACAAAGTATATTTATAGGTATGATTTGTCTAATCGCTTCATTCATACTTGTATCATGTGATTTCGGCGCTAACGATACCGTGCAAGATATTAAATCAGAAATCAATCAAGAGACCCCCAAAGAAGATATTGAGGATCTAGGAATAACTCAAGTATCTGAGCAAAAGATTGGGGATGAGTTGGCTATAAGTAGTAATTTTTCTGGATATGTTTATGTGATGAGCACAAAAGAAAACATTGAAACAATTAGGAAAACAGACTTTAGTTTTAATAATAACCCTTTTAAATCTGTAGAAAAAGGTTCTTATCATGATTTTAATATTCGTTATCATGGTAAAACATATTTTGCAATAAAACAGATAAAAGTTGAGTCGATTAATTCATTGAAGATTTCCTCAGATTATACAGGTAAGATTTTATTGGTTCTGAGGGGAAATAATAGTTAGTAGCAGTTTAATTATTTGATCTCATTTCTTATGAAGTCCCGTAAAGATTAATTTATCGGGACTTTATCTTATCGACAGGGTTTTGGATAAACAAAAATCTCGCGAGGATGTCGAGTCAGCAGTTACCAAACTGGAAAGCTCAACTTCTGAAAAACATTTGGACCCATCTGCCGTGTCTCGTGGTTCTAGTCTAGACCGTGATGATAATGGCCTATTAACCCTAGCTGGTGGAAAGATTACAGATTATCGTAAGATGGCTGAAGGTGCCATGGAACGTGTTCTAGATATTCTCAAAGATGAATTTGATCGTAGCTTTAAACTAATTAACTCTAAGACTTATCCAGTTTCTGGTGGGGAGCTCAATCCTGCTAATGTTGAAAGTGAACTTGAAGCTTTTGCCCAACTAGGTGTTTCGCGTGGTTTGGATAGCAAAGAAGCACTTTATCTAGCAAATCTCTATGGTTCAAATGCAGCAAAAGTCTTTGCTCTTTCCCACAGTATTGAGCAGGCACCAGGACTTAGTTTAGCAGATACATTGTCTCTTCATTATGCAATGAGAAACGAGTTGGCACTGAGTCCAGTTGATTTCTTACTTCGTCGCACCAATCACATGCTCTTTATGCGAGATAGTTTGGATGCTATTATCGAGCCTGTTCTAGATGAGATGGGACGTTACTATGACTGGTCAGAAGCAGAAAAGGCCAACTACCGTGCTGAGTTGGATGTTGCTCTTAGCAACAACGATTTGAAAGAATTAAAAGGATAATTGCTTATGATGAAAGAATTGTTTGGTGAATTTTTGGGAACAGCTCTCCTAATTCTCTTGGGGAATGGCGTAGTTGCGGGTGTTGTTTTGCCAAAAACCAAAAGCCGCAATGCTGGCTGGATTGTCATAACCCTTGGCTGGGGAATTGCAGTTGCAGTTGCAGCCTTTGTATCTGGAAACTTGGGACCTGCCCATTTGAATCCAGCGGTATCTTTAGGATTTGCACTCCGTGGTGACTTAGACTGGTCCTCTCTTTTACCCTATGTAATAGCTCAGTTCGTAGGTGCCTGGGTAGGTCAGTTTCTGGTATGGCTACAGTTTAAACCTCATTACCTAGCGGAGGAAAATCCTGCTAACATTTTAGGTACTTTTAGTACAGGGCCTGCTATAAAAGATACTATTGCAAATTTGATAAGTGAGATTGTGGGTACTTTCGTTCTGATGCTTACAATACTCTCTATAGGTCTATACAATATGCAAGCTGGTCTAGGTACTTTTGTAGTGGGGACTCTGATTGTTGGTATTGGCTTATCTCTTGGGGGAACCACAGGTTATGCTCTTAACCCTGCTCGTGATTTAGGACCCCGTATCCTGCACAGTCTTCTTCCAATCCCGAATAAGGGAGATGGAGATTGGGGATACGCTTGGATACCAGTTATTGGTCCAATCCTTGGTGCAATTTTGGCTGTACTTGTCTTTGGACTATTTTAGATAAAATTATCAGAAATAGGTTGGGCAAAGTGTTCAACCTCATATTTTTCTTCAAACCAGTTAGCACTGTAACAATATCCTCAGATTATTCCAGAAATAGTTCTTGATTACAAGAGAAGAAAAATGATTAGACAAAATTCTTCCTCCACTTTTCTACATATTAACACGAATTGTCTATATTTTGTTCTTCTTTTTTTCAATAAATATAAAATCTTGATATAATAATCGATATCGTAACAAACTCACATCAGTACCATTTTTCATAAAAATGGTGGCGCAACTAGTTTTCTTGATTTTTTCTGATGGAGTGATACAATAGAATTAATGTTAATATATATTATACAATTTTCTGATAGGATGGGGTTCCTAAAGAAACTACGTGGAATTTGATAAGATCCAAATGATGAAAAGTTTAAAAAAACTACATCTATTAGCATCTTGTCTCGAAATTTTCGCTACAACACATACTGGTATGGTGATTGGTGCAGCACGTATCACTTTAATTCTATCTTTTTTTGGCTCTTATCACCAATGTATTTTCGACGATAAATCGCTATACGAACTATCGTACCTTGATTAAAATAAGTGTCATTTTTATAGTCTCTTATATTTGTTTATTATTGGCTAGTTTATTCGGGATGATTCAAGTAAGTGATCGTTTTATTATTC
>NZ_KQ969157.1:351619-376029 GCF_001578805.1 Streptococcus sp. DD10 | reverse complement strand
CATTTCCTCCCGTTTAGCTTGGGTTGCCTTTCCTTAATTTTTTCTCAACTTTTGTAGACTCTATAACTCAAATTTTTCCTTTTTTCCACTTAACAAAAAATGAAAACAACTTGAAAATAAGCTTGAATTAAGTTATAATAAATTTAAACCTTTTATAAAAAGCACTCCTTCTAAATGCATAAATATTCGGGGGGGTGCTTATTTCTTTATAGAGATACAGTAGAAGATTTATTGAGGCATAGAAGCACAACGAATGTAAAATAAAAGTAAAAGTAAAAGAAATAGAGAGAGATAGATGAATCGAGCAAAAAAAGAGTTATTTTAGCTTGTTTAGATAGTGTCATGATCCTAATTGGTGCCATTTGTTCAAGCTTGTTTATTCAAAAAAGAATAGTCTTTCTAGGAGATTACATTTTACCGTTAGTCATTGTTCTTGTTCTGTACCTAATTAGCGCAGTATATGTCAAGATATTTTCTGTTATTAACCGTTATACAGATTATCGTGCTATGGTTCGCTTAATTTTCTGTCAATTATTTTCTTATTTGGCAGTAGGAGTGACATTAGCAACCTTATCTCCAGATTTTAGTTATCGTTTTTGGGGATTAAGTTTCATTTTTTCCAGCCTTTTTATGATTGTTCTTCGCTTAGTATGGATAGAATTAAGTGTATTCTCAAAAAGTAAGAACAAACTAAGTTCCAAAACAAAACGTATTAAAACTCTAGTTGTAGGAGCAGGTGCCGGTGCTGATTTGTACATTAGAACGGTCTTAAGAATACCTTCTAATATAGAACTTGTGGCAATTGTTGATCGTGATATTCTCAAAAAACATAGTATGCTACATGGCATCGAAATTGTTGGAACTGATGATCAGATAGAGAAAGTTGTGATAAATTACGAGATTAAGCAAGTCGTTATTGCTATCCCTTCACTGGGTTCCGCTGACTACGAACGCATCCTCCGCCAGTGCAAACAAATGGATGTCAAAGTGATTAGTATGCCAAAGTATGAAGATGTTGTTACAGGCAAACTTGAAGTCTCAAAGCTTCGTGAGATTGATATCACGGACCTTCTAGGGCGTGAGGAAGTCAAATTAGACCAATCATCGCTGCAGTCTAATCTAACAGGAAAGACTATATTGGTGACTGGAGCAGGCGGCTCCATCGGTTCTGAAATTTGCCGTCAAGTGAGTCGTTTTCATCCTAAACGTCTCCTACTAGTAGGACATGGGGAAAATTCAATTTATCTCATTCACCGTGAGCTCTTGGGACAATATAAGGATAGCTTCGAGATCATTCCGATTATTGCGGACATTCAGGACCGTGAACGTATTTTTCAAATTATGAAAAATTATCGACCAGAACGTGTTTATCATGCGGCGGCTCATAAGCACGTTCCTCTTATGGAATACAACCCTTCTGAAGCTGTTAAAAACAATATCTACGGAACAAAAAATGTGGCTGAAGCAGCAAAGGAAGCTGGTGTAGAAAAATTTGTCATGATTTCAACTGACAAGGCAGTCAATCCCCCTAATATAATGGGGGCAACTAAGCGTGTCGCTGAGATGATTGTGACCAATCTCAATGAACCAGGGAAAACGTTGTTTGCAGCAGTACGTTTTGGTAATGTCTTAGGAAGTAGAGGAAGTGTCGTTCCTGTATTTAAGGAGCAAATTGCAACAGGTGGCCCTGTTACTGTGACGGATTTTCGGATGACACGTTATTTTATGACCATTCCAGAAGCCAGCCGTTTGGTGATTCAAGCAGGGGCATTGATGAAAGGTGGAGAAATCTTTGTGCTAGATATGGGAGAACCTGTAAAAATTGTCGATTTGGCACGTAAGATGATTTTGCTTAGTGGTGTGGATGAAAAAGAAATTAAAATTGTTGAATCAGGCATTCGGCCTGGAGAAAAATTGTACGAAGAATTGCTCTCTTCAAAAGAACGTTTGAAAGAACAAGTTTTTGAAAAGATTTTTGTTGGAAAGGTGGAAAGTCATTCAATACAAGAAACGAATGATTTTATAAAAGACTTATTGACACAGGATGGAGCAAGTCTGAAAGAATCATTACTTAATTTCACCAAACAGTAGACTTCTTGTGGGCTTATATTTTTATCATAAACAAATTGTTTCGCAGGAAGTTTAGTAAATGTGTTGAAGGTAAAAATAATCTAATAACATTTCTAAAATAAAAAATTGTCTTACTTACGTTTAGTTTATAGAGCTTATATCTTGAAAATAGGGAATGATTAGAGCATATCTAGAATCATTCAACAATGAAAAATATTGATAAATAGTATAATAAAAACAAAGGAGAAACAGCATGCTGAAATGGGAAGACTTGCCCGTGGAAATGCAATCAAGCGAGGTTGAGTCTTACTACCAGCTTGTCTCTAAAAGGAAGGGTTCGCTGATTTTCAAGCGTTGCCTGGATTGGTTTTTGGCTCTAGTCTTGCTGATTTTAACCTCCCCAATCTTTCTTATCTTGAGCATTTGGATCAAGTTGGATAGCAAGGGACCTGTCATTTACAAGCAAGAGCGTGTGACCCAGTACAACCGTCCGTTCAAGATTTGGAAGTTCCGTACCATGGTTACCGATGCGGATAAAAAAGGTAGTCTAGTGACTTCTGCTAATGATAGCCGTATTACCAAAGTGGGAAATTTCATCCGCCGTGTGCGTTTGGACGAACTGCCTCAGCTGGTCAATGTCCTTAAAGGCGAAATGTCTTTTGTCGGTACACGACCTGAGGTGCCACGCTACACGGAGCAGTATAGCCCTGAAATGATGGCGACCTTGCTCTTGCCAGCAGGAATCACCTCTCCAGCCAGTATCAACTACAAGGATGAGGACACCATCATCAGTCAAATGACGGAGAAAGGTCTGTCAGTTGACCAGGCCTATGTCGAACACGTCCTTCCTGAAAAGATGCGCTATAATCTCGCCTATCTCCGAGAATTTAGTTTCCTTGGAGACATCAAAATCATGTTTCAAACCGTGTTTGAGGTACTAAAATAAAGTAGTTATGAGAAAATGAGTACAGATAAAAGGAGCAAATCAATGCCAAATTACAATATCCCATTTTCACCACCCGATATTACCGAAGCTGAAATTGCTGAAGTAGCGGATACCCTTCGTTCTGGTTGGATAACAACAGGTCCTAAGACAAAAGAACTGGAGCGCCGCTTGTCCCAATACACACAGACACCTAAGACTGTCTGCCTCAACTCTGCAACAGCCGCTCTTGAGTTGATTTTGCGTGTTTTGGAAGTGGGCCCTGGTGATGAAGTTATCGTTCCAGCTATGACCTACACAGCTTCATGTAGTGTCATCACTCACGTAGGAGCGACACCAGTCATGGTGGATATCCAAGAAGATACTTTTGAGATGGACTATGACCTTCTTGAGCAAGCCATCACTGAAAAGACTAAGGTGATCATTCCAGTAGAGCTTGCAGGGATTGTTTGCGACTATGACCGTTTGTTCCAAGTCGTGGAGAAAAAACGTGACCTCTTTACTGCATCAAGCAAGTGGCAAAAGGCCTTTAACCGTATCGTGATTGTCTCTGATAGTGCCCATGCTTTGGGATCAACTTATAAAGGACACCCTGCTGGCTCTATCGCTGACTTTACTTCCTTTTCTTTCCATGCAGTCAAAAATTTCACAACGGCTGAGGGAGGAAGTGCCACTTGGAAGGCCAATCCAGCGATTGACGACGAAGAGATGTACAAGGAATTCCAAATCCTTTCCCTTCATGGTCAAACTAAGGATGCTCTTGCTAAGATGCAATTGGGTTCTTGGGAATACGATATCGTTACACCAGCCTACAAGTGTAACATGACGGATATCATGGCTTCGCTTGGTTTGGTACAATTGGATCGTTACCCTGATTTGCTACAGCGTCGTAAGGACATCGTGGACCGCTATGATCGTGGTTTTGCGGGTACTCGTATTCACCCATTGGCACACAAGACCGATACTGTCGAATCTTCACGCCATCTTTACATCACCCATGTAGAAAGTGCTAGTCTAGAAGAGCGTAATCGTATTATCCAAGAATTGGCCAAAGCAGGAATTGCAAGTAATGTGCACTACAAACCGCTTCCTCTCCTGACAGCCTATAAGAATCTTGGCTTTGATATGGCGAACTATCCTAAGGCCTATGCCTTCTTTGAAAATGAAATTACGCTCCCTCTTCACACTAAACTAAGCGATGAAGAAGTGGACTATATCATTGAGACTTTAGTGAAAGTTTCAAACATATAAGTCTAATAAAGCTTGAAAGATAAAATAGGATGATCGATAGCTTAGCTGAACACCGATTGGTGTTTCTGTAGAAAGGAAGTATAGGAGATAGGATGAGTCGAAAAAAATATTTTAAAATAGAGAAAGTACAAACAATTGAGGAAATTGATGGGATTGTCAAGCTTCATCTAGATACCTTTGAGGGCTTCTTTTTAACCTTTTTAGGAGAAAAATTTTTAAGAGAGTTGTATAAGGGATTTTTGGTTCATAAGGAATCTGATGTACTACTAGCACGTAATTCAGAAGGTAAGATTGTAGGTTTTTTGGCTTATTCTTCTGATTTAAGTGATTTATATCGCTTTTTAATTAAGACAGATATTTTAAAATTTGCCCTGTATTCGCTAAAAGCGGTTGTATTGAGGCCTAAGATTATCTTGAAGCTATTCAGAGCTTTAGGGGCACCGAGAAGGGCGGAAGAAAAAGACAAGTATATTAAGATTTCTTCGCTAGCGGTAGCCAAATCCGTGGGCAATCAAGGAGTTGGCAGCCAGCTACTTTCTGAAATAAAAGACAGGTATCAAAAAAGTAATTATTTATATTTGAAGCTTGAAACGGATGCAGTCAATAATGATAGAGTCAATCATTTTTATGAAAAAAATGGTTTCCAACTCCATAGAGAGTTCACGACTGCTGAAGGTCGGAAAATGAATGAGTATATGTATTATTTATAGAGAGGATGAAAAACGGTGGCCAAAAAGATACTATATATTGCTAATTTTATCTTTCAAGGGAATCATTCTTTTTTTAAATCGAGTATGCAGGCAGCAAAAGAGTTGGGGTATGAGTTTCACCTAGCGGCTAATTTTAATCATGTGACTGAAAAAGAGCGAAAGAGCTATGAAGAGCGTTACGGAATTCAAACGCACCAAGTGGATTTTAAGGAATCTCCCTTGCATCCTGCTAACCTCAAAACTTTTGTTCAACTGAGAAACATCATACAGGCAGAATCAATCGAGAAGGTTCACTGTAACACCCCAGTAGGTGGCGTGTACGGAAGATTAGCAGCAAAAAGTTGTGGGATAAAGGACATCATCTATCAAGCACATGGCTTTCATTTTTATAAAGGAGCCCCTAAGCTCGTTTGGCTACTATTTTATCCGATTGAGAAGTGTTTATCTCGTCTAACCTCCACCCTAGTGACCATCAATCAAGAGGATTATCAGCTTGCAAAAAGGAAATTTCGTTCAAGTCGTGTAGAACTCGTAAATGGTGTCGGTTTTGAAAAGCAAGTAACGCAAGATAAATGCACAATAAAGGCATTCAAACAGGAACTTGGCTTACGTGAAGATGCCTGTATCTGCTTATCGCTTGGACAGTTAAACGATAATAAAAATCATCTGACGCTCCTAAAAGCTATCAAGGAGTTGGGAACTCTAGATATCCAGTACTTGATAGCGGGGGAGGGCGAGCAAGAACAAACCTTGCTGAACTATATTCACACAAATCACTTAGAAGAGAGGGTCAAGTTGCTTGGCTATCGTAGCGATGTACATGATTTGTTAGCGATTGCAGATGTTTTCTGTCTGCCATCAAAAAGAGAAGGTTTGTCCGTTGCACTGATGGAGGCTATGGCAGCTTCTTTACCTTGTATCGTATCGGATATTCGTGGCAATCAAGACCTTGTTGATGAGCAAAAAGGTGGCTATTTAGTTCCAACCTTGGATGCTAAAGCCTATGCAGAAGCCTTAAAAAGAGTAGCAAGAGATGCTGCTTTAAGAAAGGAAATGGGGGCTTATAACCAAGAAAAAGTAAAACAGTTTTCTTTTTCAAAGGTAAAAGAGCAAATGAAACGAGTCTATGCTCAAGAGGAGGAAGCAAACAATGAGTAAGAAAAAAATTGTCCACCTATTGCGTAGCAATCAGTTTTCAGGAGCAGAGAATGTTGTTTGCCAAATTGCAAACTTATTTAAAAATGAAGAGTCTTGTGGCATGCTTTACTGCTCACCAGACGGCCCTATTCGCAAGGCTGTAACGGAAAGAGGAGTCGCATTTTATCCGCTAGAAAGCTTTTCGGTTCGAGCAGTTCGAAAGATGATAGATGAGCTACAACCACAGATTATTCATGCTCATGACGCTGCTGCTTGTGTGCTTGCGACCCTAGCGACTCTTGGAAGAAAGGATATTAAGATTATCCCTCATATTCATGGGAATCACCCTAATATGAGACATCTGTCCTTGAAATCCTTGCTCTTCTTCTTGTTATCTTGTCGTTGGAAAGACATCATCTGGGTGTCGCAAAGTGCCTTGGATAATTATGCTTTTTCCTCATTTGTTAAAGAAAAAAGCACTGTCCTTCCCAATATTATAACTTTGCCTGAAGAGGTTATAGAAGAGAATGAAACAAGTGATAAAGCTTTTGATTGCTTGGTTTTAGGGCGACTTTCCATCCCTAAAAATCCCTTACGTGCCTTGAAAGTTTTCAAGGAAGTGATCCAAACATATCCCCATCTCAAAGTTGCTTTTGTAGGTGATGGCGAGTTGAGAGAAGACTGCCTGCAGTTTGTAAAAGAAGAGCAGCTAGAGGAAAATATTCAGTTTCTAGGATTTATAGAAAATCCGATGACAATCGTGGAAGCAAGTAGACTCTTGGTCATGACCTCTGCTTGGGAGGGGACTCCCATGTGTGCCTTAGAAGCCATGAGCCGAGGTCTTCCGATTGTATCGACTCCAACAGATGGTCTAGTCGATTTGATTGAGCAAGGCAAGACAGGTTTTTACAGCGATGACGACCACCTTCTTGCTACAAGCATCGTTGACTACCTGTCAGATCCGATACGTTACCAAGAGTTAACAGAAAATACCAAACAACGATTTGCACAAATAATGGATGTTGAAGGCTATCAGCAGACACTGGATGCCTTGTATAAGAAGTAGCTGTCCGGTCACAAGATCAAATTATGATATAATAAATCTATAGAAAACCGTGCAAAGGAGGGGTTCAATCTGAAACCTAAAAAAATCTATTTTTATATCGGCAATCTTGGAAAAGGGGGCGCTGAAAGAGTGATTACCCAGTTAGCCCACCAATTTCAAGAAGCAGGATATAGCGTAAAAGTAATCACCACATTTAAAGCAGAAGAAGAGTATTCCTTATCTCCTCATGTAGAACGCATCACCTTAGAAAATAAACAAGATAGGGGAAATCGCTTCAAACGAAATCTTAAGCTGATATGGAAACTAAGAAAAATTCTCAAGGAAGATCCTCCGCATTTACTGATTTCCTTTATGCAGGAACCTAATTTTAGAGCGATTTTAGCGACAAGGGGATTGTCGATTCCAGTGCTTGTTTCGGTTAGAAATGCTCCTGAAAAAGAATATTCGGGATTTGTTGGTCAGCTAGTGGCACACAAATTATTGCCATTAGCAGATGGTTGTGTCTTTCAAACGGAGCAGGCGAAAGCATACTTCCCACAAAAACTACAGCAAAAATCGACCATCATTTACAATGCAGTAGCGGAGAATTTCTTCACTACAAGTCATCATCCGAAACCAGGAATTGTAGCAATCGGTAGACTGAGTGAACAAAAAAATCACGCACTACTCATTCGAGCTTTTTCAAAAATAGCCCATGATTTTAAAGATCAAGACTTATTGATTTATGGAGAGGGTCTATTAAAAGAAAAATTACAGCAGTTGATAACGGAACTAGATTTAGAAGATAGAGTTCATTTGATGGGAACAACTCAGGAAATCCCTAAAGTTCTATCTGAAGCGGAAGTTTTTGTCTTGTCATCTGATTATGAAGGGATGCCCAATGCCTTGTTAGAAGCCTTGGCAGTAGGCGTACCGTCAATCTCTACCAACTGTCCTTGTGGAGGACCAGAAATGGTGATTGAACATGGTAAAAATGGACTACTCGTTCCAGTGGGGGATGAAGTAGCCCTATCCACTGCTATGAAAACCTTGTTAGCAGATGCCTCTCTAAGACAGCAGATGGGACAAAACGCCAAGAAAGGTTCCGAAGAATTTCATCCCAAACAAGTCTTTCAAGAATGGGAATACTATGCGCATCAGGTCCTAGATGGAGATTTCACATGAATCTAGTGATCTTTATAGCCATGTTTCTCTTGGCTTTCTATTTACTGGTTCAACCACGGAAATTGGATTATTTCACCATTTTTTCTTTTTCTACGATGTTTTATTACTTTCCTGCTGTATTGGGCAAGATCAGACTGATCGGAGAGGAAAAGACAACTCCCTTAATTTTTGATGTCTACCTGATACTTCTAGTTTTTATAGTCCTCTTGTTTGGCTTTATCCTCTTAAACGATCACTATACCTTTAAAATCAAGGATCGAAAGTTAGGAGTAAACCTTCTCGACTATAGGGAAAAAGAGGAAGACTATTTCTCCAATCTTGCGGTTTTCTTTCTGGAGCTGCTAGGCTTGGTGCTCTTGGTGTATGCCAATGTCAAGTTCGGTGATATCACTGCTTCTTTTAACAAGATGGAGCTCCTAGCTGAGTCAAATAAGGGGACAGAGTACTTAAAGTATATTGCTTTGTACTCCTTTGTTTATTCCTTTATGGCTAAAAGGCAGTGGCTATTAAAAGCCCTATCGCTCATTTTGATTGGCTACACCTTCCTTTTGGGACATCGGTCCTTTTTGGTGATTGGCTTGATAGGGATCGTTATGGCACGTGTGGGGATGAGAGAGCGGCGCCCCTTGATTGCTAGTATCAACAAGCATCTATTTCTATCCTTCTTTTCGATAGTCGGGCTCTTCTTTTTTATCTTTATCAAAGGAGTGTCGAGTGCTCTTATCACAGGACAGTATGACTTGGTTTGGAGTCGCCTGTCCAGTCTGGATTATTACATTGATACACTACTAATATCAGAGCCTAACACCATCACAGTCAATCTCTATCATGTTGTCAATTCCCATATGACTTTTGGCTTTGATCAGTATTTCTTAGGTTTTTTCCAGCTCATTCCAGGTCTTGGAGGAATGCTGGGTTCTGCGGTTGGATTTACAAGCTTTGAACAACAATTGAACCTTTTATTTAATACTCAATTAGCTCAAGGTGTGGGCTTAGCCAGTACATTTTTAGGGGAGTCTTATGCCATTTTTGAACTAGTATCAGAAGTAGCCATTGCCTTCATCGTCTTTTTACTCGTCATGTGGGGGATGAAGCAACTCTATCAAACCAAGAGTCAGCTAGTTGCAGCTTACTTTAGCATCGTCTTACCCTATTTTACCTTTTATATTCATCGGAATTCCTTGATTTTTTTATTAGTAGCAGCAAGAGCTTATCTTTATATTTTGTTACTAACCTGGATCATTAAGGTCGTCCTACAATCCATTATCAAAAGGAGTAATTATATCAAGAGAGTATGAAAAGACTATCCTTAAGAAAAAAGAATTTTCTATTGAATACCCTAGCTTCTCTTTTAAATTATGCGGTCTTGATTGCTAGCGGTTTTATCCTACCAAGAGCCATGTTGGTCTCTTACGGTTCTGAAATCAATGGCTTGGTCTCTTCTATCACACAGTTTTTAGGCTTTATCTCTTTCTTACAAGCTGGAGTGGGAACAGTCGTTCAAGTAGCCCTGTATCAGCCCCTTCACGAGAAGAATCTTCAAGAGATTGGCCGTATTTATCAAGCAGCACAGACCTTTTTTAGAAAGATAGCTCTGATTTTTTTGGTCTATACCTTTCTATTAGCTGTTTTATATCCGCTAGTGATCACTACTTCGCTGAGTCATGTTCAGGTATCGCTCCTTATCGTGATTATAGCGACCAATCTATTTTCGCAGTATTATTTCGGTTTGACCAATACCTTGTTGTTGAACGCTGACCAAAAAGCTTACATACCGCTGTTGATTCAGACACTGGCTGTTTTGCTCAATGTCAGTGTGAATACAGTGTTGATTTATGCGCAGGTACCTGTTATTACTGTTCAGGTGGTGTCCAATAGTTTATACTTGTTACCCCCCATCATCCTATCTGTTTACGTCAGGAAAAGGTATCGGATTGAGCTACAAGAAGGTGGGGAGAAAAAGCATCTTCAGTCCAAGTGGGATGGTTTTGTCCAACATATTGCAGCAGTTATTGTGGATAATACAGATATGATTATCCTCACCCTTTTTGCGAGCCTGACAGATGTGTCCATTTACTATGTCTATTACCTAGTCGTAAATGCTGTGAAATTGTTTTTAAACTCTCTTTCTGGTGGGATTCAGCCCTTATTTGGCAATATACTTGTACGAAAAGAGCTTGCAGCCTTAAAAACTCTCTTTTTGAAGTTTGAAGTCCTTTTTGGCTATGTGACTACCATTCTCTATACCAGTGTCTTGTGTTTAGTGCTTCATTTTGTAGCCGTCTATACAGCTGGGATTGAAAATGTAGAGTTCATCCAACCCATTTTTTCAGTCTTGATGGTGCTATCTTTTGCCATGTTTGGCTATCGAACCATCTATTACACGCTGATAAAAGCAGCGGGGCATTTTCGTGAAACGCAGGTGGGAGCGCTTGTCGAAGTGATCCTCAACATTGTCATTTCATTTATAGGTGTATGGCATTTTGGCTTACTTGGAGTGGCTCTTGGAACCTTAATTTCTGTTTCTTATCGGACGCTGTATTGTGTGCATTATTTATCTAAGAATATTATCAATCGAAACAAAAGACACTTTTATAAGAACATGCTGGCTAATAGTATCGTTTTTATCTTGTCTTATGGGGTGACCATGAACTGGAATGTAACCAGCAACTCTTATCTGTCTTTTCTAGTGTTAGCAGTTCCAACAGCTTTACTGGTCTTACTAGTTGCGACTCTTGTCTATGGATGTGTTTACCATAGACAAATCTTTCAATGGTATAGCCTTCGTAAATTGTCTAATACTCAATGAAAATCAAAGAGCAAACTAGGAAACTAGCCGCAGGCTGTACTTGAGTACGGCAAGGCGACGTTGACGTGGTTTGAATTTGATTTTTGAAGAGTATAAAAATGAAAATTAAAAGCAATTGCTATAGAACTGGAAAATATGATGAAATTGATTAAGAAGGTTTTGAATTTGCATATATAGAAATGTTTAAATCCTATTTTAGACGAGGGTGATGACTACTCAATGAAAATCATCAGCAAACTAGGAAGCTAGCCGCAGGATGCTCAAAACACTGTTTTGAGGTTGTAGATAAGACTGACGAAGTCAGCTCAAAACATGCTTTTGAGGTTGTAGATAAGACTGACGAAGTCAGCTCAAAACATGCTTTTGAGGTGGTAGATAAGACTGACGAAGTCAGTTACCTATACCTACGCAAGGCGAAGCTGACGTGGTTTGAAGAGTATAAAACCATTGATGACGATGCAAACCAACACAGGGATGGGTTTGATGATACTGACATGATGACTGCTAGAGAAAAAAGGTCTATCTGATAAAAAATATAAGCTATAGACTTTCATTGAAGTGAGAGGTGGAGTGGATGAAAATAGAGATAAAACACAAAACGATTTTGATTACAGGTGCTGCAGGCTTCATTGGCTCTAATCTAGTAAAGGCATTACTAGAATACGACGGGGCCATGACCATTATCGGGATTGACAATCTCAATGACTATTATGATGTTCGGTTAAAAGACTACCGTTTAAAAGAGATAGCAAAAGTGAGTCAGGTCCATCCAGAGAAAAACTGGGTTTTTGTCAAGGGAAATATTGCAGATAAATCTTTCGTAGAGGAGATTTTTGAGCAGTACGCCCCTCAAATCGTAGTCAACTTGGCAGCTCAGGCCGGTGTTCGTTATTCTATTACCAATCCGGATGTCTATATCGAGAGCAATATCGTTGGTTTTCATATCCTTTTAGAAGCTTGTCGCCATGCCAAGACCCGGGTCGAACACCTAGTTTACGCTTCGTCTTCTTCCGTTTATGGTGGCAATAGCAAGGTACCTTTTTCGGTGGAAGATAAGGTGGACAATCCAGTTTCTCTCTATGCAGCTACCAAAAAAGCCAATGAGCTAGAGGCCCATGCCTATTCGAAACTCTATAATATCCCGACGACAGGTTTACGGTTTTTCACTGTTTACGGTCCAGCTGGAAGACCGGATATGGCCTATTTTGGCTTTACCAATAAGCTGAAAAATCGGGAGATTATCGAAATTTTCAATTATGGGAATTGTAAACGAGACTTCACCTATATTGATGATATTGTCGAAGGGATCAAACGGGTCATGATGGGAGCACCAGCCCAGCAAGTGGGTGAAGACGGACTTCCGATTCCCCCCTATGCTATTTATAACATTGGCAATAATCAACCTGAAAACCTCCTGTATTTTGTAGATACCTTGCAGGAAGAATTGGTGCGAGCAGGTGTCTTGCCAGCGGATGTAGACTTTGAAACCTACAAAAAACTTGTTCCCATGCAGCCTGGAGATGTTCCAGTCACCTATGCAGACACCAGTAGTTTAGAGAGAGATTTTGGCTTTAAACCAAGAACATCCTTAAAAGAAGGCTTACGTGCTTTCGCTGAATGGTATCGAGATTTTTATGGAGAATAGGAGATTCTGATATGAAAATTGCAGTTGCTGGAACGGGTTATGTCGGTTTATCTATTGCAGTTCTTTTAGCCCAGCACCATCAGGTTGTTGCTGTGGATGTCCTTTCTGAAAAGGTAGACCTGATCAATCAAAAGCAGTCGCCCATTCAGGACGACTACATTGAGCGGTATTTAGCAGAAAAAGATTTAGATTTAGTAGCGACCTTAGATGGGGATGCGGCCTACCGTGATGCTGATTTTGTTGTCATTGCAGCACCAACCAACTATGATAGTCAAAAGAATTTCTTTGATACCTCAGCGGTTGAGAGTGTTATCGCCCAGGTGCTCAGTGTTAATCCGACTGCGACCATTGTGATTAAGTCCACCATCCCAGTAGGCTACACCGAGTCGATTCAAGAGAAATTCGGCACTAAGAACATCCTCTTTAGTCCTGAATTTTTACGGGAATCCAAGGCCCTGTATGACAATCTCTATCCTAGCCGCATTATCGTTGGGGTAGATCAGACCAATCCTCAACTGATGGCACAAGCCAAAGTTTTTGCGGCACTTTTACAGGAAGGTGCTCTCAAACCAGATGTGGATACCCTAATTATGGGCTTGACAGAGGCAGAAGCCGTAAAACTTTTTGCCAATACCTACCTAGCCCTTCGAGTATCCTACTTTAATGAACTGGATACCTATGCCGAGTTAAAAGGCTTAGACACCAAGGCAATTATTGAAGGCGTTGGACTCGATCCACGGATTGGCGATCACTATAACAATCCTTCCTTTGGTTATGGAGGTTACTGTTTGCCTAAGGATAGTAAGCAACTGTTGGCTAACTACCAGGCTGTGCCACAAAACATGATGACGGCGATCGTTGAAAGTAACCGCACCCGCAAAGATTTTATTGCTGCCCGAATCCTTGAAAAGGCTGGAGCCTATCAGGAAGACGAGTTTTATAACCCGGCCAAGGAAGCGACGACTGTTGTGGGAATTTACCGTTTGACCATGAAGAGTGGTTCGGATAACTTCCGGCAATCGTCTATCCAAGGAGTTATGAAACGGTTGAAGGCCAAAGGTGTAGAGGTAATCATTTATGAACCTTCACTTCCTGATGGCTCGACCTTCTTTGCGAGCAAGGTGGTGAATGACCTCCAAGCCTTTAAAGGAGCGAGCCAGGTCATTGTTGCCAATCGATTTGATGAAGTCTTAGCCGATGTAAAAGACAAGGTCTATACCCGAGATCTTTTTGGACGGGATTAGGAACCGATTCATTAAAAAGAATAACTTAGCTATTTTCCTCAAAATCCGAGTGATAAGTAGATTGAAGTGTGCCAAAGATAGGTTGGCAGAATTAGGGTTAGAAAAACATTTGATAATTTCCGTTTAAATAAATAAAAAGCGAATATTGCCGTCTAATTGGGAATCAGACAGGTAATATTCGCTTTTCTATTTTTAAATAGGAAAATCTTATTGTTCTTTTAGTTCACTCAATAATGAAGTAAGTTTGACATTTTGTCGAAAAGAAAAATTACATAATTTAACAATATCTTTCTCCATCACAGAAATGGAAGAGGGGAGCAAAATTTCCCATCTAGTTTATTCCCACTCGACCGTTGCAGGTGGTTTACTTGTGATATCGTAGACAATACGGTTGACATTTTCTACTTCATTCACAATACGAACGGAAATCTTTTGTAAAACTTCCCATGGGATTTTAGCAAAATCAGCAGTCATACCGTCAATAGAAGTGATAGCACGGATCGCAATTGTGTAATCGTAGGTTCGACCGTCTCCCATAACACCTACTGAACGTACGCCAGTATTTACGGTGAAATACTGCCAAATATCACGGTCAAGTCCTGCTTTAGCAATTTCTTCTCGAAGGATGGCATCGGATTCACGAACAGTTTCCAATTTTTCTTCTGTGATTTCCCCCATGACACGGATGGCAAGGCCTGGACCTGGGAATGGTTGGCGCCATACGATGTGGTCAGGCATACCAAGTTCAGTACCGAGAGCCCGAACCTCATCTTTGTAAAGAGTATTGAGTGGCTCGATAAGCTCAAATTGCATATCTTCTGGAAGCCCACCAACATTGTGGTGTGACTTAATGGTTTGTGCTGTATCTGTACCTGACTCAATAACGTCAGTATAGAGAGTACCTTGAGCCAAGAATTTCACATCTTTTAGCTTGCTTGCTTCATCATCGAAAACATAGACAAATTCATTTCCGATGATCTTACGTTTTTGCTCAGGATCGGAAACCCCTGCTAGCTTATCTAAAAAGCGTTTGGCAGCATCAGCTTTGACAATATTTAAACCAAATTTGCCACCAAGCATATCCATGACTTGATCTGCTTCGCCTTTACGCAATAAACCGTGGTCTACGAAGATACAGATTAACTGATCACCTATAGCTTTTTGAAGGAGAACACCTACAACAGAAGAGTCAACACCCCCAGAAAGTCCAAGAAGAACTCGCTTATCTCCAACTGTTTCACGAATTTGTTGGATTTGCATCTCAATGAAATTTTCCATAGACCATTCACCCTTAGCACCACAGATGGTTAGGGCAAAATTTCGAAGAATGTCATTTCCATGTACTGAATGGAGCACTTCCGGGTGAAATTGAATCCCATAAATATGTTTGTCCGCATTTTCAATAGCAGCATAAGGGCAGTCAGCAGAAGTACCTGTTCGAATAAATCCCTGAGGAATTTCTGTTACTGCATCACCATGACTCATCAAAACTAACTGCTTGTCAGGAGTTGACTCAAAAAGAGTAGAAGTAGCAGTAAGGCTTAGTTCAGCTTGACCGTACTCACGATGGCCAGCCTCACTAGCTGGAATAACTTTCCCACCAAGTTTATGTGTAATTAATTGCATCCCGTAACAAATTCCTAAAATGGGAATTCCAAGTTCAAAAATTTCAGGGTCGATATCAAATGATCCCTCTTCATAAACAGAATTTGGACCACCCGATAAAATAATCCCTTTAGGATTAATAGCACGTACCTCAGCAGCAGTTATTTTATTACTTTTTAACTCTGAAAAAACTCCAATTTCTCGGATACGACGAGAAATAAGTTGATTATACTGACTACCGTAGTCTAGCACAATAATTTTTTCAATATCTTGCAAATCAGTTGAAATGTTAGTCATTATGTTCCCTCCCATAAAAGATTACTTATCATCTTTATTTTAACACAAAACCCCTACATTTGCCAATCAAGATTGACTTTTGCTCAAATTGCGATACAATAAAGTATAACAAAAAATGAGGTGAAAACGATGCGACCAGCTTATATGAGGATACGAGATCAGATTAAAAATGAAATCGATCAGGAAATCTGGAAAATCGGTGAGCGATTACCTAGTGAGCGAGATCTTTCAGAAACATTTCAGGTTAGCCGTATGACCCTTAGACAAGCCATTTCTCTTTTAGTAGAAGATGGGGTACTGGAGCGTCGAGTAGGAAGTGGAACATTTGTTGCAAGTACTAGAGTCCAAGAAAAATAAGGGGGACAACCAGTTTTACAGAAATTATTAAATCTCAAGGTAAAGAACCCACAAGCAGGTTGATTTCTTATCGAAGAACCATCCCAAATGAACAAGAAGCTGAAAAATTAGAAATTGATAAAACAGAAAATATTATTCGCATGGAACGAGTCCGCTATGCAGATAAACTTCCTGTTGTTTATGAAGTAGCCTCTATTCCCGAGAAATTTATAAAAAATTTCCAAAAAGAAGAAATTACCAGCCACTTTTTTCAAACACTTCAAAACCATGGTTATAAAATTGGAAAATCTCAACAAACAATTTATGCCCGACTAGCAAAAGAAAAAATCGCGAAATATCTAGAAATTTCTAAAGGACAACCAATATTGGGCTTGACTCAAGTTACTTATTTTGAAGATGGAACCGCCTTTGAATATGTGAAAAGTCAATATGTTGGTGAGCGTTTTGAATTCTATCTAGAAAATAATTAGTTTACATAATTTAAGTTATGTAAATATATTTAAAAACCACTATCCTACTAGAGTTTAGTGGGCTTTTTTGGTATAATATTCTTTATGGAAATTGAAAAGACTAACCGAATGAATGCTCTATTCGAGTTTTATGCTGCTCTTTTAACAGATAAGCAAATGAATTACATTGAACTATACTATGCTGATGATTACAGTTTAGCTGAGATTGCTGATGAGTTCGGCGTTAGTAGGCAGGCAGTGTATGATAATATCAAGAGAACAGAGAAAATTTTAGAAGATTATGAAATGAAGCTTCATATGTATTCTGATTACATCGTTCGTAGTCAAATTTTTGATGAGATTCTTGACAACTATCCTCAGGACGAATTTTTAAAAAATAAAATTCACATTTTAACTAGTATTGATAACAGAGATTAAGGAGATAAATCATGGCTTTTGAAAGCTTAACAGAACGATTACAAAATGTATTTAAAAATTTACGTAAGAAAGGGAAGATATCTGATACGGATGTTCAGGAAGCAACGAAAGAAATCCGCTTAGCCCTTTTAGAAGCTGACGTTGCCTTACCCGTTGTAAAAGAATTTATCAAAAAGGTAAGAGAACGCGCGATTGGTCACGAAGTAATCGATACATTAAACCCAGCCCAACAAATTATAAAAATTGTTAACGAAGAATTAACTGACATTCTTGGGTCTGATACTGCAGAGATTATCAAATCTCCTAAGATCCCAACCGTTATCATGATGGTAGGTTTGCAGGGAGCTGGTAAAACTACTTTTGCTGGTAAATTGGCTAATAAGTTAAAAAAAGAAGAAAACGCTCGCCCATTAATGATAGCAGCAGATATTTACCGTCCAGCGGCTATTGACCAGTTAAAAACCTTAGGTCAACAGATTGATGTTCCTGTATTCTCTCTCGGTACAGAGGTCTCTGCGGTTGAAATTGTCCGCCAAGGTTTAGAGCAAGCAAGAGCTAATCACAATGATTATGTTTTGATAGATACAGCTGGTCGCCTGCAAATCGATGAAAAACTCATGGGCGAATTGCGAGATGTTAAGGCACTTGCACAGCCAAATGAAATTCTCTTAGTTGTAGATGCCATGATTGGTCAAGAAGCTGCGAACGTGGCCCGTGAATTTAATGAGCAACTAGAAGTCTCCGGTGTTATTCTTACTAAAATTGATGGAGATACCCGTGGAGGAGCCGCTTTATCCGTCCGCCAAATTACAGGCAAACCCATTAAATTTACAGGTACAGGGGAAAAAATAACTGATATTGAAACCTTCCATCCGGATCGTATGGCAAGCCGTATTCTTGGTATGGGAGATATGCTAACATTAATTGAAAAAGCATCTCAGGATTATGATGAACAAAAAGCCCTTGAAATGGCTGAGAAGATGCGGGAAAATAGCTTTGATTTCAATGATTTTATTGATCAGTTAGACCAAGTTCAAAATATGGGACCTATGGAAGACCTCCTTAAAATGTTACCTGGTATGTCTGGAAATCCTGCTCTCCAAAATTTAAAAGTCGATGAAAAAGAAATTGCTCGCAAGCGTGCCATTGTATCTTCTATGACACCAGCAGAACGAGAAAATCCTGACTTACTTACCCCTAGTCGCCGCCGCCGCATAGCTGCAGGTTCAGGGAACACCTTTATAGAAGTTAATAAGTTTATTAAGGATTTTAATCAAGCTAAAAATCTTATGCAAGGTGTTATGTCTGGGGATATGAACAAAATGATGAAGCAGATGGGGCTAAATCCTAATAACTTGCCAAAGAACATTCCTGGTGGAATGGACATGTCCGCATTAGAAGGAATGATGGGACAAAACGGTCTGCCTGACATGTCTGCTCTGGCTGGTTCTGGGATGCCGGATATGAGTCAACTTTTAGGTGGTGGTCTTAAAGGAAAAGTTGGATCGTTTGCTATGAAACAAATGATGAAACGCCAAGCCAATAAAATTAAGAAAGCAAAGAAAAAAAGGAAATAGAAAAAGAGAAACCTTACATAATTTTATTTATGTGAGGTTTTTTTAAACTTATTATAAATCAGATTCAACAGAGAAAATCAACTAAAATGTTTTGATAAGCTCTCTAAATAAAAAGATGAAATAAAACAGAATAGTTAAAAATATAAATGATAAGATTATAAGAATAACTGATACGGTAGAAACATTTATCCACTTTTACTTAAAAAGTTATATCAGCTTTTCTAAAGAAAACTAAAAGTTTATGTACAATTGACTTAACAAGAGTTAAACCATTGATACAAATGAATTAATAAAGTACATTATTTTGGAGTGGTATTTTGTATGTTTTCTAGTACATAATGTCCTCTAATCTGAGAAATTGATTTGTACATTTTTTAATCTAGTAACAGCAGAAGAAGTGGTGGTTCAATTGTACATTTTTTTGCTCATTTAATTTTCTATTGAAAATAAGCTATTGGATATTCATAGTCAATAAAATTTCGAACTTTCTTTTTATATTTTCCAGTAATTTGTGTTTATCAAATATTTAACAAAAAATGAGGCAAGACAGTAACTATTCTTAGGTTACTGTCTTATTTTTTACACATATTATACAAAAGTGAAAAAATAAACATAACACTCCAATAGAGAAAATTCTTTGTAGCTCTGTTTTAACCAATACAAAAATAATGAGCTAAAATAACAATAAAAATTTACTTAGAAGCTTGAAGGCTTATCTACAAAATATTGAATCTGTAAATCACTTAGATAATGTTTAGTATATTTCCTAATATCTATCCTCTTACTCCTCAATAGGCGTGAAGTTACCTACTATTTTCCCAATTATACGAGGATTCTCCTCATAAGGCGCATAAATATCATCATACTTCTTGTTTATCGAAACAAGACGCAGATAGGTTTTATGAAGATACACTTTTTTTACATAGGTTTGATTGTTAAATTCCACTGCATAAATTTGTCCATCTTCAATATTTGTTGAGTGCTTAATCAATACTACATCTCTATCAGGCAATTCAGACTCCATTTAGTCCTCTAAAACCCATGTTGAGTGTGTATCTTTGCTGGTAAAAGCCTAGAAACCTTGTAACAAAAGAGATAATCAAAAGCCTTGATTGTAAGGCTTTTCATATTCCAATAAAGAACTTGACATTATTAGTTATTTCCACTACAATAGAATTACATACCATCGGTATGATAGAAAGGGACTAAAATGGCAAGGAATAGAAACTCACATGAAACTAGAAAAAAAATACTAGAGGTCTCAAAAAATTTATTTTTAGAAAAAGGATTTGATAATACGTCAATACAAGATATCATAGATGGCTTAGGTGGATTAACAAAAGGTGTTATCTATCATCATTTTGAGTCTAAATATGATATACTGCAAACAATCATTAGCGAAAATAATCAAGAAATTTTAAATTATAATTGGAGAGGAAATACTGGATTAGAAAAGATACAAAATTCTTTGATGGACTCTTTCTCTAATTTTGAACACCAAAGGCTCGTATACTCTGCCTCAATCATGCTAAGAAGTCCACGTTTGTTAGGGGAGCAGTATCTAGGTCTATTTTCTGATTTTTTACCCGAAATTAGAGAAAAAGTTTACGAAGGAGTTGAAGATGGGTCTATTAAAACAGAATATCCAGAAGAGCTAGCAGATTTAACTGTTTTAACTCTAAATATTTGGATTGGTTTTCAAATTTCCGTTTTTTCATTAGAAGAATTAAAGAGCAAAATGAATTTCATTAAACTTACTTTTGACAGTTTAGGAGTACAGTTGATTTCTGATGAAATGATGGAGGTGATTTTCAAGTTATTTGAACACTTAAAAAAATAGGAAATAAGTAGTCGCATGACATGCTTGTTAATACTAATTTCTATCTATGTATTATCAATTGAATAAATTATCTTACATAATTGATAATTAAAAAATAACATACTTTAAGTGTGTTATTAAAAATCTATTATACATACCGTGGGTATGTTTGTTTTTCAGTATATACATACCGATAGTATGTATAGTGACATTGTTTTAAAAATAAGCTTATTTTTAAATATTTGTTGAGATTAGTTTGAATAGTTTATTCTTTATCTACACTTAGGAGGAAAGAATCGATGTTGTCGCTTATTAAAATTGAATTAAATAAAATTTCTAAATCTAAATTATTTTTAGCCTGGTTGTGTACCTTATTTATAGTGTTAGGTATTACAGCAATCATTATTATGGGGTTAGGTACTGACAATAAACTAGGAGAATTCACTGGACAGGATTCTAATCTTATTAGAATTACTGGTAAATGGGAAGGTTGGGCAATTGTAGCATCATTGTTTTCATCTTTATTTACAAAAGCAGCATTTTTGATTTTTGAATCTTATTTATTATCTACGATTATTATTGATGAATTTAAACGAAGAACAATTTTTCAGTTATTTTCTTACCCTATTTCTAAAATAAAGTTATTATGGGGAAAAATTATTTCAGTCATTTTGATATCATTTATTGCCCATTTTTCTGCACATTTAGTGATTCAATTATTCATTAGATTCATGGCTGTTGTCACTGAATCTAGTTATATTCCTGTTGCTAATCAATTAATTAACTTAGCTGGAGTTACGTTTGGAACAGTACTAATAGGGTTACTACCATTTGTTTTAGGTATGATTAAGTATTCAACAGCTATAACAATGCTTACAGGACTTGGTTTAGCAGCATTACTTTCGAATGTCAGTCCAGGAAGTTTATCTAATAATATTGCTGATAACTTATTCTTTTTGATATTTGCAAGTTTCATAAGTTTAATGATTACTTCATTTTCAATTTCTAATATTTCAAGACAAGATATTAGTATCAAATAGTATAGCTGAGTTTAATCGAAGAAAAGTGGTAATACCTTTATGATTTCTATAAAAAAAGAGACTGTATAAGGTGGTTTTTATGTCCCAGTAGAAAAATTCTTGCATTTAAAGCTGGTTATAGAAAGAGAGATAGAAATGAGAAATATTGTTGAAATAAAAGAAGTTTTTAAAACAATTGATAAGGAAGAAGTTTTAAGTGGTATTAACCTTCAAATTGCTGAAGGAGAAATCTATGGATTTTTAGGACCAAATGGCGCAGGGAAAACAACTTTAATGAAATGCATGTTATCCTTATCAACTGTTACATCTGGTAGTATTGAAATCTTTGGAAAAAATTTACAGGAACACAGAGAGGAAATACTAAATCAGGTTGGTAGTATTATTGAAACACCATGTTTTTACGAAAACTTCACTGCAAAAGAAATTTTGGAAATTCACGCACAGTATATGGGGAAAAATATTACCAAATCAGATATAATAAGAGCCTTAAGGATGGTCGGATTAAAAAATACGACTAAAAAAGTAAAAGAGTTTTCGTTAGGAATGAGACAGAGACTTGGTTTAGCTCGGGCTTTCCTAACAAAACCTAAATTGTTAATTTTAGATGAACCAATCAATGGTTTAGATCCAATAGGAATTCAAGAAATTCGGAATCTTTTGTTGTCTCTTTCTAAGGAATGTGGTGTTACAATATTCATCTCAAGTCATATTTTATCGGAAATTTCACAGATAGCAGATAAGATTGGTGTTATCAAAAATGGACAAATGCTAGAACAGGTCTCTATGAAAGAGCTTAGGAGAGAGAATATTGACTTAGAAGAATATTTTATGTCACATTTTCTAAATGAAATTTAAGAATTATGAGGTAGATTAGGAATGAAACAATTGACAAAGTACCATAAGAAGTCTTTTTATACTTTCATGATTTTTAATATACTAGTTCCTTTAACTAATATTGCTTTTGCTTATTCTATTAAAATTATAATTGATAGTGGAATGTCCCAAAATAGGGAAGCTCTAACCCAAGCGATACTAATAGGTGCTATCGTAATATTTATCTATGCCAGTCTTAATTTTATATCCCTTCGATTAAGAAATAAACTTGTTAGGCAGATTATGTCAAGATACAAAAATAAGGTGTTTAAATCTATTTTAGATAGGGATTATAGAGAATTTTCTAAGGAAAAATCAGGGAAATTTATTTCAATATTAACTGAGAACATGAAGAAAATTGAGCAGGATTATTTGCACCAATATTTTAATATTTCAAAAAATATTTCCTTAATGATTTTCTCACTAGTAGCCATGTTTATAGGTAATTGGTTTTTGACCTTATTAGTTATCATTGCTAGCATTATTCCTATGATGATTTCAGGATTTATTGGACAAAAATCAGCCTCTCTACAAAATAGCTCTATGATAGCCGATCAGAAATATTTAGCTAAGGTTAAAGATATTTTAGCAGGGTTTCTAGTTATAAAGAGTTTTAATGTGAAAGAGGCTATCGGTCAAGATTACAAAAACGAAAGCGAAAAATTGGATGAGATATATTTCATCAAAGGGAAATTTGATGTTTTATCTAATGTTATTTCTCAACTTTCAGGGATGATTGTTTTTTTAGTAGCCTTTGGTGGAGGAATGTATCTGGTCTTCGGTGGGCATACCACAATTGGGAGTGTTACAGCTATTGTTCAACTAGTCAATTTTGTAGTAATGCCACTAAATGAAATTGGTATGGGAATGAGTAAATTCCGTGAAGGTCAGGCTACACTGAATTCATTTGAGGTAAAAGATGTAATCGAACTTCAAACTGGTAAAACGAAAGAATATTTTGATGATGTCATTTCTTTTTCAAATGTAGATTTTTCCTACCCTAATGCTGTGGAAAAGATTTTTAATAATTTATCTTTGCAGATCAAAAAGGGGGAAAAAATTGCAATAGTAGGTATGTCAGGCAGTGGAAAATCAACTTTACTCAATCTATTACTACGTTTTTATGATGTAACAAGTGGGTATATCTCAATTGATAATCAAGATTTGCAAACTATTTCAGCAGAGAGCCTTTATAGCTTAATGACTATTGTTCAGCAAGATGTTTATATCTTTGATGATACTTTAAAAGCAAATATTACTCTTAGTCAATCCTTTACTGAAGATGATCTAAAAAAAGCTGTACAGAAGTCTGGTTTAGAAAGTTATATTTTAGAAAATGAATTAGGTCTACAAGCTTTATGTGGCGAGAATGGTTCAAATTTATCTGGTGGAGAAAGACAGAGACTTAGTATTGCACGTGCTTTAATTCGAAAAACACCAATCTTATTATTAGATGAGGCTACCTCGTCTTTAGATAATCAAGTTACTACTGAAATTGAAAATTCAATTTTGGATATTCAGGATTTGACGGTTCTTGTTGTTACGCATAAGTTAAATAAGAGCATGTTGAAGAAATACAATAGAATTCTTTTTATGAAAAATGGAGTTATTGTTGAAGATGGTTCTTTTGATAACTTGATGGATAGGAGAGGTGAGTTTTATAAGTTGTTTGAGTTGAGTGTATAATTCTCTTTCAGTTTAGAGTATAATCTACATCTCCAAAGTAGGAGTGGCCAGTTCCAGCAGAAAGACCTTCATAGGTTTTATAATTGAATAGAACGACTACTTTGTTGTCGAATTTTTCCTGTTCTTCAAGTAATCCTGAGGAATAGACGACAACTTTAAAATCAAATAAGCTAAAAACACTCTAAAATCATTAAATTGATATTAGAGTGTTTTTTTATTGTGATAAATTG
>NZ_KQ969157.1:349377-350810 GCF_001578805.1 Streptococcus sp. DD10 | reverse complement strand
TTGTCCAAATGTACATTTGAAAAATTTTTAGTTTTCACTTAAATAAAGTACATTTTCACCTGAATTGAGAGTAATAAAAAATTCCAGTGTTCACTTAAATAAAGTACATAATTGAGTATAATTGGCTTAAAAAAATTTTTATTTACTTTAATTAAAATAAATTTTTAGTTATCTTGCTTTTTTCTAGAATTCATCAAACACTTATAACATATTTCCGAAAAACTATAATTTTCTTGAAAAATATATGAGACTATGCTATACTACTATTAGATACTTTTACTGGAGAAAACTTATGAAACGAGAAATTTTATTAGAACGTATCGACAAACTCAAACAACTGATGCCCTGGTATGTCTTGGAATACTATCAATCTAAGCTAGCAGTTCCTTATAGTTTTACAACCTTGTACGAATACCTAAAAGAATACGACCGATTTTTTACCTGGGTTTTGGAGTCTGGGATTTCAAATGCTGATAAGATGGCCAATATCCCCTTGTCTATATTAGAAAATATGACTAAAAAAGACATGGAATCCTTTATTTTGTATCTGCGCGAGCGTCCCTTACTTAATGCCAATACGACAAAAAACGGTGTTTCTCAAACAACTATTAATAGGACCTTGTCAGCACTTTCGAGTCTTTATAAGTATCTGACCGAGGAGGTTGAAAATGAACAGGGCGAGCCTTATTTTTACCGAAATGTTATGAAGAAAGTTTCAACTAAGAAAAAGAAAGAAACACTTGCTGCCAGAGCTGAAAACATCAAGCAAAAACTCTTTCTTGGTGATGAAACAGAAGGTTTTTTAACTTACATTGATCAAGAATATCCTCAAAATCTCTCCAATCGTGCCCTTTCTTCTTTTAATAAAAATAAAGAACGTGATTTGGCTTTAATTGCTCTTCTCTTGGCATCTGGTGTGCGTTTATCCGAAGCAGTCAACCTAGATCTCAGGGATCTTAATCTCAAGATGATGGTTATTGATGTGACTCGTAAGGGTGGAAAACGCGACTCGGTTAATGTTGCTGCTTTTGCAAAACCTTATTTGGAAAATTATCTAGCTATCCGCAATCAACGTTATCAGACGGAAAAAACAGATACCGCCCTCTTTTTGACTCTCTACCGAGGCGTTCCCAATCGTATCGACGCCTCCAGTGTTGAAAAAATGGTAGCCAAGTATTCTGAAGACTTCAAAGTTCGTGTGACCCCCCACAAACTCCGACACACACTTGCAACACGTCTCTATGATGCGACGAAATCACAGGTTTTAGTCAGTCATCAACTAGGACATGCTAGCACGCAGGTCACAGACCTCTATACCCATATCGTTAACGATGAACAGAAAAACGCTTTAGACAATTTATAATTATTACATAATATAATTTATGTTATAAAAAGAAGTTGATGAATCAACTTCTTTTATATAGGGCATCAAT
>NZ_KQ969157.1:335654-349357 GCF_001578805.1 Streptococcus sp. DD10 | reverse complement strand
ATATAGGGCATCAATTCTGTTAAAAAATGATTTTAAAGTTATCCTTTTACCACGGCATTTTTTAATTTTTTAAAATAATAATGGGCCACTAATAGGAAAAGAAAGGTTGTTAGAACCAAAAATGTTAGGCCAATAAGGATCCCAATCGATTTACTTATATGTGATAGAACTAGATAACTCAATCCTGCTACAATTACTAGACCAGCAAATAAAACGAGCATGACTAAACCTTGCACCAATTTATTAGAGCGATTCATAAGTTCTGTTACACTAGACCAATTCGTCACTAAATACTGATAATCACGGTAATATCCCCAAGCACTCCAAGCTAAACTAACTACCAACCAATAAACAAAAAAGATAAGAAGAATAGATAGAGGAGCTCCTAGATAGATACTAATAATTTCAAGTAATATAATTGGAAGTATCGATTGAATTGTAAAAAGTACCCAAAATTTTAACTGCAGATAAGTTGTAAAATCAAATGGCAGGCTTTTTAGATAATCAAAATTTTCTCGTTCTAATGAAATTCCAACAGATGTTAGATTTGTTCCACCAGAGTTGAAAGTAGCAATTAGAAGAATTAAAAGTAAGGACGGTAATAGAAACTGTAGACTCAGTAACTTATTTAGGCCCCCTGATTTCATCATACCGATAAAAACTCCAGACAGTATAATATAAGGCATGATAGCTGAAAGCAATACTGTTTGAACAAAGGTAGACCCTTGACTAATCATACCTAAATTATAAAACCAAACAAACTGTTTAAAACTCTTCTGTCCTTTTACAGAAATCCTTGTTTTACGAACAGTAACATCCGTAATTTCACTAGTAACTACTGCTGTTTCATAAAATTCAGGTAAAACTTTCTTTTTAATAATGAAAAAGAGCAGAATAACGATAATGGACCAGGCTAATAACCCTAGAATACTTTTAACAGAAAATGGTGATACAGCTAAACTATGTAAAAACATCATGGGGTAAAAGTAGGAAATCTGATCTACCATTCGTCCAGATTCTAAGGTACGATCTACAACAGAAGCGTTAATCCCATTGACTAGCATGATAGAACCAAGAGCTGCTATAAAGCCTATAGAAATTATGATATTAGAAGCTAACTTTTTATATCTTCTAAAAATAGAGGTTTTCGTTAAAAAATGTACGCTTGTAACGAGCAGAAAGGCTAAACTTAAAAAAATAAGTGCTATAGTAATCAGAAAGATAGGAAAGGCTAGAAAAATAGATTGACCAGATTGTAAATTAAGCGCGAGCACATAACATATGATTGGAAAAACCCCCATCAGAATTGGCAAAAGAACGGCGATGCCTTTGGATAGCATGATTTCTGATTCAGTAAATGCATAGGGTCTATAGGATTGTAAATCTTTGCTTTCATAAAAGACATTATAAACAGATAAAAATCCTTGTGAAAACATAAAAATATAGAAAATACCAATCATGTTACTAAACATACCAGGATGCTCTTTTAATGGAGTAAAGAAGGCCTGGATTCCAAATAGAACAAGATAAACGATACAAAGGAAAAAATAGGACGATATAATCCTTAGTCCAACATTCAGACGTTTCGTTTTATTTTTTGATTGCTTTTTACGAAGATTACTTAAACTACTTCCCTGTGCTGAGTAAAGGATATTGATTTCAATTAATCGTTTTAGAGCATTAAGACGCATCTGTAACCACCTCTTCTCTCCGACCTGCAAGACCAAGGTAAATGGATTCCAACGATTGATTTGGATGTTGTTCCTTTAATTCTGCTATGCTACCAAAGAAAATTAGATGACCTTTTTTCAGGATAGCAATTCGGTCACATAGTTGCTCTGCCACCTCTAACACGTGAGTAGAAAAAATAACGGTTTTTCCCTTCTCAGCATGCTGTCGCATCATATTTTTTAAGTCAAATGCAGCTTGCGGATCCAACCCTGTCAACGGTTCATCTAAAACCCAAATGTCAGGATCAGCAAGGAGCGCTCCAATAACAAATACTTTTTGCCGCATCCCATGAGAAAATGACTCAATAACTTCAAATCGATGATCCGAAAAGTCAAATACTTGTAATAGATAATTTAGACGATTTTCAATATCTTGAGGACTCATTTCATAGGCTGAAGCAACTAAATCCCAAAACTCATTAGCTGTTAAACGTAGGAATAAATCTGGAGAATCTGCTACATAACCAATTTTCTTTTTGATGACCATACGATGCTGTGCTAAATCCATACCGTCTACACGAATCGTACCACTACTTGGATTAATGACACTGACTAAAGATTTAATTGTTGTTGATTTTCCAGCACCATTATGACCTATCAAACCTACAATTTCCCCACTCTCAATAGTCAAATTAAGATTACTTAAAGCAGTTTTTTTATTATAAATTTTACTTACATTTTCAAATTCAATCATTTTAAATCTCCTTTACTTTTCTCAATTAGTGTACCATTTTTTCACTAGATAAAATCAAGTGTGCCTAGAAAGACAGAATATGTGCCTAGACGACCATTTTATAAGGATATTTCCTATAAAAAACTTATATTTGAATTCAGTATAGCACTTTTCATATTCAAAATCAATTGATAATGAAAGTTCCTCAAGTTCTGTATGGCAATATCAGGTAGAATATAGCAAAAAGGGCTGGTCCAAAATGTCCAGCCTTCTGTGAATAATAGTCATAACTGCATCATACAGTAATTGATGGTCAGACCAAAGCTAACCTAATGAAAAAATTTTATTTTCACCAGACGGAATTCACTGCAACTTCCACTCATAGAAAATCTTTTAGATCTTCAACCAATCTGGTTAATTCATTTTTATTTGGAATGAATTGCTCTGAGAACATTATTTCCAACGGCACCCACCAGACTGGACCACGGCCATTCAGTCCATGATCTTTCATGTCGCCTGTTTGTCTTGGAAAGAGGTGCCAGTGAGCATGGGCATCTCCATTCCCTAGAAGTTCGATGTTCATTTTTTCAGATTTAAACGCTTTGGCAACAGCTTCTTGGACCAAACTCATTTCCTCTAAAAAACGAAGTTTTACAGAAGTCTCCATATGATGAAGTTCTGTGACATGCTCCTTTGCTAGAAACAAGGTATAGCCCTTAAAGTATTGGTGGTCTCCAATAACAACATAGCCTGTCTCTAGTTCTTTTACAAAGTAGGGATTTTCCCCTGCCTTGATCGATTCAATTCTTTGACAAATCAAGCACATATTAGTCTACCAAGGCACTCTTGAGATAAACATCAACCAGCCGCTCAGTCGCCACAACAGAATCAATATGGGTTCTCTCATAAGAGTGGCTAGACTCGATACCAGCGCCGAGAAGGGCGTGTTTGACCTCTGCTCCTGCAGACATGGCCGCTGAAGCGTCCGAACCGTAGAATGGATAGATATCTAGCTTAAACGGAATATCTTGCTCTTTCGCCAAGGCAACCAAATGTTGACGGAAGTCATAGTGATAAGGCCCAGACGCATCCTTGACACAAATGGAAACTGTGTACTCATCTGTCTGCTGGTCATCGCCCATAGCTCCCATATCCACCGCTAAATATTCGACCACCTGAGCAGGAATATTAGAGTTGGCACCGTGGCCCACTTCTTCAAAGACTGAAAAAGCAAAATGAGTTGTTACTGGCAATTCAATCTCCTCTTCCTTATAAATGCGAAGGAGATTGAGCAAAATCGCTGCGCTGACCTTGTCATCCAGATGGCGAGACTTGATAAAGCCGGTTTCTGTCACAACCGTGCGAGGATCAAAACTGATAAAGTCACCAACCTCAATACCCAAGGCACGCGTTTCTTTTTCATTGGTTACTTTTGCATCCAAACGCACTTCCATATTGTCCTGCGTGCGTTCTGCCGTTCCAGCATCCTTGTAAACATGGCAAGAAGTTTGGTGGATGAGGATGGTTCCTGATAGCTTTTGACCTGTGCTAGCCACATGAACAGTACAGTTTTCCCCTTCAATCATGTTCCAAGGAAAACCACCGATACGATCCAATTTCAGACGACCATCTGGCTTAACAGCCCGAACAATGGCTCCCAGTGTATCGACATGGGCAGTTACATAGCGTTGTTGCTCATCGTTTTGACCTTTGATGGTCACATTGACCCCACCTTTAGCAGTTCGCTTGACTTCATAACCAAAGTTTTCCAAGGTCGTAACCAAATATTCTGCTATATCTTTTGTAAATCCGGTTGGAGAGGGAATAGCAGTTAACTCTTGTAAATATTGAATAGTGTGATCCATAATTCCTCCATACTATTTTCAGTTTGATAAACTTCTTTTCATATCTTTTTTAACAATAAAGAACAAAAAAAGTGGAACAGAGTTCAAAAACTCTTATTAGTTCCACCCTTGAATTTTGTATTAAGTATAAGTTTAGGAGGAAATACGATTGATAGGACAATCATAACCTCAAAACTCTCACTTAATTTTTTAGAAAACTAGTCTTCTTTCCGTTTTTTCCCTGCTACTAAACTTGATACACCAACGATTAAGCCTGCTGCAGCTAGAGCTTCGCTAGAACGAGTTCCAGTTGTTGGAAGGACTTTCCGTTTTTGCTTAGATGTTTCAGACTTTTCACTTGCAACTACATTAGCAGCATTATAATTCACTCCTGTGAATCGTACACCAGGATGTTGGTTTTCCTGATTTGGGTGAAGTAAGTCATATTTTGTTTGTAACTCAGAATAAGTTGTCTGTAATTTAGCATAGATAGTTTGCAATTCATTTAGATAGTTTACTTCTTTTTGATATTGTTCTAAGGCATCTTTATATTGAAGAAGAGCCTCAGCCAATGAAGCTTTAGCTACAAGGAGATTTTGAGGTGCATTCTGTAAATCTGATAGACGTTGTTTCGCTTTTGCCAGATTTTCTTCTGATCTTTGGAGTAAGTTTTGGACTTGTTTTGCTTTCTCTTGTGCTTGTAAGTAAGCATTTTCTAAACGAGCCAACTCCACTTTTGATTCTGCTAATTCAGCTTCCTTAACTTTAAGGTTTCCTTGTAATGGAGCAACTTGTGTTGAGATGGTTGCATAAGCAACTGTGTAATTGTTTTGACTTGTTTCTAGTGTCGATTTTGCTTTGACTAGATTTTCTTGTGCTACTAAAACCGAAGAGGCTGCAGACTGCATAGTTGTTTGATCTGTCGATTTTCCTTGTATTTGTTCATTGTAAACTGAACGAGCAATTGATAAACTTGATTCATAGCCTGTACGTTGAGCTTTAAGTGCATCAAGCTCTGCTTGAACTTTGCTAGCATTGCTACTTACACCCGACTGAAGTGCAGCTGAGAACTCACGTAGCTTATTTTCATACTGATCCACTGTCATAACAACACCGGCGTTAATCAGACTTTGTAGATTACTTACTGAACGAAAACCAATTTGACTAATTGTATCAACATAGGCAGTTGTTGCAACATTAAACTGATTCCCCATATCTTGGACATAGTGTCCAACCTTATAAAATTCTGATGGGATCTTCATGTAAATTGCATTAGCATCAAGTTGTGTTTCATCGGTCGGCAAACCATACTGATTAGCTAATTGTTGGTAGGCTGCTTTTTCATTCTGCCAGTAATTTACAGCCCATTCAGGACTCCCACCCCAAGCTAGATTTTCGTTAGCATTATAAATATTTGAATGTGGGTTACCACTGTTTAATTTAGAGCGAGATGCTTCGACTTGAATTTGACTTTCGTAGTTGATAAATGGATTAATATACAGTTCTGGCAAACCAGCAGCTTTTCTTGCTTCATTTACGGAACGCAAAATACGAACAGCAGTCAAAGCATTTTCATAACTTCCAGAGTTTGAATTGTTAACAGTCCCATGCTTATCGTATTCAGCACGAGCTTGAGTTACAAGATTGGCATAAGCTGAATCACTAACTTGACTTTGAAGGTAATCAAGAAAGTTGCTATAACTATATTCTGTGCTAACTGCTGGTTTTGCTTTCTCTGTTGCTAGTTCTGTTTCTTTTTGCGAGATAGTTTCATTAATTGTAGCAAGATTTTGCTCAGCTATCGCAACTTTTTGTTGAGCTTCTGAAATTAACTGATCACGATTTTGAAGGGTTGTTGTGGCATCTGCTAGCTCTGCTTGTTTTTCGCTCAAAGTCTGCTGAGCAGCTTCGACGGCTTTTTGGGCAACTTCTACTGCTACTTTTTCTCTTTGGATTGGTTCCTCAGCTTTGGCAATTTCGGCTTGTGCCATCTCAACTAAAGTTTCTTTACCGGAAACAACATTTTTCTGTTGCTCTACTAGTTTTTGTGCTTCTTGTTCATTTGATTTGGTTTGGGCAACATCTTCTTGACGTGCACTTACTTCTAACGTTGCTGTTTCAATAGTTTCCTCAGTTTTAGCAATCATTTCAACTGTAGCATCTTTTACATCTTGTTCTTTTTGCGCTACCTCTTGATTTGCTGCATCAACCTTTGCATTTGCTTCATTAACTTTTGACTCAGCAGCCTTAGTGATATTGACTTGTTCTGTGATTTTTTGTCGGCTATCTTCAACCTGTTCTTTGGCAATTTGAACAAGTATTTCTGTTACTTCTTCCTTATTTTCACTAGGTTGAGGAGTAGCATTCTCTTTAAGAATACTTTCTACATTAGATGTTACTTGTTCAGTAGTAGTAATAGTTGGACTTCCTGCCTCTGTATTATTTTCAGCAACCGTATTCTCTTGATTTTCAGAATCGGCATGAACTTGTTCCGTTCCTACGATAATTCCTGCTGTTGCTAAGCTAGTAGCTAAAAGTGATTTTGATAATTTCGTTTTCATATAAATACTCCAAACTTTCAATACTCATTTAAATACAATACGAGTTTATTATACTTTTTTTGAAAAAAAAAGGCAAGCAGTTACTTAAATTCTGATAGAAAAAAACATACCTATGATCATAACGAGTTTTCCTATTAGAATAAGCTAATTGTGACTATATTTTATTTTCAATAAATTGGATTGGGAATCATTTAGTCGAAGAATTTCTACCACATCTTCTAACTTCATTCCAGAAACTAACAATCGTTCAGCCGCTAAAATTAGACCATTTTCAATCCCTAGCTGAAGAACACGATTTTCTTTATCGTTGCTATCAAAGATGTATTTATGATTTGGTAAATCAAAAAGAACCTTGACAGCACCATAGAGCTGTTCAAAATTATCAATTTCCAAATCAAATATGGGCTCTATATTGTCTTTTAAGGTGCGGCCACGATGATTAAACCACATAGCATGCCAGCCACCATTTACAGCCCCTTGTACATCGTTATCATACGAATCTCCCACATATAAAGTTGTTTCAGGATTCATACCAAATTGTTCAGCGGCTAGGTTAAAAATTTCCTTTTCTGGTTTCTGAAACCCTGTTGCTTGACTGACAATCACACAGTGAGGCTCAATATAGTCATATAAACCTAATTTTTTTACTTTTTTAAGCTGATGCTCGGTTGGTCCGTTAGTAATAACCCCCATCTTTACACCCTTTGATTTGAGAAAATCTAAGGTCATTCTCATCTCATCAAGCATGGTAATCTCATCTAGTTCTTTTTCATATACTGATTGAAAAAAAGATCCAGCTTTCTCATCGATTTGTCGATAGCCAAACTCAAGTAAGGTTTGTTTACAACGCCAATAACGGAAAAACTCTGTCGTCCATTCACCTGCTACAACTCGAGGAAAACCGATATCCGAATAGTGACGAAAGCGAATATAGGCTTGATTCATATTTTCACTATCAAAATCTGGAAAACACTTTTCCATCGCTAAACGATAAGGAGCTTGCTGATCATAAATTGTATCGTCAACATCAAAAACGATTGAAGTTATCATAACTATCCCTTCTAAATCAATCCACTATTTGCTTGAGTTCTTCCTTCTTAATTTCTTCTAACATTTCCAACTCTTCACAGCTAAAATGATAGTCTTCAAGTAAATCAGGTCGAAGGTGGTAAGTCTTTTTTAAACTCTCGTAAAGCCGCCACTGACGAATTTTTTCATGGTGACCACTCATGAGTACATCCGGCACAACCATTCCTCGATAATCATAGGGACGTGTGTACTGAGGATATTCTAATAATCCAGACGAAAAACTGTCATCTTGGTGGCTAGCCTGTTTACCAATAACTTCTGGAATCAAACGAACGGTAGCATCTATCATAGTCATAGCAGCTAGTTCACCACCCGTTAAAACATAATCACCAAGAGAAATCTCATCCGTCACCAAACTCTTAATTCGTTCATCATAACCTTCATAATGACCACAGATAAAAATCAACTCCTCCTCTTGAGCTAATTCTTCTGCATAGGTTTGATCAAATGTCCGACCAGCAGGATCCAGTAAAATCACTCGAGGATTCTTCTTTTCGATTGTTTCAAAGGTGTCATAAATTGGTTGAGCACGAAGTAGCATTCCTTGACCACCACCATAGGGTTCATCATCAACATGCCGAGCTTTCTCTGCATGTTCACGAAAGTTATGATATTGGATATCCAACACCCCTTTATCCCGAGCCTTTCCTACAATCGAATGTTCCAATGGGGCAAACATCTCTGGAAAGAGTGTTAATATATCAATCTTCATCGTCTAAACCCTCTAAGAGTTCCACATCAACCCGCTTATTGGGTATATCAACATTTAGAATTACCGGCGGGATATAAGGCAATAGCAAATCTCGCTTGCCCTTTCGCTCAACCACCCAAACATCGTTAGCCCCCGGCTGAAGGATTTCCTTGATAGTTCCAATCAAGTTGTTCCCCTCGTAGACTTCCAAACCGATAATCTCGTGATAGTAAAACTCCCCATCCTCTAAGTCGTTTAAGTCCTCCTCAGCAACCTTCAGACTGTAACCCTTGTACTTTTCAATGGCATTGATATGGTACATGTCTTTAAATTTGATAATATCAAAATTTTTCTGCTTGCGGTGACTGGCAATAGTCACCGTTTGGACAAACTGATCCTTGTCATCAAAAAGCGCCAGCTCTGCCCCTTTTTTAAAGCGTTCCTCTGCAAAATCCGTCACAGACATGACTCGCATCTCACCTTGCAAGCCCTGCGTATTGACGATTTTCCCAACATTAAAGTAGTTCATCTTGTCTCCTGTATCTATTTTCCCCCTCTATTTTATCACGTTCCAGGTATTTTCACAAGTTGGAGAGAAACTCTCTTACCTAGTTACAAGTTCTTCAAAAAAATTCACCAACGTGCTGGTTAAACACCTCAATATTGTCATTCATCGCTTGGTGTTTGCTAGCTGAAGTCACTATTTGACGGACATTAGGATATAGAGTGATGATTGCATTTAGGTGTTTGAGAAAATCATTTTCTCCTCTTACTAGAAGTATAGAAGGATCACCTTCCTAAGGTCACTAATTCTTCCATTTTTAAACGAAGATTGAGGTTGATGAAAAGATCACGAATGAGTTCTTCCATCCCTTCAGCGACTAGAAAATGATTGATGGTACGATATCTGGTAACAAACTGCCCTGTTAAGTACTGCATAGCCAGATTTTCAATCATCATTTTTTTAATTTTTCGTCCAGAGAAAATCCCTTGTAAATAGGCAAATAGATGAGCAGATACAAGCATTTTAGGGTGATAAGATGGGCGACCAAAGGCATGATAGAAGGCGTGGAAGTGACTATCCTCCAAGGTATTCACCACTTTTTCAATAGTAAAGATGAGATGGTCTTGTGGCAAGAAAGAACTGATTTCTAGTGGTAAAGTTGTTTGATTTGTGTTATAGTGAATATGCATGGGATAGCCTTTCTAAATGGTTTATTAAGCAATTCTATTTTACCAAGACTATCGCAACCATTCAAAAAAGCAACAGCAAATCCGTTGCTTCAGATTGAAGACAAACATCGTTTTGGTGTTTGTCTTTTTTCATACCTCCAAGCAAACTCCCCCTAATACATGCTAAAATCTCTTAAAAACGCAAAATAAAAAGGCTTCCCCACCATCATTTTTACCAGTTTTTTGATGTTTAAGCATGCCAAAACAAGCTCAACTTTAGCCTTCATTTTGGACTTACCTTTTTTCGTGTATAGCGCAAATTATGGTATTCCTTGGCTGTCCCGAATAGTCGTTCCACCGTCTCCTTACGTTTCTGGTACAGTTCCTTAGTCCCCTTCTGGTGGTAAATATCTTCACAAACTTCTACATAATCCTTCCAGATGTAACGTGTGACATCCTTCTGGTGTTTCTTGCTTTCCGTACAAACAGACAACAGCGGACAGGTTGCGCAAAGCTTAGGGTCACTTTTATACTCACGGTAGCCATCGCGATTAGTGGTAGAGCAAGAGAGTACTTGGTTTTCAGGACAGAGGTAACAGTCGTAGTATTCATAGACTTTACGGAGAAAGTAGTCTTGCGGAACCAACTCATCAAGCTTGTAGAAACCGACTTGATTGCGGTTGTAGATTGGATTTTCCTTGTGGAGCATAAGTACACCTTGAAAACGTTTCTAACACTATTATACACCTTACTACCAAGAAAATCCAAAAAAGAGAGGACAAAATCCCTCTCTTTTTTCATAATAATCCCTGTTTTTAATATAGCAGAAAGGTAAGAAATAAGTGCATGGTTTTCTGAAATGTCGAAAATAGTAACTGAAATGTAAAAAAGAAAGCAACTATGTGCTTTCTTGATGAGTGAGAACTTTGCCTTCATTCTGAAATAAGGATCTGAGAAATCAGAATCTTATTCTTGTCTAGTCAAGATTATAGGTAGCAGAGCCAATCTTTCTATAGTTTTCCTTGAACTGTAAGTCTAGCGGTGCATTCGGATCTTCCAACTCAAACGGATAGTAACCTGATACCGTACCACCTGGCACTAGATTATCTGTCAAATGATCCTCTTCACCAGTTAAGCCTAGATAAGCATGGTCTAGTTCATTTGCTGTATTTGCATTCTTTTGACGTACATCCAACATACTCATAAAGATAGACATCGCACTTTCCTCACGATTACTATTATTTGTTATCGTGAAGTAAAACTTAATCGCAGGCTCTCCACCATAAGTCGTTGTCTTTTCCACACGGTCAATCTTGAGAACCCCATCTGAAGTTGTCAGGGTTTTCGTAGCTTCATCCCAGCTCGCTTTCGCCTCAGACTGACTTGAATCTGTCCCTGAGTTCGAAATTGTACTTTGAGTTTGACTTGTTTCATTGACCTTAGCTGACTCGATAACAGTCTCAAAGACATCATAGTAAACCTGCTGAAGGTTACCAGTACCTCCAATCATGCCCATAACCATCTTGTTCCCCTGAAAGACAAGTACAATCTTTCCTTGCAGTTGTTGACCGTCCCTAGTAGCTGTAAAGGTCCACGCATGAGCTTCATTTCCATTAATTTCAGACTGCTCTACCGCTTCCACCGTCACATTCTTAGCATCAAAACCTGTTTCAATCCCTTTTTGCAGGCTGGCACGGAAAAGTTCCCCTTTAATCATCGATTTCTGCAAGCCAACCGCAAAGGCATTGCCACCCAAGTCCATACCCTCAGTTAAACGGATAGTAGCACTCCCGCGTGATAGGCTTACCCACGTGTCACTGTCCTCTTGTTCCCAGTTTGCAGGAACAGTATAGTCCACACCACCTAATGTGAGGGTTTTCCAGCCATCAACGATCTGACCAGCCCAGAAGCCGTAAGTGAGATAGGTCATCCCGTAGGCGAGGGGAACAGAGACAAAGGACAAGCTCAATCCAATAACTGCAAATAGCTTACGCACCGTCTTTTTCCTAAATAAGGCAATAAGCGAAAGCACCACACCGATAATTCCCAGATATAGGGAGAAAGCACGAATACCATTGAAAAATGCAAGAAACACAGAAAGCGCTCCGATAGCGATGGACAGTGTTGTCAAGATATCTTCTTGACAGAATTTTAGAAAACGACTCATAAAAACCTCCTTAATTTGCGTTGATAAAGCGAATCTTCGCTTCTGAGTCTAGGGACTTGATGAAGGTGGTAAAGTAGTTCTCCGCTGATTCGGTAATCATATCTTTATATTCTTTCAGATATTTTTCCTTATCCTTAGCTGAAAGAGCTTCTAACGCTTCCTTACCAGTATCAACATTTTGAGTAGAATGGCTAAACAACTCTCCTCTTTGGTCGTAGAGGACATAGGGATCTTTTTTAACCAAGTCAAAACCAATTACTTGGTATTTCGGGATTTCCACCTGATACTCATGTTCCCTCAACTCTATCACACGAGGTGCCTGCTTAATCCCAAATTTAGCTATATAGTTGAGAATGATAATAGCCTTCTTGCTCGTCATAGGAACTGTAAAATTTGTGCCAGGCAACTTGAAATCATTTTTAATAGTTTTAACGTCACGAATACCAGCGTTAAGAAAGACTAATTCATTGACCTGCTCTAACTTCGTCACCACTGAGTAAGTTACAGTTGTCTGATTGGTTACATGAGAACCTCGGAAAAATCCCATCCAGTTAGACATTAGTATCGCAAGCCCAAACACCAATACAACCCAAATATAAATTTTAGCGGCAAGAATCCTCTTCACCCACTCCAAGACTACTTCTTGTATAGATTTTTTGCTTTTCTTCTCTCCACGTTTCATTTTTTATTCAGCCCTTTCACTGCAATAAATCCCACAATCAGCCCCACCGCTGCAATCATAGGATTGAGGAAAAAGAGCCCAACTTCCAGAAAGGCAAACAAAATCAACACAGACCATTTTAGGTATTTCATAAGAATCTCCTTGAACTACTATTTTTGTAATTATTATATCCGAAATCACTACAAAAGTAAATATAAATTATACAAAACTAACAATAGTTGGTTTAATTTTCATCTAAAAAACTATACACTAGTTTATACAGAGGAGAATGAGAACTATGTCCCGCATCTTGGAAGAACTCGGACCACAGATCCGCAAGCTACGCGCAGAAAAAGGGCTTACCCAGCAGGAGCTAGCTGAAAAGAGCGATCTGAGTGTTCAGTTTATCAATTTCATCGAAAATAATAAGCGCAAGGTTTCCTTGGAAACCCTTGTCAAACTTTTGGATAGTTTGGAAATCTCCCTCAGCGAGTTTTTCCTGCCCTACTCTGATCAGGTCGATGCTGGGGTCGCAGACCTGCTTCTCGAGCTGCAAGGGCTGCCCAATCGTGATACCTATATCAAGATTTTCCGCGAGATTATTCGCTTAGAACGTTAAATCAGGCAATAGCTAGCCAAAGACAGGTCAACAGTATGGGAGACTGTTGTTCTGACAGGTTTGAAGAGAATAAAAAAGGGCTCTATAATATCTGTAGTGGGTAACTCCACCGCAGGTATTATAGAGCTTTTTCTATTTAGCAAAAAAGCCCACATGATTTATAATGAAAAGCGTTCAAACCTCATTAGAAAGAATCACATGGACACACTTAATCTTACCACAAAACTCCTCGGAATAACAGGCACAAACATCAAGATCAACGATATTGTGGAACTAAATACCCACAAAGAAATCATCTCTCGCTTAGACTACGCCACGCCTTCCTGCCCATCCTATGACGGTTCGATGGGCAAGTACGACTTCCAGAAAGCCTCTCAATTCCCTTATCTAGATTATGTGGGCTATAAGGTACTCACCCGTCTCAAAAAGCGTCATTTTCAGTGCAAATCCTGCCGAAAAATGCTAGTCTCTGAGACCTAACTTGGTAGAGAAAAA
>NZ_KQ969157.1:311439-334957 GCF_001578805.1 Streptococcus sp. DD10 | reverse complement strand
TGAAGCAACGGAAAATCCGTTGCTTTTTTTTGGAGATAAGGGACTATTATCCCAGACTCTTTTAATCTTCATCAATAACGATTCTTACTTTTTTGTCTTCGGTTGGGACAGAGTAGACAATGGTTCTGATCGCTGAAATGGTGCGCCCTTTTCGTCCGATGACACGACCAACATCACTCTGGTCCAAACGAAGATGATACTCCAAAAATTCCAGTGTATCTTCAATCTTGATGGTTAAGGCATCTGGTTGTGAAATCAAGGGTTTCACAATAGCAATAATCAGATTTTCAATTGTATCCATCTCTTACCCTACTTTAAACTTATTTTGAGAATTTAGAATCGTGGAATTTTTTCAATACGCCTTCTTTTGAAAGGATGTTGCGTACTGTATCTGAAGGTTGAGCACCGTCAGCCAACCATGCAAGAACGCGGTCTTCTTTCAAAGTTACTTGGTTTTCAGCAACCAATGGGTTGTAAGTACCAACTGTTTCGATGAAACGTCCGTCACGTGGTGAACGTGAATCTGCTACGTTGATACGGTAGAAAGGTTTTTTCTTAGAACCCATACGAGTCAAACGGATTTTAACTGCCATTTTTAAAAGTCTCTTTTCTTATTTTTTATTTCGGTGAAATAGCTGAGCTATTTAGCACATGTTCTATTATATCAGATTTCTATGAGGTGTCAAGAAAAAAACTTGACACACTCGATTTTTTTATCAATTAACAAAGTAGCAATTTAGTATTGACTATTTTTCACATTGACAAAAGTAGAATGACTTGTATTTTTGCGGATAGATCACTTATCTGTGCTTTTCTGGATTCCAAACAAAACTGGCAAACCAGCTAAATATTGCTGTTAAGAGGGTTAATATAACAGCAAGAATGATGGATGGGATACGAATAGGCCACCAAAGAGGATTCGGCTTTTTAGTGACATGCCAAGTTGCAGTTTCATTGTCTAACTGATGAAAGGCATTTTGAATACGACGAGCCACTTCTTCAACCCCCGCATCATCCATTTTTTTAATATCTGAAATATCGATTGGATGTCCAAAATTCATGTCCACTCGCTCACGGTTAAGCAAACCTTTTAAATTCATAGGACCAACATAAGTCGCAGGGAGAATACGAACCTTAGCCATCTTCGCAATAACTGCTACTCCCCCTTTGACATCCTGAGAATGACGACTACCACTGGGGAACATAATCAATGAGCGATTGCTTTTTTTCAACATGGATACAGGATATTTGATAGCGGAAGCTCCAGGATTTTCTCTATCAATTGGAAAAGCACCACACATACGGATCCACCATCCAAATAATCGATTCGTAAATAATTCTTTTTTAGCCATGAAGATAAACTGTTTAGGGCGGGTTGCAAATGCCATGTACACAGGGTCCCACCAAGTTCTATGTGGCGCTACTAAAATATAATTTTCTTCTACGCTCGGAATTCGGTCAAGATTATGATAGTGGGCATTCCCATTAAAAGCCCAAAGTAAAAAAACCACTAATCGACGTAAGTAAGTATAAAACATGCTTTCTCCTTATTCTTCATTTTTCAAAATCCGGTCTTTTTCCCTTAATTAGGGGCATAATAAAAATTAATATTACAGATGATTTATTTTCTATTTTTGCATTTAAACAAGGGAATTCGTTTCTATTATAACTTATCATGATTCCCCTTGCAATCTTCAACCAATAAAAATTCCGACAATAAAAAATAAAAATAGAAATTTTAAGTAAAAAATGGTATGATTACTGTATGAAGATGAAAAATATTACTGGCTTAAGCCAAGATCAGGTTAACCAACAGGTTAAAAAAGGTCTCACTAACTATTTCCAAGCAAATACCAGCACAAGCACATGGCAGATTATCAAACGAAATGTTTTTACCCTATTTAACGCTTTGAACTTTGCAATTGCTTTAGCTCTTGTAGCTGTACAGGCCTGGAGCAATCTGGTATTTTTTGCTGTTATCTGCTTTAATGCCTTTTCAGGTATTTTAACTGAGATGAGAGCTAAATACATGATTGATAAGCTAAATCTCCTCAGTCGTGAACTAGTCACTGTTATCCGAGAAAGCAAAGAAGAAAAAATTGCTCCAGAAGATTTAGTCCTAGGTGACATCATCAAGTTGACAGCAGGTGAACAAATCCCTAGCGATGCTACTGTCCTTGAAGGTGTTGCAGAAGCAAATGAAGCTATGCTTACTGGTGAGAGTGATTTAGTTCTAAAAGAAGAAGGAGCTGAGCTTTTATCTGGTAGCTTTCTTGCTAGTGGACATGTCTACGCAGAAATCATTCGAGTTGGAGCTGATAACTATGCAAATAAACTTATGATGGAAGCTAAGACTCTCAAACCTATCAATTCGCAAATCTTATCTAGCCTCGAAAAAATCTCAAACTTCACTGGAAAAATTATCATTCCCTTTGGAATTGCACTTTTATTAGAAGCTTTACTTCTTAAAATGCTTCCCCTCAAAGACTCTGTTGTTACATCATCAACTGCTTTGCTAGGAATGTTGCCCAAAGGAATTGCGCTATTGACAGTTACTTCTCTACTCACTGCTGTTATAAAATTGGGAATGCGTAAGGTTTTAGTTCAAGAAATGTATTCAGTCGAAACATTAGCACGTGTTGATACTCTTTGTTTGGATAAAACAGGAACAATCACGCAAGGAAAAATGACTGTTGAAGCTCTTCACACTTTAACTGATGAGTTTACAGATCAAGAACTTTCTCAAATTCTTGCAGCATATACAAATGCTAGTGATGATAATAATCCAACCGCCCAAGCAATTCATAAGAAATATTCTCAAATAGAGAATACCTATACGGCAAGTAATGTCATTCCCTTTTCAAGTGACCGTAAATGGGGCGCGATGCATTTAAGCAATCTTGGAACTATCTTTGTCGGAGCACCTGAAATGCTCCTTAGCGAAAATCCACAAGCTGTTACAGACGCTCAATACCGCGGTTCTCGCGTCCTAGTTCTTGCTCATAGCAGTCAAACCATTGATAATCATCACATGCATCTACCATCCGATGTACGAGCAATAGCTGTATTAGAAATTACTGACCCAATTCGTGAAGGAGCCGCTGAAACTCTTGATTATCTTCGTACTCAAGGGATTGATCTTAAAATCATCTCAGGAGACAATCCTGTCACTGTCTCAAATATTGCCCAACAAGCAGGTTTTACAAACTATGAAAGCTACGTGGATTGTTCAAAAATTACAGATCAAGAATTAATTGTAATGGCTGAAACAACTGCTATCTTTGGTCGCGTATCTCCACACCAAAAAAGACTACTTATTCAGACTCTAAAAGAAGCTGGACGTACTACTGCTATGACAGGAGACGGAGTGAATGATATCCTAGCTTTACGAGAAGCAGATTGCTCTATTGTAATGGCAGAAGGCGATCCTGCTACCCGTCAGATCGCAAATCTTGTCTTGCTTAATTCTGATTTTAACGATGTTCCTGAAATTTTGTTCGAAGGACGTCGAGTAGTTAATAATATTGGTCGCATTGCACCAATATTCTTTATCAAAACAATTTATTCCTTTGTTCTTGCTATCATTTGTATTGCAAGTGCAGCACTTCTTAATGTAGATTACCTCTTGATATTCCCATTTATCCCTATTCAAATTACTCTGATTGACCAATTTGTAGAAGGATTCCCACCATTTGTTCTTACTTTTGAGCGCAACATCAAACCAGTAGAAAAGCATTTCCTTAAACGTTCTCTACTACTAGCACTTCCTAGCTCACTTATGGTAGTTTTTAGTGTACTTTTTGTTCGCTTTTGGGGAGCTTATTGGGGATGGACAAATATAGAAATTTCAACTCTCAGCTATTATTTACTAGGTTCTATTGGATTCTTGTCTGTTATACGTGCTTGCCTCCCATTTAATATCTGGCGTGCACTTCTCGTAGCCTTTAGTGTGATTGGTTTCTTCACATCTGCTATCGTCTTACAGAACTTCATTGAAATTTCTACACTTACAAGCAACAGTCTTCCACTCTATCTCGTACTTATGGCTATCTTCACTGGAATTTTCATATTTTGCACCATCTATCAAAAATATGAGTTTGATTAAAAATTAAAATAAAATTCATTTCTTAAGTATTCTTACTTCTAGATACTTGGCTCTTTGTCAGCTATAGTGGATTGATAAAAAAAGTAAATGTTAAAGGAGCAGAGCAATTTGCTCCTTTTTCTTTCATTTTTTCTAAAAAATTCCCATAAGAACTATTACGAAAAGGAGAAATCCATCATTAAAATTAGTTATCGAAACACGCTCTCCATTTTTAAGGTTCAGGCTAAAACAGTCCACCGGACTATTTTACTCCAATATATGATCCGGCTATGAACTGCTTTCGCATCAGAATCATGAATCGATTTGACCACAAATCACACTAGTATCGGGCACTCAAGTACTGCTGGAAATTCATCCAAAAACTCAGTAATATACGCTTTTATCACCCTACTTTTCGCATTCATTTAACATAAAAAGAAATTGTCGAAAAACTTCTTTCCTACTATACGGAATGCCTCTGGCCATCAGAACTTTGACAACTTCAAAAAAGGATTTTGAACACACTGAATATAAAAAAGAAGACTAACTTGGTCTTCTCTTGGTGTGAGCTTTTCATCTCCCAACTACAGTTGACAAAGAGCTCTAAATTATTTCAATTAATTTCCAATTACAAGTCTGTTCCTGAATAGATTACATTGAACGAGACAAGCGTTTGTAATTTCTGATAACTTGATTTAAGCGCAATTGATAGAGAATACCACTAACCAAAAGACTTGCGATTAATCCAATCCAATAACTATAAGGTCCTAAAATTGTAAAACGTTCTAAAGCAAGCCCAAGAGGTAAAGAAATGCCCCAATAACTCACTACTCCTAAAACGAAAGGAATACTTGTATCTTTGTACCCTCTTAAAATCCCCTGAAGAGGAGCTGCGAAAGTATCAGCTAACTGAAAAAAGAGACTATACGTTAAAAAAATAGAAGTCATCTTTATGAAGTCTCCGCTATTACCATAAAGAGAGGATACTTGCTGACGAAATAGAAAAAGAAAGAGAAAAGTTAAAAGTGCCATAAAAAGCGCTGTGAGACGCCCTAACAGACAATATTGTCTGACATCATCAAAACGCCCAGCTCCCACTTCGTAAGAAACTACTACAGCCATTGCCATAGATATACTCAAAGGAAAGGCATACATGAGTGAAGAAAAGTTATTTGCAGACTGATGGCTAGCTATAACTAAAGAAGGAAACTTAGCCATCACGAGTCCAACAAGAGAAAAAACTGCAACTTCCGCAAAAACAGCCCCTCCGATCGGTAAACCAAGTTTAAGTCCCTCAATAAGAGCCGAAGCATTAAAACTCCTCACTTTCCATAATTGAAATTCTTGCATTCTCTTGTCCTTAAATAAAACAAGAAAAGCTAGAATACATAAGCACCAATATGCTAAAGAAGTCCCTAAACCAGCTCCTGCTCCTCCCATTTCCTGTATTCCAAATTGTCCATAAATTAGTATATAATTAAACCCAGCATTTAAGGGTAAAAGGAGAAGCATTAAATACATAGAAAGTTGGGTTAGACCTAAGGCATCAAAGAAGGAACGTACAACACTAAAAAGTAACAATGGAACGATACCTAAAGCTAAATACCAAAGATACTGTACTGCAACTTTTTCAACTACTGTCTCTAAACCCAGTTTAGCCAATATGAGAGGTGCTAAACCAATCACAAAAACCAATAGAAAAAAGGACAAACCGAGCGATAAATAAAGAAATTGATAAAAATTTGAAGCAATTCTATTTTTCCCCCCATTTCCTAAATGATGACCTACAATAGGAACCAGAGCAGCAATAACTCCTGTTAAAAAACTAAAAAAAGGGCTCCATAGGTTGGTTGCCATTGTAACTCCAGCTAGATGCAAGGTATTATATTGACCTGTCATAGTTGTATCAATAAATGAAGCTGAATAATTAGCAAACTGATAAATTAAGATAGGAATAAATATTTTAAAAAATAGCTTTATTTTTTCACGAAGATTTCTAGTTTGATACATTCTCTTTCCTCAATTTCGAAACACCATTATTAGATACCGGCTTTAACGTCATTCCAATTTCATCCTATTTGAATCGAATCCTTTACATGTTAGATATCCGCTTGACCAAATATAAGCTGCCCTTCACTAAATTCCTGTAAACGAGTTAACGAGTAGACCGAGTAACCAGCTGTTTCCAAAAGATTACGACCATTCTGAAAAGACTTTTCAATCACGACACCTACTGCAACTACCTCTGCCCCAGCTTGCTCAATAATGCGGATCAATCCCATAGCTGCCTGACCATTTGCAAGAAAATCGTCAATAATCAAAATCCTATCATCAGCATTCAAGAACTGACTTGATATAGATATCGTGCTATTCACCTGCTTAGTAAAAGAATAAACTTCTGTAGTGAAAATATTATCCTGCATAGTAATATTTTTAGATTTCTTTGCAAAAACCATAGGTACATCAAGAGCCTCAGCAACGTAAAGTGCAGGTGCTATTCCAGATGCTTCAATTGTTACAACTTTAGTCACGTCTGGTTTCTTGAAATGAGAAGAAAAAGCTTTTCCAATCTCTCTCATAAGAGCAGTATCCACTTGATGAGTCAAGAAAGAATCAACTTTTAGAATATTCTCCCCTATTACTTTACCATCTTTTAAAATTCGTTCTTCAAGTAATGTCATGACTCCTCCAAATATATTGATTTTCTTCATTTTATCATAATCAAAAAAATAAATCGAGACGTATCCAAATAAAAAAATATACTATTCCTCGACAAAATTGATGGCAGTAAGTAAGTGAATAGTTACATATCTCCTATAGATTTATTAAAATTGTGTTTTAATACCCTAAAAAAGAGTTACTTCTGATTTTTGAAGCAACTCTCTCAATCAATAACCTTAGAATTTTGTTCTATCTCTTGTTTAACGTGTACTAGTGGCTATCACCGTTCCAAATAGAATTTTTCACTATAACATAATCCACGTGTCTAAGATCTGCAACCTTACGTCCACCTGCATAAGAAATTGAACTTTGCAAGTCTTGTTCCATCTCAGTTAACGTATCCTGTAGAAGACCTTTCGTAGGAAGTAGGATTTTCTTGCCTTCTACGTTCTTATAAGCACCTTTTTGGTACTCGGATGCTGAACCATAGTACTCTTTAAAATGCTCTCCGTCAACTTCAATTGTCTTCCCAGGACTTTCAATATGACCTGCAAAAAGAGACCCAATCATCACCATGCTTGCTCCAAAGCGAATGGACTTAGCAATATCACCATGTGTTCGAATCCCGCCATCAGCAATAATCGGTTTTCGCGCTGCCTTAGCACACCAACGTAACGCTGCTAGTTGCCAACCTCCTGTTCCAAAACCTGTTTTTACTTTAGTAATACATACTTTTCCTGGTCCAATACCAACTTTTGTCGCATCTGCACCAGCATTTTCCAATTCACGTACCGCTTCTGGAGTACCTACATTTCCAGCTATCACAAAAGTCTCAGGAAGTTCTTTTTTTATATGCTGAATCATAGAAATTACACTATCTGCATGACCATGAGCGATGTCAATTGTGATATATTCAGGCGCATCTGCCTTTAGTTGACTAACGAAATCATATTCATAATTCTTAACTCCAACAGAAATCGATGCAATCAATCCTTGATCATGCATTTTCTTGATAAAATCAATTCGACCTGCTTCATCAAACCGATGCATGATATAAAAATAACCACCTTTTGCTAATTGATTAGCGACATCTTCATCTATAATTGTCTGCATATTAGCAGGAACAACTGGCAATTTAAAGGTATACTTTCCTAAAGTTACACGAGTATCTGCCTCTGAACGACTGTTGATTACACATTTATTAGGGATTAGTTGAATATCTTCGTAGTCAAAAATAGGAAATTCGTTTAGCATATTATTCTCATTTCTTAATTAATAACCTACCTATGCTGACGCATCACTACACCGTTTTCCGATGTTTCCTAAATCATTTTACACCAATGTTTTTATTTTGTCAATTTAAAAGTTTAATTTTCATTTAAAGTTCGTAATTTTCTAAGTCTTGGTATTTCAGCATAGTTCATTACTGATAAACGACTTAAGATAATTTATTTTTATGGTAACCATTTATAAAGCTTAACTAAACAGTATACTGCAACTCTGATAATACATCTGCTCCTGTATACACTAATTTAGCTCCCTCCTGTATTAAATGATGACATCCATCTGACCGTCCATCTAGAATTGACCCAGGAATAGCAAATACATCTCGCCCCTCTTCCATTGCACGTTCACATGTGATTAAACTACCAGAACGTAATTTAGCTTCAGCGACTAGAACAGCACGGCTCAAACCAGCTATGATACGATTGCGTTCTGGAAAATGAAATTTTAAAGGTTGTTCCCCTGGTCCATATTCCGTCAAAACCAAGTGATGTTGTCCTATATATTTTTGTAATTTCTGATTGCTTTTTGGATAATAAATATCCAATCCTGTTCCTATGATTGCAATCGTTTTACCACCATTTTTTAAAGCAGACATATGAGCACTAGTATCAATCCCTCGAGCTAAACCACTAACAATAACGGTTTCATTTCCCAATTCACTTATCACTTTCTGAACTGCCTGCAGTCCTACTTTACTACAATCTCTACTTCCTACAACTGCTAACTTGGTTTGCTGTAATAAATCTAAATCACCCTGATAAAATAACAAGACAGGCGGGTTATAAATTTGACTTAACTCCAAAGGATAAATATCATCCAGTATTGAAAAAGATGGGAATTGTTTAAATTCTTTTCTCATGACATCTTCATCAAGCTGACGATAATTCTCTATAAAAATCGCAGGATTTCTGCATTCTGAAATAATTGCAAGATTGCGTAAACTAAGTTTCTCTTTAGTTGACTTAACATGGTGCAAGATATTTAAAATATGTTTATTACTTAAGCCAGCTTTTTTAAGTTTGTAAATATCAAAATTATCCATTTTTTCACTCCTTTAAACCACTATTCGAAATTTTTTATAAAAAATTAAATATTTCAAACGTTCACCTACGTACATATAAGAAAGAGTAATGATTCCAAAGCACAAAAACAAAATCATCACAATGGATATGTTTAGCCCTATTATCTCCATCAGCTATGATTGTTCTGAACTATCTTCACAATTTTAAAGTCAGGAAAAACAGTCCACTAGACTATTTCACTCCATTATTTGAATAGCCTGTGAGGTGAATTCACTCTCAAAGTCAGATGAACTCAAATAGGATCGTGTTTTAGTTCTAAAAATTCACCACAAAAAAATGGACCAGTCCATTTTACTGGATCGGCCCATCTTTTTTTTGCCCATTTGATTTTCGTTCATCTAACCATGCTTCGATTTGATTTACATCATCATCTTTTGAACATAAAATAAACGATTTCGCTTTTGATTTATATTGCATATACTTCGTTGTCTCTGGATTCGCTTTGTTCCATTTGTCATTCGCTCTTCTTCGTGCTGCTGAAACTTTTTTTGCTGTCATTCTAAAACTCCTTTTTTAGAATTATACAGGAATTAATCCTTTTCAGTAACCTAGAATTTAGAAAAAAACAATATTTAAATAGTTTTGGAACCATTCGAAACAACACAGCTCTAAAACAAACGTGATTATGATGGAAGTTGGTACTTGGTTTTGGAACCATTCGAAACAACACAGCTCTAAAACACGCCGAACAAGTACCAACTCAAGAAGGCGGTTTTGGAACCATTCGAAACAACACAGCTCTAAAACCGCTGTGGTTACTTTTCACTGGATAACAGGGTTTTGGAACCATTCGAAACAACACAGCTCTAAAACCGCTCCTTGGTCCAAAAAACCGTCTTTTCAGTTTTGGAACCATTCGAAACAACACAGCTCTAAAACGAATGTCCTAGTCTATACTGAACATCTTTAGTTTTGGAACCATTCGAAACAACACAGCTCTAAAACCAAGGGAATCTATACGGCTATCAAGGAAGAGTTTTGGAACCATTCGAAACAACACAGCTCTAAAACTTTCAAGTTAGTTATAACGATATTATTTTTGTTTTGGAACCATTCGAAACAACACAGCTCTAAAACCTGATTCGTAAAGTAAACAAACACATCTCCGTTTTGGAACCATTCGAAACAACACAGCTCTAAAACAAGGGCGCTTTACAGTATAATGAGTTTACCGTTTTGGAACCATTCGAAACAACACAGCTCTAAAACACAAAAAAAGTCCGTGGCGATGGTTGGGCGGTTTTGGAACCATTCGAAACAACACAGCTCTAAAACCTCGCAGAATAATTTTTCTTCCGAAATTTCGTAATCGCGCTATTCGTCTCAGCTAGACTTCAGTTCGTCTGATTCCAATTATTTACTTTATTATACCATATTTTCCGAATTTAAGAAATAATCCTGATCCAAGACATACTGAGGAAAATCATAAACTTTTCGAGGTTCGATCAATAAAACTGTCAGCTGGTTGAGTTGGATATACTCTACCAAGCATGCAACTTCTTCCTTTGACAAATAAGCAGTTACATTGATAAAAATGAGCAACTTTTTCTTAGAAAGGTATTTAAAGACTTGAACAATTTCTAAAACCTTCTCAAAAGGGGTATCACTAACAGTTTCAATCTTGACACCAAGAGCATCAATCAGCTCAAGAATGGTGATTTCATCATATTCTAGGTCTAATTCGTTTTCCAAACATTCAAAGGCCAACAAGTCCGTAATCGTTACAACTAATTTCTCAATCATGGACTTGACTTCAGGTTTTTCATTGAGTTGATTCTCCAAATCAGCATGTATCAACTTGAGCATGGCAGGCGAATTCAGATTATAGCCCATGATATCCGTTATCAGAAGCAATTCCGACTCTTTTAGAGCTTTTAAATCTTTATCAAATAATTTGATTTCTCCTTCTTCAGGATATTGATACAGTTGTTTGACAATCCTTGAAAAGATGCGCTGGTCCTCCAGAACTAAGAAAGTCGCCTGAGTCAATTCCAATGGCTCATCTAAAATGGGGAAATTAATCTTCATCACTAGGATCCTCTCCTAGAAAGACCAATCGTGCATCAGAATTGGCTACACTAGTATCGCGCTCACCGCTCAAGTAGATCATTCGAGCGAATTGCTTTTCTGTCACCGTCAGAAGCGTGATGCTCCCTTTTTTTGGATTGTGACTTTTTAACCGTTCGATCATAGCATTGTTGGCAGAATTATTCAGCAAGAGCTTGCTATAAATCGAAAACTGATGCATGATAAATCCTTCATCTATGAGGAACTTTCGAAATTTCCGATAGGCCTTGCGCTCCTCTGCTATCTCTACAGGCATATCAAACATTAACATCATCCGCATATATCGATAGCTCATATCCTAAACTCAGGAACTCCTTTCTCAGGATTATTTAATGACTGAATGACTTTCTTTGTATAATCACTGACAATATTGGTCAGATACATCTCTTTGTTCATATAGGAAAAAGTATCAGAGAAAATCGTGAATAGTTCACGTTTGATTTTAACAAAAGAACTGGTTCGATTTTCATAGACGATCCTGTCAATGATTGGACGAAAAGGCTCCATAATGTCGCTAGCTAGGTTAAATTGATTGAACTGGTTGGCATGTTTCAAGCCCAACTGCGTCATACAGCCTGATAAGACAATCTCACGCGCAAACATGCTTAAAATCAAGGTGTAACCATAGTCTAAAGCTGCATTGACATCATTATCTTGCTCACGACTAAAATCATTTCCAAACAAGGTATTGAAATAGAGCCGTGCTGCATGTCCTTCACGATTACTAGGATCAAAAAGTTCCAAACCATGATAAAGATCGATGATCGACTGAGATTTTTCTAAAAATCCACAATTTCCCAGATACAGGGCTTGATTGAGAATTTTCTGTGCAATAATGCTGGTCCAAACCTGTGCTTTCAACGATTCAGGCCAAGCAATCTGTCGAGAAAGCTGTAAACTGGAATCGTGCCGGCCATAGTAGGGTATTAAGGCAGCTGTCGGCAAGCGTTTATCATCACAAAAGATGACGAGGATATTTTCATCCACCAACCGTTTCACTAACATGGTCGATAAAACAATATCCGTAGTCTCCAATAGCAAGATATCAATCTCGGACAGATGGATTAGTTCTGTCCGAGAAGCATCTTTAAAAATCAAGTGATTGTTTTTATAGGTCAATTTAGAGTGTGTATTAACCACAACCGTTCGCCAACCCATTAGTCTTCTCCCAGCTTACTCAAGTCAATCCGAGTTTCATAAAGGCCTGTGATCGATTGATGGATGAGAGTGGCGTTGAAACAAGAAGACACAGATTGATACCGTACATTTGATTGACTAATATCAACACCAAGGAATTTAAATGCTCCAGGAGCTCCGAATGAAATCAGTTTTAAAAGCGAGATAAAAGATTCGCTTAACTGATAAATATCTTCATCAGTTTGGTCAAACGCTTGTTGTAATAACGATTCAACATTTGGTTTTTGGATGTATTTTTTAGATAAAGAAATGATTGTTGTAAGTAATTCTTCAAATTCATTTTGATGTGCTTCAACATACTGTTTATGAATTGGTTCACTAATTTTATTAATTCGCTGTGCATGGTAAAGTAAAGCAGTGAGATGATAAGGTAAAATCAATTCATTACCTTTTTGCAACTCAATAGAGCTTGCTAATAATCTTCGCTGACCATCATCAAACTCAAAGAGACTATACTTAGGTAATTTTATAATATGATTGGAATTGATATTTTTAAAACCACATTCTTCAAGATAGGCAATTGGATTTGCTTCAAATTTCTTTTTATCTTGAATGGTTATTCCAACCATCTCTTTAATCCGCTTTAATTTTTTAGCCTTTCCCTTTTCAATATCTGCTATAACAAGGACGGAATAAGCGATTGTAGGTCTTGCATAACCGCCATACTTTTCAGGTGATAGACCGGATTTGATAGGAATTAGTTTGCTTGCGTCAACTACTTTATTCTTGGACACAATATTGTTATCAAACAGACCACCATTTTGTCCAACGGTTTGTTCCTCTGTCTTCTTCACAATATTAACTTGAGGGTAAGAGAGTACTTTTCGGACAATTTCAAAATGTTTTGTTTTATCCCAAACAATTTCTCCAGTTTCCTCATTCGTTTCTATTTGATGTCTCTTTTTCTCCGAACCATCTGCGAGTTTGACGGTCGTTTTGAAAAAGTTCATAATATTAGAATAAAAGTAAACTTTCTCGGTAGCCGTTTTTCGTTCTCGGTAGCTATTGTACTTTGGATAGTCACCATAGACAAACTCTGGTTCCAGTTTAGGGTATTTCTTTAGCAAAGCTGTTCCAACGACAGCATTCAGATAAGCATCATGTGCATGATGGTAATCATTGATTTCTCGAACTTTATAGAGTTCAAAATCTTTACGGAAATTGGAAACGAGATTGGATTTCAAAGTAATGATTTTGACGGCACGCTTTTTCTTCCCCTTCTCAGTTACTTCCGTATTGAAACGAGCATCTAAAATCTGTGCCACATGTTTGGTGATTTGTCGTGTTTCAACTAGTTGACGTTTGATAAAACCAGCTTTATCGTCCTCTGTGAGCCCACCACGTTCAGCTTTGGTTAGGTTGTTAAATTTACGTTCTGATATCAATTGGGAATCCAACAATTGTCTCCAAAAAGCTTTTCTTTTTTGAACAATCTCTAGACTTGGCACATCGTCTGATTTTCCACGATTTTTAGCATAGGAAACCAGGACACGATTATCTAAAGAATCGTCTTTGATAAAGGCTTGTGGGATAATATGATCAACATCATACGAACTAAGCTTAGACAGTTCTAAAGCTTCTCCTGTATACATATCCTTCCCATTTTGTAGGTAGTACAAAAATAATCGATCATTCTGTAACTGCGAATTATCAACTGGGTGTTCTTCTAAAATAGAACTTCCTAACTTATTAATAGAGTCTGTCAGTTTCTTTAATCGTTGCTGTGAATTGCGCCGTCCTTGATTTGTAAACTGATTTTCACGCGCCATTTCGACCACGATACTCTCAGGGTTGTATCCCATTATTTCGACAAGTTCGTCAACAATCTTAATACTTTGTAAAATTCCCTTTTTAATGGCTGGACTTCCCGGGAGTTCTTGGACGATTTGTTTGATATTTTCCGTTTCGCCAATGACTTGGGCTTTTTGAATGGTTTCCTTGAAAGAAAGGCTGTCATCATTGATGAGCTGCATAAAATTCCGATTGATCTCACCGTCATCCTTCAGATATTCAAGAATCATTTTGCCCGTTTGTTTATCACGGATACCGTTAATCAGCTTAGCAGAGAGTTCCCCCCAGCCCGTATAGTGGCGACGTGTCAGAGCCTTCATGACTTTCCTATCAAAAATAGCGTCATATTGAGCCAGACTTTGTTTGATCATTTCCTGATCTTCAAAGATAGTCAGCGTATGGACGATATTTTCAAGAATTGCTTCATTATCAGCATCATCCATAAAGTCCTTATCCTTGATAATCTTAAGCAAATCATGATAAGTAGAAAGACTAGCGTTAAATTGTTTGTCAATTCCTTTTAGTTCGATTCCATCGTAGCCATCAACAGTGTGTAGATAATGGATAATGTCTTTTTCGGTTACTTTTCTTTTATCTTTGAATAAAAGATTGATAATCTGCTTCTTCTGCCCACTATCGAGAAATTGATAGTCTCTCAATCCTTCTGCAATAAATTTTACTTTTGTTAATTCATTATAGACAGCAAACGTCTCGTAAAGAATACTGTGCTTCGGTAGAACTTTTTCTTCTGGTAAGTACAGGTCATAATTGGTCATTTTGTTTATAAAATCTTCTGCAGAGCTAGTTTTATCAACCACTTCTTCAAAATTCCATGGACGGATGGCTTGGTCAGAATTTCGAGTCAACCAAGCAAAGTCACGATTGCCACGCGCTAAAGGACCAACGTAGTAAGGAATACGGAAGGTTAAGATTTTCTCAATTTTTTCTCTGTTTTCCTTCAGAAATGGATAATGATCTCCTTGACGTCGCAGGATGGCATTCATCTCTTGAAGATGAAGTTGATGAGGAATGGAACCATTATCAAAAGTCCGTTGTTTTCTTAAAAAATCCTCGCGTTCAATTTTCTCAAGGAAATCGACTGCTCCTTCAAATTTTATAAGAAGATTCTTGATATATTTATAAAAGGCTTCTTGAGTCGTTTTCCCATTGATATAACCAGCATAGCCATCTTTAGATAGATCAGAGAAAACCTCAGAATATTTTTCTGGAAGCTTGTTTTTAATGAATTGTTTTAAAGCAGCAAGGTCTTGTTGGTGCGTTTCATAGCGATTGATCATCGATGCTGATAATGGTGCTTTGGTGGAAACATCTGTGGCTGTTAAAATCCCAGCTAAGAGAGTGGCATCGTAGAGTTTTTTTGCAAGAAGGAAGAGGTCCGCAAACTCATCTCCAATTTGCTCCAGTAAATTTTCCAAATCTTCTTCATAGGTATCTTTAGAGAATTGGAGTGGCGTTTTTTCTTCTAAGTCAAAATGCTTCTTAAAATCAGCTTGATTCCCAACAATCAACTTGAGGAATTCTGAAAATAAGCCAGTAGATTTTTCAGCAGGAAATAGTTTCAGAATTCGTTCTCTTTTCGCAGATTTGCTGATCTTATCTGTAAGTATAGCTTCAACTTGCTCAATTTGGCCACTTAGACAACTGCCTTCAATGGTGTTATGATATTCAGCTGTAAATTCATTGAAAATTTCTTGAATACTGTTATTGTTACTATCGAAGGATTCTTCATATAAGAAGTGGCCTCTATATTTTATCATATGCGCCAAGGCTAGATAAATCAAACGTAAATCGGCTTTTTCTTTTGAATCCGCCAGTTTTTTTCTCAAGTGATAAATGGTTGGGAAATTTTCATGATAGTTAACCTCTTCTTGCAGGGTTCCAAAGATAGGATACCGACTCCCCCTCTTCTCCTCAGGCACCAAAAATGAATCATCTAAGCGATGAAAAAAGCCACTATCTAGCTTGTTCATTTCATCTAAGAAGATCTCTTGCAGGTAACGCAGGCGGTTACGGCGACGGGTATAGCGACGACGTGCCGTTCGTTTGAGCCGTCTAGCTTCTGCTGTTTCACCTGAATCAAAGAGCAGGGCACCTAGTAAATTTTTCTTAATGAAGTCCCGACTTGTGTTCCCTAGAACCTTCATTTTCTTTGCAGGGACCTTGTAATCCTCTGTGATAACAGCCCAACCAACACTGTTCGTTCCAATATCAAGACCAATAGAGTAAGGCTTTTTCATATCATTCTCCTAAATTATTTTAATATCACCAATATTTTAACACAAAAACGTTTACATTTAAACTAAAATAGGTTATAATATGTTTGTTGGAATTATTCGAAACAACACAGCAAGTTAAAATAAGGCAGTGATCTTTGATCCAGTCCGTACACAACTTGAAAAAGTGAACACCGATTCGGTGTTTTTTTTATTATGTGATAAAAAACTTCTACAGTTTCTAGCTGCAGAAGTTTCGGCTCTATAATTTCTGTACTGAGTCAATCCGCTATAGGAATTACGGAGCTTTCATTTTTGATATTTCAGGCGTCAAAAAAGAAGTAGATGACTCTACTCCTTTAACATCTATTCTTTTCATCAAACCCGAACAGTTGACAAAGAGTCTTTATATTCTTATTGACGAGTTCGATTCGCCCAAGCAATATCTATGTCCAATACCTCTTGACTTGTATAACTTCCACGATAAGTGTTATAAACAAGCCCACTTACAGTTGCATTTTCAAGTCCTTGAGCAGAAATCGTATCATATTGAGTCAAATTGTACTGCTGGATAAGTGAATTTAATTTGGTATTATAATTAGTATCAGTAGCATATAGTCCAGTTAAGGCTGCAGTTGCATCTTGATAAGAATTTGTATTACTACGCCAAGCACCACTATAGAGGGGTTGCCTAATCAAACTAGCATAGTCCGCTAAAGATTCTGCATAACTAGGATAGGAACGAAAGACTGCATTGATTGTATAAGCATTTCCTGAGCCATCATCTTCCCAAGTCGACATGGTAACTGATTGCCCAGCGTACTGCCCCTTAATACCAAATAGATTATAGTGTGGTGCTGCTGCAAGACCAGACCCCCCAGAACTACTTTCTAATATGGCTTGTGCAATCATAACAGATGCATACAAATCATTGTTTTGTGCAATTTGACGAGCAGTTTCACCAACTTGAGAAATAAACACCTCTGTTTGATTGGTTCCTGATTGATATTGACTCTCATTTGCTCCAGCGGTGAAGGAGCGATTTGCAATAGAATTTACCAAGGCAAGGGCAGTTAAACCAACAGCTGCTAAAACCAATACATTCTGAGTTCTTTTCAATCTAATTACTCCATAACTTCCTTTTTTCACTATTATATCACATTTTTTTATATCAAATTAAGTCAATTTGGTTACAGAAGAAAGATACATCAGTGAAAATTTCAAGAATCATAACCAAAATCCGCCATCGACGAAAGTGCAGTTTTATCACAAATATACTTGAAATCTAAAATAAAACATCACGATTTTGAAATCTAAAATTCACTATATTCAGTGGGAATTTCTTGAATTCTCCCCTTTTTTCTTTTAGTTTAGCAAAGTAGAAAAAGAAAAATAGTGGTTTTATTTTCCAAAGTATCACTTTCTACTTTAGTGACGTAAATATTCCAATGTTTTTTTAAATATTTCCGGTACCTCTACAGAAAATTCCAAATTTTTACCTGTTCGAGGGTGTGTAAATCCTAAGGTACGTGCATGAAGAAACTGTCCATTTCCATGTAATGTTTTACGAGGACCATAAACTAAGTCTCCTGCAACAGGATGTCCAATATAGGCCATATGAACACGAATTTGATGCGTACGCCCTGTTTCTAATTGTAACTCCACTAAACTATAGTCTCCAAAGCGCTCTAAGACTTGAAAACGCGTTACAGCTTCTTTTCCTTTAGCTGTCACAGCTTGTTTTTTCTATCTTTTTCACTCCGACCAATTGGGGCTTCAATAACACCACGATCATTTGGGAGATTCCCATGGACAATTGCCCAGTATTTTCTAAGCGACTTTTTAGCTTTTAATTCTTTAGCCAGTGCTAGATGTGACTCATCATTTTTGGCAATCATTAAAAGACCTGAAGTATCTTTATCAATCCTATGAACAATTCCAGGACGCACTACACCATTAATCCCAGACAAATCTTTAACATGATATAGGAGTGCATTTACTAAGGTCCCAGAAGGATGTCCCGCAGAGGGATGAACAACCATACCTTGTGGTTTATTCACCACAACAACATCTTCATCTTGATATAGAATCTCTAGTGGAAGATTCTCCGCAACATACTCTAGTACTTCTGGTTCCGGAACTTGATAACTAATCAAATCTCCAACTTGAACAGTGTATTTTGCTTTCTTAGATTGACCATTTACTAAGACTTGTCCTGATTTTATCTGCTCATTGGCTAAACTTCTTGACAATTCCGTCAAATCTGCCAATGCTTTATCTAGACGGATACCACCTAATTCAATTTTTATTTCCATTCATTTCATCCTTAAATATCACTAGAAACAAGACCAGTACTCCTATCGTTAGATAAGCATCGGCTAGATTAAAGATAGCAAAATTCATAAAATCAAGATGAAACATATCCACTACGTAACCTAGCCGCAATCTATCAATAAAGTTACCCAAACCGCCTGCAATCACAAGACTTAAAGCAGTCACCAACCCCAAAGAACCGGTTCTATTTTTATAAAGATAGTAACCTGAACCACTTAAAACAACTATCGTTACCACGATGAAAAACCACTGCTGGTTCTCCAACATGGAAAAGGCTGCTCCTGTATTTTGTAGATAAGTTAAACTAACTAATCCCGGAACGAAAGATTGTATTTCACCTAGCTGTATATTTGCTACAATCCAAAATTTAAAAATTTGGTCAAACAGAGTTAACATGAGGATAGTAAAAGGAATTCCAAATTTTCGCATCATCAAATATCCTCTTTTTTCTTGTTAAAGTAATCCCGCATCACTTCTACAAAAGCCGCTCCACAAGTAGTTAATTCTACATCATCTCGTTTGACATAGACCATACGGTTCTCCAATTTATCAATCATTTTAATAACGGTAATTCCATTTACTGAATTACTATCTAAAAAACCTGAGCCTGTAGCATACGCATCCGTTCTTTCCAAAATTCCGTTCAGTGTCGCACGATCTGTCACATTAAACATTTGAGAGCTGGCACTAGTATCGACAAAGTTTTCAGAGTAATAGAGATACTCATCTTTTTCCTGTGTGAAACGAACCGTTGGCAAATCAGCTAAATCTTCCATAACCAGTTCTTTTTTTCTTGTCAAAGGATGATTTTCCCTAAGATAGATATGAGTTTGAAACGGAATTAGTTCTATAATTTCCAATCCTAGTTTTTCTACCCGTTGTTTAATTCCCTTTTGATTTTGATTATTAAGATAGATAATTCCAATCTCACTATGTCCCTGAGCCACCTCGTCTAAAATTTGAACAGTCGTAGATTCAAAGATACGAAAATTTTTATATTCGGGATAACTTACTGAAAATTCCGTAATTAAAGGAGGTAAAAAGTCGTAATGTTGACTAGCTATTGAAAACTCATCCTTCTCTTCTTCGGGATTAGCATACTGATTTTGAAAAATATCAAAACCTTTAACAAGTTCTTGAGCTTTTTCATAGAATTCCATTCCTCTTCTAGTCAGAAAAGTTCCACTACTAGTTCTTCTAAATATTTTGAATCCTAATTCTTTCTCCAAATCACGGACGGAAATGGAAAGACTGGGCTGACTGACATACATCTTTTCAGCCGCTTCACGAAAAGTTCCGCTATTCGCAATAGCTACTACATAACGTAATTGTTGTATGTTCATGTTTATTTCCTTCTTAATCAGGTATTCTATTATTATATCACAAAAAGCTTAGCAAAAGTAGAAAATCTTCTTTTACTAAGCTTATAGTCCTCTTCTACTATTTAGAACAAATAGAAACCGTTTAACCAATCAATCCTTTAAAGAAATTCACAATAACATTCCAAATAGTGCTGAAAAAGTTACCTCCTTGCTCCAAAACCTGACTGGCGTCAAAATGAAGGTTTATATTCTTAAAAGAGTCACCTGCTTGTGAAACAATACTATTTTTCAAATTGTTCAAGGTTGATACAAAATTATCACTTGAGATAACTGCACTATTAGATAGATTTATAGCAAAATTAACAATTAAATTCACTTGTTCAGCAGAAAGAACAGTCTTTAGATTATAATTTGCAAGTGTATCCTCAACGATTTTTCTTACATCTGCTTCTGTTAGATTTTTATTTCCTTTTTTAGCTTCTGCAACACCTGTCTTGATATCAGTTAGTGCAACGTTTAGTTTATTCTCATCATAACCCTCTTTCCCTTGATTTGCTTGGTTAATATCCGAAAGGGTTTTGAGTTCTTCTTGAGCAAGTTCCTTGTTTTCTTGAGGAACAGTCGCCCCATTATCCTCAAGAGAGTAATAAATACCTGCTAGAGCGCTCTCTCCTGTTACAGCTATAGGTGCTGCAACCGTAATTCTAGCATGTTCAACTCCTAGAGTAACAGCTGCATTACGATACATATCCTGGGTAACCTTTGTAATATTTTGAGGCGTTACAATATTGACTTGCAAAGATTCATTATTTCCTAATTTTTCTATTTTGACAGATGAATATAGTTGTAAACTTGCATCATTTGCAGTATTCATAATCGATGAGTAGATATCAGGTGTCATAGTTTTTACTGGTTTAGTATCTACATTTTCATTGTAGCCCAAAGTCCCCAAAGTTTGACTGCGCTGACTATCGTCTAACGAATAACCAACAACATACTCTGGCTGAATATACGTCTCGTCAATTACTTTTTGAACAGTTGCATCAGCAGAAACACGAGAGAAACTTGATACCGCTACTACAATCGCTACAGATGTAAAAAGTATTTTTTTAAATTTCATAGTTGAACCTCATTTTGTATCTACTTTTCTTTAATGATAAAAATCTCACTCATGAAAGTATAATAAAATTCTTAAAATAAACTTATAGTTACAGTACTTGTTCAAAATAAAATGCAGGTCAACTTAATAATCTGGTCTTAAAACACCGGTTACTGTAGCCTTGGTCGCTTCGTAATCGCCGTCTACGACAACCTTGATAATGCGTTTGGCATCTTCTTCTGGTGTTGGCACCAACGGCAAGCGAGTTGGTCCAGCAGCAAGTCCCAGATAATTGAGAACTGCCTTGACCGGTGCAGGACTTGGATAAGAGAAGAGGGCATTGACTTTGGGAATAAATTGCCGTTGAATAGCTGCCGCCTTTTGAATATCGCTTTCCGCAATGGCAGTAAACATCTCGTGCATCTCATCTCCATTTGTATGAGATGCAACAGAAATAACCCCATCCGCACCAAGGTTCATGGCATGGAAGGCATCTCCATCTTCACCTGTATAAATTAAGAACTCTTCTGGCTTATGCTCAATCAAGTAAGCCATATTGGCCAAGCTGGTACACTCTTTAACACCGATAATATTGGGATGTTCAGCTAAACGAAGCATGGTTTCTGGCGTTAACTCAACCACAACCCGACCTGGGATATTGTAGAGAATGATTGGTAGGTCAGAAGCATCTGCAATGGCTTTAAAATGCTGATACAAGCCTTCTTGAGATGGTTTATTGTAGTAAGGAACAATGGCTAAACCAGCAGCAAAACCACCAAAGTCCGCTACTTCCTTGACAAACTCAATGGAGTCTCGTGTATCATTGGTTCCGACCCCTGCAATCAGAGGAACACGACCAGCTACAACCTTTTGAACAGCAGCAAAAATTTCCAATTCCTCATCATGGGTCAAGGTCGGACTTTCAGCAGTTGTTCCAGCTAGGAGAATGCCGTCTGTGTGATGCGCTAATAAATGCTCAATCAAGGCAGGAATAGCCTCGAAGTTAATGGACCCATCTTCATGAAACGGAGTGATAAAGGCAGTAATCATTTTACAATTTTTCAAATCCTGATAAGACATGGTGACGCTCTCCTTCTAGTTTATTTTGGATACAAAAAGGTGCTGAGATACCTCCCAGCACCTAAAGTTTGCTTATTTTAATTCAAATTTTAATGTAGCTGTTGGACGAACCAAGCCACGTTCGTGAAGAGTTTCTGCAATTTGAACAGAGTTCCAAGCTGCACCTTTAAGAAGGTTATCTGAAACAACCCACATGTGGATACCTTTTTCCGCATCCAAGTCCTTGCGGATACGTCCAACAAAAGTATCCCGTGAACCAACTGCATTGATAGCTTGAGGGTAGATTTGATGAGCTACATCATCCTCAAGAACGGCACCTGGGAAAGCTGCAATAGCTGCTTTCACTTCTTCAATCGGAGCTACTTCTTTGGTTTCGATGTAAACTGACTCTGAGTGGGCTGACAAGACTGGAATACGGACACAGGTTGCTGAAACAGCAATGCTGTCATCTTCCATAATTTTCTTGGTTTCCTTGGTCATCTTCATCTCTTCGTAAGTGTAGTCGTTGTCTGTAAAGACGTCGATTTGTGGAAGAGCATTAAAGGCGATTGGATAGTGCTTCTTGTCCCCACCAGAAGGAAGGATGTCTGCATGCAAGTCTCGTGGGTTCACACCATCATTTAAAACTTCACGTAGTTCCCGTTGGGTTTCAAGGATAGCTCCCATACCCGCACCGGAAACCGCCTGATAGGTTGAAACGATGATACGATCCAAGCCCCACTTCTGACGAACAGGCTCCAAGGCCACCATCATTTGGATGGTTGAACAGTTAGGACATGCAATAATTCCATTGTGGGCATCAAGAGCATGGGCATTCACCTCAGGTACCACCAAGGGAACATCCGGATTTTGGCGGAAATAAGAAGTGTTATCCACCACTACTGCTCCAGCTTTCACAGCATAGGGAGCATACTTAGCAGAGGTTGACCCACCTGCTGAAAAGAGAGCAATATCTACTCCTTCAAAAGCAGTTTCTGTGGTTTCCTCAATAGTAATGTCTTGGTCTTTAAATTTCAAGGTCTTGCCTGCTGAACGCGCAGAAGCAAGGTAACGAATTTTATCAATTGGAAGTGTGGATTCTTCCAACATTTTAATCATTTGAGCACCAACAGCACCAGTGGCACCAACAACAGCAACTGTATATCCCATAACTTACCTCATTCGGAATTTTCTAAAAGTTTGTGTAATGTTAGTATTATACTACTTTTTTTAAAAAAATGAAAGTCTTTTTATAGCATACCAACCTAAGCACTTAGCTTGAATCTTTTTTTGATAAATTG
>NZ_KQ969157.1:268159-310426 GCF_001578805.1 Streptococcus sp. DD10 | reverse complement strand
AATTTATCTTTTAAAAAATCATTAAAAAGAAAAAAGACGAAGTTTATCAACGCCATCAAACTCCTCTTTTCAAATGCAAAACTCGAAGCAACTAGTAATCTAATCAAAATTATTAAACGCAATTCCTTTGCTTTTCGCAACTTTGATAATTTCAAAAATAGGTTTTGATAGCTCTTAACATAAAAAAAGAAAAAACGAAATCCGTCCTCTCACGATGCTAATGAATCATAGTTCTTACTATTTCCTCCAAATATCCCCTGTAAGAAACCTTGTAATGATAGCTTGTGAAGCACTCCATACTGTGAATGTCATACTTGCGCAAATAGTATATGAAGTAGCGCAAGTGCAAACTTTTCCACTCATATCGGTCCAATTTTAGATAACCATATGCTACCTCTAAAGTGGAATAATATTCTCTGTATTCTGTGTAAACTTCTTCAATCATAACAATCTCCCTTCTTCCTAAATTTAGTATGGCAGAAAGAATGCATGAATAGATCATTTTTTCTAAGATGTCCGTTTTGACGGCTAAAATTTTAAAAAAAGGAGCAGATGACTCTGCTCCTTTAACATCTATGCTTTTCGTTTACCCACTACAGTTGACAAAGAATTTGAAACTAATAATTCCCAACAAAGTACTATAAATGTTCTGAGACAAAATAAGATATTTTAAAGCTATTTTCCAGCAACATTAATCCTATTGATGGCACGTTGAAGCGCTATTTTGGCACGTTTTTCTTGGTCTATCAAATGCTTATTATGTGCTTCTTCAATATCCTGTTCTGCACGCTGTTTGGCTCTTTCTGCACGACTTACATCGATATCTCGTTGTCGCTCGGCTGAATCGGCGATAATCTGAATAGTATCATTTGACACTTCGATTACCCCACCATTTACTGCGACCCAATCAACATGATGCTCATCATCAAGCCTTCTTACCTTCAATTCATCAACTGCTAATACAGCAATTAGTGAGGTATGCCCAGGAAGAATCCCAAGTTCACCTTCAGTTGTACGAACCTGAACAAAGGCTGCATGATGGTCATAGCAAATACCGTCCGGTGTAACTACCTGTACTGTCATTTGAGTCATACATCACCTCTTAGAATCCCATTTTTTCAGCTTTTGTAATGACATCTTCAATCGAACCAACACCTCGGAAAGCATCCTCTGGTAAATGATCATATTTCCCTTCTAGAATTTCTTTAAAACCACGTACAGTTTCTGCTACTGGAACATAAGAACCAGGCTGACCAGTAAACTGTTCTGCAACGTTAAAGTTTTGTGATAAGAAGAACTGAATTCGTCTCGCACGTGCTACTAGAGTTTTTTCGTCATCTGATAGCTCATCCATTCCAAGGATAGCAATGATATCTTGCAATTCTTGATAACGCTGAAGGACACGTTTTACCTCGGCTGCGACAGCGTAATGTTCTTCACCAACGATAGTTGGTGAAAGAGCACGCGAGCTAGATGCCAGTGGGTCAACTGCGGGATAGATTCCCAATTGTACCAATTTCCGTTCCAAGTTAGTTGTTGAATCCAAGTGTGCAAATGCCGTAGCTGGCGCTGGATCAGTATAGTCATCTGCTGGTACGTAAATGGCTTGGATAGAGGTAACAGAACCTTTTTTAGTTGATGTGATCCGTTCTTGTAATTGACCCATTTCAGTCGCAAGTGTTGGTTGGTAACCAACGGCTGATGGCATACGACCAAGAAGTGCAGAAACCTCAGAACCTGCTTGAGTGAAACGGAAGATGTTATCGATGAAGAGAAGCACGTCTTGACCTTCGACATCACGGAAGTATTCCGCAATTGTCAAACCAGTAAGAGCAACACGCATACGTGCTCCAGGTGGTTCATTCATTTGACCGAAGACCATGGCTGTTTTCTCGATAACGCCAGATTCTTTCATTTCCCAGTAAAGGTCATTACCTTCGCGTGTCCGTTCACCAACACCTGTAAACACGGAAATACCACCGTGCTCCTGGGCAATGTTGTGAATCAACTCTTGAATCAAAACGGTTTTACCAACACCAGCACCACCGAAGAGTCCGACTTTACCACCCTTAAGGTAAGGGGCTAGCAAGTCGATAACTTTAATCCCAGTTTCTAATATTTCTTCAGAAGTTGATAATTGATCAAAAGTTGGTGCTTTTTTATGGATAGGTTCTCGTTTTACATCATCGCCAAAAGGTTGTTCAAGGTCAATGGTATCACCAAGTACGTTAAAAACACGCCCCAGCGTTTCATTACCTACTGGTACTGATATTGCACGACCGGTGTCCAGGACTTCCATCCCTCTTGTCAAACCGTCTGTTGATTCCATAGCGATGGTTCGAACAACACCATCACCAAGTTCAAGTGCTACTTCGAGTACAACTTTAGATTTTTTAGCATCATTCTTATAAACGACCAGCGCATTATTGATTTCAGGGAGCTTATCTCCAGCCGCAAACGAAACGTCTACGACAGGACCCACTACCTGTGAGATTTTACCTGAACTCATTCATTACTCCTATTCTATTAAATTTTATGATTATTACAAGAAAAAATTTCCTGACTTTCACTGCTACTCAGCCTATTTTATTTTGTAAAATTTCTCTCTACACGGAGCTATTCATTGATAGTCTTTTATTAATTGTTCACAAATTTAAATAGCAATCATTCTAAGGCACTAGCCCCGCCTACAATTTCAGTGATTTCCTGTGTAATCGTAGCCTGACGAGCACGGTTATACTGAATGGTTAAATCATGAATGATTTTTTTTGCGTTATCAGTTGCAGTTTGCATCGCAGTCATCCCTGCTGCGTTTTCTGCCGTCTTTGCATCAATAATAGCACCATAAATCATGCTTTCCGCAAACTGAGGTAAGAGTTGCTCTAAGATGGCTTCGCGTCCCGGCTCCAAATCAAACTCTTGTGTGTAACCGCTCGCTTCATTATGATCCAAATCAATGATTGGCAACATTTGTTCTACACGCATTTGACTTGTTAAACTATTAACATGGTGGTTGTAACAAACATAAACCGCATCAAACATTTCATTACGATACATTGCGACCACTTTATTAATAATTTTTCGAACTTCATCAAAACTAGGTTGATCTGATAATCCTCTCATTTCATAGATTGGATTAATCCCCCGAGCACGAAAGAAATCCGCTCCAACCCCACCGATTGCAATCACTTCACTTTCATATCCATCTTCAGCATCTTTTTGAATTTCTTCTAAAACTGCACGTAAAATATTGGCATTATATCCCCCTACTAGACCTCTGTCAGAAGTTATGACAATTAATCCAAATTTTTGGGGTTCTCGGCTCACTAACAAAGGATGGTTTGAATTCGACAAATCGGATCCCTGAAGTAAATCAGTCAAAAGTTTTCGTACTTTGGAAGCATATATCTGGAAATCCTTTGCTGCTTGTTCAGATTTTCCAAGTTTAGCTGCCGAAACCATCTGCATAGCATTTGTAATTTGACTTGTATTTTTAGTAGATGCGATTTTATTTTTTATATCATTTAAAGAAACTGCCATTGGACACCTTCTTTCTATTTAAAACTAGATTGATTAATAAACGAAGTAATCACATCATCTAATTTGTCCTCATCAGGTAAATCTTGAGTTTTTTGAATAATTTCAAAAATATCTGCTTGATGAGTCTCAATGTATTCATATAATTCTGTTTCAAAACGTAAAATGTCATTTACAGGAATTGCATCCATAAAGCCATGAGTCAATGCATACAAAACAACGACCTGTTTTTCAATTGGTAGTGGCTTATGGACAGATTGTTTTAGCACTTCTACTGTCCTACGACCACGATTTAATTTAGCTTGTGTTGCAGCATCTAAATCAGAACCAAACTTAGTAAATGCCTCCAACTCACGATAAGATGCCAAGTCAATACGAAGGGTCCCAGCGACTTTTTTCATCGCCTTTATTTGTGCTGACCCACCAACACGTGAAACAGATGAACCTGCATCAATAGCTGGTCGTATACCAGCATTGAACAAACCATTTTGTAAGAAGATTTGTCCATCAGTAATGGATATAACGTTGGTTGCAATATAAGCAGAAATATCTCCAGCTTGGGTTTCTATGATAGGTAAAGCTGTGATAGAACCACCGCCTAACTCGTCAGAAACCTTAGCTGAGCGTTCTAAAAGGCGTGAATGAAGGTAAAAGACATCTCCTGGGTAAGCTTCCCGTCCAGGTGGTCTACGTAACAGTAGTGACAATTCACGGTACGCAACTGCTTGCTTAGAAAGATCATCATAAACAATCAGAACATGTTTACCATTGTACATAAATTCTTCTGCCATTGATACACCAGCATACGGTGCAAGATATAACAATGGAGAAGGTTGTGAAGCTGATGCAGTTACCACAATCGTGTAATCCATGGCTCCATATTGGTGCAAGGTCTCAACTTGAGTCCGTACTGTTGATTCCTTTTGACCAATCGCAACATAGATACAAATCATATCTTGCCCTTTTTGATTTAGTATCGTATCAATTGCAATGGATGTTTTACCTGTTTGTCGATCTCCAATAATCAACTCACGCTGACCACGTCCAATCGGTACCAATGCATCAATGGCTTTTAAACCAGTTTGCAATGGTTCAGAAACCGATTTGCGCTCCATAACTCCAGGTGCAGGATTCTCAATTGGACGATAGGAATCCGTAATTATCTCTCCCAATCCGTCTACTGGACGCCCAAGAGGATCAACCACTCGACCAATCAATGCGTTCCCTACTGGTACTTCCATAATCTTTCCAGTTCGACGAATGCTATCACCTTCACGAATATCTGTGAAGTCTCCTAAGATAATGATCCCTATATCATTTGTTTCCAAATTTTGAGCCATACCGTAAGAACCATTTTCAAAAACAAGTAACTCACCACTCATTGCATTTTCTAAACCATGTGCCCGAGCAATTCCATCACCAACATAAGTGACTATTCCTGTCTCAGTAACATCAAAATCAGGTTGAAAATTTTCAATTTGTTGCTTAATTAAAGCACTGATTTCTTGTGCGCTAATTGCCAAAAGATCACCACTTTCTATTTCAATTTTTCTTTCATGGTCTGTAACTGACCTTTAACACTTGCATCAATTGTTTTATGATTGGCACTAATTATAAAACCTCCAATCAAACTTGGGTCGTTTATTTCTTTGAAGGAGCGAACACTCAAGCCTAATTTCTTTTCAACAATTGAAGTAAGACGTTCTTTTTGTTGTGTGCTCAATCCTGTCACACTTCTTAGTTCAACTTGAAAACAATTTGTTTCCTTTTCAAGTTGACAAATACTTTCATTAACAATATCGACCAATAAATTTTCACGATCATTTTGAATGAGAAGCTCAATCAAATTCTCAACCAATCCTGTTTCCGACTGCTTAAAAAGACGAAGAGCCTGAATTTTATCTAACTTACCAACTGCGATATTGGATAAAAAATGAGCAAGACCAGTCTCTTCAAAGACACTCTGCATCTGGCTCAGTTGGTCGAAAACGTTTTCTGTTTGTCCATTTTCTAAAATCAATTGAACAAATGGACGAACATATTTTTTAATCACAATACCTTGCTTTTTATCCATCAAGCATCTCCTAGTCTGTCAATGTAGCGATCAATTAAATCACTTTGACCCTCTATTTCCAGTTTATCGGTCATAATTTTACCTGCTAAGAGAATGGTCAAGTCTGCAACCTCACCCTTAATGCTATCAATAGCATCTTTACGATTTTGTTCGATTTCTTGATTTGCTTTTTCTTTTAAACGAATAATTTCAGATTTAGTTTCTGTAAGCATATCCGTCTTGTTTTTTTCAGCAGTTTCTTTAGCAGATCCAATAATCTGACTTGCTTCTTTTCGACTACCTGCTAATTCTATTTCCCGTTTATGAGCCAATTCTTCTGCCTGTTGTCGTGCTTGTTCAGCATTATCAAGGTCATCAGAAATTTTCTGAGCTCGCTCTTCAAAAATAGAGGTTATATTCCCCCAAGCATACTTTCGAATGAGGAGGAACAAAACAAAAACTGAACCTGTTACAAGGATGATATTTCCGATAATCGTTCCCAATGAGGTTTCCATAATTACTCCTTTTCTATATTATGCTTCAATTCCTGATTTTTTAGCTAGATACATTGTGGTCAGCATAGTAAAAACATAGGCCTGCAACGATCCGATAAAGATTGAAAAGGCAGTCCATACCATATTTAGACCGAAGGCAATCGGTGCCCAAAAGATACCTGCATTAAACAGCATGACCAACAATCCTGTAACAATTTCCCCAGCATAAATATTACCATAAAGTCGAAGTGCTAGAGAAAGAAAGTCTGTTAAAACTTCCAATATGTTCATAGGATTTTTGTATTCTTCCAGGTATTTTCCAAACCCTTGACGTCGAATTCCCTCTATATTCACAAAAAGACTAATAATGAGGGATAGCCCAAAGTCATAAAACATATTCGATGTCGGTGAAGTCCAGAAGTTATATCCACCTGCTTCTAGCTTTGTCATCAAACCAAGCTGATTTGAGACTAAGATGAAGGAAAAGATAGTGAAAAGAAAGAGGGAGTATGGTTTGACATTCTGTGCACCTAGATTATCCTTTGCTACACCATTAACAAAGTCAATAATATATTCGAGCACATTCTGCTTTGCATTCGGTTTAAGAGTCATCTTTCGACTCGCCCAATATACGAATCCAAAAACAATTGTAACAGTCAAAACCGACATGACTAACAGGGTCAAATCAAAGGTCACAGGACCAAGGTTTAGGGTTGGATTTTTTGCATTTTCCAACTGACTTCACCCCTTTTCTATTTCATTATTATTTGAATACCAGTTTAAACAAGATAGCCATAGCCAAGAGTACAAAGAAAGTACCCTCGATGAAGGCAACACCAAGCATCATGCCTGTACGAAGTTTGTTATACATCTCTGGTTGACGAGCAGCGGAACGCAAGAAACTTGATACCAAAAGCCCTTCACCAATACTAACACCCATAACGGCTACACCAAGTGCAAAAACTGTTAAATCCATTACGAATTCTCCTTTTATTGAAATTTTTTTACTAAGCTATTCTAGTCCTATTTTTTTATTTGTCAAACTTTTAGAGGGTTTGAAAACGTTTTTTTACTAGTTTTTAATAATTAAGAAAAATTGACATAAATTTAAGTCACATTTCGGAATTATCTCCCACATATTTCAAAAAAATATGACATATTTCTATTTTTATATCTAAAAAGAGGTGGACAAAAATCACTCACTCAACGCGCTTGAACTGTCCACCACACAATAATATATCTATATTTACTTGTAATCTCTACAAAATAGTGTGTGTTTCCTCTAATAAATCGATAAAGTAAATCACATTAAGAGAATCCACCTACTTTTGAAATTATTTTTCTAAATTCCAAATTTCTTGTGCATACTGCTCGATTGTATCATCTGATGTGAATTTGTCTGAAGTTGCGATATTGATCAGACTCATTTGTGCCCACTTTTCTCTGTCACGATAAAGTGTATCGATTTTTTCTTGAGCCTCTACATATGAAACAAAATCTTCTAACAAAAAGTATTCGTCGTTGTGGCTGATAAGAGCTTCATAAATTTCTGTTCCTTCACCCTGTATATTTGGTATCGTTCCATTAATAAAAGTATCTACTACTCGTCGAATAATAGGATTTTGCTCATAAACCGCTCTTGAATAGTAGTCATGTCGTGCATAATGATCATAAACTTGATCCTTATCCATACCAAAGATAACGATATTTTCGTCCCCTACTTCGTCTTTAATTTCGATATTGGCTCCATCAAGTGTTGCGAGAGTAATCGCACCCGTCATCATAAATTTCATATTTGATGTACCAGATGCTTCCTTAGAAGCAAGAGAAATTTGCTCAGATACATCTGCAGCAGGGATAACAAGTTCAGCTAGGCTTACACGATAGTTTTCTAGGAAAACAACTTTTAGCTTACCTTGGAGGCTCAAATCATTATTGACAAGATTTCCCACTTCGTTAATTAGTTTAATAACAGACTTCGCAAAATGATAGCCTGGTGCTGCTTTAGCACCAAATATAAACACACGAGGCACCATATCCTTGTCTGGGTTATCTTTTAAATCCCAATATAGCTTAATAATGTGTAGTAAATTCAGAAGCTGACGTTTATAGGCATGAAGGCGTTTAACCTGCACATCAAAGATCGCATCTGTTGACACTTCAATTCCAGTCGATTCTTGAATAAAGTCCGCAAGACGTTTTTTAGCTTGTTGTTTCACTTGATAGAAATCTTCCAATACTGTCTTTTCTTCTTTATAATCAAGTAAGTTACGCAATTGATGGATGTCTTTTCGCCACCCTTTACCAATTAATCTATCAATTTCATTTGATAAGGGTTCATCTGCAATCTGCAACCAACGTCGTTGTACAATTCCATTAGTTTTATTATTAAATTTCTCTGGATATATTTCATAAAAATCTCGGAGTGTATCTTCCTTTAAGAGATCTGTATGTAATTTAGCAACGCCATTAATTGAATGTCCACCGATAATTGCAAGATGGGCCATATGAATTTGATTGTCCTTAACGATACGAGTACGTTCAATAATTCCTGCCTCTACTCCACGCGCCGCCATTTCAGCAACATAGCGATTATCTATTTCAAGTATAATTTGATATACACGTGGTAAAACATGTTTAAATAGTCCAGCGTCCCATTTTTCTAAAGCTTCTGAAAGAATCGTATGATTAGTGTAACTCATTGTTTTAACGGTAGCATTCCATGCATCATCCCACTCTAACCCATACTCATCGATTAATAAACGCATGAATTCAGCAGGAGCAACAGCAGGATGGGTATCATTAATATGAACTGATACTTTTTCATGAATATCCTGAAGTAGTCGCCCTTGTTTCAGATATGACATGATGATAGTCTGAAGGCCTGCACTGGTCATAAAGTATTCTTGAATCAAGCGAAGTTCTTTTCCTTCATAACTAGAATCATCAGGATAAAGTACAGCTGTAATGTCTGTCACTCTCCGGCGAGCTTCAATACTTGGATAATGTATTTCTTGATCTTCAGGAATTTCAACATCCCATAGGCGAAGATTATTAACGATATCATTTTCAAAACCAATCTGTGGCACGTCATATGGCACTGCTCGAAGAATCTGCTGGTTTTCATAAACTGGTACAATGCGTCCTTCCTCATTAGCACGCAGATAGACATTTCCATAAAGTTTCACTTTAACAATATCGTGATCTTTCCTAGTCTCCCAAACATTCCCTATACTTCCAAACCAAGCATCAGGCAACTCTATTTGGTAACCGTCAACAATTCTTTGTTTAAAGAGGCCATACTGATAACGAATTCCATTTCCAAAACCTGGATACCCAGTCGTAGCAAGTGAATCCATAAAAGCAGATGCTAGACGACCTAGGCCACCATTTCCAAGAGCCATGTCGTGTTCTGCACGCTTCACTTCTCTAAAATCCACACCTAAGTCAGAAAAACCTTCTTTAACTGTATCTAAAATACCCAAGTTCAAAAGATTTGTCTCCAACATTCTACCCGGTAGAAATTCAATTGAAAAATAATAGGCAGTTTTCTGCTGATTTTCCACCAAATTACGGCGACGTTCCAACCATAATGGAGTGATATATTTGCGGATGGTATGTGCCAGCGTTTCAAATATTTCAGCTGATGTCGCATCAGCTACTTTAATCATTTTTTCTTCGTGTAAAGTATCTTTAAAATCTCTAATAAATTGTTCTTTTGTTAATTTCATATTTCCCCTATCTATATCACATTTTTATTCAAGTTATGTATTTCACTACAAAACCTCTCTTGTAAATCATACAAGAGAGGAGAATTTATTACCGTTTGAAAACAAATAGTTCCTAATACAAACGAACAAGAATCATACTAATTGTTGGTATATTTGTTCATATGATTTTGAAGCAGTATCCCAAGAAAAGTCTTGAGACATTGCTTGCTTTTGTAAACTATTCCATACGTCTTTTTCGTTTTTATATAAACTTACAGCCTTATAGAAAGTTTCACTTAACCAATAACCATTCAAGTTATTAAAACCAAAACCTGTACCACTACCATCAAATTGATTATAGGCTAGAACTGTATCTTTTAACCCACCGACTTCATGAACCAGAGGTAAAGTACCATACCGCATTGACATCAATTGAGAAAGGCCACACGGCTCGAAACGACTTGGCATTAGGAAAATATCACTAGCTGCATAAATCTCTTGAGCTAAGGTTACATCAAAAAGTAGATTTGCTGACATTTTTTCAGGATAGGCACTACTAAACCAAGCGAAAGCTTGCTCAAAACTAGAATCACCTGTCCCTAAAAGGACAATCTGTACATCTTCTTGCAATAAATTATGCAACTGCTCAACAACAATATCAAAACCTTTTTGGCGAGTCAAACGGGAAACAATCCCTACAAGAGGCACATCTTTGCGTACCGGCAAATTGAGACGTTTTTGCAAACTAGCTTTATTTTTTGACTTTCCATCCAGATTTTTTGAACTGAAATGGTAAGGAATCAACTTATCTGTTTCAGGGTTATATAGATCAGTATCAATTCCATTTACAATACCGGTTAGTTTACCTGACTCCATACGAAGGACTTGATCTAAACCACAGCCAAATTGACTTGTTTTAATTTCTTCAGCATAACTTGGTGAAACAGTTGTAACCTTATCAGCATAAAGAATTCCGGCTTTCATCCAATTTAGACAATTGTTCCAACGTAGTGTTCCATCTGCATAGCGCTGATATCCAACTCCAAAAAGCTCACTCAACATACTGTCTGAAAATTGACCTTGAAATTCTAAATTATGGATAGTTAATACCGTACGAATATTTTGATAAGATTGAATCCAATGATACTTTTCTTTCAATAGAAATGGCATCATTGCAGTATGGTAATCATGAACATGAAGAAGGTCAGGGATAAAATTAACTCTTTCCATCATCTCCAACACAGCTAATTGAAAGTATGCAAAGCGTTCACCGTCATCCCAATCACCATACACATGACCTCGGAAGAAATAGTATTGATTATCTACAAAGTAAAACGTAACCTTATCTTGAACTAGTTTTTTAATCCCTACATACTGTTTTCTCCAACCAACCTGTATATCAAAATGAAGAAGATCCTCAATCTGATTCCCATATCTAGCATCCACCATATCATAATAAGGTAGAGCAACTGCTACGTCGTGTCCTTGTTTTACAAGTGACTTAGGCAAAGCACCAATAACATCTCCTAACCCCCCAGTTTTTGAGAATGGTGCACCTTCTGATGCTGCAAATAAAATTTTCATCTAATTATATCCTCAGTTACGATTGAACCCTTAGAAAGAACAATGGGATTACTTTCAGTTCCTCTAACGGTTACACCTTCTGCAATTTCAACTCCTTTATCAACGATAGCAAACTCAACCTTAGCACCTTTCGCCACACGAACACGCGGAAAAACAATAGAATTGATAACTTTCGCATTTTCTTCAATCGTTGCATTACGCGAAATGACGGAACCTTCAACTTGACCTCGGACAATAGAACCAGATGCAAACTGCGAACGCTTTACGTTTGAATTAACTGCATAGTAGGTCGGTTCTTCATTCTTCACTTTCGTATAAACCTTTTGATTAGGTGCAAACAAAGAATAAAATTTCTGTGAGTCTAACATATCACGATTCGCATCATAATATGATTTAACTGAATGGATATTTGATAAATAACCGGTGTATTCGTAGGCAAAAGCATGAACATCAACTGCTAAATCACGTAGAACATAGCGTAATTTACGTGGCGCATCCTTAGTAGCTTCTTCTTCCAACTTTTCAATTAAAAACTGCGTATCAACCACAAATAAGTCTGTTGACATATTATAGTGTTCAAGATTTTTATCCTCAAATAATTTATGTCCAATTACTTTATCAGTTTCATCAATTTCTAGTATAGAGTTCACATCAGAAATTTGTTCTTTAGGTAATTTTTTATAAACAACTGTAATGGCTTGTTCTGTTGTATTATGCAAATGGAAAACTTGATTCAAATCTAAGTTTACCAACACATCGCAGTTAAGGGCAACTGTTTGATTAGAACCTGAGCGTTTCAGATAAGTAAGGAGTTGAGCATAATACTCTTTATCTACGATACTATCTTCCACTTTAGTAGCATAAATACCGAGATAATAATGACTTAAAAGTGTAGACAGTCCCCATTCACGACCTGAACGGATATGGTCAAAAACTGAACTGATATTGTCTTGTTGAAATATACCAAAAACACTTCGAATTCCAGCATTGGCAAGGTTTGATAACGGAAAGTCAATAAGACGATATTTCCCTCCGAAAGGAAGACTTGCTAAAGGACGATTGTCCGTTAAGGTATCCATATCATGGAAACCTACTGTGTTTCCCAAAATTGCTGAATATTTATCAATTTTCATCAGTTGCAACCCCCACTACTTCATTGTAACCTACTACTTGAACTTCTTCAGTACCATCAATCTCAACTCCCTCAGAGATGACAGCTCCTTCTCCAATAATAGCTCTCTTAATTTTTGCACCCTTACCAATAATAGCTCCACTCATAATAACAGAATCTTCAACAAGAGCATCCTCACGTACTTGTGCACCTGTAGATAAAACAGAGTGTTTAACAGTACCATCCACTAAACAACCATCTACAACCAGAGAATCCTCCACATGCGCGTGATCTCCGAAAAAGTTTGGTGGTGCAATCATATTCCGAGAATAGATCTTCCATTGACGATTCCGGCTGTCCAAGGCATTTTCAGGAGAGATGTATTCCATATTTGCTTCCCAAAGTGACTCAATTGTACCTACATCTTTCCAGTATCCATTAAACTCATATGCATAGACACTTTCACCTGTTTCAAGATAAGCTGGAATGACATTTTTACCAAAATCAGACATGTCTACACCACCTTTTTCTGCAGAAACTAGCATATTCCGTAAACGTTCCCAATCAAAGATATAAATCCCCATGGAAGCTTTTGTAGATTTTGGTTCTGCTGGTTTTTCTTCAAATTCAACGATACGATTATTTGCATCCGTATTCATGATTCCAAAACGACTAGCTTCTTTAAGAGGTACATCCAGAACCGCAACAGTTAAACTAGCGTTATTATCTTTGTGCGATTGGAGCATATCATCATAATCCATTTTGTAGATATGGTCGCCAGATAAGATTAATACGTATTCAGGGTTGATACTATCAATATAATCAATATTTTGATAAATAGCATGACTCGTCCCTTGGAACCAACGGTTACCTTCACTAGCTGAGTATGGTTGTAAAATAGATACTCCCGAATTAATTCCATCTAACCCCCAACTAGAGCCGTTTCCGATATGATTGTTCAATGCTAATGGTTGATATTGCGTAATCACTCCAACATTGTGTATACCAGAATTAGCGCAATTAGAAAGCCCAAAATCGATAATCCTGTAACGGCCACCAAATTGTACAGCAGGCTTGGCAATACTTTGGGTCAGTTTTCCAAGACGAGTTCCTTGCCCACCGGCAAGAATTAAAGCAAGCATTTCATTCTTCATATTTACCTTCTCCTTATAAAAAATATGAATTTTGTTAACAATATTATGGGTTTCTTTTAAAAACTTAACTAATTATTTTATCTGTCCACTTTATAAACTGTTGGACGCTTAATTTTTCGTTTTACTTTCCAAATACTTGCACCCAAGGCAGGTAGAGTAAACGTTAGTGTTTCTGGATATTCTTTCCAAAGATTTGATTGTGAAGATATAATGCCATTACTATTCTTCCAAACACCACCCCAAGACTCTAATTCAGTGTTCCAAATCTCCTCATAACTAGCAGCAACAGGAACGCCAATCGTAAACTCTTTTCTTTCCACTGGAGCCATGTTAAAGACACATATTAAAAGCTCGCCTTTTTTAGACTTCCGAACAAAAGAGAGAACGCTTTCATCGCGATTGTCTGCATCGATAATCTCAATTCCTTCATATCCAGTATCTACTTCCCAAAGGGAACGATTTTCTTTGTAAAATTTATTGAGCTCAGACGTGAAATCTTGCATTTTTTTATTCATAGGATCCTCTAAATTGTCCCATTCTAGTTGTTCTTCAGATTTCCATTCCAAAAATTGACCAAATTCGGACCCCATAAAAAGTAATTTCTTACCCGGGTGACATATCTGATAGGTTAAAAGATTTCGTAAACCAGCAAACTGATTATACCGGTCTCCCCACATTTTATGCATCATGCTCTTCTTACCATGAACTACCTCATCATGCGAAAATGGTAATAGAAAATTCTCTGAAAAAGCATACATGAATGAAAAAGTAACTAGATTAAAGTCATGTTTCCGATAAATTGGATCCATTTCATAAAAACGCAGAATATCATTCATCCATCCCATATTCCATTTATAATCAAATCCTGCACTATTTAATTCAGTCGGACCAGTAATTTTGAGTTGGCTAGAACTATCTTCTGCTATCATCATGACATCTGGATGATCACCCTTAATCACCGTATTTAACTTTTGTAAAAATGCAAAACCTTCGTAATTAGTATTACCGCCATCCTTATTGGCTTGCCATGGACCACTATCATAATCGAGATAAAGCATATTACTAACGGCATCTATTCGAACACCATCTAAATGATAAAATTCAATCCAAAACTTTAGACTTGATATTAAAAATGATTGTACTTGTGTTTTACCCAAATCAAAGTTAAGTGCGCCCCAACCGTAATTATGAGCCTTATCATAATCTTGGTATTCAAAGGTCGGTGTGCCATCGAAATAAGCCAGAGCATCATCATTTATCGTAAAATGCCCAGGAACCCAATCCACAATAACCCCAATATTATTAAGATGACACGTTTCGACAAAATCTTGAAATTGCTCAGGAGTCCCATAACTATGTTCAAAGGCAAAGTACCCCATCAACTGGTATCCCCAACTTAAACCTAAAGGGTGAGCCATAAGGGGCATAAATTCTACATGTGTGTAATTCATCTTTACCAAATAAGGTATCAATTCTTCTTTTAATTGCTTGAAATTAAAAGGGCTTCCATCCTTATTTCGTTTCCAAGAACCCGCATGAACCTCATAAATATTAATTGGTCGATGAAAGAATCCAAATCTTTTTCTTCTGGCTATCCACATTCCGTCTTTCCATTTCTTTGGAGTAACGGTATAAATAAGCGCACTGGTTCCTGGTCTAGCCTCCATATAAATAGCAAATGGGTCAATTTTTAATACTTCTTGTCCCCCTTTACGTTTCACTTTATACTTATAGTGTTGGTTCTCTTTTGCTACTTCCGTTTCTACTTCCCATACTCCCCCTTCATTTTTGAGCATCGGCAGTGGATTTTCATCCCAATTTGTAAAATCTCCAACCAAGGAAACTTGCTCAGCATTTGGAGCCCAAAGCCGAAAAACATAACCTTTCTCAATCTGATGACAACCCAAATAATGTTGAGAATAAAAATTCTCTCCCGTATTAAATCCCCAAAGAGCATCTTTTTCGTTCATATAATACCTCTTTATTGATATAATGTATCCGTTTTATATACCTTTATTATACTACATTTTAAAGAACTTGCAAGTATTTTCCGAATATTTCCTGTTTTTTCACATTTAATTATAACTTCTGTTTTATAGGTATATACCAATTTTAAAAATTAAAGGAAATATCCCTTGATTACAGATAAAAAGCAAATAGACCACTATCATGAAAATAAATGAAAAGTCTATAAAATTTTTTATAGACTTTTTAATATATTATTTATTTGGTATCAAAGACAATGGACTTCACATTACTCATAGCTTCGATACTATATTTAATACCTTGAACTCCTGCACCTGACCCTTTCAATCCTAAGAATGGGAAATTATCTGGGCCTCGTTGCGTTTTATTATTAATATGAACAGTTCCCACTTCAAGCTTTTCGGCAATTTCAAATGCTTTCTTGAAGTCATTTGTAAAGACTGAAGATTGAAGTCCATATTCAGACTGATTAGCAATAGTTACTGCTTCATCAGCATTTGATACACGAATAATTGGTAAAACTGGACCAAAGGGTTCTTCCCATGCTAACTTCATATCAACCGTTACATTATCAAACAAAGCAGGCCAAATCAAATTACCTTCTCGTTTAATTTCACTAAGAGCCGTCGCTCCTTTTTCTTGCGCATCTTCAATGAGCCCCCAGATAAAGTCTGCTGATGCGTTGTCGATAACAGGTGTGATATCAGCATTATCAAACGGATCACCGACAGTTAGCTTGGCTACTTCTGCTTTGATAAGCGCAGCTAATTTGTCTGCCACGCTATCCACCACAAGGACACGTTTGATAGCGGTACAACGTTGACCCGAGTAGCTGTAAGCTCCACCAACAATTTGTTTAGCAGCATTTTCGAGATCGGCATCCTCAAGAACGACAGCAGCATCCTTACCACCAAGTTCCAACATGATTGGACGCATGCCAGCTAATCGACCAATACGCTCACCGATAGGCGTTGAACCAGTAAAGTTGATAAAATTAACTTCTTTGTGCTCAATGATATAATCACCGATTTCAGAACCACGTCCTGTAATCGTATTTAAAACACCTGCAGGGATTCCAGCCTCATCAAAAGCTTTAGCCAGCAAGAGACCTGAAATAGAACCTTGCGTAGGTGGCTTAAACATAACCACATTCCCAGCAATAAGTGCAGGTGCAATTTTTGAACCTGACAAGTTTACTGGATAATTAAAAGGGGCGATAGCTAAAACAATTCCCACTGGTTCACGTCGAACCACAGCCAGTTTGTTTTTGCTAGCAGCTTCAAAACCACCACCTTCCATTGCTTGACCAGTTATACGTAGCCCTTCCTCTGCCGCATACCGAATTAAGTCAGCAGTACGAACGACTTCTCCTATAGAAGCATTGATTCCTTTAGCTACTTCTTTAGCAAGTACGGTTCCAATTGTTTCCTTATCACGTTCTAAAATATCTGCTGCTTTGTGTAGATAAGTTGCACGCTCAACAGCGGATAATGAGCGCCAAGCAGGAAGTGCAGCTCGTGCCTTCTCCATAGCATAGTCGACTTCTGTCTGACTCATCGCTGGGACAGTCCCCAATTCTACATTATCAATTGGTGAGTAAATAGTAATAGTTTTATCAGAACCTTTCCATTCACCATTTACAAGATTTTTATATTCTGTCAAAATTTCCCTCCTAAAGGTTAATAGATACCATTCTACCATTTCTTTGAAAAAATTCAAGTATTTTTGTGTTTTTTTATAGAATTTTCTGAAATTAACTGAAAAATAAAGGTTATCCTTTCGGACAACCTTCTATAACCATAATTTAATGATTATCTACCCGTGATTTATTGGCGATGTCTGCTAAAATCGCTGCGACAAAGTCGTCAACTGGCACGGTCTGTGTTTCTTTTTGGCCGTAGCGACGAACGTTGACTGTTCCGTCTTCCATTTCCTTGTCCCCAACGATCAATTGGTAAGGAATTTTGCTAGTTTGTGAAGCACGAATCTTGAACTGCATTTTTTCGTTGCGCTCATCTACGTCGGCACGGACACCACGGTCACGGAGTTTCTTAGCCACTTCCCATGCGTAGTCTACGTGTTTTTCGTTAGAAACAGGGATGAGAGTTACTTGATGTGGTGCAAGCCATGTTGGGAAGGCACCCTTGTAGTTCTCGATCAAGATAGCTGTGAAGCGTTCCATAGTTGAGATAACCCCACGGTGGATCATAACTGGACGGTGTTCTTCCCCGTCAGCTCCGATATATTTAAGGTCGAAGCGTTCAGGAAGCAAGAAGTCCAGCTGGATGGTAGAAAGGGTTTCTTCTTTTCCAAGAGCAGTCTTCACTTGGATATCCAATTTTGGTCCGTAGAAGGCTGCTTCACCTTCGGCTTCAAAGTAATCCACACCCATTTCATCAAGTGCTGCACGAAGCATGGTTTGGGCATTTTCCCACATCTCATCGTTATCGAAGTACTTGTGAGTATCATGAGGGTCACGAAGAGAGAGGCGGAAGCGGTATTCCGTCAAGTTGAAGTCTTCATAAACATCGATAATCAACTGAAGAGCACGTTGGAATTCTTCTTGGATCTGTTCTGGAGTGACAAAGAGGTGACCGTCGTTGAGAGACATTTCACGCACACGTTGGAGTCCTGTAAGAGCACCAGATTTTTCATAGCGGTGCATCATCCCAATTTCAGCAATACGGATTGGCAATTCACGGTAGGAGTGCACATGGTGTTTGAAGACTTGGATGTGGTGTGGACAGTTCATTGGACGAAGAACAAATTCTTCCCCATCACCCATATCCATGGTTGGGAACATGTCTTCTTGGTAATGTTCCCAGTGACCAGAAGTCTTGTAAAGCTCAACAGAAGCAAGCGGTGGAGTGTAAACGTGTTGGTAGCCAGAAGCCAACTCTTTGTCTACGATGTAGCGTTCCAATTCACGACGGATAGTCGCACCATTTGGCAACCAGAATGGAAGACCTTGTCCAACTTCTTGAGAAATCATGAAGAGATCCAGCTCTTTACCAAGTTTACGGTGGTCACGTTCCTTAGCTTCTTCACGCATTTGAAGGTAGTTTTTCAAGTCTTTCTTGTCAAACCAAGCTGTACCGTAGATCCGTTGCATCATGGCATTGTCGCTATCTCCACGCCAGTAGGCACCTGCAACATTCAAAAGGTGGAAGATTTGGATGCGACCAGTTGATGGGACGTGAGGGCCACGGCAAAGGTCCACGTATTCACCTTGGCGATAGATGGTCAAGCCACCTTCGTCTTCAGAGTGCTCTTCGATCAATTCCAACTTGTAAGGGTCGTTCTTGAAGATTTCACGAGCCTCGTCTTTGGTCACTTCCTCGCGAATAGATGGGAAGTTTTCCTTGACGATTTTCTTCATTTCTTCTTCGATACGAGGAAGGTCTTCGTTAGAGATTTGACCAGCTTGGTTGTCGGTATCGTAGTAGAAACCATCTTCAATCGCTGGACCAACACCCAAGTGAATGTCTGGGAAGTGGCGTTTTGCTGCTTGGGCAAAGAGGTGAGCAGCTGAGTGACGCAAGATTGGAAGAGCATCTTCGTGGTCAGGGGTCACGATTTCAATGCTTCCATCTTCAGTGATGTCACGAGTTGTGTCAATCAATTTGCCGTTGAATTTACCAGCAAGGGCTTTTTTAGCCAGGGAATTGCTGATGGATTGGGCAATGTCAAAAGTAGTCACGCCAGATTCGAATTCACGAACAGCGCCATCTGGGAAAGTAATCTTAATCATGGTTTTCTCCTTAAATATTTATTCTATTTTTGTTGGACAATTTTAAGAGCCGAGCAACTTCTTCCGCAGTCTGATTTTCTGGTTGACTACCATCTGTTACGAGACTAGAATAGCCTAATTTCATCGCTTCCTTACGAACCATTTGAGCAAAAAGAATATCTCGTTGCATCCAGTTTTCAAAAGCTTGCTCAGGGTTGGTTGTACCCTCTAAGACATAAGGAACCCATTCTCTCTGTCTATAATGTTTTTTTTGAAAATCAGCTGTCGGAGTCAAGCATAGATAGGATGATGCTTGACATTCAAGCTCCTTTACCAAGTGAGGCAAAAGTCCTGCTCCCTCCACCAAGAGAGGTCTGTTTTGATTTTTTATCAAGTAAGATTTTACATATGGAAAAATCTCTTCATAAAAGCGCCATTCTTCATCTGCCATCTCTTCTGGATTTCTCATCCAGATTTGTTCCGGATTTCTATCCTGCCTAAGAAGGCAAATTGGCTGTGAGTCTGCACTTGCTTGACTCATCATCTCTTCTACCAAATCATCCAGTTTGATATGAAGTAGTTGATACTGTCTAGCAAGAAGTGAGGCAATTGTTGACTTTCCACTGCAAGGCGATCCGCCAATCATATAAAGCATCATTCTTCCTCCTTCTGACAAAATAAAAACGACATCCTCAAAAGGACGTCGCAACGTGGTCCCACCTTCATTTATGCAAGTCAAAAAGACCTACACCTCAGATTGGCTCTAACGTAGCCACCGTTTTATGTTTGCATAAAATCTAACGAGTAGTCCCAAATCTATCCTCTACACGATTCTCAGCTTCACGTGCTCTCTAAAAGATTTCCTAGATCTGATATGTCTCCTTCTGTTATTATAGCACGATTGAAAATAATTTCAAGTATTTTTATAAAAAATTCCCAAACAAAATTGGAACAATGAAAAAAGAATCTTGCTTATTTTTCAAAAAAAATATATGATAGAAGTAACGTTTATTGAAAGGAAAATCGAGGTATTTTTTTCTGCCTCTATTTGATATTATTATGAAAAAATTGATGGAAAAAGTTAGCATTCTTGCCCTATCTTTAGTTTTAACGACTGCTTTTTCTATTTCCAGTGCACTTCCCTATATGTTGGAATTTTATAAAAATCGTTCAACAAGTGACATCGAACTACTGATTTCCTTACCATCTGTAGGTATTATCATTACCTTATTACTCAATGGATTTATCGAAAAATTTTTAAGTGAACGACAGATGATTGTGATTGGTTTAGTCACCTTGTCTATTTCTGGAACCTTGCCTTTCTTTGTCCAAAATTACCTTTTTATCTTTGTGACTCGGTTAATTTTTGGTATGGGAGTTGGATTGATTAATGCTAAGGCAATTTCCATCATTAGCGAACGCTATCAAGGGAAAGAACGAACACAAACACTCGGTTTTCGAGGTTCAGCTGAAGTTGTTGGTACAGCACTTTTAACCCTAGGTTCAGGACAATTTATGAGATTTGGTTGGACAGCAGCTTTTCTAGTCTATAGTGCGGGATTTATCGTACTTATTTTATACCTATTCTTTGTCCCTTATCAACAAACCGAATCCAATCGAACTCTAACAATTAGTCAAGAAAAAATGACAAGATCTGATTGGAAAGTCTCACTATATCTTGCATTTGTTGCAGCAGTTATTGTTTTTGCTAATATAGCCGTTAACCTTCGCATCCCTAGTATTGTCGCTTATGAAATAAAGGGTGAACATGGACTATCAAGTCTTTTACTTAGCAGTATGCAATTAATTGGTATCCTTGCTGGTATCAGTTTTGCAAAATTAGTCGAGTTCTTACACCAAAGATTATTGACGGTTATTGGTATTTGTTTTGGGGCAAGTCTAATTGCAATCGGCCTAGCGAATAATTTATTATTACTTGCAAGCGCCACAATTTTCTCAGGATTCGCATATAGTGTTGCTCTAACTACTGTTTTCCACACTCTATCCGAAAAAATTTCATCTAAAATTCTTAACCAAGCCACCTCCGTAGTTGTATTAGGATGTAGTACTGGAGCAGCCATCACCCCCATTGCACTAAACTGGATTGGTTCCATTTCTTCTCAAACAGTTTTTCTCTTTACTGTTATAGGGCTTTTAATGATTTTTACTGCCTTGTCTACCTACATTACTTTTAGAAACCAACTGAAATAGTAAAGGCTCTTTGTCACCTTTAGTGAGTACCTGAAGAGCATAGATGTTAAGGAACAGATCACTCTACTCCTTTGACATCTATGTTTTTTTCATACCCACTGCAGGTGGCAAAGAGCCTAAATTTGTATCCAAAACAAACCTTTGAACTGAAGAAATACTCAATTCTTTTTACTAACTGACGTTCTTCCCATCACCAACAAAAATATTTTCTATATTTTTATTCACTTTTTAATCGATAGAGCTTTCTTGGTTTCTTTTTTGGAACTCGCTTAACACCAACTTCCTCCAGAAAATCACGGTATTTAACTAAAAAATTATTACTAACAATCGGTCGACGTGGCGAGATAAGATTAATTAATTCAGTTCCTTCATAAACAGTAAAAGGAGTCTCTAGAAGATGTAATACAGTCGGATTCCAATCAAGACGTCCTTGTATTCGTTTAATTGATTCTAATAAAATCTGATAGTGATCAAAAGAAAAATCCTTTGCAGTTAAGTACCGTTCACCATCTTTAAAAGTTTGTGTTTTAAAATCAACATCTAGAAACATAACTTGTTTAGCATCATCGCCTGCATTTACTTGTTTCATAACTTGACAAGGTAAGTAAACCAAATGAGCTATAGTGATAACCCAACCACGCGGATCACGTCCTGGACTAGATACCGTCATAAGTTGTTCAACTTTTTCAAGAGGAATATCTAAACCAACTTCTTCTCTTACTTCACGAATACAAGCCTGAAAGGCATCCTCGTTTTTGTTGATAAACCCACCAACTAAAGCGTATTTGTTCTGATAAGGATGAGTTTTTCGTTTAATGACAAGAAGTTTGATTTTACCATTTACAAAGCAATAGGCTACCATATCCGCCGTCACACTTGGATTCTCATACTTAGGCAAATCCTGAGTTTTATACCACTCTAAAAAAGTTTCCTCATCAACAATTGTCTCATAATATTCTTTTTCAGACATCCCCTTAGGAATTCTTTTTATACTCATCCATTATTTCCTTTCAATTTGTTTTATTTTTTACTGAACGACTCCACTGATACCAACCTACTATACTATTTAAAGTATAAACCCAATACATAGCTTGGATATGTAAATTACTTCCCCACCAAAGATAAATACTGAATACATTGGTTGCAATCCAGAATATCCATTGTTCACGGTATAAGCCTGTCATAAGAAGCTGACCAATACCATTTGTAGCATCCGTCACACTATCCCGAAATGGTCTTTGGCTATTGATACTTTTATAAGCAAATCCCATTCCAATCCAAATCAGTGCAGTTAGACCCAAGTATTTTAACCAACCTTTCCAGTCTAACTTTCTAGCTTCAAAATGTGAAATTTTTTCCTTCTCAATTTGATTCACTCGATTAGACAACCAAGTATACAATCCGATAGGTTGCATTATAAAGAAATATACTGTAGTCAAAACTTCACCATAAAAACTAGCTTGGAAGGATAAAATCAGATAAATAGCAGAATTGATAGCACCAAAAAGATAATTACTTGCCCGTCCTTCTGCTACTAAAATAACACAGACGATTCCTGTCCAAGATGCAAACAATCCTAACCAGTCATGCTCCATTTGCCCATTTGTAAACTCCAAAATAAATGGAACACTCGAAAGCAATATAAGGTAGAGCCATTGAAAAATATTTCGTCCCCCAAATAGGTCTTGCCATACCAATTTGTAAATCCCTGAGGCTCCTTGCTTTTTTGTCGCCATCCAAACATTTGTAAAATTATTTGAAAAATCTCTAATTTTTTGCTTTGCAATACGATAAAAGGTTGCTTGGGGAGTTTTTTTAACGCTTGTGTGTTTTTCTACCATCTATTTTACCACTTTCTTTTTTAATCCGCATTATAAATTTTATCAATCGCATCTTTTGCAGCCTGATAATTACCTATATAATCACTAGCCAAATGGAATACGGGGATATTCGCTAGGTAACGCTCTCTAAGTTCTTCTAAATAAGCTGAGAAATCTTGTCTAATTTTTTCATCTGACATAGTCATGTCTCGAAAACCATCATTTACATAGTGGCCTACAGGCTGAACAAATAGTATCAAATCCCATTTTTCCTTAATTAAAATACTAGCGAAGAGATTATCAAATGTGTCGGTTTCATCGTCTTGTTCTCTACTATCTTTGAGATAATAATCATAATATCCTTTTGTGACTAAAGAGTTGGTATCAGCGATAACCAAACCACGATTAGCATTACTATCTATCAGATTAGAAGTCTGAGCATACTGCCCCAAAAGTAAGTAATAATAATCTTTTGGTGTTAACTCGTCATCTCGTACATTGTTTTTAATTTGATACTCTCTTGCATATTCTAAACTAACAGGAGCATCATAAAATCTGGCCAAATCCTTAGCTAAGGTTGTTTTTCCATTACTAGCTGAACCAATAATTAAAACCTTTTTCGTGAACTGTCTTCTGAAAGGTTGAGCAATAAATCTCCAGTATTTGCTTGGATTTTCTCTTATCATAGTTGCAGAAATACCAAATTGTCTTTCTTCAAGGCAACAAGTAAAACCACGATTTTCAAGCTCCTTTTTATAGTCAGCTTCTCCAACAAAAAAATCAATTCCTCTCCTTGTGGATTATAATGGATTAACTCAAGCAGAGCTGGTAACCATAATCCCCATCCTAAAGGATATCGAGGAAAATCAGTCTCATTCAACTTAAATACTTCAGTTAATTCATCATCCCTAAAAGTCTCCCTGATATATCGAAAACGTTTTTGTAAAGTTAATCCAACTTCTTGCCCACGATCACCATCAAAACCAGAAACAATCACACGAACTCTATCATAGTATCGTTTCGCCTCTTGAATTAGATCAATATGTCCTTGATGTAAAGGAGCAAAAGTTCCAAATACTACAGCTACTTTTTCTCTCATAATCCACCTTTTTATTTTTTTATATATTTGATTATATTTTTATTATAATTTATATTTTTGTTTTGTCAAGTATTTTTATAATTTTTTATAAAAAATAGGACTAATTTTGAAAGTAACTAAATCGTCTAATTACAATTTAATCTAAAATCAAGACTCTATAATTTCTGTAGTAGGTAAAGCTACTTCAGAAATTATGAAGCCTATTTGTTTAGAAAAGGTCCCATAAAACCTATAATAAAAGTGAAAAACAACTCATTGTAAAGAATCATATGAAACAAAGATGAACAATTCTAAAATAAAGGAAAGATTATTTTTTCTAAAATGTCCGTTTTGATGTTTGAAATGTTAAAAAAAGAAGCAGATGACTCTGCTCCTTTTAACATTTATGTTTTCATCTACCCACTACAATTGGCAAAGAGCTCCCATTCTTAGTTCTTCATGTATAATCAGTCTTGAACTAGTAAAAATTAATTAAATAGTGTTTTTTTCATGAAAAGTTTTTAAGTTTAACTTTCTTAGCTATCTAGCACATTTTACATAATTCTAGAAAGTTTAATAAATTGTGGTTATGCTGTACAAAACAACTCTTTTTTACTAGAACCAATTCATCAGTTTCATGATATAAAGATTGAGTTGTACTTGGCGTGAATAGTAATAGTTTCCTCCATTAACATATAGCTCTGCTCCGTTTAATAGTGCGATTGGATTGAGATAAAAATAAGTCTGCCCTTCTAAATTTCCCAAACTGGGTGCTACTACTTCCTTCGAGTAGGTTTTGGCCACATCTAATGTATTTTCTCCACCATTTTGAGAAACATAATCAATGTATCCACTTCCAAAATTGTAAGCCTGAACTGCTGTCCATGCATCTACGTTTGCACTTGTCGCTTTATTTAGATTATCAGATAAAGTTTGAATTCCTTGACGAATGCTTGTCTTGTTATCTGTGATCGTATTCGTTTGTCCAGAGATAGATTCACTAGATTGCATCAAATCTACTGATTGTCCTTTAGTTTCAGTATAAATCATGGCCAAAATTAGTTCTTCATTTGCTTGTGTATCCTGTTCTGCTAAAACTTCTCTGACTACGCTTCTATAAGTCATAACTTGCTTTACATTTTGATACACTTGGGCTGTTTTGTAACCGACAAATAGTAGAAAAAGGAGAACTAGTATTCTACGTATCAATTTAAACATTATTTACTTTGAATATCCTCGATATTTTTGATTAAGATAGAATAAGTTCCATTGTCGTTTTGGATAAACTCAACAGACTCGGCGTCTTGATAGACGTTATTGGGAACGATGAGCTCAATTCCATTTGACAAGGAGAGTTTTTGGTTTTCAAATTTCTTAAGCTGCCTGCTGGCATCAATTTCATCGAACTGAACTGGTTCTGGCACGGCTTCTTTGACTTGGTCAATAAAGCTCAATCGAGCTGTCAGATTGTTATCAAAAAGGTCGTTAGCCAATTTCTCAGGAGACAGTTCATTGCTTTCTTCCAGATTGTTGAAAATCGCTGATTTGACCTTGGATTGAAATTGGAAGTCATCTGTGTTAAAAGTTTCAGCAATTCTCTGGGCCGTTTTTTCCAGCTCCTTGATGGATTTCTTTGGTGAAATCTTAGGGGCAACGGCAAGGAGATTGTCTGAAAAGTAGTTCAAAAAAGTCCCATTGTACTTGATGCGTTTCTCGATGAGGTGGTACTTGCGATTTTGAAGATTGACCACCAAGGCCTCATCAGCCCCCGTTCCAAATCCAGGCAGGTTATTCTGAGTCAGCTTGATTGGATTATCAACTTCTCCACCGAGGTGGGTCAAGGTCTCACGCAGAGCAATGCGCAAGAAAGCGAAATGTTCCACGCCTTCTTTAGAAAACTGAACAAAAACCAAGTCATTGGTCTTGAGATTTTCAGAAATGCTAAACTCCTCTTTCCAGAGATTAGCCAGTGTTACTGATGTCTCCAACAAATCATCTGTGATGTGATTGAAGAAGGGATTTTCTTCTTCGAAAATCCCAGTCTTGGCTTCATCTGAATACACGCGTTCGATTTTTTTGCGTAGGTATTCCTCGATTTTTGGAGTGATATTGAGAAACTTATCCGCTAGAAACAGCTCGGTATCATCCGGACTGAACTGATGGATAATAGCTTTCTTAATATAAATGTCCATAAAAATATTAGTCCTCGTATAGTGGGAAGGCATCTGTCAACGCTTTGACTTCACTTCTCACTTCTTCTAAGACAGCTTCATTTCCTGCATTCTTAAGGGTTTTAATGATAAGTTCAGCCACTTTGCGACTTTCTTCTTCACCAAATCCACGTGCAGTAATGGCTGCAGATCCGATACGAATCCCACTAGTCTTAAATGGGGACAAGGTTTCATAAGGGATGGAGTTTTTGTTGAGAGTGATATGGACTTCATCCAGCAGGTTTTGGGCCACCTTTCCATTTTCCACTACCTTGGTCACATCGACAAGGAAGAGGTGGTTTTCAGTGCCACCTGAAATCACACGGAAGTCAGGATCTTGCAGAAAGACTTGAGCCATAGCTTGGCTATTTTTGATGACAGCTACAGCATATTCTTTGAAGGCTGGGTCCAAAACTTCTTTGAAGGAAACGGCCTTAGCAGCCACAACATGCTCTAAAGGACCGCCTTGAATACCAGGGAAAATAGCTGAGTTGATTTTCTTAGCTAGATCCTCATCATTTGTCAAAATCAAGCCACCACGAGGTCCACGAAGGGTTTTGTGGGTTGTTGTTGTAGTGATATGAGCGTATGGTACTGGACTTGGGTGAAGACCAGCTGCTACCAAACCAGCGATATGAGCCATGTCCACCATGAGCTTAGCCCCAACAGCATCAGCAATTTCACGGAATTTTGAGAAGTCGATAATTTGAGAATAGGCTGAAGCACCTGCTACGATTAGTTTTGGTTTGACTTCTTGGGCTTGTTTCAAGATAGCATCAAAGTCCAAAAGTTCCGTTTCAGGATCCACACTATAGGAAACAAAGTTGTAGGTTTGACCAGAGAAGCTAACTGGAGCTCCGTGGGTCAAGTGTCCACCTGCTGCCAAATCCATCCCCATAACGGTATCACCTGGCTCAATCAAGGCCATGTAAGCCGCACAGTTGGCTTGGCTTCCAGAATGAGGTTGGACATTGGCGAATTTGGCACCGAAAATTTCTTTTGCACGTTCAATAGCTAGGGTTTCTACCACGTCTACTACATCGGTTCCACCATAATAACGGCGTCCTGGGTAACCCTCGGCATATTTGTTTGTCAAGATAGACCCTTGAGCTGCCATAACAGCCTTGGAAACAACGTTTTCGGAAGCAATTAACTCAATGTTGTTTTGTTGGCGTTCTTCTTCTTTGGCAATAGCATTCCAGAGATCAGTATCGTATGCTTTAAAATCGTCTTTGTCAAAAATCATAGGTCTTCTCCTTTATAGTGTGACTGGTCCTTTGGTTTGTTTTTCAATAAGAAAATAAACTAAAAGATGCGAATAAACCGTTTCTGCATTTTATCACAAGTATAACCAACTTTTTCATAAAATGCATGAGCACCCAGACGATGATCGGCAGAATTTAAGCGGATAAACCCATAACCACGTCTTTTTGCTTCTTGATCCAACCCTTGCAGTAAGCTTTTACCGATACCTTGCCCTTGTGCTTGAGGCGAAACCGCTAAGCCTAAAATATTAAAACCTGCTTTGGAATAGAGGGATTCATAAACTTCAGCATGGACATATCCAAGTAGGACATGGCTGGCTTCATCCTCATAGCCAAGTAGGAAATGATGAGAATCCTGAGACAGTCTAGCTAGTTGACTAGCTGTGTCCTCTGGACTAAAAGAATAACCCAAAGCATCTTGGTTGATCTCACATATAGCTTTTACATCAGTTTCTCTTAAATTTCTTAGCATTTCATGCCTCCTCAAAATAAATCTCTGGCAACCGAGCAAGAATATCTTCTCGTTTAATTGCCCCTTGGCGCAAGATTTTCACCTTGTCTCCAGACAAATCCAAAATAGTTGAATCCTGTCCAGTTAGAAAAGCGTCGTCCTCCAGCCCCAAAACCTCTTGGTCAAAGTCCTCTAGAATTTGAGCAAAGGTTACGCCACTTGCCTGACCTGAAATATTGGCAGACGGACCGATCAAAGGACCTGTCTCTCGGATCAAATCAAGTGTAATGGGGTGACTGGGCATCCGAAATCCGACAGTTGCAAGACCAGAGTTGACCCAATAGGGAACTCGGTCATTAGCTTCGAGGATAATGGTCAAGGGACCCGGTAAAAAGGCCTCTACAAGTTTTTGGAGATAAGTTGGCTGATTCTTTGAAAAGTGCAAGATGTCCTCAAGAGAAGCGACATTAAGATTGAGTGCCTTTTCTCTAGGACGACGTTTGAGCTGGTAAACATGGTCGACAGCTTTTTCATCTAAGGCCTTAGCAAAAAGACCGTAAACCGTCTCGGTTGGTAGAACAACAGCCCCACCCATTTCCAACTCTTGTCTAATCCTGTCCATCATCAACTACAACCATCCTATCTTGACCAAATTGGTCCTTGAGTGTTCGTACCCGTTTTTCAGGAAGATGTTTCCTAAAAAGCGCAGGAACACTTTGACCTTGCTTGTATCCAATTTCAAGGTAAATCTTACCACCATCTGTGAGATATTCTTTTGCATTTTCCGCAATTCTGCGGTAAATAGCTAGGCCATCCTCATCTGCAAAGAGAGCTAGATGAGGTTCTGAATGCAAAACATTCAAACCAACCTCTGACTCATCTTCTCGAGAGATATAGGGTGGATTGGATACAATTATATCATATTTTTCAGAAATTTCTGCAAAACAATCAGATTTTTTGAAAAGTATATTGAGTTTTTGATTTTTAGCATTCTCAGATGCAAGCTCTAATGCATCTTGGGAAATATCTGCTGCGGCCACTGACCAATCTGGTCTGTTTTTAGCTAATCCAAGAGCTATGGCGCCACTTCCAGTCCCGATATCTAGAATCTTAAGATTTTCCTCAGGATTTTCTGTGAGGATGAGCTCCACCAACTCCTCTGTTTCTGGACGAGGAATCAAAACCCGCTCATCTACTGTTAAAGTCATCCCATAAAAATCTGTCTGACCAATCAGGTATTGAGCTGGCTTATGGGCCGCTAATTGCTGATAAATTTCTTTTACAAAAGTTTCTTCCTCTTGCGTCATTTCTTCTTGGAGAGCAAAAACGAAGTCAGTAAACGAAAGACCTTTTAAGCTTCGATAGACAAAAGAGAGGCTTTCTGCTTCCTCTCCTACTTTCACTAACTCCTTCTCATAACAGTCTAGCAGTTGAACTAATTTCATTACTTATTCAATTCTTCTAGTTTTTGCGTTTGGTCATAGAGTACTAGAGCATCAACCACTTCATCTAGCTTACCTGATAAGATGGTATCGAGTTTTTGAAGAGTCAAGCCGATACGGTGGTCTGTGACACGATTTTGCGGGAAGTTGTAGGTACGGATCCGTTCTGAGCGGTCCCCTGTACCAATGGTCGATTTCCGCTCGGCGTCTTGTTCATCTTGGGCAATCTGAGCAAAATGATCTGCCACTCGCGCTCGGATAATCTTCATAGCCTTATCCCGATTTTTCTGTTGCGTACGCTCTTCCTGCATTTCTACTTTGATATTAGTTGGCAAATGAACAATTCGAACTGCCGTCGCAACCTTATTGACGTTCTGTCCACCAGCACCAGAGGCATGGTAGATGTCGACACGAAGATCTTTTGGATCGATGTCGTATTCAACATCCTCTATTTCTGGCATAATAAGGACGGTTGCAGTTGAAGTATGCACCCTACCTTGACTTTCTGTTACAGGGACCCGTTGAACACGGTGAGCACCTGATTCATACTTAAGTTTGGAATAAACGGATTGACCTGATACCATCGCAACAACTTCCTTAATCCCGCCAACTCCATTATAAGAAGCTTCCATGACTTCAAAGCGCCAACCTTGTCCTTCCGCAAATTTTTGGTACATTTGAAGCAAATCACCCGCAAATAGTGCCGCTTCGTCGCCACCAGCTGCTCCACGGATTTCTAGGATAATGTTTTTGTCGTCGTTTGGATCCTTTGGAAGGAGCAAGATTTTCAGTTTCTCTTCGTATTCTTCTTTTTCAGACTTAGCATCCTTAAGCTCTTGTTTGGCCATTTCTTCCAAATCCGCATCTCCGCCTGATTCCTTAATCATCTCTTCAGCATCAATGATGTTTTGAAGAACTTGTTTGTACTCACGGTAGGCTGTTACCGTATCACGAGTGGAAGCTTCTTCTTTTGAAAGCTCCATGAAACGCTTGGTATCAGAGACCACATCTGGGTCACTCAGCAATTCTCCTAATTCTTCATATCGGTCTTCTACAGCTTGTAGTTGATCATAGATGTTCATTTTTTCTCCTTATTTCTCAATTATTAAATCATAGATTGCTACTACTTCGTTCTCAAATATTTCCCCAGTTTCTTTAAATCCATAACTGAGGTAACAAGATCTTGCATGTTCATTTTCTGGTTCATAAGACAACCAAAGTTTATTGCCTAAACCTGCTGGCGCTGTCCGAACATAGTCCAGTACTTTATCCATAATTGGTTTAAAATATCTTTGATTTTGAAAATCCTTATCAATCATAAAACGAAATAGTAAATAATTTCCACTACTAATTCCGATCTTTTTATCATAAGCTATCATCACAAAACCTATAATTGCATCATTATCATAAACTGCCAATGGTGCTACAAAATCTCCATTTTTAGTGTAGATATATGCTTCAGCTAAACTAATTGCGCTGGTTGCAATGAATTGTTTTTGATATGACTTGACATCCAAATTCAAAATATCAAAATAATTTCCCATTGCAACATCTTTTAAGTTCAATTGTCATAGTTTTGCTCCTTGTTAGATGCTATCATTGGTGCAAAATAATGTTTACGGCAAACTGAAATGTAGGTTTCATGCCCTCCTATTTGAATCTGCTCTCCATCATATACTGGCATCCCCGCTTGAGTTCGCAAAACCATGGTCGCTTTCTTGGAGCAATATTGACAGATCGTTTTAATTTCATCAATCTTATCTGCTAAAAGCAAGAGGTGTTTCGAACCTTCGAAGAGTTCATTACGAAAGTCATTTTTTAGTCCAAAAGCCATGACAGGAATGTCTAATTCATCAACAACACGGGCTAAATCATATACATGATGACGTTTGAGAAACTGTGCTTCATCAATTAAGACACAGTAAGGTTTTACAGATAGTTTTTGAATCATACCAAAGATATCCGTAGTATCCTCAATAGCAATTGCTTTTCGCTTCATTCCAATCCTGCTAGAAACATAACCAACACCATCACGGGTGTCTAAAGCTGAGGTCATAATCACGACACCTTTCCCTTGTTCCTCATAATTATAAGCGACCTTCAGAATTTCAATGGTTTTTCCTGAATTCATGGTTCCATAACGGTAATACAACTGTGCCATGCTTTCTTTATATCCATTTCTAATTTTTGCTACATTCTAGTATAACATAATTTTCCAAAGCTTTAAACGACAAAATGTGGTAAAATAGAAGAAAAACTATTGGAGGATTGTTTATGCCATTTGTTCGAATTGACTTATTTGAAGGTCGTACCTTAGAGCAAAAAAAAGCTCTCGCTAAAGAAGTTACAGAAGCTGTTGTTCGTAATACTGGAGCGCCCCAATCAGCTGTTCATGTTATTATCAACGACATGCCAGAGGGAACCTATTTCCCACAGGGTGAGATGCGAACAAAATAAAGGAGTTAGACTCTATAATTTCTGCAGTGGGTCAGTCCACTGTAGGAATTGTGGAGCCTATTTTCTTGTATGAAAAATTCCATAAACCTAAAATGAAAAGTTAAAAACCATCATTAGAAAAAGAGAGGATAGAAAATAATTACCAATCAAAGTTATCAAACGAAATGCTTTTGACTTCTGATACTTTTAAAACTTTAAAAAAGGATTTTAATAACTTTCAACATCAAAAAAAGAGAAGACGAAACCTGTCCTCTCCAGAGTGAATCTTTGCTTGATCCCACTACAAGTTGATAAAAAACTAAAAGTTAAATTTTTTTATAATTTGCTTCAAGAGCTCGCTTGACAGCAGGACGTTCTGAAATCTTTTGGGCCCAGTCGTTAAGATTACGATAAGATTCTGCATTTAAAAACTCACGTGCTCCTGGATAAACTTTGTCATTAATCAATTGACCATACCATGACCATATAGCTATATCAGCTATCGTATAATCATTACCAGCTACGAAAAGATTCTCAGACAACACTTGATCTAATAAATCAAGTTGGCGTTTGACTTCCATTGTAAATCGATTAATCGGATACTCCAATTTTTCAGGTGCATAATGAAAGAAATGACCAAAACCACCACCTACAAATGGTGCTGCACCTGTTTGCCAAAATAGCCAATTTAATACCTCAGTTCTAGCAGCTAGATCCGAAGGAAAGAAAGCACCAAATTTATCTGCTAAATATAACAAAATGTTTGCTGATTCAAAAACACGAATTGGTTTCTCAACTGATCTGTCTAATAATGCAGGAATTTTAGAATTCGGATTAACCTTAACAAAATCTGACCCAAATTGTTCCCCATCCATGATGCTGATTTTATATAAATCATATGTAGCAGGAAGTCCCAATTCAAGTAATTCTTCTAACAAAATCGTGACTTTAACTCCATTAGGTGTTCCTAATGAATAAACTTGTAAGTCAGCTTCTCCAACAGGTAAATTTTGCAAAAAACGTGCTCCTGCAGTTGGACGGTTAATTCCAGAAAAACGTCCTTGATTACTATCTTCTGCAGACCATACTTTGGGTAATTGATACTCAGACATCTGATTCCTCCATTTTATTTTTTATTCTTATCAAACTTTTACACAAAATCAAGAACTATTTGTCCTTATTTACCAACAAATACTCTCTAGCATATAAAAACGACAATCAATCCTTCCACAGATTCATAGCATCTAAAAATTCTTTTGAAACCGTCACATTTTGTGGATTAGTTTGTTCTCGTTCTTCTCTTCGCTGTTCCACTTGCAATACTGTCGTGATTCCTTCTCTGCGCCAATTTCTTAAAATAGCTTGGATATAGTTCCAACTAGTTTTGCCATTAAAGACCGCTTCACGAAGTGCAGCTTTAATCAGCTCACTATCCACCTTATCTTCTTGAACAAACTTGGTCAAGTCTTCAATTTCAAAAGGAGTTAAGAGTCTACCAAGTTCCTGTTGGAAGGTCTCAATTAGATCTTTCAATTTATTTTTAGGAGCTTTATGAATATTGTCTACATTTTTTGATTCAACAATTTTGTCTAAACGTTCTAAAACAGGTGAAGCATCAAAAAGAACCTCTACTTCCCCATCTAATTCAATCGTTTTTACTAGCAACAATCCCTCTGTCGTCAAACGATTAATGATTTGGTTCACATCAGAAGTAGTTTTTCCAATACTTATAGCAATTTTACTAGGAGCAATGTCACCAACCAATGTCGTATTATGAAGATAGAAATATTGCCAGACTAGAAAATCCTCTGCTTGCTTAAAAATATCCTTAAAATGAAAAAGCAAGGCACTTGGTAGAACCAAGTTACCTGACTGATAATTTGTTACAAAACTCATTTGTTTCCTTTATAGATAGCCATAATATGAAATATCTGTTTCCAGCTCCTCTAATCGATAAGGAGTTTCTTGATAAACAGCATAATTTATCCAATTGCTAAAGAAAGTTGCTGCTGCTAGATTCCACCTCATTCGTGGTTGCTTCAGAACATTGTCATCATCATAGTAATTAACTGGAAGTGAGGGATTAAGGCCTGCTAGTGCATCTCTTTCATACTCTTTTGCTAAAGTATCTCGATCATATTCTAAATGTCCAAAACTATATACTTCACGCATATCCCTACTTGCTAAAATAGATAACCCAACTTCCTCACCTCGTGCCAATACCTGTAAATTGCTTTTTTCTAATACATTTTCAATAGGAATATCTGTATAGCGAGAATGAGGAGCCAAAAAGCTATCATCAAATCCTGTCATCAAAGGACTTTTTGCATTTTCGACCCGTTGTTCATAAATTCCTGATAGTTTTTCACATAAGCCTACTTTTTCAATTCCATAACGGTAATAAAGTCCTGCCTGTGCTCCCCAACAGAGATGAAGTGTTGAATAGACATGACGGCGAGACCACTCAAACACTTGACTTAGTTCCTGCCAATAATCTACTTCTTCAAAAGCAAGTTTTTCAACTGGTGCACCAGTTATAATTAAACCATCATAATGATTATTCTTTATATCATCAAATGTCTTGTAAAATACTTCCATATGCTCAGCCGCCGTATTTTTCGATTCATGACTAGTCATATAAAGAAATTCTACATTCAGCTGTAAAGGTGTATTGGCCAACAAACGTAGCAACTGCGTTTCTGTAGCGACCTTAGTTGGCATAAGATTTAAAATCAAAACATTCATCGGCCGAATATCTTGATGATAAGCTCTGTGGTCGTCCATGATAAATATATTTTCCGACCGTAATATATCAACTGCTGGTAATTTCTTGTCAAGTGTAATTGGCATATAGTCTCCTATCTAAATATTTAAGATAAGCAAAAATTATTTCCTTTACCTAAAAGTTCTTACTTTATATTATAAAACAGAAGGCTATAGTTTACAATTATGGTTTTTCTTTATCTAGTTATAGTTCAAAACTATATTTAATCGATTTTTCCTTAACCACTAGACTCTATCACTCAATATAGATGAAATAGCATTTACAACTTTAATAGTGCATTAAAACTTTGTAGTCGTAATCACCAATTGCTTCACGACCTTTTAAGTCATCAAGTTCGATCAGAAAGGCACAACCCGCAACGATGCCTCCTAATTTTTCAATCATCTCGATAGTTGCTTTTACCGTACCACCTGTAGCTAACAGGTCATCGACGATAAGAACACGTTGACCTGGTTTAATAGCATCAGCATGCATTGTTAAAGTATCAATGCCATACTCTTTCTCATAATCAGCTGAAATTACTTCACGTGGAAGTTTGCCTGGCTTACGAACTGGTGCAAATCCAATACCAAGCTCAAAAGCTACTGGACATCCCACTATAAATCCGCGGGCTTCCGGTCCTACAATCATATCAATTTGCTTATCAGTCGCATATTGTACGATTTCACGTACTGCATAGCTGTATGCATTCCCGTCTGCCATCAAAGGGCTGATATCTCGGAAGGTAATCCCTTCTTTGGGATAATTTTCAATAGTTGCAATATAGTCTTTTAAATTCATAAGATTCTTTCTTTAAAAATTTTTTACTCTCTATTATAACACAATCAAGATTTTTTTGCTGAGTTGTCCGTTAGGAAATCATAAATTTCTTGAACTGTCCCTAAAGCCATCAATTCTTGATTTTTTATTGTTTTTTTCAAATCTTGATAAATAGTACTTTCGGAAATTTCTCTACGTTTCGCTTCTTTATTTACCGTCATAACCCCATCATCAATTCTTATGAAATTCAATTCCTCAAAAATTTTAATCATTTTCACCAATAGAATTTCTTGAATATGAAGATAAGTAGCCAAGTCCTTCATTTTATACCGGATGTCAAACTCCGGAAATTGATGGATCGTTTTATATAACCTAGAAAATTGCTCACGTGTTCCAAACCCCGTTAAATAATAAGCATTTACTATTTCGTTTTTAAAATAAATAGCTTTAAAATGATAATTTTGAAAAACCGTTTTTACTTTATCTATGTCTTCCGGTATATCAGCTAACACTATTTCATTTTTATCTGTTAAATCTGGTAACTTTTCAATCGAACGAAATGATAGGATTGAAATACCTTCTGGATAAGCTATGTTTTTCCCACGAATATTATAAAGCTGCACACCATTTACTCTAGCATCTACCAGCATCAATTGTAATGTAGTCTGACCGTTCCATCGATTGACTGATAGATTAACAGCTAGCTCCAAATTTTTAACTTGCGAAAACTCCGTTAACAAATGACCTTGACCAAAGGCTAAGACTTCAAATTCAGAACCGTCTTGAGATATTTTTAATTTTAAATGTGAATTTCCAGCTCCCAGAGTGCGACTTTGTACTACTTTAAAATTTCGAATCAAAAAAACAGGCTTTTTATTGTCCATCCCAAAAGGAGCAAGTTTTTCTAAATTCTTGAGTGTATCAAGACTAAGTTCTGCTAATTTTAATTCTTCATCAATGATAAGTGGTAACTTTTGCTTCAAATCTAATTGATTTTCAACAATATGTTGATGCAGTACTTCAGAAAGCTTCGTCAATTGTTCAACTGCTAAAGTCATCCCAGCTGCACCTGAGTGTCCACCAAAGGAGATAAAAAGCTCCCGATACTCATTTAAAACATCAAAGATATCAACTGCTGCTACACTTCTAGCACTCCCTTTAGCAACTCCGTCTTCTATATTTAAGAGAATAACAGGTTGGTTTAACTCTTCCAAAAGCCTTCCTGCAACAATGCCTAATACACCTGAATTCCATCCTTCTCTTGCCAAAACTTGAACCGTTTTTTCTGTATCAATCATCGTTTTTGCTTCATCATAAATTGATTGAACGATTTCTTTTCGCTCTTCATTTTTTTGATCAATCATGACAGCTAGTTCGTGAGCTTCTTCATCGTCAAAACCTGTCAACAAATCAACCGCTGGATTCGGATCATCCAAACGTCCTAAAGCATTTAAACGTGGCGCCAATTGGAAACCTACTGTTTCTTCATTAACCTCTGCTTGCTTAATTCCAGCGATTGATAACAATTCCTGCAGGCCGACACGCTGAGTATTTTGTAAAACTGCTAGACCAACTTTAACCAGTGTGCGATTTTCATCTGTCAAACTGACCATATCAGCTATGGTTCCGATAGCTACGAGATCCAACAATTCTAGTTGAACTTCTTCTAATAGAGCACATGCTAATTTAAAAGCAACCCCACATCCAGCAAGGTGCTTAAAAGGGTAGGTACTTTCTGGATGTTCAGGGTGAATAATTGCGTAAGCCTCTGGCAATTTTTCTGGCATAGAGTGATGGTCTGTAACAATAACATCAACCCCTTTATCTTGTGCCATTTTTATAGCATCAAAGCCCGATACTCCATTATCTACTGTAATAATTAATGATATTGCATGTTGTTCGATAAAGTATTTATAAACACTACTATTTGGTCCGTAACCATCTGTAAAGCGGTTCGGAAGATAAATCAAACACTCCGCACCAAGTTGCTCCAACGTTTCTTTCAAGATAGAAGCTGAAGTCATGCCATCAGCATCGTAATCACCGTAAATTAGAATCTGCTCATTCGCCTCAATTGCCTGTCGAATTCGTTCAACTGATTTTTCCATATCATGGAGTAGATAAGGATCGTGTAAACTATCTAAAGTAGGATCTATAAAGGCTTGTGCTTCTTCTACACTTTCAATCCCTCTTTCTAAGAATAGCTCCGCAACAGTTTGAGGTAAACCTATTTTTTTGGCTTCTTCTACAAATATTTCGTTTTTTGAGGTTGTAGCTAATTGCCACTCAAATTTAGAAGTAATCATTCCAATCTCCATCTACTTAATTTCATTTTAAATGAAAATCCAACCAAATCATTATACCATATTAAGGGATAGTGAAGTTCTATGTCTCTTTATTTCTCAAACATTTTATACAAAATATCAGAATAGTAACATGATAAAAACAACCGAAATCTACAAAGTAAGACTTCGGCTATTTTTAGATTGAGCGCATTACATTTGTTAACTTACAAGACAGACTCTAATAAATCATCCACTGAGTCTGACATTTCTTTTGGTGTAATTTCTACAATTTTAATACCTTCAACTGCACGTTCCACAAGTCCTTCAACATCCATTCGTGATTCATACTGTTCTGCATTTTTTAATTTTGGATTCGTTTTTGGACGGTCTGGAGCAAAAATTGTACAACAATCTTCAAATGGCTGAATTGAGATTTCAAAAGTATCAATCTTTTGTGCCAACTCAATAATTTCCAATTTATCCATTGTAACAACAGGGCGAATGATTGGTGTTGTTGTAACAGCATTAATTGCCTGCATACTTTCTAATGTCTGACTAGCTACTTGTCCTAGACTTTCACCATTGATAATCACCAAACCACCACGGACTTCTTTAATTCGGTCTGTGATTCTCATCATAAAGCGTCGCGTCAGCGTCATCAAATAAGCCTCGGGAGCCTTCTCTTTAATCTCTTCCTGAATTTCTGTGAAAGGAACTTCTATAAACTGGATATTCCCACCAAATTTAGTCAATTTTCTAGTTAAATCATGAGCTTTCTTCAATGCACCTGGACTAGTGTATGGGGGGCTTGCAAAATGAACTGCTTCAATATCAACACCACGTTTTAAAGCTAGATAGCCTGCAACTGGTGAATCAATTCCACCAGATAGCATTAGCATCCCTTTCCCAGAAGTTCCTATAGGTAATCCTCCAGCTCCACGTATCGTCTCATACGAAATGTAAGCCGCTTCCTCTCGAATCTCAACTTGCAAATTAATATCAGGTTGTTTCATTTGAGCTTTAATATTTGGAATCGCCTCAAAAACAGCTCCACCAAGGGTTTGATTCAATTCACGACTATCTAGCTCAAAATTATGATCACTTCTTTTACTTGAAATCTTAAATGTCATCCCTTCAGTATAGATCGATTTCATAATATCTTGGACTGCTTTTTTTAAATGTGGAACAGACTTTTCAATCTTGTAAACGGGTGAGAAATTTTGAATCCCAAACACTTGCTTAAGAGAAGCAGAAACTGCTTCATAACTTGCCCCGTTTAAGAAAACATGCGCGCGATCTCGATCGGCTGTAACTTTTATTTCAGGGTAGATGCTTAGTACTTGCTGAATTGAATTTCTTAGTTTATGAATGAATCGCATCCGATTTTTACCCTTAGTCGATAACTCACCATAACGAATCATAATTTCTGAATAATTCATTTTATCTCACTTTTCTTGTTTTTTCGTAAATTAGTTTAAAAGTTGTTAAAAATTGCTCTACCTGACCCATATCATTTTCCAAATCTAGACTCAAGCGAACTGCTGACTGAGCTTTATTTTTATCAATCCCCATTGCAATTAGGGTTCCTGCCGGTTTACCAGCTTTTGAGGAACAGGCACTCGTAGTAGAAATGAAAATATCAAATTCTTCAAACGCATGGACAACGACTTCTCCTCGAACCCCTTTTATCCCAAACGTTAATATATGAGGAGCAAAATTCTCAATATTGGAAAAGACGAACACATCCTCAAATTTCATCAACTCTTCCCTTATCAAGTCTCTCATTTGCCTAGTTCGTTTCTCAAACTCTTTTTGTTTCTCCATTGAAATCCTCAAGGCTCTTGCAGTAGCAGCTATACCAGCAACATTTTCAGTAGTCGAACGTTTGTCACTTTCTTGCCCACCACCCGTCAAGAGCGGATTGAGTCGTTTTCCAGACTTTATATACACAAATCCGACGCCACGTAACCCATGAATTTTATGACTAGAAAAACTAGCAAAATCAACTCGAGCTGTTAGATAACGAGTTGTTTCAATCTTAGCTAACGCCTGTACGCCATCCACATGAAAAGAAATGCTTGGTTTGTCTGATAACAAATCCGATATCTCTTTAATTGGTTGAACTGACCCAACCTCATTATTGACTGCCATGACTGAAACTAGAATTGTTTCGGGACGAATTAAATCTGCAAGTGCTGTTACATCTACAAATCCATCAGTATCAACTGGTGCAAAATCTATATCAAATCCCAATTTTTTAAGCCATACAGCAGATTCTTTGACTGCGGGGTGTTCGATAGAGGAAACAATAATGTGTTTCCCATAAGTCATTTTTTCAAGTGCTATCCCTTTTATTACCCAGTTATCACCTTCTGTTCCACCAGATGTAAAATAAATTTCAGTAACATCTTTTCCGATTAAATTTGCAATCTGTTTCCTAGAAGCTTCCAATACACGATTGGCCTGTTCCCCTAAGCGGTGCAAACTAGACGGGTTTCCAGTGATTTTACTAGAAACTTGAACAAAGGTATCCAAAACTTCAGGATAGGGTTTAGTGGTAGCTGCATTATCAAAATAAATCATACAATCACTCTTTCCTCTATATCTTTTCTAAATGTTGAGTCTTCTACATCAAACACGCTCTTATAAAGTATCTCGCTAAATTCTGTTCGATAATTTGTCTTACCTTCCATTTTACCATAAAGGGAGATTTATAGCTATTTTCAATTAAAGCTTCGAAAAAAATCCAGCATTATTTCTGATAATAGTGTATAATAGCACTATTATAAATAGTAATCTAAATCATTAATACAGTAAAGAGAGGGTATTATGTCAGCTTATTCACGTTCATCAAAACCAAAACGAAATAAAGGAGAAGCTAAGGAAAAAATTTCTAAAGGTCTTAATGCCTTTCAAAAAACTCTTGCTATTCTCGGAAGTATTCTAGGATTAATTACAGCTTCCATAACGATAAATAATGCGCTAAAGGGCAATACCGATAAATCAGAAAAAGAAACAACAACCAGCACAGTTATCATTCAACAAGGGGGAACAGTTCAAAATTCTACCGACAACACCCAACAATCTGAAACTAGTGCTCAAGAATCTACTGAATCTGAAACACTTCCCTCATCCAGTAGCACTTCTCTGTCACAAAGCAGTATTCAAGATACTGTAACCGAATCAAGTTCAGCTACTGTTACTGATTCCCAATAACTTCTACATCCCCCAAAATTTAGATAAAGGAATCTGCTAGTCTTTTCTAGCCCTTTTGTGTTCTTTCACTCCTCATATTCTAGTTTTTCATTTCATTATAGTAGAGTAGTATAAAAAATAAAGGAGATTATGCCATGATTCACCAACATGAATTTCCCATCTTAGAATTTGATGATAATCCGCTAGCGGTGATTATGCCAAATCACGAAGGACTAAATATACAGTTACCTAAAAAATGTGTCTTCGCTTTTTTAGAAGATGAAATTGAATGCTATGCTAAAAAAGTTGAGGCTAAACGCGTAGGAGAATTTGTATCTGCTACCAAAAACTATCCAGTATTTGTCATTAACTACAAAGGAGAGCCTATCTGTCTAGCGCAAGCTCCTGTGGGGGCTGCCGCAGCAGCTCAATTCTTGGACTGGTTGATCGGTTATGGGGTCTCAAAAATTATATCCACTGGAACATGTGGATCCTTGATTGATATAGAAGAAAATGCTTTTCTAATTCCAACAAGGGCTTTGAGGGATGAAGGAACTAGCTACCACTATGCTGCTCCATCACGTTATATGGACGTAAATCCGAAAGCAATTAGAACAATAATAAAAGTTTTACAAGATAAAGAAATTCCCTTCCAGCGTGTTATGACTTGGTCAACAGATGGTTTTTATCGAGAAACAATTTCTAAGGTAAAGTATCGAATCAAGGAAGGATGTGCAGTCGTAGAAATGGAATGTGCTGCCTTAGCTGCCGTTGCACAACTTCGGAAGGTACTATGGGGAGAACTCCTTTTCACCGCAGATTCCTTAGCCGAACTTGATCACTATGATAGCCGTAATTGGGGAGTTAAAGCTTTCGAACAAGCTTTAAAAATTTGTTTAGAGATTGCAAGTGAAATGTAACTATCTATATAAATCTCTGCTAAAGTGGCTATAATAAAATATCCAAAAAAG
>NZ_KQ969157.1:258120-268047 GCF_001578805.1 Streptococcus sp. DD10 | reverse complement strand
GAACCGGAATCTTACGTGATATCCATTACACTAAGGGTGGCGACCAATTTAGTATACCAAAATCTAATAATAATTTCAAGTACAAATTGTCATCCTTAGATTAAAATAATTACTCTCTCTTAATCTATTTCCTCATTCTATCAAAATATACACTTATCCCTTATAAACTAAAACAATTTCATACCTGTACTAACAAAGAACAAAACCAAAAGAGAAAAATAGTTTCGTAAAAGAAATAGAAAAGATTCCCAAAATTTTTCTATTTTCCTGTTTCCTCATAAATTTAATACATCATAAAGATTATTCAACAAAAAGGCTGGACACTTCTTGCCCAGCCTTTTCACGTATATAGTTATCGTACTTCCGCACTCACTTTTTCTTCGAGTGATGCTTGGATTTTTTCCATATAGCGTGCGACTTCTTCGTCTGTTAAGCTGTCTTCTGGATTTTGGAAGGTCAAGCTATAGGCCATTGACTTCATGCCAAGTCCCAATTTTTCGCCTGAGAAGACGTCAAAGAGTTTGATGTCTGTCAAACGTTTCACGCCGGCAGCTTGGATAGCATCTACAACTTCTTGGTGAGTGAGTTCCGCCTTGAGGAGTAGAGCCACGTCACGACTAACCGCTGGGAATTTCGTGATTTCCACAAATGGAGCAGCTGGCTGAAGCGCTGCTTCGATGGCTGACAGATTCAGCTCAGCTACATAAGTCTCAGGAATATCGTAAGCCTTAGCCGTCACAGGGTGTACTTGCCCAAGGAAACCGAGAACTTGATCCCCGTGGGAAATAACAGCTGTCCGTCCTGGGTGGAGGCTAGCTAGTTCTGCAGTCGCTCTATAGGTCACTTCCAGTCCCAAACGAGTAAAGAGGGCTTCCAAGATTCCCTTGGCATAGAAGAAATCAACTGGAACAGCCGGCGTTTGGAAGTCTTTTTCAGCAACCAAGCCTGTCAAGGCAAAGGCAAAACTGTTAATCTCATTTGGAAGTTCTTCTTTTGGATTACCTGTTTGTTCAAAGACTTTTCCAATCTCGTAAAGAGCCAAGTTTTTATTCTTACGAGCCACGTTATAGGCCACTGTATCCAAAATACCTGAGACCATATTTTGGCGGAGGACAGAACGATCCACTGTCATTGGCCACATGAGTTCTGTAAGGTTACTTGGTTGAGCTGTGAACTCAACTGCTTTTTCAGGAGTTGTCAGAGCGTAGGTAATGATTTCTGTCAAACCTGCCCCTTCAGCAATCGTACGAACTTGACGGCGAAGTTTTTGTGTCGCAGTCAATTCACCAGCTGTACCATCGTCTTTTGGAAGACTAGTTGGCAAGCGGTCATAGCCATAGATACGAGCGATTTCTTCAAAGAGGTCTGCTTCGATGGTAATATCCCAACGACGACGTGGAACGCTAACTGTAAAGCTATCTTCATTTCCAGAAAGACCAAAGCCAAGACGACGGAAGACATCTTCTACATCGGCGTAGGAAAGCTCCGTACCAAGGACGCGGTTAACGTCTGCAAGAGTCGAAGAAACTTCCACATCAGAAGTATCAAGCTGACCTGCTGAAACGATTCCCTTGCGCACCGTAGCACCTGCAAGTTCAGCAATCATGCTAGCTGCCGCATCAAGGGCTTCATTTACCGTTGCAACATTAATCCCTTTTTCAAAACGAGAAGATGATTCCGAACGAAGATTCAAGCGACCGCTAGTCTTGCGGATAGATTTGCCATTGAAAACAGCAGCTTCAAGGACAACACGGCTAGAATTTTCAGAGATTTCTGTAGCCTGACCACCCATGACACCTGCAAGGGCTACGGCTTTGTCCGCAACCGTAATCACGAGGTCATTTGTTTCTAACTCACGCTCTTCCCCATCCAAGGTCACTAGTTTTTCACCCGCACGCGCTTCACGCACTCGGATGTCATTGCCTTCAAAGGTATCCAAGTCAAAGGCATGCATGGGTTGACCAAAGTAGAGCAGGATGTAGTTGGTCACGTCCACTACGTTATTGATTGGACGGATGCCTTCGTTCATAAGAAGGTTTTGCAACCATTGTGGACTTGGTGCGATGGTCACATTGTCCAAGATACGGGCTGCATAGTAAGGCGCCTTGTCTGTGTCAATGATGACAGAAAGAGCATCCGCTGCGGATTGGTCTGTTTCAGTCAAAGCAAAGTCTTTGAAATTGACTGCCTTGTCATAAATCGCTGCTACTTCGTGCGCTACCCCACGCATAGAAAGAGCGTCTGCACGGTTTGGAGTGATGGAAAGTTCAATGATTTCATCATCCAAGTCTAGATAAGAGAAGACTTCATCCCCTGGAACAGCATCTTGAGGCAAGATTTGGATGCCATCTGCAAATTCTTTGGGTACGACGGAGTCAGAAATACCCAATTCACCAAGGGAACAAATCATTCCGAGAGACTCTAAACCACGGATTTTCCCTTTTTTGATTTTGTAATTGTTAGCGATACGAGCTCCTGGAAGAGCCACCATGACCTTGATACCAGCACGCACATTTGAGGCACCACAAACGATCTGACGGGCTTCTTCTTCGCCAACGTTAACCTGACAGACATGCAAGTGAGTTTCCGGCACATCTTCGCAAGACAAGACCTCACCGACGACAATTTTTGAAAGACCAGCAGCCGGTGATTCGACACCTTCGACCTCGATCCCTGTAGTTGACATTTTCTCAGCCAACTCTTGTGATGGCACATCAATGTCCACCAATTCTTTTAACCATTTATAACTAACTAACATATGTAAGATACCAAGGGCCAAGCAGAAATCTAGTTATCTTTCCTAAATCTCCATCCACCCTCGTTTTGATCCTTTCATTTTGTGTTTTCCAGCTCGAGACTGGCTTAGGTAGGTCCCATAACCTCCCCTTCTCTAGAATAGAAGTTTCTTGTTCCTTCTAGATCAATTTCTTTCTCAACAACCAGTCTGTATCCACGGTATCTCCGGTGATATACTGGTGTTCACTAAATCGTTCAAATCCAAAGCGATAGTAAAAATCTTGCGTCTTAAAGTTGCGTTCCCAGACGCCTAGCCAAGCCCACTAAAAGCTATAGCTCTTGGCTTGATCCAGCGCAAAGCTAAACATTTCCTTGCCAAAACCAGCCCCATGAAATTCCTTTTTGACATAGATCCGTTGGATCTCAAAGGACTTGTCCATCTCTACTGGCTCGGCCTGCGCCTGACCCAAGTTGATCTTGAGAAAACCACAGATTTCTTGTTCTTCATTGAGGACAAAATAGGTTTCAGATTCTGGATCTAGCAGATCCTTCTCGATTTGCTCCGAAGAGAGCACAGTAGAGAAGTAATCTTCCAAATCTTTCTCAACAATATAGGGACCAAAGGTGTCCCGGTAGGTCTCCACTTCTAGATCTCGTAAAGTCTGTGCCTGGTCGATTTTTACTCTAACTAACATGATTATTTAAACTGTTCTGAGAAGCGAACATCTCCTTGATAAAAGCCACGGATATCATTGATTCCATAACGAAGCATGGCTACACGCTCCTGACCAAGTCCGAAGGCAAATCCTGAATAGACTGTTGCATCAATGCCACTCATCTCAAGTACGCTTGGGTGAACCATACCGGCTCCCATGATTTCGATCCAACCAGTCTTCTTACATACATTACATCCCGCTCCACCACATTTGAAGCAAGAGACATCGACCTCAACAGAAGGCTCAGTAAATGGGAAGTAAGAAGGACGCAGACGGATTTGGCGTTCTGCACCAAACATCTTTTGCACGATCAACTGAAGCGTTCCTTGAAGGTCTGCCATAGAAATGTTCTTCCCAACAACCAAACCTTCGATCTGATGGAACTGGTGACTGTGAGTCGCATCGTCTGTGTCACGACGGAAAACACGCCCTGGAGAGATCATTTTCAAAGGACCTTTTGAAAAATCATGGGCATCCATAGCACGCGCCTGAACTGGAGACGTGTGGGTACGGAGCAAGATTTCTTCTGTGATGTAAAAGGTGTCCTGCATATCCCGCGCTGGGTGATCTTTTGGAAGGTTCATGCGTTCAAAGTTGTAGTAGTCTTTTTCGACTTCAAACCCATCGACGACTTGGTAACCCATACCGATAAAGATATCTTCGATTTCTTCACTGGTTTGGGTCAAGACATGACGATGACCACTTGCGACTGGACGTCCAGGTAGGGTCACGTCGATACTCTCACTAGCTAATTGGACTTGGACTTTCTTTTCTTCCAAAAGCTTAGCTGTTTCTTCAAAGGCAGCCGTCAATACATCACGCGCTTCATTGACATGTTTTCCGATAACCGGACGCATTTCAGCAGAGACATCTTTCATCCCTTTAAGGATTTCAGTAAGGGAACCTTTTTTCCCAAGGACAGAGACGCGTAACTCTTGCATCTCTTTTTCATTTTCAACTGTAATTTGCTGGAGTGATGAGAAGACCTCTTCTCTAAGTTTTCGTAACTGTTCTTCTATAGTCGACATATTTTTCCCTTTCCAATAATTTCAACTGATTGAAGGTATTTTTGATATCATAACTAACCATTAATCCTGAATTTATTAAACGATTACATAAAAGAAAAAACGTGCCAAAACTCCACAATCGGAGCGTCGACACGCGGTACCATCCGTTTTTATCTACCACAAAGTAGACCTTAATTTCTTGTTCCTTCTGCAAGTGAATTCATTTAACTTTCATGTAGAGAGCTTACAGTCAGGACTCTCCTCCCTTCTCACTTTTAGTGATTCACACTTCCATTAAAGTACTAGTCTTACGGAACCTATGCAATTGTTCTTTTATTGTAACAAAAATTCACCCTACTAGCAAGAGTTTTTTACTCATTTACTTGAATTTCACCACTTTGATAGTTAATAGACAAGCCTGACTGAACATTTGGAACAAAAACATTAAATTCCAAACTACCATCGCTAGACTTTGCTTCAATATGCGAACCGGCTGCTATTAAATCGGAATCATTGGCATAAATTAAGGTCACACGATAGCGAACACGTTTATTGTTATCCAGTGCTTTTCTCACCAAACTCTCATAATAATTTTGGCCTGTTGAATCATTTGCTCGTGCTTGATTAGCCCAAGCTGTTTGAACAGCTATATTTTCAGGATTACTCGTTGAAGCATCAAAGCCTTTTAATCCCCCAACAAGTGCATATCCCAAAAGATGCCCACGGTCAATTGCATGATTGTACTCACCTGATAAATTTTTAACCTGATGCCAACCAGCCGGTGTCCAAGAAGTAGAGCCATTTCCTGTTTCTTCACGACTTTTATATTGTCTTGTTGATTTAGAAAGTAGTGCATTTGCAACCGTTGGAACTACTTGTCCGTTTACTTGCTTGGTTTGATTATTCGCATAGGGAGCACTTGAAACTTTTGCATTTAAATCTGTCTTATTGCTATTAACTTCAAAAGCACCTGCACCATTCCAAACCAGAGTTCCTCCAATTTCCTTTTTCACCTTCTCTGTCACTACTGATTCAGATAAGGCTTGACTTGGAGTGGCCTCATTACTAGAACTTTTATTTTGAGAAATACCACCATTAGCACTTGTTACATCATCTACATTACCTAGATACGCACCTCCAATAGCTAAGGCCATAGCAACGACTAGACTCAGCAGACTGGTGACCTGTTTTTTCTTTATTTTTCTCTTTTTAGCCATTTCGTTTTCCTCACTTAAAACGAGAGCTTACTAGCTCTCGAAAGTACCTAATTTCCAGTTAATTTCTTAAAAACTTGTCCCCAAGTTGATGGTGAAAAAATTTCCCACGGATTAGAATGTGAGCCTATCACGCTATAGCCTATCATGAGCCCAGCAAAAAATATCACCATGGCAATCAAAAGAATTAGAAATAAAATTCCTAATTGTTTTCCGACAAATCGCAATCTATCAGTCATCATTTTCTTCCTTTGTACGCTGAATATCCGCTCCTAGAGCTGCAAGCTTCTCATGAAAGCGGTAATAGCCTCTATCTAAATGGGTCAATTTACCTACTTTTGTCGTTCCATTAGCTACAAGTCCTGTTAAAATGAGTGCTGCCGATGCCCTTAAATCTGTCGACATCACTTCGGCTCCCTGCAATTCTTCTCCCCCAATAATACGTGCTGTATCACGCAAAATTTCGGAGTGGAGTCCCATACGACGCATTTCTTCTAAATGCTGGAATCGATTTTCAAAAACTGTCTCAACCATAGTTGACTCACCTTTTGCAACAGCCATCAAAGCAGTAAACTGGGCCTGCATATCGGTTGGAAAACCTGGATGTGGCAAAGTTTTCACGCTAACTGCTTTCAGATCATTTTTATTAGCTTGAATACGGATTCCTGTCGCTTCTTCCGTAACTTTAACTCCCATTTCCAACATCTTCGCGAGTAAAGGACGATTGTGTTCCCATACAGCATCTTTTACCAATACGTCCCCACCTGTCATGGCAGCAGCAACCATGAAAGTACCAGCCTCAATTCGGTCTTGAATAACGCTATGCTCTGCTCCGTGAAGTTTATCCACTCCTGTAATAGTTAACGTCTCAGTCCCCGCACCACGGACCATCGCTCCCATTTTATTAAGAAAATTTGCTAAATCAACAATTTCAGGCTCACGAGCTGCATTTTCAATGATTGATACACCATCTGCCAAAGTTGCTGCCATCATAATATTTTGAGTTGCTCCAACACTAGGAAAATCCATATAAATGTGAGCTCCCTTAAGACGCTCCGCTTTAGCTTCTATATAACCTGCTGTTTGATGAATTTCGGCTCCCATAGCCTCCAAACCTTTGAGATGAAGATCGATTGGACGACTTCCAATCGTACACCCTCCTGGCATCGATACTTTAGCATGACCATTACGAGCTAGGATTGGGCCTAGAACTACAATCGACGCTCTCATTTTACTTACATACTTATAAGGAGCTTCCTCATGTAAGGACTTAGTAGCATCAACTGTGACCTTATTTTCTAACTCATTAAATTGTACTGTTGTATTCAACCCTTCTACTACCTTGTTCATCGTAAACACATCCGACAGGATTGGTACATTTGTCAATGTTGACTGTCCCTCACTCGCCAGAACTGTAGCTGCCAACAAAGGTAAAACAGCATTTTTTGCACCTTCAATTTGTACTTCTCCAACAAGGCGGGTATTTCCACCATTAATAATTATTTTATCCATTCTTGTCTCCTAAGAATTAATCTTATCTTCTATAATATCATAAAATCATCAAAATTTTCCCTAAAATGTCTCAAGAAAAATATTACGACTCATATTGTAAAGACTTAGAAAAAACGAAGCTAGTATAAATCCCAAAGCAATACTAAATAAGAGAATCAATAATCGAGATCTTTTTATATTTTCTGGATCCAAACGCAAAAAGCGAGACCAGTCCACAGTTGTATTGAGTAGGTAAAAAGAAAAATAAATAAAAATCATATAACTAGAAAAATTAAATATCATTTGAATCATGCCTCTAGTATATCATAAAAATATTACATCATTTTTAAAATTTCAAAAAATTCATTAAGAGAATCGTTAAAAAATATTCAGATATCTCGTTTCTTGCCAACAAAAAAGTGAGCGATAACAATCAATACCTCAAAGAGTTTGATTATCCACTCACCTTTTTTCATAAAAATAGTCTTAAAAGACTTATGAGATTCTATACTTTACTGACGAAACTATCATCTTAAAAAGAATTTCATTAAGTACCCTTTTATTCGGATGAAATCAAGTTTTCAGATTACACCCTTCTATAATTATTTTAATCTTACTTCAAAAATCGTTCCCCTAGGTTGGTTATCTTTAACTACAATCGTACCTTTAAGTGCTTCCACAATTTGCTTTGCTAATGATAAACCTAACCCAAATCCTCCTTTTTGACGAGTTCTTGCTTTATCTACACGATAAAAACGTTCAAATATATGAGTTTTGTCACTATCTCGAATACCTGGCCCATTATCCGCAACTTGTACCACCAGCTGTTTATCTTTCTTTCCTACGAAAACATTCAACTGTATTGTTCCATCTTCTTCTGTATATTTAACAGCATTATCGAAAAGAATCGTTACCAATTGACGTAATAAAGTTTTATCTGATTTGATTACCTTGGTAACCTGATTATTCCACGTAAGATTTTTACCATTTTCTTCAGCAATTATACTATAATTTTCAAAAATGGCATCAAAAAATGCTGGTTCAATTTCGACAATTTCTGGACTTAGACCATCATCACGGCGAGCAAGATTCAGCAAATTTGTCGTAAGCAATCGCATATTTCTTACTTCTTCAAGACTAGATGCTATACTTTCACTTGTTTCAAGAATCGTAGCCTCAGGTTTTCGAAAGAGATTTTCTAAACGATTCTGTAAAACGGCAAGTGGGGTTCTAAGCTCATGACTTGCATTTTCAACAAAAGTTTTTTGTTTTTCAATACTATCTATCAAAGGTTTTACACTTACAGAAGCTAAATATTGGCTAGCAATTAAAGAAATAAACCAGAATCCAATCATCACCATAAGAATAATTCTCTCATTGGTTTTACTAGCCTGTTCAAGCTGATTAACATTCGTTAAAACTGCAGCATACCGTACATTAGGTATATCAGTTTGGTTTAATTCAATTAGAATTCCTCTGTATTTTTCAATGTGCTTAGCAACATTTTGAGTCTCGTAAAAAGTAATCCGCCCCAAATCACTCTCACGGAAATCAATAGAGTCTAATCCTTGAAAATCATTTTCTTGTGCGATAGCTTTCCCATCAGTATCGAAGAGAACAATCTCAGTATTTGCTCCGATATTTACCTTTTCGGATAAGGGAGCTGGAACTCGTACATTTGAGTCACTCGATGAAACTGTATCACTGCTATTTTCCTGCTTATCGTTCTCCGTTTTTTCCTTATCTGGCAGGAATATTAAAGAATTTTTCCCGTAGTATGATTTTACAATCGAATATTCCATGACCCATTCAGGATTGTTACTAATCACTCGCAAATCATCATCCACACTTTGATACATAATCGTGCGTGTAATCTGCAAAATAATTAGAGTCATCATTGAAAAAATAATCGTAAAAGTTCCAAAATAACGAAGAAAATAAGAGAAATTCCCAGGATATTTTTTCTTATTTTTCTTACTCCACATCTTTTAGAATATACCCGACACTACGTAAAGTTTGCAGGTTGTCTGTAAAGGTAGTTCCTTTCAATTTTTTTCTGATTTTTGAAACATAAACTTCGACAACTGATATGGTAGTGTCACTATCAAATCCCCAAAGACGGTCAAATATTTGTGTTTTGGGCAAGATTACATTTTGATTTTGCAAGAAATAAACGAGTAAATCAAACTCTTTCCCCAACAATTCCACTTCTTTATCTCCTACTATCGTCGAGTTAGTTGATAAATTAACCGAAACATCCCCATAAGAAATAGTATTAACATTAAACTTACCGGAACGTTTCAGAAGCGCTTGGATACGCATTTTTAACTCTTCAAGATAAAATGGCTTAGTAAGATAGTCATCCGCACCCAGCTCAAAACCATGACCTTTATCATCAAGGCTTTCTTTAGCAGTCATTATAAGGACCGGGGTCGTAACCCCTTTATCACGCAATTCTTTCAACACCTGAAATCCATCTCTCTCAGGTAACATCAAATCAAGTAAAATTAAGTCGTAGACTCCACTTTCTGCCTCATATAATCCTTCTTCTCCATCAAAAACTTGCATAACATCTGCAAAATCATCTAAAAAATCAAAGACAGAATTGGATAAACCAAGATCGTCCTCTACCAATAAAATCTTAATCATGTTTGACTCCTCTTTTTTTCTATATTATATCAAATTTCCCTTAAAAATTGCTCAATTTAAGAATCACTTTACTATATCATATAAGGCCTTGTTCAAAGCCTCATCAGAAATAGC
>NZ_KQ969157.1:249729-258040 GCF_001578805.1 Streptococcus sp. DD10 | reverse complement strand
TATGAGTTTTTTTGTTGCACTATATTTTACAATTTATCACAAAATAAAAAAGAAAAATTTTTATAGAGATTGTGACAAAAATTCTATCCGTATTATATCAAAATTAAAAGCCCTCACTTAATCAGAATATCTTTGTTGCACTTGACTTGACAATTGGGGTTGGAATAATTTTATATGATTAGTTCTTAACATTATTTAAACTAATTCACTTAAATAATCATAGCGTTCATATTTTTGCAGTAAGATTTCATTAAGTTTATCCAATTCTGCTTGTAAAATGGACAACTCCCCGAAATCAGTCCCATTTTCAAGCATTTTAGTTTCAATTATTTTAACTTCCATCTCTATTTTTTCTATTTCTGCTTCTATTATTTCCCATTCCTTCTTTTCATGATAGGTCATTCGTTTCTTTTCTTCTTTTATTTTAACCTGTTTCTCTTTTGTCTCAGATTTTGAAGTTGAGAGTTGCTGAAACTCGAAATCTTTCTCATCTAGATAGTCCGTATAGTTTCCATAAAACTCTCTAACTGTACCGTTTTCAAAAGCAAGTATTTTACTTGAAACCTTATCGAGAAAATAACGATCATGACTAACAGTTATGACTGGGCCAGAAAAAGTTTGCAAAAAGCTTTCTAAAACAGTTAAAGTTGCAATATCGAGATCATTCGTAGGTTCGTCCAAGAGTAAAACATTTGGTTTTTCCAGCAATAACTTTAGAAGATAGAGTCGTTTTTTCTCTCCACCAGATAGTTTTTCAATCAAAGTACCATGCGTTGAACGAGGAAAAAGAAATTGTTCCAAAAGTTCCGCAATCGAAGTCGTTCCTTTGCTTGTTTTTACTTCCTCTGCCACTTCTTGTAGGAAATTAATTACGCGCTTACTTTCATCGAGTCCTTCAATCTGTTGAGAAAAATAAGCAATACGAATCGTTTCACCTATTGTAACTTGACCAGTCTGACTTTGAATGCGACCAGCTATTAGATTTAATAAGGTTGATTTTCCAACACCATTATCACCAACGATTCCAATTCGATCTTTATTCTGAACTAAAAGATTAAAATTTTCCAAAAGTGGATTATCGTCATAAGAAAAAGTAACATCTTTAAATTCAATTACTTTTTTCCAATTCGACTTGTCTCAAAATTCATTTCCAGAGTATTACCTAAAGTTGTATCAGATAAGTCAGATTTCAATTCATGGAATCGATTGATTCTCGCTTGTTGTTTTGTTGCACGAGCTTGGGGTTGACGACGCATCCAAGTCAATTCCTGCTTATAAAGTTGCTGCTTCTTATGAAGTAATGCAGCATCTCGTTCCTCCTGTTCAGATTTTAAACGAACATAATTTTGGTAATTCCCCTGATACTCGATTAAACCGGAACGCTCCAATTCAAATATTCGAGTAGAAACACTATCTAAAAAATACCGATCATGCGTGATAAAAAGAACTGTTTTTTTTGAATTTTTTAAAAAAGTAGCCAGCCACTCTATTGTATGAATATCCAAATGGTTTGTTGGTTCATCTAATAGTAACAAATCATGATCCCCTAATAAAACTTGGGCTAGCTGTATTCGACGGCGCAATCCTCCTGAAAGAGTACCCACTTTAATAGTCAGATCCTCTATTCCCAATTTCGACAAAACCGTTTTTACCTGACTTTCAATTTCCCAAGCATTGAGAGCATCCATTTCTGACATTACTTTTTCAAGCCTAGTTTGTTGACTACTGTCATAGTTTGACAGTAATAATTCATAATCATGAATAAGTTTCATCTCTTTGAGATTGCTAGATAACACTGTATCTAACACTGTTCTTTCATCATCAAAATCTGGCTCTTGAGTTAAATAGCCAATTTTAAAATCATTCTTAACCGAGAATGGACTACTATCTCCATCATAACCAGAAACACCAGAGAGAACATCTAAAAGAGTCGTTTTACCAGTTCCATTGATTCCAATTAGACCAATACGATCGAAATCGTGAATAATAAAAGATATTTTCTGAAAAACAGTTTTTTCTCCAACAGTTTTTGTTAGATTATCTACGATAAAATCACTCATCGCTTCTCCTTTATAAAGTCAGTTATTGCAGTAAGAGTATTCTCCAATTCTCCATCTACAATAGCATATTCAATCTCTTTTAACAGTTGACCTAGTTGTGGTCCTGCATCAAAACCAAAATTCTTTATTAGCATCCCACCATTCACCACAATTTCATGTTTATCATGAATTGTTAGTTCATCATAAATTTTTTGAATGATAATAAAATCTGTTTTTAATCCTTGAGCTTGACGTAACTCTTCTGCTTCAAAGAGTAATGTTAAATCATACCGATAACAATCCCGTCTTGTCACTCCACGAACTTGTCTAAAAGATAAAATATCTATAAATTGTTGCACTTTTTTTGAAAAATCACGAGAGGTCTTCCATTTTTTTAAAAAGATTTGTACATCTTTTAGAGATAAGGTGCTAAAAAGCGCCCCCCAAGCTTGTACTGAACTTGTAAAGGTAAAATTTTCTGCTAAGTTAAAAAGTTTTTGTAAACCTGCATTTTCTTCAACTAACTCTGGCAAGTGCTTATAAACACGACAATCCAACATTGAGTTCAATCCTCTTTTCCAAAAAGGAGCCAAGAGTAGTTTATCAAACTCTATAAAAATGCGTTCAACCGATATTTTTTCTAACAAGAAAGCTCTGTCTTTCATTGCAGCGAGTGTTTGTGCCTCCAGTTGAAAACCTAAACTAGCCTGAAAACGCAGTCCACGCATGATACGAAGAGCATCCTCGTTAAATCTTTCAGAAGCTATCCCCACTGCACGTAGTTGTTGATTCTGTAAATCAGCAACTCCATCAAACAAATCAATGACATCCCCACCATCTGTCAAGGCAAAAGCGTTTACGGTAAAATCTCGACGTTTTAAATCTTCTTCTAACGAGCGAACAAAAGAAACGCTGGATGGTCTTCGATAGTCAACATACACATCCTCTGTACGAAATGTCGTTACCTCATACTCGTGGCCATTTTCTAACACTAAAACTGTTCCATGTTCTATTCCAATATCGACTGTTCGTCTAAATATTTGCTTAATTTCCTCTGGATAAGCCGATGTTGCAATATCAACGTCATGAATAGAGCGTCCCAGTAGGGCATCCCTCACAGAGCCACCAACAAAATAAGCTTCAAATCCAGCCGCTTTTATTTTTTCTAATACGGGTAAAGCCTCCTGAAATTCAGAAGGCATATTTTCTAATCTCATAATAAATGTTCCAAACCATAAACAAGCTCTTGCCGCTTGATAACTTCTTTAATAGCCAAATTGACTCCAGTCATGAAAGAAGAACGGTCATATGAATCATGACGAAGGGTCAATCCTTCTCCTTGACTTCCAAAAATAACTTCTTGATGTGCAACTAACCCGGGTAAACGTACAGAATGAATTCTCATGCCATTAATATCTGCACCTCTTGCCCCTGGAAGAAGCTCCTCCTCATCTTCTGCACCTTGCTGAAACACAGAACGTTGTTCACTAATCAGCTCGGCTGTCTTGATAGCTGTTCCACTAGGAGCATCTTTTTTATTATCATGGTGTAACTCTATAATTTCCACATTTGGGAGAAATTTTGCAGCTTGAGCTGCAAACTGCATCAGTAGAACAGCTCCAATTGCAAAATTAGGGGCAATTAATCCACCCAAACCTTTTTGACAAGAAAGTTTTGTTAACTTAGCAATTTCTTCAGCTGTAAAACCTGTTGTTCCTACTACGGGAGCAAAACCAGATTCTAATGCAAAACGAGTATTTTCATAAGCCACTTTTGGGGTCGTAAAATCAATCCAAACCTCTGCATCTAGGTTCGCCATTTCTTCCTTATGTTTAAAAACAGGAACTCCAGCTACTTCTTTTTCATCAGTAAATGGATCCAATAAACCAACCAGTTCAAGTTCGTCATCAGACATAACCATATTAAAAGCGGCCTGTCCCATTTTTCCCTTATAACCCGCAATGATAACTTTGATACTCATTTCCTTCTCCTTTTATACAGATGGAACATACCCTACTGCTACACTATGGTCACCTAAGTGCGTTCCAATTACACTACCAAAAGTTGCAAGTTGAATGGTCCCTTCAATTCCATTTTCAACTAGAAGCTGACGTAACATTTCCGCTTTATCAATTGCATTTCCATGAATAACAATCACTTGATAATGTCCGTTTTTAGTGTCGTCTTTGATGATATCAACTAAACGTTTAAAAGCTTTCTTTTCCGTTCTTACCTTTTCAAAAACTTCTATTTTTCCTACTTCATTAAAATAAAGTACTGGCTTAATACTGAGAAGATTCCCTAGAACTGCCGCCCCATTTGATAAACGTCCACCTTTAACCAAATGTTGCAAATCATCAACTAAAATATAAGCAGAAGTATGTTCGATTTGCGAATTTAGATTCATTAAGATATTCTCAAATGATACGCCATTTTCTGACCAAGAAAAGATATTCTCGATCAACAATCCAAGAGGAGCTGATGTGATTTTACTATCAGGAAAAACAACCTCCATCCCATCAAATTCATCTTTTAAATATTGGATATTTTGATAGAATCCAGAAATGCCAGACGAAAGAAAAAGACCGATTACATGAGTATAACCTTGCACATGTAAATTAGATAAAATTTCTTCCAAGTCAGCTATACTTGGTTGACTAGTCTTAGGTAATTCTTTCGACTGAGCCATTTTAAAATAAAACTCACTTGCCGTGAGATTTTTTCCTTCTACATAAGATTGACCATCTATATAGACAGGAATGTCGAGGACAAACAAATCTTTACGTACTTTAACCGTTTCAGGTAAAAAAGCAGAAGAATCTGTTATAACAGCTATTTTCATTCACTAAAACTCCAAATTAATCCCTGGTAAATCAAGGGCAATCTCTGTTACTTCATAAGTCAAACGGTTAAGCATTTTAAGACATGGCTGTGCAAGTAGTGCAACTTCTTCTTGAGAAAACTCACTCGGTTCGTTGACAATCCTATTTTGAACATGATTGATCTGAGCAATGACACCACTGATAACAAAACTATCAAAAACAATCATATAATTTAAAACCACATTGATAGAAGTTAGTGTATTTTCCTCATCTTGGTTTAATAATTGAAAGTTGACATCAACTTTTGTTTCAGGGGCACCATTTTCTTTTTCCCATTCGAAATTGCGAGCATCATAATGATATTGGCTAACAAATTCTTTTTCACGTTGTAGTTCCATATTTTCTCCTAAAATATAAATCAGTTTTCTTATTATACCATAAAGTTAAGCTATTTTCAAAATTCTTATAATTTAAAAAATGAAAATAGGAGAACAAAATACGAAATTTTCTCTAAAAAGAGCTCTTTAGAATTTATAGGACGCAAACAACAATCAGCTATCATATAAAAACTTTACCGATAATAAAAAGCAAGGTCGGGATTTTTGTCCCAACCTCATCTAAAAATATTGATTTATTTGGTAAGATTATAATTCTCAATTAAAATCTCAACCGCAGCTTCTACCTTTTTATGCAAAGAATCAACATTACCATTTTTTATGATGGCAAATTGATTATCTAACTCAGCAATTTCACCAATCACTTTTTTGCCAATGGTTAACTGATAACCTTCGATTTGTCTTTTTCCAACCTCAACCTTACTATCTGACAATTGGATTTCTATTTTCTTATCTTTACTCATTTTATACCTCGTTTCATTTTTTCTATTGTACAAAAAAAGTCACGAAATAGCAAGAACCAAGGAAGGAGGATAAAAATTAGAAGACAAAACATAGCTTCAAACTTCTTACCTTATCACTGTCATAGTCTCAAAAGTGAACAAGAAGGGTCGTTGGAGTTTTTATTCCAACTTCGCACGCTCTAATCTACTTGAACAATCCAACCTTCTGGAGCTTCGATGTCCCCAAATTGAATTCCCGTTAATTCATCATACAACTTCCGAGTGATTGGTCCAACTTCTGTTTCACTATAGAAAACATGAAATCTATCTCCATGCTGAATACCACCAATTGGAGAAATAACAGCTGCCGTTCCACAAGCTCCTGCTTCAATAAAGCGTTCAAGATTATCAATTGGAACATCACCTTCAATTGGTTTTAAGCCAAGACGATGCTCAGCTAAATATAACAAGGAGTATTTTGTTATCGATGGAAGAATAGATGGGCTCAATGGTGTGACAAATTCATTTTGAGCTGTAATTCCAAAGAAATTTGCTGAGCCAACTTCCTCAATTTTTGTATGAGTTGCAGGGTCTAAGTAAATAACATCTGAGAAATTCCTTGATTTTGCCATTTTACCAGGAAGAAGACTTGCGGCATAGTTCCCTCCAACCTTCGCAGCACCCGTTCCATGCGGAGCTGCTCGATCGTACTGGTCTTGGATCAAGAAATTAGTTGGTACCAATCCCCCTTTAAAATAGTTGCCAACTGGCATTGCAAACACTGTGAAAATGTATTCTTTAGCCGGTTGCACTCCAATAATATCACCAACTCCTATCAATAACGGACGTAGATAAAGAGTACCACCTGTTCCATATGGAGGCACAAAGTCTTCATTTGCTTTCACAACTTGTTTACAAGCATCCACAAACATATCTGTAGGGACTTGAGGCATCAATAATCGGTCTGCAGTTCGTTGTAATCGTTTGGCATTTTCATCTGGTCGGAACAACTGCACATTTCCATTTTTAGTTCGATAAGCTTTTAGCCCTTCAAATGCCTGCTGTCCATAGTGAAGACTAGGCGAAGATTCCGAAAGATGTAGTGTCGCATCCTCAGTCAGCTCACCTTTTTCCCAAATTCCTTCTTTATATCGCGCAAGAAAGCGATAAGGCAATTTCATATATGAAAATCCTAGATTTTCCCAATCAATTGATACGGTCATTTTAATCTCCTTTTATTTTCTAGATTGTTTTAAATCATATACTCATAAGTGATCTTTCTAGCACCATCTAAGGACTTCTCATTTAGAGGGAAAAATATGACAAGTAAACAAACACCATATAGATACTGGACAGATTTTTATCTATGAGATACTCTTTTTATTTTACACCTTTTTATTAAAATTGCAAGCTTTGTTTGTAATTTTCAGACAATTATCTGTAAATGATGTTCCAAATCGTTTTTAGTTGACTATCATACGTTAACTTGATTGCTTCATCTTGCCTAATAAATTAGCTTTATAGGTTATTAATATCCCATGTGGTAAAAATATGTTAAAATGGAATCATGAAAGAAACTCTTTTAAAAGACGGGGAAAGGATCAATCAATTATTTTCCTCTGATGTCAAAATTATTCAAAATAGAGAAGTTTTTAGCTATTCAATTGATAGTGTATTACTCTCACGTTTCCCAAAATTGCCTAAACAAGGGTTAATTGTGGATCTTTGTTCTGGAAATGGGGCAGTCGGACTTTTTTCAAGTACGCGTACAAAAGCAGATATCATTGCAGTTGAGTTACAAGAACGACTAGCAGATATGGCAGAACGCTCAATTGAACTAAACAATTTAAACGATCAGATGTCCGTCATTCAGGATGATTTAAAAAATCTACCTCATTACATCAAAGAAAGTAAAGTTGATGTCATACTCTGCAATCCACCTTATTTCAAGGTTGATAAACATTCGAATTTAAACGAGAGCGAACACTACTTACTTGCTCGCCATGAAATCACTACCAATCTGAATGAAATCTGTAAAGTAGCACAACGAGTTCTCAAATCTAACGGAAGGTTAGCTATGGTTCATCGGCCAGACCGTTTTCTTGACATTATTGAGACTATGAAACAGTATAAATTAGCCCCAAAAAGAATTCAATTTGTTTATCCGAAACAAACTAAAGGAGCCAACATGCTTTTAATCGAAGCTATAAAGGATGGTTCACTTGATGGACTTAAAATTTTGCCTCCTCTGTTTATACACAACGAAGATGGTAGCTATACCTCCGAAATTCATGAGATCTATTATGGATAATAAGGCTTACATGTACGTTTTAGAATGCGCAGACGGCTCACTCTACACTGGTTATACCACCAACATTGAAAGACGTCTTCAAACGCACAATGCTGGAAAAGGAGCAAAATATACCCGTACGAGACTTCCTGTTACACTCGTTTATCAGGAAGAATTTCCTGATAAACCCTCTGCCATGTCTGCAGAAGCACTCTTTAAAAAAAGAACAAGAGCCTCAAAACTGGCCTATATTGAAAACAGCATTTACGATAAATTTAAGGGACAAACAATAAAAAAGAGTAAAAAGTAACTTTGAACTGCA
>NZ_KQ969157.1:241955-248499 GCF_001578805.1 Streptococcus sp. DD10 | reverse complement strand
ACTTGAACCGCAGCACTTTTTACTCTTTTTTTAAAAACATTTTTAGAGCTAGTGTATCATCTTATTTAATAGCATTCTTCAAATCGTCAACTTTATCTAAACGCTCCCACGGCAAATCAATATCTGTTCGACCCATATGTCCATAAGCAGCCGTTTGACGATATATAGGACGTTTCAAATCTAACATTTGAATGATCCCTGCCGGGCGAAGATCAAAGATTTGACGCACCGCTTGTTCTAATTTACTTTCTGCAATCGTACCTGTACCAAAGGTATCAATACGAACAGATACAGGATGAGCGACCCCAATCGCGTAAGCCAATTGAACTTCCGCTTTCTTGGCTAATCCTGCCGCAACAATGGTTTTGGCAATGTAGCGAGCAGCATATGATGCAGAGCGGTCAACCTTAGTAGCATCCTTACCAGAAAAAGCACCTCCACCATGACGACTGTATCCTCCGTAAGTATCTACGATAATCTTACGTCCTGTCAATCCAGAATCGCCTTGAGGCCCACCAATTACAAATCGTCCTGTAGGATTAATAAAGAATTTACTTTGTTCATCTAAATATTTCGGCGGTACAACTTCTTTAATTACCTTGTTAATAACGTCCTCATGAATTTGTTCATTTGAAACATCAGGATCATGTTGAGTTGAAATAACCACGGTATCCACTCGTACTGGTTGCCCATCTTCATCATATTCTACTGTAACTTGACTCTTAGCATCCGGGCGAAGATAGCTAATCTCTCCTGATTTACGAAGATCTGCCAAACGACGAACTAATTTGTGACTTAGAGAAATAGGAAGTGGCATTAATTCTTCCGTCTCATCAACTGCAAAACCAAACATTAAGCCTTGGTCACCAGCTCCAATTAAATCCAATGGATCTTGATTTTCATCTCCACGAACCTCTAGCGCCTCATTAACACCTTGAGCAATATCAGGTGATTGTTCTACAAGTGATGGATGTACACCAACCGATTCAGCAGAAAATCCATACTCTGCATTAGTGTAACCAATCTCCGCAATGGTGTCTCGTACGACACGATTAATATCAATATACGCCGTAGTTGAAATTTCACCAAAAATATGGACTGACCCAGTATACACAGCTGTCTCAGCTGCCACATGAGCCTCTGGATCTTCAGATAAAATAGCATCTAAGATTGCATCGGAAATTTGGTCTGCAATCTTATCCGGATGTCCTTCCGATACCGATTCAGACGTGAATAGTTTACGTTCTGACATAAAAATGTCCCCCCTTAAAATTTATTGTTATAGAGTTACAAAGAACTAACGACAGATGTCGTCACCTTATCGGGACTATATAACATACCAAATTATACCACTTTTTCAAAGAATCGTGTTTAGTTATATAAAAGAAGTAGATATAGTTTCAAACTATATCTACTTCTAAAATAAATCTGTTTCTGCTATAGCTCCCTTAACGTCTTCCAGTGGCAGATGGACCAATTCCACATTTTTTTCAATATAGAGATACTCAGCATATGAATCCATTCGATATTTGTTTATATAAACAACTCTCTCACAGCCTACTTGTAATAGTTGTTTTGTACAGTTTAAACAAGGGAAATGCGTCACGTAAGCCGTAAAACCTTTAGGAATTCCACGTTCTGCTCCTTGTAAAATAGCATTTACTTCAGCATGTATTGTCCGTACGCAATGTCCCTCTACCACCAAGCATCCATTTTCCAAACAATGTTCTGTTCCAGAGACAGAGCCATTATAACCTGTTGCGATAACCTTATTCTCTTTAACCAAGACTGCACCCACTTTTGCACGATTACAGGTTGCACGATTAGAAATTAAAAGTGCTTGAGCACAAAAATATTGATCCCACGCTAAACGAGTAACTGACATTTTATTCTCCTATTTCTTACGCTTCAAAAACAAAGGCAAACGTAAATTAGCTATTTTTTCAGTAGGGACTTTCATTCCATCTTTTATCCAGTTGGACAATGTAGAAACCAAGGTTGAACTCCAAAAAGAATTTAGATAAGTTCCCATTTTTTTTGTTTAGCTTCATTACGTTTTTCCAAGAAATCAAAAATAGCCTGTTCTAATAGTTTTTCCATTCCATAATCCACGGCTAAACTAATAACATAAGCCTCTTTCTTTGCAGCTTTAAATAAAGAAAGCCAAATTAAGTAAAGATCTGCTTTCTTACTATACTGAGATAGAGGGGCTAGCATCCTTTGAATAGAGCGTTTAAAAATAGTCTCTAAAATCTCCTCTTTCGATGAGTAGTTACGATAAAAAGCTGAACGAGATACACCAGCTCGATGGACCAATTCTGAAATCGTAATTTTCGACAGCGATTTCCTCTCCAATAATTGCAAGAGAGAAATCTCCAATGATTCCCTTGTAATAGCATTTGCTTCTTGATTGGACTTTTTAAGATTTTCTAACGAATTGGGGGACATCTTACGTTCTACCACTTAAAATCCTCCTATTTATTGTATCACCGGATAGAAATTACTTTCATATCCTCACTAATCATGTTATACTTATTTTAAAATAAGACACTCTCTTTGTCAATGTACAACTAGAAATATGAGGAAAAATCATGACTTGGAAAATTGTAGCCGACTCTGGATGTGACTATCGTAGTATAGAAAATATCGCTATCAACACTCAGTTTGTAAGTGTCCCTTTGACTCTACAAGTCGATGAAACCATTTATACAGATAATGCGGAATTAGATATCGACCAGATGATGGAGCACATGTATGCTACTTCTACTGCTTCAAAATCAGCCTGCCCAAGCCCGGATGATTATATTCGTTCCTTTGAAGGTGCTGACCATATTTTTGTCATCACTATTACGGGAGCGTTATCAGGTAGTCAAAACGCGGCTCAAATTGCTGCACAAATATATCAAGAAGAGCATCCAGAAGTTAAAATACACCTGATTGATAGCCTATCTGCTGGTGGTGAGATCGATTTGATTGTCACAAAAATAAATCAATTAATTGAAAAAAGTCTAAGTTTTGAAGAAATCGTCAAACAGATTACTAACTACCAGCAAAAGACAAAGTTACTCTTCGTATTAGCCAAGGTAGACAATCTTGTCAAAAATGGTCGTCTTAGTAAAATATCAGGAGCAGTCGCAGGTCTTCTAAACATTCGAATTATAGGCGAAGCTAGTCCAGAAGGAAAACTAGAATTACTTCAAAAAGCACGAGGAGCAAAAAGAGCTGTTACAGCTACACTTGATGAAATAGTAAAAGCTGGATATAAAGGGGGGAAAATTACGATAGCCCATCGCAACAACAAAAAATTCTGCGAACAATTCGCTGACCTAGTTCATGCCCAGTTCCCAACTGCCACAATCGAACAAATACCTACCTCTGGACTCTGTTCGTTTTACGCTGAAGAAGGGGGACTTTTGATGGGCTACGAGATTTAATAAAAAGAATACTAAGTCAGGACTGAATCTTAAAAAAACAGAATTGATTCGGTTGGTTTCATACTTTTTATCTCTATATTTTTTGTAGTGAAAAAATTCTCTGAAAAAGGGAAGCTCCCGAAAAACTCATCACAAGTGATGACTTTTTCGGGAGCTTCCTTTTTTATAGACTCGAAAGAATGAGAAAAGCTTTATCCACCACTATTGACAGATACCCTGAGATTGCAAGATACAACTGTTCCGTGGCGAATGGAACGTTTCCTTACTTGAATTCTGAATTATCTATTTTAAAGTGAATAGAATCGCTTTTTCTACTTGCTGTTTCTCCCGTTTAAGTAAATCAACACGCGCTGCAATTTCTTTGATTCCCATTCGAATATTACGATTAAGAGCCATATCTGTTAATTGCGGCTCAAAGAAGTCTTTGTACTCATTCAGACGATTATCTGTTTTAAATACCGAACCAGGGACAACAACAAAACTATCAAAACTCATATCGCCACCTAAAGCTGCTTTAATCCATTCCCAATTTTCTCTAGCCCAAGTCCATACGCTTTCTTGAGCAAAACTGCTAGCAAGAAATTGAGCATACCAAGTCAGTAAATCCTGCGGTTTCACACAATCCTTATTTTTCCATTGATTTAGAATCACTTCAAGGTTTTCTTTTGACTGAGTTTTAGAAAGCGCTGCAACGAGTTCACGTTGGAACGTACCATCAGTAGCTTTAGCATAAGTTTCTAAGAATAGTTGCACCAAACTATCACTTTCCTCATGTTTCATTTGATTTATTAAAATGAGGCGTCGAATTGCTGCCGGTAAGCCTGATAAATCCGATTTGAATTGATCATAAAAGCGACTAGCTACATCACTTACACCCCTGTGATCAGCCCGTATTAAATTTGAAATAGTCAACTGCCGTACTTTTTCATCCTGATCTGGTTCTCCTACTTTCACCTCGAAACCAAGGCGATCATAGTTATACTGATTCAGCTTAATGATAAACTCTTTATAAGCTTCCTCTACTTCTGAACCCTCGTCTACGAAACGATTTAAACCAGTCAGTACATCTGTAATAGCTGAAACAACAAGATAAGAACTTTCTTCTTTTAAATTTTCAATCACATTCAACAAACTTGCATAAGAAATTTGTCCACTTTCCGCTAACAAACGTCGCTCTTGAATCACTTGAAGTTTACTTGTATTATCCAATTCAGAAATATTTTCAAGAATATTATCCAACAATTCCCCCTGATAATTGCTTACATAATGCGCAGTATTTTCTGTATTGAATCGAAGAGGAGTTTGATTTTCAGTAAGTAGTTGAGAGTAGTTTGGAATCTCTATACTCTCCGTTTCTAGGGTATCTGGCAATTGCTTCCAATTACTATTTAAAGGAACAACCCAAGCTCGATTCTTATCTTCATAATCTCCAATATAAAACTGTTTTTGAGAAATCTTCAAAATATCGTTTTCTACTGAAACAGTGAGAACTGGATAACCTGGTTGTTCTAGCCAAGTATCCATAAACGATGCAACATCACGTCCAGATGCCTCTCCTAGTGCTTGCCACAAATCTCTACCAACCGTATTCCCATATTGATGACGATTAAAATAAATTTCAAGCCCTTTTCTGAAATCATGATCACCTAACCAACGACGAAGCATGTGCATCAGTCGGCTTCCTTTTGCATAGACAATAGCTCCGTCAAAAAGAGTATTGATTTCATCAGGATGGTTGACTTCTACGTGTACCGATTGAACTCCATCAGTTGCATCACGTTTGAGAGCTGCTGGTACACCGCTCGTTTGAAAATCTTCAAATATATTCCAACTTGGTTCAATTGCATCAACACAAACATATTCCATCATATTGGCAAAACTTTCATTTAGCCAAAGATCATCCCACCACTTCATGGTTACCAAATTACCGAACCATTGGTGCGCCAGTTCGTGAGCAACTACTAAGGCAACCATTTGACGACTTGAAACTGTCGAATTGTCATCTACTAACAGATAAACTTCTCGATAGGTTACAAGACCCCAGTTTTCCATAGCTCCAGCAGAAAAGTCAGGTAGAGCAACATGTAGAGATTGTGGAATTGGGTAGCTGACCCCAAAGTAATCTTCATAAAATTCAATTGAGCGCACTGCAATATCCAAGGAGAATTCTAATTTTTTACTAGTATGTGCTTTGGTCGAATATACTCCAACCACTGTTCCGTTTTTTGTCTTTCGTGTTATCCCTTGCAAATCTCCAGCTACAAAAGCAAGTAAATAGGTTGACATACGAGGAGTTCGTTCAAACTTCCATACGCCCGTTTTTTTTCTGTTTTCCACATCAATCTCTGGCATATTGGACAAAGCAATTTCGTCACCACTTTGATCAAACTTAAGAGATAAATCAAACGTTGCTTTGGCTTCTGGTTCATCAATGCTAGGAAAGGCCTCCCGAGCAAAATGGCTTTCAAACTGAGTGGAAAGAACTTCTTTTTTTTCATCATTAACTGTATAATATGAAGGATAAATCCCTTGCATATTGTCACTTATTTCCCCCTCATATTGAATAATTAATTCAATATTACCAGAGTTCTCTAACTCAATCTCAATTGCATCATTTTCATGATCAAGGCTAAAAGAAAGTGATTCCCCTTCAACCTCAACTGAATGAATGGTTAAATCTTTCTGATGCAAACGAATTGTCTTCTTTTTTGCAAGACCTTTAATAGCTACACGCCCTTTAAAGGTTTTTGTCACTCGACTTAAATCTAAGAACAAATCATAATGTTCAGGAACAAACCTGTCAATAAAATGACTAACTGCTTTCATATTTCTCTCCTTGATTCAACTTTTACTTTATTTTAACATATTTTATGTATCAAGTAAAATTCAGTCAACCATTAGAGCATGAAAATCATTCCATAATTCAGGTAAGGAAAAAAATCTGAAATTATAATCACTTGACAATAAAATATATTCAATATTTATTCATGAATTTCTATAAACATAAAAAATGAGTGGACGAACTCCGTCTAGTTAAAAAGAGTCCGATCCCCACCCACTGCTTTACTCAAACAATCTAGATGACTATTTGAAATTATAAAAGATAAATT
>NZ_KQ969157.1:226175-241315 GCF_001578805.1 Streptococcus sp. DD10 | reverse complement strand
ATGAAGCTCTAGTGGATGAGTTCGAGTAAATGTTGCACTTATTTTTGCAATTTATCAAAATAAAAGAAATATTGATCCTTTTATTCTGTAATCTTTTGATTTACAAAGTAAATAAAGATAGTAATTAACACTGCTCAATGTAGCTACTGATATTATTCATTAAAAGCTGGACAATCCTTGCCCAGCCTCCGCTCTTATCTGTTGTTTTCTACTATCCGTTTCTAAATTTAATGCTTTTTCAAATAAACGAAACGATTACTTAGCTGCTGCATAAAGCTCACTTACTTTAGTCCAGTTTACTACTGAAAAGAAAGCTTTAATATAGTCTGGTCGAACATTTCGATACTTTACATAATAAGCATGTTCCCAAACATCTAAACCGAGAATCGGAGTTTTTCCTTCTGAAATTGGTGTATCTTGGTTTGCTGTTGAAGTTACTTCTAATTTACCTTCTTTATTTACTACTAACCAAGCCCAACCAGAACCAAAACGTGTTGTAGCTGCTGCAGTGAAAATAGATTTAAATTCTTCAAATGAACCAAACTCAGCATCAATTGCCTCAGAAAGTTCGGTTGATGGTGTAGTCTCTTCTCCAGTCATCAATTCCCAGAAAAGAGCGTGGTTTAGATGTCCACCACCATTGTTAATTACTGCTGGACGGATATCTGCTGGTATAGATTCCACATCTGCAAGCAACACTTCCAATTCTTCACCAATTTCAGGGTGTTTTTCAAGGGCCGCATTCACATTATTAACATAAGTTTGATGGTGTTTATCATGATGAAGATGCATTGTTTCTGCATCAATATAAGGTTCAAGTGCATCGTACGCGTAGGGAAGTTCTGGTAAAATAATCGCCATTTCGTATTCCTCTTTTCTAATTTGTTATACATATGATAACGCAATCATCATGATTTATCAAGAAATCTGTCTAGTATTTTAAAAAGACTAACTCCTAGAAATTTTTAAGAGTGCTAGTTCAAAGAGAAAATCTTTAGTATAAATCCCCATCTTTATCTGATAGTCAGCTTCAATCAAATTGATAATGCTGTTCTTTAATCTATTTGACGTAAGTTGACGTGAATCCCTTAGAGCAAACTTCACCTGATAAGGATTCACCTTTCTACCTAGGTAGTCTGACAAACTAGATGTGATTTGTTGCTCATTCTGACCACACTCTGCCAGTAATTTCACATATAAAAACATGCGAAGTTGTCCTAACATAATTGCAATTAGTTTAACTTCGTCTTCTCCCTGCAAGGTCAAGTCATGTACTAATTGTCGTGCCGCTTCTAACTTGTTAGATAAAACCAACTGTGTTAAATCAAAAATATTATCCTGCAAAGTTTTTGGTATTGCTACCTTAATATCATCTTCTTCAACTTTTCCTTTCCCTTTGTAAGATTTTAGAAAAGCAATATTTTTACTTAACTCACTAAAATTGAATGCAGACTTCACAAGCAACTGTTCAAAAACTTGAGGTTCAAATAGTAGTCCTTCCTCGGTACTTTTTTGTTCAAAATAAGCTCGTAACTCCTGCTCTTTCAGTTCTGAGGCTTCTAATAGATAGCCGTTTTTTTTCAGAATTTTTACCAAACGTCTTTTGCTATCTAACTTTCCTTCTGCAAAAATAATTAGTTTCGTCGTTTCAATAGGATTCAGCAAATAAGCTTCCAATGCTTTTAATTCATCGTCACTAAACCAACGTTTTTTAGCAGTTGTGATATCTTGGAAATGGTCTAAAATCACTATTTTTTGATCTGAAAAAAAAGGCAAGCTTTGTAAATCTAACTCTATTTGAGCGTAAGTAGCACTTTTTGTGTCAAAATAAGTATGATGCAAACTAGATGATTCAAAGTTAATTGCCTGCAACAAGCTACTCTTTAGAATTTCAAACTGACCAACATCATCACCCGTTACAATTGTTAAAGCTGGAAGTGTTTCTTCTGTTATCGATTTTATCGCTTCGATCGCAAGCATATTCCCCTCCATCAGAAATCTTTGATTTATCTCCTTTTTATATAAGTTATCAACAAAAAGTAGTATCTCTAGAATTATACCAAAATCTAGAAAATAAATCAGATATTTAAAAGAACTAACTCTTCATCTAAATTCAAACTCAAACTTGTAAGCCTCAAAATCGCTATAAAACCTTGATTCATAAAGGATTAGAACCAATAAAATCGTTTTTCTCCTCTTTTAAAATTGAATGAATATTACGTTTACAACAGGCTAAAAAGTGATAATTTTGAATATTCAAAGTAATTTAACTTTCAGTAATTTTTACAATTTCTCTAGTTCCAAAGCTAGTCACAGCAACAATTTAAAAATATTTTTGTAGTTACAAGTTTAAGTTAAACTCTAACAGTCAGTCACTCTATCACGTCTCAATATAGTTTGACTTAAGCTATTCTCTTACTGTTTCAATCTTCCAGTCCGTCCAACCTGTAAAACGAATAGCTCCTTGCTGATCGGTTCGGTAAACTTCTGTTCCAATCTCATCAAATCGCTCCAAAGTTTCCTGATGAGGATGACGATAACGATTGTTTATACCAGCTGAAATCAAGCTGATTTTTGGTTTTATCTTCCCTAAAAACTCTTGACTCGAAGATCCCTTTGAACCATGGTGACCTGCTTTTAAAACATCCACCTCCAAATTTGGGTATAGAGCAAGTAATTCCTTCTCACCATCTTCTTCTAAATCACCTGTGAATAGAAAACTATCTCCCAAAAATTCACCATACAAAACAATCGAGTCATTATTTCCACCATCTCCAGTATCATACGGATAAAGTGCCTCTAGATAACTTCCAAAAATGGGAATTTGAATTCCCTTTTCAGCTACTCGAATAACTGTCCCTACTTTTTCTAGTTTTTTGACAAAATCTTTATTTGTCAAACTGCCTCTTGACACATAAATTTCATTTATCTTCACTTCCTTTGCCAATTCTAACAAATCTCCAACATGGTCTGTATCCGTATGAGTTAATACTAAACTATCAATGGCCCCAACTCCTCTGCTTTTTAAGTAAGGAAGTAATGTACGACTAGCATTCGACTGAGTGACTTTTTCTTGCCATAACTCTTTTTTCCCAAAAGTTGGTTTTCCACCAACATCAATCAAGACCGTCTTATCCATCATATCTCTTAAGAAAATACTGTCCCCTTGACCAACATCTACAATAGTTATTTCATTTTCAAGAGGGAACTTAGTTATAAAAAACAAAAAACAAGTCATAAGCGAGAGAGCAACAGCTACTTTTTTTCTATCCCTGAAATCATATAGTAAAGCAAGTAAAAATAGCAAACTGAGTAAAACCAAGTGGTCTGGTTGGCCAAAAACAAGGGGAGTTCTTAAACTAGTAGCAAGTAAACGAATCAGACTTTCTAACCATTCAAATAAACGATTTAAAAAGCTAAGGTTTAAGATTGGAGACAGTAAAAAAATAAAACCTAAACCTGGTAGAAGTATCAAATCAAATAAAATTGAAAAAACAAAAGTTAACAGGATTGAAAATGGTTGAAATTCTCCAAAGTAAAAGGATAATAGTGGAAGAATGCCTAGTGAAATCACAAGATTTTCAATCAGAAACCGTTTCAATCCCCTCACATGTTCAAAACTTGTCATCGTGAGAATGACGGCATAGGCACATGATAAGACGCCACCTGCTGTTAATAAAAATTTAGGCATGATGAAACATAAGATGAGAAAAGTTATAGCGAGATTATCTAATTTTTTTATATTATGCTGAGCTAAAATCTTTTGCAATAAACTTCTAACTACTGAGACTGAGAAACCAGTGATTCCTGCATAAAAGAAAGCAAATGGATAAGTAAACCATTTAACTTGTTCAATTGTTAATCCTATTCTCAAAAGACCTTTTCGAAATCCGTCTAAAAAAAATCCAACTTGCATCCCTGATAGGGCAAATAAATGAATTATACCAAGACTAGAGTACACATCATTCATTTCTTCAAAATCATGATCCAAATACCCGAATAAAAGACCTGTCATATAATGATTCATCGGACTAGGGAAATGAGTTTTTATCCAAACAAGAGCTTTTCGTCTACTACTAGAAAGCAAATCAAATGGATTCCAACTACTACTCAACTTAATCGATTCAATCTGATTAAGTTTTAAAGTACGGTAAATACCTTGTGTTTTTAGATAAGCTGCGTAATCAAACCCTTTAAAATTTCTCCGTTGCTCTGGATATGAAAGTTCCCCTTTTACTTTTAAAACCATCAATTGATCTAAGTTTTGAAAAAATTTTTTCTCTTTTTCAGTCTTTAAATTGTAATAAACTGAGTAGTTTTGTCCATTTGCCTTACCTCGAAAACTCAAGGCATCACCATTTATCTTAATTGTATCCGGTAGAATAACAATCTGGCTAACCTCTCTATGCTCCAAATTTTCATTTACCTTTGTTTGATAATTCTGATAAGAAAACCACAAAGCAAAACAGGACATAAACAAACAAGCAATATATTTTTCTTTCCCTTTATGATTACTTACAAAACAAAGTAAAAAAATTATAAATCCAACCCACGCTAACATCTGGCCTGTATAAATTGCAAAATAAAGCCAAACTAGTATAAATGAAAGATACAGAGTTGGAAACGGGAGAGTTCTAATCCACTGTGACATATTCTCTTAACTTTTCTAATGTTTTTGTTCCAATTCCAGAAACATTTTGCAAATCATCAACTGTTTTAAAACCACCATTTGCTTCTCGGTAGGAGACAATATCTGTCGCTTTTTTTTGCCCAATACCTGAAATCGTTTGAAGTTCTACCTCGGTAGCTGTATTTAAGTTTACTTTGGAAGAATTTTTATTCCCATTTTGGTTCTCTTGCTCACTTGCCACGGTTACCATGGTGGTTTCTTCTCCTATCGTTGCAACATAAACCACAGCTTCGTCACTTAATTTTTGAGCCAAATTGATAGATTTAGTTTCTGCATTCTCTGCTAAACCTCCCGCCATGTTTACAGCATCATTCACTCGACTTCCATTTCTCACTTCATATAAGCCAGGTTTCCTAACGGCTCCTTTAACATCAACAGTTATAAACTCTAACACTTCCAAACTTTGTTCAGTTTGATTTTCTACTTTATTTTCTTCTCGTTCATCACTTGAATGAAACGATACTTCTTGAGCTATGGTTGCGCTAGATTGAATAGCTGTGGATTGTGTTTTCCCTATTAACATAAATCCCACTCCCAAAACTGCACCAACCAAAAGAACACCAATAGATAATTTGTATTCTCTTAACTTCTCTACTATTACATTGACATCTAACATCATTTTCTCCTTTTCTAACTTTATATCTTTATTCGAATAAATTAAAAAAAATCAACTTCTTAAAGAAATTGATTTACTGTTCATTAATTTTTAAAACTATGGATCGGTGCTGGGATTTGCCCACCGCGAGAGATGAAATCAACAGACGAAGCCCCGTTTACCTTCATGACAGGCGCTGTTCCAAGAAGACCACCAAACTCAATCATGTCACCTTCTTTTCCTTTTGGAATGATACGAACAGCTGTTGTTTTCATGTTAATAACACCAATTGCCGCCTCATCCGCAATCATGGCTGCAATCGTTTCAGCAGGCGTATCTTCTGGAATGGCAATCATATCCAAACCAACCGAACAAATAGCTGTCATAGCTTCCAGTTTTTCCAAATTAAGAGAGCCATTTTTCACTGCAGCAATCATCCCCTCATCTTCAGAAACGGGGATAAAGGCACCGGACAAACCACCGACTTGGTTGCAGGCCATGACTCCGCCCTTTTTGACTTGGTCATTCAAGAGAGCAAGCGCAGCCGTTGTCCCATGTGTTCCAACCGTTTCCAGACCCATTTCCTCAAGAACACGGGCAACCGAATCCCCAACAGCTGGTGTTGGAGCTAGACTAAGGTCGACAATTCCAAATTTGACCCCCAGGCGTTCACTAGCCATCTGGCCGACCAACTGGCCAATCCGAGTAATTTTAAAGGCCGTTTTCTTGACCGTTTCTGCAACCACATCAAAGCTCTCTCCACGAACCTTTTCCAGCGCCCGTTTTACAACACCTGGACCAGAAACACCTACATTGATGACAACATCGGCCTCCCCGACACCGTGAAAGGCACCAGCCATGAAGGGATTATCTTCAACCGCATTGGCAAAGACAACCAACTTTGCGGCTCCCATCTCAGAAGCTGCTGCCGTCTCCTTGATAATGCGCCCCATATCCCGAACAGCCGTCATATTGATCCCCGTCTTGGTCGAACCGATATTGACAGAGGAGCAGACCTTATCCGTTTGCGCTAGCGCATGGGGAATGGAATTGATCAGGATTTCATCCCCTTTTTGATAGCCCTTTTGAACCAAGGCAGAAAAGCCACCAATAAAGTCCACTCCAATTTCCTTAGCAGCACGGTCCAAAGCCTTAGCTAGAGGGACATAATCGGTCGCGTCTGTCGCAGCCCCAATCAAGGCAATCGGCGTTACAGACACCCGTTTATTGACAATGGGAATCCCAAGCTCAGCTGCGATCTCATCACCGACTGCAACTAGATTAGCTGCCTTACTTACAACCTTTTGGTAAATCTTTTCTGCAGCTTTCTCAATATCCGGATCGATACAATCCAATAAAGAAATTCCCATGGTGATGGTTCTGACATCAAAGTTTTGTTCCTCAATCATGGAAATGGTTTCGGTCACCTGTTTAATATCCATTCTTAGCTCTCTTTCTTACAAATTATGCATAGCATCGAAAATGACAGCACTTTGAATGTTTATTTTCACATTCAATGCCTCTCCAAAACTTTCAAATTCATTACGTAAAAACACAAAATCTTTTTTTTCTTCTGCAGAAACAACTGCCATCATAGTAAAAAATTCATCTAAAACAGTCTGTGAGATATCATCAATATTTAAACCGAGTTCTGCAATTTTAGCAGAAACACCTGCTACGATCCCTGTCTTATCCTTACCAACAACCGTTATAATAGCTTTCATATGTTACTCCTCGTCTCTTTCTCTATACATTGCATTCAGTAATCTAAAAGACATCTAGTCTTCTGAAAAATAGCCCCCTATTGAGCTAATTATAGTATAGCAGTTTTTTACAAAAAAGAGAAGCGAAGTCATGTCAGGAACATACAAAAAGCCTTATCCTCTTTCAATAAGGAACAAGGCTGCATAGGATCTTTTGTTCTTTCACTGTTCACAGAAAATGTAACAGTCACCTTCAAACAGGGTATAAAAAAATCATCCATTTTTATCAACAATAGAATGATCAAATCACTTGACTAAATTTATATATTATAATATAATAATATTACCTAAAAATAAATTAAAATAGTTTAGTTGAATTCAAAACAGATGATATCTTATTATATATAAATTCATCAAAAAAATATAGTATATTCTCATCTAATTTATATTATATTTTTACCAAGGAGGCTATTTTGACTATCATGGACAGCCATCAAAAAACATTTTCATACAAGGACCCACATTTCCCTGTACGGATGGTAAGGATGCAGGGAAGTTTACCTGAGTTGACTGAACTACACTGGCACGAGGAGTTGCAGTTTACTATTTGCAAAAAAGGGCATATTGAAATTACTCTTGAAGGACATTCAGTAAGTCTACAGGCCAATGAAGCTCTCTTTATCAACCGTACTATACTCCATCAAATCCGTTACGCTTCACCTGATGCTGAATATCTAACTTTAAATTTTTCAGAGGATATCCTAAGCTTTCACTCCGACAGTCGAATGGATATCAAATATGTAAAACCTTATACATACTCCTATCATGTCACTGGTCTATTATTTAATAATCATACCGACTGGCAAAATGATATTCTACAACATCTATATCGAATTTTTGATTTATATACTGAAAATAATTTAAATTGTAAAGAATATCAAATTGCGATTCATTTGGTTCAAATTTGGCTCTTAATTTGTACAAATATTAAGGAATCCATTACCTTAACTGCCCAGCCTCGTCTCAATAAAAATCAACTTGTAGCTATTCAGTCTATGCTTTCTTTTATTTATGAACATTATCATGAAAAAATTGAACTTAAGGATATTGCTGCTAGCGGTCATGTTAGCCCAACAGAATGTGGACGGATTTTCAAATCATTCACTAAACTTGCTCCTTATCACTATTTACTTCATTATCGCTTACAACGTAGCTTAGACTATCTCATTCATCACCATCATTTAACTGTAACTGAAATTGCTATTCGAGTTGGTTTTAATCAACCGTCTAGTTTCATACAGCAATTCACAGAAATGTATGGAACCACCCCTAAACAGTATCGCTTAAATCTTATTGCAAGTCAAAAGAACTGAGACAAGATTGTCTCAGTTCTTTTTCCATTCTCGATAGATAGAGTAGCAAGCAAAGTTTAGGACTAACTTACGCTGTCAAATCAATAGATTTTGCAATTTTTCCAATAATGATAGCACCAATTAGAAGTGAAGCAAACTCACCAATTCCAGTCGTAAACCAAGTTAGCAAGAATGGTGCACCCGCTACAACAGCTAACTCAGCAGCAATTGTTATCATAGAGATTGAAAATAAAATTGCAAAGTAAAAATGATCCTTTCGAATGAGGCCATTAAACAGAAATTCATTCTTATACTTTCCAAAAAGATATACTCCCAATGTCAAAAAGACAAGTGTTGATCCACCACCAACTACCACATCTAATAAACCAAAACTGAAGAAATTTGCAATCATGCAACCAATTGTAACACCTATAATATATTTTTTATTATAAAAGGCCATAAAATTCATCATTTCAGAAATACGAAATTGGTATGCATTGTAGCTAATCGCATTTAATGGGGGTGTAATGGTTAATACCACATAAATCGCAGCAACAAGCGCAATTTGTGCCATATCCCGGGCAGTAAGTTTTTTCATGTTTTCTCCTTTAGCGGTTTTCCGCATGTAATATGCTTGGTGAAAGAAGCTAAGCACCAAGGGTTGATTGAGTTAAAGAATTTCTAAATAGTAAAACTATTTAGAAAAGTTAAGCCATTCAACCTTACTAGTATAGCACATTTTTTGAAAATATGATAGACTAGAATTATGAAAAAAAATTACTAAAATTATCTTTGACAATGAAGTTATTTCCTATCTTTTCTTTGGAATTATGACAACGATTGTTTCAGTGGTAACACGTATTCTTTTCTACGCTCTTTTTGGCAACGAACTTGTCGCTACAATCATTGCCAATATTGCTGGAATCCTATTTGCCTTCGCAACCAATGATACAATTGTGTTTAAACAACAACGAACTGGATGGTGGAATCGCCTAATAAAATTTTTCACTGCTCGTTTAGGTACACTATTTCTTGATCTTGGCTTAACCTATATTTTTGTGACTAGCTTTCCTCAGTTCATCGGACAATTTGTAAATAATGATATGAAAATGATTAATTTAGTTGAAACAATACTGGCCCAATTTTTCATTGTCTTTCTAAACTACTTTATTAGTAAGCTTTTTATTTTTCGAAATACAAAATAAACTATTTTTTGTAAAACAAAATCATACCCAGCAATTAGAAAAACGATCTAAAATTGAAAATTTACTTCTATTTTAAATCGTTTTTTTGTATTTTACTCCTTCACATTGAAGTTGCCAAGATCGATTGAGAATTGCACCTAAAATTAAAATTTTTGATAGAAGAATAAACCAAAACATAACTGATATAAGATAAATTGTAAAATATAGTGCAACAAAAAACTCATAGCGTTTCATTGGTGTAAACTGTAAGTAGTCACACAAACAGAACCCGAGGAAAAACTATGAGCTACTCCCATCTTACCATAACCGACCGTATAAAGATAGAAACTTACTTGGATTTAGGTTTGAAACCTTGCCAAATTGCAAGTAAACTTGGCGTCCATAAGTCCACCATTTCAAGAGAGCTAAGTCGATGCAAAAATGGTTACTCCGCATCCTTAGCACAGGAACAGTACGACCACAGGGCCAAGCAAAAAGGTCGAAAATCTCGTTTGACACCAAAGTAATATCCGGTAAAAAATAATATAAAAAAATTAAAATGATACCCAGTAGTAAGTAGACAAAGGGCTAAGTTGTATTTATTAAAATAGCGTAAAAACGTTCATTGAAATGCCAGATTTCATAAACAAAATTTAAAATAATTCGACCAAACAAAGCCAACAATAAGGCAAATACAAACAGAATTTGTAAACTAAGAGTTAATAGAAAACTAAAAACTCTACTCCAAATTCCCCCTCTGCCTTTCTCTATGCCATAAACTTTATTAAATGCTTTTTGAAGATAAGTCATTGTTTGTGAAAAAGTCCATAGAGCTGGAAGGACAGAAACAAATAACATCTCGGTAGAAGGTCTATCTAATACACTACTAACTAATTTTAGAATAGGTTGATAGAGTAAATCCGGTATCAAATCTTTTATACTTGTAAATAAACTAACGATTTGAATTTGAAAAAAGGTAAAACATTACTAATGATTAATAATAATGGTAAAGTAGAAATCAAAAAATAATATGCTACCGCTATATTAGTCATCCCTATTTCTGATAATTGATAAGATTTGATAAAAGCAGCAAAGAAAGGATGTTACTTTAAATATTCTATCGTTATTTTCACACGCTACTCCATCAATTAAAACAAACGACAATTTTCTTAAAAACAGTTTTTAAAATAAGAAAACCATAAAAAACGAAAATCCAAGTTCCAGTTTTTCCTGATTTAAAAAACAATAAATATTTCTTTAATAAGTTCCTTCTTCTCCTTGGCTAGTCAGAATAACCGGACCATTCTTAGTGATTACAAATTGATGCTCATACTGGCAAGAAAGGCCCCCATCAATGGTTTTGTGTGCCCAACCTGTCTTCATATCTGTATCAATTTCCCAATCACCTGTATTAATCATAGGCTCGATTGTTAGTACCATACCTTCACGTAGCCGTAAGCCACGACCAGCAATTCCATAATTGGGAACCATTGGTTCTTCATGCATAGTTGGGCCAACTCCATGCCCAACTAAATCACGGACTACTCCATATCCTCGACTTTCCGCATACTCTTGAATCGCTGCTCCGATATCACCAATTCGATTCCCAATAACTGCTTTCTCGATTCCTTTATACATCGCTTCCTTGGTTACCTTCATCAAGTTTTCCACTTTTTCAGAAGGATTCCCTACTGCATAAGCCCAGCAAGAATCTGCTAATCCTCCAGTGTACTGTTGAGTATATTGTTTCATTTTTTTAACATTATCAAAATTTAATTTAGAAACATCTAACTCACTCTTGGAGATAGGCCCACCTAGTACCATATCAACTTTCAGTAAATCACCATCTTTTAAAATATAATGGCGTGGAAATGCATGTGCAACTTCATCATTAAGTGAACAACAGGTTGCATATGGATAATCCATCACTGCACCATCTACACCAATTTGAAGTGGAAGAAAATTTTCCTCTTTGCAACGTCTACGAACGTATACTTCTACTTCCCACATATCCACTCCTGGTTTAATCAATTCACGTAGACCAATATGAATCGATGCAAGAAAGTCTCCTGCCCTGTCCATAGCTTCAATTTCACGATCTGACTTCAATGTAATCATGTTTTCTCCTTAATTATTCTAATTAATTTTTACAGTTATTGTCGCTTTCATAACGATCTGTTTATTTAAATGAATTTCGTAATCGACAATCGCCGACCGTCTGGTTTGCTGAACGATTTTAGGTTCGATAACTAATAAATCATCAAGCTGTGCAGTCTGTAAAAAATAAATTGAAAGTTGTTCTATAATAATATTTTTTCTATATTCAGCCAACAATTTATTTGTAACATTTGTTAAAACTTCTGTGATCACGCCATTAGACAAGACACCATTTCTTTCAAGCATGAACGGTTCAACAACAAACTGAAATTGTTCCGAATACTTATCCAATTTATGAACTATTTGGTCACTAAAGGTTGGCTGATTAGAAGCTTGGTTCTGATTAATTGCATCCATAATGTCACGACGTGTCACTACGCCAATGAGGCCTCTGTTTCCCTTAACTACAGGAATCATCTCAAAATCCTCACTAATCATTCGTTGACTAATATTTGCAATGCTAACTCCAAGTTGAGTGACAAAGACACTCCGACTCATGACTTTATCTAAAATCGTATCATTAGACCTACCACTAGCATCACGCATTGTCACAACTCCCACAACCATCTGATGCTGGTTAATGACGGGAAAACGACTAACGTGTTTTTTCTTGACTAAATCTAGGTAGTCTTTTACTGTATCTGTCTCACGTAAAAATCCATAATCATAGCTAGGACGATAAACTTTTTCTACTGTTACAATATCGGTTTTAATTTGAATAATAGATAAGGCACGTGTAATCGTTGTTGCAACGGTGTAAGTGTCCTCACGACTTCTCAAAACTGGAATTCCCAATTTATCAGCTAATTTGAGAACTTCTCCATCCACCTCAAATCCACCAGTAATCAGTACAGCATTGTGGTGAAGTAGAGCTAGAAGTTGAATTTCTTTACGATCCCCAACTATCATCATACCACCGTCTACTAGATAACGAGTTACATTTTTTTCCGTCATAGCTCCAATCGCAAATCGACTAAATTCTCTATTTAACCCTTTTTGTCCTGCAAGCACTTGTGATTCTGTCACTTCTGCAATTTCTTGATAAGTCATTTTTTCAATAGAAACTTGCTTTTGCTTAATTCTAACAGTTCCGCTTCTGGGACGTGTCTCTACTAAACCACGATTCTCAGCTTCTTTTATGGCCCGATAGGCCGTTCCATCACTTACATTCAGCCGGTTAGAAATCCCACGCACGCTAACACGATTGCCAATAGGTAATTGCTCTAGATAACGAATAATTTCTTGATGCTTACTCATTATAATGCTCCTTTTCAAAGCAAAATTCTAAATAGTCACGCATTTTACGACTATAACGGTCACTCCCCTTATACTGACGAACAAGAGAAAAACCACATTTTTCAGCTACTCTACGACTAGCAAGATTTTCGAGATGAACGATAATTTTTAATTTTTTAAAATTGAAAACAGTGAAAGACAAAGAAACCAACTCTTTTAAACTTTCCGTCATCAATCCCTGACCCCAAAAATCCTTTAATAGGAAATAACCAATTTCAGCTTCTCTTTTGACTTCATCAATCTTTTCAAATCGTATAGCACCAATCATCCTATTTTCTGGTGTACAAATTGCCCAAGTTCCTAATGGCTGTTTCATAAAATAATTTGCAAGAGCATACTCTGCTTCTGAAATGCTAGATTGAGCTGGAAAAATAAACTCAAGATTGTCAGCATTGCCAGAAATGACATAAAAATCAGTGGCATCTGAAAAACAAAACGGACGAAGAATCAAATGCTGTGTTTCAATATAGGCATATGCTGCCAAACGTGTCCACAAATTCATAAAGGACTTCCTTAAAACCATTCTTAATTATCAAGTAAGCTAATATCTGCTCCCAATTTTCTTAACTTATCAATAATATTGGAGTAACCTCGTAAAATAAACTCAATATTTGTAATTTCTGTACGACCTTCAGCCATAAGACCAGCAATCACTAAGGCGGCACCAGCCCTCAAATCAGTTGCTTTTACTTCTGCTCCTTTCAAATCACTTGGACCTTGAAAAACAACTTGAGTACCACTCATTTGAATATTTCCATTCATACGAGCTAACTCTGGAACATGATTCACACGTTTTTCATAGATAGTATCTACTATTGTCCCACGACCATGTGCTCTTAATAATAGAGGCGTAATTGGCTGTTGTAAATCAGTTGCAAAACCAGGATAAGGGGCAGTTTTTATCGTAACAGCTTTTAAATCAGTTTGTTTCTCAACAAAAATACTGTCTTCCGAAACAGTCATACGAACTCCCATTTCTTCTAGTTTTGCGATAAAACCTTCTAAATGTTCGTATAGTACATTATGAATCGTCACTCCATGCCCCACTGCAGCAGCAAGAGCAATGTAAGTACCTGCTTCAATTCGATCTGGAATAACCTGATGTCGAGTCCCCTTAAGAGTCTCAACCCCTTCAATAATAATGACATTAGTCCCTGCACCACGAATATGGGCTCCCATATTATTTAACAGCGTGGCAACATCTATAATTTCAGGTTCACGAGCTGCATTTTCGATCACTGTACGTCCTTTTGCTTTAGCAGCAGCTAACATTATGTTAATAGTTGCTCCAACACTAGCGATATCAAGATAAATCGTTGCACCAGCAATAGGATTGCCATCTGTGCTAAGGCTCATACTACTACCATCTAAGGCCATTTTAGCACCCATAGCCTCAAAAGCTTTCAGATGCAAATCAATTGGACGTGGCCCCAAATCACACCCTCCTGGAAGACCCACAACAGCCTGACCAAAGCGCCCTAGAAGGGCCCCATAGAAATAGTAAGAAGCTCTCAAACTATTGATTTTACCAACAGGCATCGGCATATTTTTCACACCACGAGGATCAATTATTAATGTTTCTCCTTCACGCTGGATAGTAGCACCCATCATCTCCATGATATCGATCAAACTATCGACATCTGAAATAGCTGGAACACCGTCAAGTGTCACAATATCATCTGCTAAAATGGTTGCAGGTATCAATGCAACGACACTATTTTTAGCACCACTGATGGTCACCTCTCCGGTTAAGGGGTGATTTCCATTTATAACAATTCTTTTCATTTGTATTCTTTCAATTTTTCTTCGTAACTTGAATGTTCGTCCAAAAATTCATTTCAACTTTAATACTAAAGAGTGTCTACTAAGAAGCTCTCTCTTAAAATTTCTTCACTAAATTAGGTTGAATTTTAGACTCACGTCCTTTATTATATCACAAATTAAGGTTAGTTCCCATATCTGTACTCTAAAAAATAGCACAGTTTAAGATAAATTGAATTTTTTCAACGTACGTATCATAAAAACATCAAATAGAAAATGAGTAAAAGAAGAAAAAATTACTCTTCAATTTCTCTGTTACAAGTTAAAATCTATCAAATCTCCTCTTTCCTCACCAATGCAATCCTTTACAACTATTTTATTTATTTGTCTCCTGAATCCCTA
>NZ_KQ969157.1:223631-226099 GCF_001578805.1 Streptococcus sp. DD10 | reverse complement strand
GGTACCATATTTTCTAAGGATGTTCATTTTGACGTCTGAAATATCAAAAAAAGAAGCAGACAACTCTACTCCTTTAACATCTATGCTTTTTGTCTACCCACTACAGTTGACAAAAAGAACATTATCACTTTTAAAAAGAATTTTACTTAACGCTTATGAACAATCCAACGAAGTAATCGTGATAGTGCAATCCATAAAAAGAAACTAATCACACAAATCACAATCCAAGCATATTTGTCCTCTGTAAAAGGGAGTGGAATATTCATTCCAAAAAACCAGTAATAACAGCTAATACGCCAAGTAAATTTTCCATAATAGTTAAATTACTCAGATTGTTATTCAGTTTGTTATTTAAAATATTGTTATAAGAACTAGATAAATGTTGCAAAACTTGAGAAATTAACTCAGTCATCGATACCAGCTGGCGTGCTTCAATCATGGCATCTTCAAATTGTTCCTTTTCCACTTCATCAAGATGACGATAGATAGCATGTCTTTGAATATGCTCTAGGAGCAAACGATTTTGTGTCGCAGCAGACACCAGATAGACCATACCGGTCTCCAAGTCAGACAAGGCAAAGAGGTTTTTGGTCGTTGTCGTTTGTCGAAGGAGACGATTGACCTCGTCTTTTTGCTTGTCCATCCGCTCAATGACTGGATAATAGGCATTGGAAATCATTTCAAGACCTGCAAAAAGGAGTTTGTAAATTGATAATCCTTCATGATGGTCAACATAGTCCCTCATCCGACTGATGATATAGGCATTGTCATCATTGGAAATAGTTACCAATCGGTTGTCCTGCACGATGAAGGTCATGGGAATGGTCTCATAGTAGGTCTTGTCCTTTTCCAAGTCCAAGACATTGTAGATAAAGGTAACAGCCCCTTTTTCGCGATTGTAATCCATGTGGGCACGCTCGTTTTTATCGAGAGCATACTCTATCGTTTCCTGGTCAATTCCATACTTCGGGTAGAGGTGCGAATTTTCCGTAATCAGGTCTGAATCAATATTGATCCAAGTTCTGTTATTGCCAAGTTTTTTCTCAATAAACATGCCTCTTCTCTTCTTTCTTATGAAATAGGATCGGATTTGAAACCCAAATGGTCAAACGCTACTGCATCATTCCAGGCTCTCACGCTTAAAAATAGTCCGAATGGGTGTTCTCTGATGAAGTGAGTACGGCAATTCAGCAACTCATCTTCACGATTCCCGTCAATTGATTCGCCATTTGGATGGCCATCAATCGGAGCGTGTTACATCTTCTCTTCTAACTCCACGTCCGGATACTTGTCCGCAAACCAGCGAAGGGCAAAGTCATTCTCAAAGAGGAAGACTGGTTGGTCGAAACGGTCCTTGGCCAAGATATTGCGGCTGGAGGACATGCGTTCATCCAAATCTTCTGGTTTGATCCAACGAACGGTCTTTTTACCCATTGGGCTCATCACTACTTCCGCATTGTACTCGCCTTCCATGCGGTGTTTGAAGACCTCAAACTGAAGTTGTCCCACAGCGCCTAGCATGTATTCGCCTGTTTGGTAATTCTTATAAAGCTGAATGGCTCCTTCTTGCACCAATTGCTCAATCCCCTTGTGGAAGGATTTTTGCTTCATGACATTCTTAGCGGAAACTTTCATGAAAATTTCAGGGGTAAAGGTTGGCAGAGGCTCAAATTCAAACTTGTTTTTCCCAACCGTCAAAGTATCTCCAACTTGATAAGTACCGGTATCGTAAACCCCAATAATATCACCTGCCACGGCATTGGTCACATTCTCACGGCTTTCGGCCATAAACTGGGTGACATTTGACAGTTTAGCCCCCTTACCTGTACGAGGGAGGTTCACAGACATACCACGCTCAAACTCACCCGATACGATCCGGACAAAGGCGATGCGGTCCCGGTGACGAGGGTCCATGTTGGCTTGGATTTTAAAGACAAATCCTGAGAAATCTTTGTCATAAGGAGCCACCACTTCACCATCCACTTTCTTGTGGCCGTGTGGTTCTGGCGCAAACTTAAGGAAGGTCTCAAGGAAGGTCTGCACACCAAAGTTAGTGAGGGCTGAACCGAAGAAGACTGGGGTTAGTTCACCCGCTAAAATAGCTTCCTCTGAAAACTCATTTCCCGCTTCTTGGAGGAGTTCGATATCGTCCTTGACCTGAGCATAGAAGGGATTGCTTCCAAAAAGCTGTTCTCCTTTTTCCAAACTAGCAAAGCGTTCATCTCCCTTATAAAGCTCCAAGCGCTGGTTGTAGAGGTCATAGAGACCTTCGAAGGATTTCCCCATCCCAATCGGCCAGTTCATAGGATAGGAGGCAATGCCTAGCACTTCTTCTAACTCTTCTAAGAGTTCAAGGGGTTCACGACCGTCCCGGTCCAGCTTGTTCATAAAGGTAAAGACGGGAATCCCCCGGTGTTTGACAACTTCAAACAATTTCTTGGTTTGGGCCTCAATCCCCTTGGCAGAGT
>NZ_KQ969157.1:205400-223367 GCF_001578805.1 Streptococcus sp. DD10 | reverse complement strand
ATAACCGCAGCATCCACCGCCATGAGAGTCCGATAGGTATCTTCTGAGAAATCCTCGTGCCCTGGGGTGTCGAGGATATTGACCCGCTTGCCATCATAGTCAAACTGCATAACAGAGGAGGTCACCGAGATCCCCCGCTGTTTCTCGATATCCATCCAGTCAGACTTGGCAAAAGTCCCTGTTTTCTTCCCCTTTACGGTACCAGCCTCACGAATCTCGCCCCCAAAGTAGAGCAACTGCTCGGTAATGGTTGTTTTCCCTGCGTCCGGGTGAGAGATGATAGCAAAGGTACGGCGTTTTTGGATTTCTTCTTGAATGTTCATATAATCTCTTTCTTTTTTAGTTATTTTTAAATCAACATGACAATTAATATTTTCTTAAAAATCAGATAATCTTTCATTTGATTTTTTTGATTAGTCAAATGAACCGAAAACCATTCACCCAACTTCTCAAAACTCCATCATTTCGTTTTATTACAAGACACAACAGCTACAATTCGCTAATAAAGCAACTCTGTATAAAACCACTCCTACTTATTTTTAAACTTCTTCCTAAAAATATAGTCAAGAAGGATTACAGCCAATGAGAGAATGAAAGAAATTAGTAAATAATTCACTAAAAGATTCTCCCCTTTGATGATAGGTGGACGAGCAAGTAAGCCATAATTTCCTCCTGTTAACTGATTGACTCCCACTAAAAAAAGGTTGAGCAAAAAAGTGTAGGCAATAAGCCAAATTTTTTTTAACAACTTTTTATCATAGTAATTCAAAAGGTATACCAAAGAATTGACCAAAAGAGCATAGTGACCAATTAGAAAAGAAAAGCTGGTAATGTGAGGAAAATCATACGGATCAAAGACTGGATAGCCAAGAGCAAAAATGGCACCACTAGTCCCTAAGAGAGCAAAATATTGCTTACTTGATTTCTTGTTAGGTAAAAAAACAACTGCAAACATCGCCAAACGACAATGATAAAATGGCAAACTGTCGGATAGAGGAATCTGAAATACGAAATACCAGGCATAAAGAGCTAATAGCTGGAAAATTTGTACCCATTTAAAGAATCGAACAAACACTAAATTTTGATGAAACTTAAGTGCTGCAAAAATCAACACAAAAAGTAAACTAATCATTAGACTGTACCAAACTAAGGGAATAGAAGGCGGTACAGTTTTAACTCTCGTTAAAAACTCTTCTAAGTAAATATAAAACATAAATCCCCTTTTAAATATCAACACATTTTAATGATATTATCCACTAGGCTTTTTCAAGTATATCAACTAATTTTGAAAGATTCATAGAATTACTACCTTTGAGCAAAATCTGGTCATTTTTCTGAAGTTCTCTTACTACTACTTTTGTCAGGTTGTCAAATTGATCAACTTCAGCTGTTTTTTTGAAGTACAACACCCTTTCTGGCGGAAATATTTCTTTAGCGTAGTTAAAAAGAGCCTCCATATCCTCCCCATAAAGGAAAACGTGCGATAGAATATCGGGATTTAAACTTGTCAGCATGCTAGCATGTAGAGCCTTGGAGTCTTTTCCTAATTCTTTCATATCAGCCAATACGACTATCTTCCTCCCAGATGGATTATTAGGAATGGTACTGAATGTTTCTAATATCAACTTCATAGCAGTTGGATTTGCATTGTATACATCTGAGAGAATATCCGCCCCATTACTTGCTTTTTTCCATTCTGTTCTATTACGTGTTAACTTCAACTGAGAGAAACTTTTGCGAATTTTATCTTCCGTTACTCCTTCTTTCAATGCAAGGTAGGCTGCGACCATGGCATTCGTTGCATTATACTTCCCTGTTACTGGTAAAGTAAATTCACCGCTAGCAAAGTTCACCGTAAATGTTATACTATCCTTTCGCTCCTCTAAACTAGTGACATCGATATCACCTTTCGGACCAAAGCGAACCACCTCTTGTTTTTCTGAGATATATTTGTCCAACAGAGTGTCAGTTGGTAATAGTAAAAGAGCACCTTTTTCCATACCATCAACAATTTGCATTTTCCCTTTAGCAATTTCTGCTCGATTCTTAAAGAATTCTAGGTGAGCTTCGGCTACAATTGTAACAATCGCTGATTTGGGTTTTGCAAGTGTCGATAGTAGATGAATATCTCCCAAATGATCTTGTCCCATTTCCAAAACTAATTTTTGAGTCCCTTCTGGCATATGAAGAATCGTGTAGGGAAGCCCAATCTCATTATTATAATTTCCTTGAGTTTTATAAGTTAGAAAAGTTGTAGACAAAAGTTGAGCCAGCATATCTTTTGTGGTAGTCTTACCGTTTGAGCCAGTAACCGCTAATACCTCCACTTTTGTTTTATCCAAATAATAACTGGCTAGCGTCTGAAAAGCTAACAAAGTATCTTCAACCCAAATATAAGGATAGCCACTCAATTTAATTTCAGAAAATGTTGCAACTGCTTTATTTTGAAATGCAAGCTCAATAAAATCATGACCATCACGTTCTCCCTTAAGTGGCAAAAAAAGATCTCCAGCGCCAATTAATCGACTATCAAATTCGATATGTTCAATCGGGCAATCTGAAAATTGAGTGATATCATTTTTAGCGCCCACAACTCGGGCAATCTCATGCAGTGTTAGATTCATTTAACTCTCCAAAAATAAGACATAAGCAATAAAACGATGACTGTATCTGTTGTACAGTAAATACTAAGAAGGGAGTGGACAGAACTAAATGTCTTCTATTTAATTTCTGAACACCCCAAAAAAGTTAAGTAAAGCCTGCTACTATTATTGACTTGATTGTCTCAGAATTCTTTTCATCTATAAGTAGTAAAATTTAAAGTACAACAGCATTTTTTTAAATTAAATGGACTTCACGTTTAGCAAATGCTTCTTGAGCAAGCTGGACTAATTTTTCAATCAGTTCTGGATAAGAAAGTCCCATATTCCCCCACAAAAGTGGATACATGGACCATTGAGTAAATCCTGGCATCGTATTTAGCTCGTTTAAAAAAATTTCACCTGTATCTGTATAAAAGAAATCACAACGTGACAGCCCCATTCCACCAATAGCACGAAATGCACGCTCTGCGTCTTGACGCATAATGTCAATTATAGATTGATCAATTTCTGCAGGTATTGCCATGGTAATTTTATTGTCGATATACTTGGCATCATAATCATAAAAAGCAACATCTTTAACAACTTCACCAGGCATCGTACTCTTAACGTCGTAATTTCCTAATAATCCTACCTCAATCTCCCGCGCATTCACACCTTGTTCAACCAGAATACGGCTATCATATTGAAAAGCTTTCTCCAGTGCTTGGCGAAGTTGGTCTTGATTTTCAGACTTTGAAATTCCAACACTTGAGCCCATATTTGATGGTTTCGTAAAAACAGGGTAGGTCAATTTCTCCTCGATTTGAACAATCTTTTCCTCTATATTATCTCCTTCAAGGACAGCAACATATGGTACCTGAGCTATTCCAGCAGACTCTAAAATGCGCTTGGTACTAATTTTATCCATAGCAAGACTAGATGATAAAATATTGCAACCAATATAAGGCATTTTCAAAATTTCAAGAAATCCCTGAATAGAACCATCTTCTCCCATTGGACCATGCAAGACTGGAAATACTACAGCTCCATCCTCGTAGATCGCACTTGGTGCAACCTGTGAATTCCAATCCACTTGATCATTCACCATTAAAGTAGTATCCTTCGAGGGTGTATCGTGAAACTCTTGAGTTTTTATAAATTCACCTGTTTGTGTTATAAAATAAGTTTTCACGACAAATTTATCGTAATTAATCGCACGCATGACACTTTCGGCTGATAAAACGGATACTTCACGCTCAGCACTACGGCCACCATATAAGAGAACAATTGTTTGTTTTGTCATTTCTATTTCCTAAATCTAAACGTAATATCTGTTTTTAAGTATACCATAATTTTCATATTTTTAAAACCGAAATAAGCCTTCATCTTTAAACCAAAAGCAGTCGTATCCTTTACAATCTAACTCTAACACCTGACAAATTTAAAATTACCACATCAAAATTAAAAAGTAAGACGCTGTTCCACTATATAATCTATTAATCATGGTAAAATAGGCACCATAATCACTATAGTGAGTCAATTTACTATGGTGATTATGAGCCCCAAAAAAAGAAGCAGATGACTCTACTCCTTTAAGGTTTATGCTTTTCATCTATCTACTACAGTTAACAAAGAGCCTTGAAAATTCAGTGTTTTCAAGGGTTTTATTTTTATTACAATCCATCTGCAATTTTATTAATCTTTCGAAGACGATGATTCACTCCACTTTTTGTTAAAGGTTGGCTCAAAGTATCTGCTAATTGTTGTATTGAGTAATCTGGATGATTGATTCTGAGATAAGCTATTTCCTGAAGATCAGCAGGCAAATTTTCCAACCCCAACCGATCTTTTATTTTACTAATATTGTTAATCGTTTTCATACTTGCTGACACGGTACGAGCAATATTAGCTGTTTCAGCATTTGTAGCACGGTTTAAATCATTTCGGGTTTCTCTTAAAACTTTAATCCCTTCAAAAACATCTCTTGCCTTCATAGCACCAATGATTATAAGAAAATCCATGATATCTTCTGCGCGTTGTAAATAAGTAATCGAACCTTTTTTACGTTCAAAAATCTTAGCATCTAACAAAAATCGTTGCATCAGTTCAGCCAAACCTTCAGCATGCTCCTTATAGACCGAACTAATTTCCAACTGATACTTACCAGACTCTGGATCACGAATCGATCCACTTGATAAAAATGCTCCTCTTAAATATGCTCTACTGATTTCATCATCAGCTAGAATATTCGCAGATATTCCTTCTTCTAATCCGAAGAAAGAATCTGCTAAATACAGATCTGCTAAAATAGTTTCAACATTTTGTCCCAAGAAAACAGTATAAACTCTATTTTTTCGGAGATTCGTCTTTTGATGGTGACGAATCTCCGATTTCACCTGATAAAAATGCAGAAAAAGTTCATAAATATGACGTGCCACTTTTGCGTTCTCAGTTGAAATGGATAATGTAAGACCTGTCTGCGATAACCCTAGACTACCTGACATTTTGATTAAAGCTGTTAATTCACTTTTTAGCCAATCAGTCTGTTGAAGAATTTCTTCCTTTACTTGCACAGTAAAATTCATCGCCAACCACCAATCAACTGCATCAGTTCCTCTACAACTGCATCACCATCATGAAAAGCTCCACCGTTTTCTAAACGAAGAAAGTTCGAGGAAATAACCCTAGGAACCTGAGCTTTCAGCCCATCAAAATCATGTTCTACCTGTACCAGATATTCATCAAATTTATTAGAATTCATGTATTCTTTTGGTACAGTCTCAATATTGACCAAAACAGAATCGATAAAGGGCATTCCAAGATGGCGATTAAGAACCTCAACATGCTGACTATCTGAAAAACGTTCCGTCTCACCACGCTGAGTCATAATATTACAAACATAAGCAACTTGCGCCTTAGTTTCACACAAGGCTTTTCCAATTTCACCAATCATTAGGTTTGGTAATATAGAGGTAAAAAGCGAGCCAGGACCCAATACAATCATATCACTTTCTAGAATTGTCTGAACCACCCGCTTACTGGCTCTTGGTTCTTCTTGGTCTAATGTATTACTTACATAAACATGGTCAATCATTCCGCCATACTTTGCAATTTTACTCTCTCCGACAATTTCAACTCCATCTTTAAAAACAGCATGAAGAGTTAACGGCGTATCACTCGATGGGTAAATCTTACCGGTTGTATGAAAAAACTTCGTCAACAATTGCATCGCATTGTAAGTTGAACCTTGCATCTCAGAAATTCCTGCTATAATCAGATTTCCCAATGGATGCCCAGCTAGAGGACCATTATCTTCTGAAAAGCGGTATTGAAAAACTTCTTCATAAAATTTCGGCATATCTGACAAGGCAACTAAAACATTTCTTAGATCCCCCGGTGGCGTCAAGTGAGTATTTTCTCTCAATTTTCCTGAAGAACCACCATCATCCGCTACTGTAACAATTGCTGCTATCTCCACATCTTGTTGCCGTAGACTATCTAGTATAACTGAAATACCCGTTCCACCACCAATAACGGTTACACGAGGTTTTTTCATGAACGATTCACCGTTTCCTTTCGTTTATCCTTATCTCGATGACTTAAATTGCAGGTCCAGTTTTTAGATAAATCTTCAGACAAGCGTTTTGCAAAGGCAACACTTCTATGTTGACCACCCGTACAACCGATAGCAATCGTCAAGACAGCCTTACCTTCTTTTCTGTATGCAGGTAAAATGGGTTCTATCAAGGCTAATAAGTGTTTGTAAAAATCTTCTGATTCTCGACTGTCCATAACATATCGATATACAGCTTCATCCATTCCTGTTTGGTTCCGTAATTCAACTACGTAGTATGGATTTGGAAGAAAGCGAACATCAAATACTAAATCTGCATCCAATGGAAGACCATATTTGAAACCAAAAGACATTACTTCAATTCGAAATTCAGGTTGACTAGATTCACTAGAAAATTGTTCATTGATAACCTTACGAAGATTTCTAGGTGTTAATTCAGTCGTATCAATGACATTTTGGCTCATATTTTTTAAGGGTGCTAAAAGTTCTCTTTCAAGTGTGATACCATCTAGGACACGCCCATCTGCAGCCAGTGGATGACTCCTCCTTGTTTCCTTATAGCGTGCTACTAATTCTCCATCTGTTGCATCTAAGAAGAGAATTTTTAAATCAAGATGCTCATTTCCTTCAATATTATCCAGAATTTGGCGAATCTCTGAGAAGAAAGAACGACTGCGCATATCTACTACTAAGGCAATCTTATCATCATGTGTGTAACTCATCAAATCAATGAATTTTGGCAATAAGGCTGGTGGCATATTATCAATTGTAAAATAACCCAAATCTTCAAACGACTGGATAGCGACTGTTTTTCCTGCTCCACTCATCCCTGTAACAATGACTAAATGAATCCGTTTTTCTGTCATACAATCTCCTAACTCTTACTTTCTTTAAGATACAGAAAACTGGGCACTAAAGTCCCAGCTGTTTCTACTAAATGATTTCAGCTATCACTTCGATTTCAACTTTGACATCACGTGGAAGTCGTGCTACTTCAACTGCTGACCGAGCTGAAAATTCATTTTGAAAAGCTGTTTTATAAACTTCATTAAAAGGTACAAAATCATTCATATCACTAAGAAAGCAAGTAGTTTTAACAACATGATCAAAATCAGTACCTGCTTCTGCTAGAATCGCATGAATATTTTTTAAAACTTGTTCTGTTTGTTCTTCTATCGTTGAACCGACAATTTCCCCAGTTTCAGGAGATAAGGGAACTTGTCCACTTGCAAAAAGAAGATTTCCTACAATTTTTCCTTGGACATATGGACCAATCGCTGCAGGTGCCTTATCTGTGTGAATCGTTTGTGCCATTTCAAAACCTCCATTTTCTTTTCATTGTAGCATATTTTACCTTAAATATCTATCAGATACTATCGTTAAACAGATTCGTTATCAAACCACAAAGCAATCTCACGTTTTGCATTTTCTAATGAGTCCGATCCATGTACAATATTCTGAATAGTTTGAGTAGGGGCTGCCGCTTGACCAAAATCACCTCGAATCGTTCCTGGAAGAGCTTCTTCTGGACGCGTGGATCCCATCATACTTCGCCAAGTTTCAATTACTTTTTCACCAGAAATAATCCCTACTACAATCGGACCAGAGGTCATGAAATCACGAATCCCAGGATAAAATGCCTTATCAACTAATTCATGATAATGTTGGTCGATTAATTGACTACTAACTTGATGACGGTATTCCATTTTTTCCAATCGAAAACCACGATTTTCAATCCGAGTCAGGACCTTTCCTACCAAACCACGTCTTACACCATCAGGCTTAACCATAAAAAATGTCTTTTCCATTTTATTACCTCAATCTTCTTTATAAATGTTAGAGATTAGTGATTTCAGTCTATTTAACAATTTTTCCAAGCACGTGCCTGTGTCTCATCAGACTCCAACTGTTCAACCAGTCCTTCAACACTATCAAACTTAACCATATTCCGAATTTTATCCAACCAATGAATGGTAATGGTATGACCATAAATATCTCTAGAAAAATCAAAGATATTCACTTCAAATCGAAGTTCCTTTCCTTCAAAAGTAATGTTCTTACCCACCGATGCCATCCCACGATAAAACTTCCCTTCGAATTCAACTTCTACTACATAAACACCATCAGCTGGTAAATGCGTCATATCAAGTGGGGCTAAATTAGCTGTAGGATAACCAATAGTTCGTCCTCGTGCATCACCATGAACTACTATACCTCGGCTAGATAAAGGACGCCCTAGGAGTTGCCCAGCAAGCTTAACATCTCCCAAACGGATAGCCTGACGAATTCGGGTAGAACTAACTTTTTCCTCACCTAAATTAATTGACGAGACAATGACAACTTCTCCATCAAAATCAGTTTCTAATGTTTTAACATCTCTCTTATCTGATCCAAAACTGTAATCAAAACCAGCAACTAGAACCTTTGCTCTTAACTTTTTAACATAGCGTTGTATGAATTCTTTTCCATTATAACTAGCAAAATCACTAGTAAAGTCCGTTAAATAAAGCACCTCCACCCCAAGATCTTCTAGTTCTTCCATCCGTTTTTCTGGACTAAGAAGATGTAGAAGTAGTTCTGGTTGGTAACGTACAAACGTCAATTTAGGACTCTCTGGAAATGTTAAAACAGCTACTTGCAGATGATCACGTTCTGCAATCTCTCTCGCTCGACGAAAAAGCTCTTGATGCCCCAAGTGGAGGCCATCAAAATATCCCAAAACCAACACTGTGTCTTTCACCTGATGTATATCATTTTCATCTTTTATGTAAATCGTTTTCATACTTCTATTGTATCATAATTTTCCAAAAGCTGTTTTTATAAAGATTCATTTCTTTATGCTCTCTTCGTTTGACAATATATGACAGCAAGCGGGATTACTATCTTTTTTAGTTTTTTACAAGAAGACCTTTCGAGGCTTGTAGTGTTCTTCTCGTTTTTCCAAAATAGCCAGTAAGTGTTCATCCTCAAAGGCCGCCAATTCTGTTTCTGTCTGCTCTAACACTACAAAACGACCAAAGCGAATTTCTTGAGCCTGCTCTGGTGTTAACTGAACCTTAACCAAATCACCTGTCCCAATCTCTAGAGGATGAAGAAAATCAAGATTGTCCATTTCCACCTTCACTGAAATCTCTGACAGAGTCAAGGCATCTTCTATCTGCAAGCCTGCTGCACTGGTTCGAGTCAACTGCGACATATGAGCAGCGTAGCCCAGTTTTTCACCTAAATCAACCGAGAGCGTCCGGATATAGGTTCCCTTGCTGCATTTCACACGGAAAGTAAAACGAGCAAGATGGCTATCATAAGAAATCGGACTTGTTCTCTCAAAATTATAAATAGTCACCTGACGTTGGGGGCGCTCGACCTCCTGACCAGCACGCGCATACTCATAGAGCTTGCGTCCATTGACCTTAACTGCCGAATACATGGGAGGAATCTGTGTTATCCTTCCTGTCAAACTAGCGATTGCTTCATCGACAATTTTTTCGTCCAAGAGAGACAAAACAGGTGTCTCTGCGACCACTTCCCCACTAGCATCCTCTGTCGTCGTTGAAAAACCAAGCGTGATTTCCCCTTCATAGACCTTACCCTCATCCTGCATAAACTCGACCATACGCGTCGCCTTACCAACCGCAATGGGCAAAACACCCACCACATCTGGATCCAAGGTCCCACCGTGACCAATTTTCTTGGTTCCCAAAATCTTACGCAGTTTAAAAACCGCATCATGCGAGGTCATGCCCGCTTCTTTTTTTAAGTTGATAATTCCGTTCATTCATTAACTTTCTAAAAATACTAAAACTCTCTTTTGGAAATCCTTATTCTGTTCATATAGTGCATGCCCACACTCTGAAAAAATAGTGAGCTGGTTACTTTTGATATGCTGATGTAATCTAAGCGAAGCTTCTACGCCAAGAACTTCATCTTTTTCTGCTCCAACGATTAACGTAGGGCAGTTAATTTTTTCCAAAAAATCTAGACTATCATGTTTCAAACAAGATACAGCCTGAATATCAATACGTTGTTTATCTTTAATATTACCAAAGATTCCCATTATTCGATAAAGGTATTTAAATTTTTCAAAGGATTTAGTCGTGTAAGAGTGACGAGCAATATCAATCATCAGATCTTTATAAGTACCTGTTTGAATCAGGTTCAGCCAGCAACTAATTCTCTCCCTACCTAGATTACTTAGTTTAGCAGTTGTAACAGCTAAAACTAGCTTTTGAACCTTTTCAGGGAAATCTGCCGCCAACCATTGGGCAATCATTCCACCTTGCGAAATCCCCATAACATAGGCACTGGTAATATTTAATATCTCCATTGCTTCTGCTACATCTGCTGCCATATCCCGTGTCGTATACCCCTGCCTCAACTCATTGATTCGAGAAAAAACATAAATTTGGTAACGTTTGGCAAGTATACGGTATGTGATTGAAAAAGGCATAGCCATACCTTTAACCGTCTGTAGTCCATCACCCAAGCCTGGTATAATTACTAGAGGGTCCTTTCCTTTTCCAAAGGTCACATAGTCCATGCTCTTTTCGTTAAAATGTAAGGTTTTCCCTTTTGTTGAAGACATTACTTCGTTCCCTCTACTATTTTTTCATGATTTATTTATGTTGAATTTATAAATGCAAGGCAAAGCCAGCAGTCACTTTTTCAAATCCAACTGCCTGATAAAACTGATGTGCAGCATTTCGTTCAGCGGTTAATCCACTATTTAGAGCCAGTGCCTTAACTCCTTCTTTTATCGCTTGTTTTTTCAATTCATCAATTAGCCTACTAGCAATTCCTTGTCGTCTTGTTTCTTTTGCAACTGACAAAGCTAAAATACGATAGTAAGATCCATCTGTTTCAAAAAAGTAGAGCTTTGCATACCCTAAGAAACCTAAAATTTCTCCGTTTCTTTCAGCTAAAAGACAGCCATAATGTGGCTGAGAAAGAATCATTTCTAAACGTCGAGACAGCTTAGAAGCGGTCGTTGGATAACCCAAGTCTTCGTATAAAGACAGTAGGGTTTCAGCATCTTCCATGGTTGCTTTTCGTATCTGCATAGGATCCTCCTACTCCCCCTTAAGAGCATCAAACTTAGCCTTCATGGTTGGATTTTTCCGTGTCAATTTTTTAACGGAAACATCATCCAATTTGTTGTTGGCGAGTCGAAGTTGGTTTTCTGATGTGGTCAAGAATTTCTTGACTTCTTCCATCCGTTTGATAGCCTTGTCGATCTCATCGATAGCTTTGCCAAAATTTGTCGAAGCAGAGTTGTAGTTCTTAGCAAAAGCTACTTTGAAGGCATTCAAATCATCTTCAAAGTTGGTAATATCAATGTTCTGCTCCCGTACCAAAGCCAGTTCTTGCTTATACTGTAGCGAGTTAAGTGCAGCATTGCGTAAAAGCGTAATCATTGGCAAAAAGAACTGAGGACGAATGACATACATTTTATCATAAGCATAGGACACATCGATAATCCCGGAATTATAGAGTTCGCTATCTGACTCAAGCAGACTCACTAGAATCGCATACTCACAACCTTTTTCTCGTCGGTCCTTATCCAGCTCTTTGAAGAAATGCTCATTCTTTTTCTTGCTTGCAGTCTCGTCACCTTCATTTTTCATTTCAAACATGATGGAGAGGATTTCCACACCGTGTTCATCTACCTCACGATAGATATAGTCGCCCTTGCTACCAGTTCTAGCATCATTGTCCTTACCAAACTCTGCTCGTGGGAACATGGCCATGCGGTTCTTGTTAAACTCATACTCACAGTGCTGCTCCAAGCTCTCCCCAATCATCTTGGTAGATTGCTTAGCCTTGAAATCCTTGTAAAACTCGATGGTTTCATCTTTCTGACGCAATTGAATTTCATAACGTTCCTTGAGGGAAGTCTGGGCAATCTCAGCTTCTTTTTCTTGTAAGGCTAGCTGATTCTGTGCAGCATCTCGCTCCTTCTCTATTGTGGACAAAGTCTTTTGCATCTGATTTTCATATTGCAATTCTATTGTTTGAAGTCGACTCTGTAACTCTTGAATCTCCTTTTCTTTATCCGCTAATAAGAGATTTGTAGTCTGTTCTGCCTTGTTTTTAACCCATTCTTTCTCTGTATTCATCTGAGCAATCTGATTTTGCAAACGAAGAATTTCTTGTTCCTTAACCGTAAGAACTTGATCAAACTCTCTCTCAATTTCTTTTTTGGTTAGTTCTTTTTCAGTTGAAAACTGGTTAATTTGATGTTGCAATTCAGAAATTTCTCTATTTTTCTCTGATAAGAAAGCCTGCTGTTCGTTCTTAGATTTTTGCTCTGCTAACGCTAATTCCTGTCTGATTCGTTCGTGCACTTCCTTCTCAAACTCAGATGTACGAACCTGCGACAGTAATTCACTGTATTGGCTCTCGTTTACCGTAAATACTTCCCCACAATTGGGACATTTCATTTCGTTCATAGAAGTCCTTTTGTCCAATTTAGTTATAAATTACATGATGGATAATATAGTCGTTGGCTTGTTCTTAGCAGAACGAATCAATTTTTCGACTAGGACTGAAATTAACCAATCAAGCTAACGAAATAATAAAAGATAAACCAAAGACTATAAAAACTTATTTTTTAGACTTCTATTATACCACTCAAAAGAATAAAAGAAAACAGCCAGCTTTTCTAGCATAGCCCATTCGTTATTATCGTGCGATAAAAACAATACACGAAGTAATTGGCCTCCTTCACGGGTCATTTGACTTTTCGGGTCTAGTAAAAAAGGTTGGACTTTCGCCCAACCTTAAATGATGAATTCATTTTCTCAATAAAGAAAACCTATTACCATTTCTTACGAATACCAGCAATACCTAGTGTAGATAAAATCAGTCCTACTAAAGATAGAATTACAGAGCCAGTATCCCCTGTTTTAGGTAGGGAGGTCTGGTTATTCGCTTTTTCACTGTAGGTTTTTCCATAAGAAACTGGCACTTTTTGGGAGGAAGAAACATCTGTCATTCGTTTAGAAGAAGTATCTTCTTTTGTCGAAGAAGGCGTTTCTTTCTTAATATCAAGGTTTTTATTATCGTTTACCTCTTGCTTCTTATCTTTATCCACTGGAAGAGGACTTTGTCCTTTATCCTCATCACTTGGTAAGACAAGGGTCTTAGAGTCTACAGAAATCGTTCGTGAATTTGGATTTACAACTGAATATTGACTCAAATCTGCTACTTTCAAATACTCTTCAAAAGCAACATCCATGGAAGGACCTTCTTCACGGCTTCCTCCAAGCATAGTATAGCCATCTCCGCCGGCTGCAAGGAAGTCATTGGTTGCTAGATAATATGTTTTTGTAAGATCTAGCTTATCATATTGACCATTCGTATGGTTCTTGATATAAATTGCTAAAACACGCTGACCGCTTTCAAGATTGGTGTCATAGTAAACCTTAGCACCAGAGACTTGTAAAAAGCCACCACTTGGTTCCAATAGAGGTTGACCGTTTTCATCGACAACTGTTTTTCTTTCTTGATCAACTTGAAGAATTGATCCCAAGGATTTTTCGAACATATCCTTAATATTTTGACCAATTACCTGAATTTGTGAAATGGTATTTCCGAATGGAAGAACTGCGATGATATTTCCTTTTGTAATAGCTTGATTTTTAGCAATTGTCTCACGTAGACCACCACCATTCGTGACGGCCAAATCGGTTTTGTGAGCAAAACCTGCCTGGCCATACTCATAAAGAGCATCTGCCACGACATTTCCTAGATTGGTTTCACGAACTCGCACATTTTCACGTTTTCCGTTTAACTCAACTGGATTATTCGCAACAACTACTACAGCATTTTCAGCGTCATACTTCGCTTTAATACTTGTTACCAAAGTTTCAATTTCTGGATTTGGTGTTAGCTTTTTAGCCTCATCAGCAGATATTAAAGTTGGATTTCCAAGGAGTTCACCCGATTTAAGTGTCACTTTACCAACATTTTGAAGATAACTTCCAGTTTGGTTGTATGTGACGTTCTTTCCATAAGTTGTAGAAGCAACTGTATGAGAGTGTCCATCAATCACGACAACCCGTTTTCCAGTCAAGCGACTGTTGTTTGACAAGGCTTCCGCCAGAGTAGATCCCCTCCACTCAACAGGTGTTGTGCTATCGACTCCTAGGTGTGCAAGGATGATATAATTTTTATAGTTTTTATTTTCAGCTAATGCTTTTGATTCGATTTCATCTATAACTTTATTGACTTCCGCAATTGGTTCTGTAAAAGTTACCCCGACAATATTTTTAGGGTGCGTCTTAGTCCCAGTTTCCGGAGTTGTTACCCCGATAACTACAAACTCATCGCCTTCAACAGACTGATCCTTGTCCACAATTGTAGAGGCTTCAAAGAGCCGAACGCCATCAACATATGTGTTTGAACTTAGAAGAGGAAAATTCAGAATTTCTTTGTATTTCTTTGCCTCATCTAAACCAAAATCAAACTCATGGTTCCCAACTGCCATGGCGTCATATCCCATTTTATTAAGGATTTCTGCACGCGCCTCACCTTTACTAGAGTTAGAGATTGGAAGTCCTTGGAAAGCATCCCCTGCATCCACTACAAGAGTTGTTTGATTTTCTTTGGCACGTTCTTCTGCAATAACTGTTGCTAATTTGGCATCCCCAATCACACCACGTTCTTCAACAATCCGTCCGTGAACATCGTTTGTGTGTAGGATAACAGCATCCTTCTCAGTAGATGTAGTACTTGTTTCTACTGAAGCTGTTTCCGTAACTGAGTTTGTTTCATTACTTGACTCAGCAGATTGCGCAGCTACTGTTACTATTGATGTATCGCTCACTTCAGAGCTTGCTACTTGCTCATCAGCAGATACCTGTACAGATAGAACAGCTGGTGCAAGCAAAATAGTCGATAAGACAAGAAGATATTTCTTTTTCACGATAAATCCTTTTCTAATTTTTATCAATTTCTATTATACGTTATTTTTTTGTTTTTTTAAAATACTTTTCTGATTTTTTTGATATTTTTCGTAAATATTTTCATATTTTTTTGAAAATAATAATTATAAGTTCGTTTTTCACCCTGTATAAACTTTCTTGCCTTTGCAAATAGTGTATTTTACTAAACCTTTTAGTTGTTCACCGATAAATGGGGAATTGCTTGCCTTGGAAGCAAAGCTATTACTTACATGACGTTTTGCCTCCGCATCAAAAATAACTAAATCTGCTGATCCTCCTTCAGAAATATAACCAGCATCTAACTGATAAAGACGTGCCGGATTAATTGTCATTTTTTCTAACAAATCGATCAATGATAACTCTCCTGCATCTACAAGGTAGGTAAGCCCCAGAGATAATGACGTTTCAAGTCCTGTCATACCTGAAGGTGCTTGAGTTATATCAGCGACATTTTTTTCGTCTGCATGGTGAGGAGCATGATCCGTCGCAATAATCGAGATGACTCCTGACTTGAGTCCTTCAATAACAGCAAGGCGGTCTGACTCAAGTCGTAAAGGAGGGTTCATTTTTGCATTGCTTCCTTTTGTCAATAAAAGGGACTCTGTTTTAGAAAAGTGTTGCGGAGCTACTTCTGCAGTCACCTGTGCACCTAACTTTTGAGCAAAAGCGACAACCTGAACACTTTCAGCCTTAGATAAGTGCTGAATATGAACCTTGGCTTTTACATCATAAGCAATCATAACATCACGCGCCATCATAGCATATTCTGCCACTCCAGTAGCCCCACAAACATGATAGTGCTCTGTAGCGATGTTCTCATTGAGACCCAAAACTCCATTTAATTCAGGATCCTCCTCATGTAGACTAAGTAGAGTATCCAGTTCTTTCGCTTTCTTCATAGCTTCTCTTAGTACCTTACTACTTTGCAGCGGAATACCATCATCAGAAAATCCAATAGCTCCTTCTTGTAACAAATCCTCAAAATCAGTTAAAGTTTGGCCATCAAAGTTTTTAGTAATTGTTGCAACAGAATGAATATTAATGTTTTCTTTAGAAGCTGAATGAAGAACTTCTCTCAACGTTTCGACAGTAGAAATCGTTGGATTAGTGTTCGCCATCATCACGACCGTAGTAAAACCGCCTGCTGCCGCTGCAAGTGCTCCTGTGTGAATATCCTCTTTGTGTGTTTGACCTGGTTCACGAAAATGAACATGAATATCAACTAAGCCCGGTGCAACAATCAAACCCGTAGCGTCAATTATTTCAGCTTCGTCCGTTTGGATATCTTGATCGATTTGGAGAATTTTGCCATCTTTTATTAAAATATCACGAACACCATCTAGTCCAGTCTTAGGATCCATCACACGACCATTTTTCACTACTAACATCTCGTACTCCTATTCATAAAAATCAACTTGTGTTTCCAACAAACAATTACCATCATACACAAATTTTGCTGAGAAGAATGGTTTGTCTTCTAACAACCACTCCACAAAAGTATGGTCTCCTTCCCAAGTCGGCTTACTTAACACTTGATCATAGGGAACCCATTCTAAAGTCCCTTCATTACAGTCAATCAAGTCACCCTCAAACTCCGTCACCTTAAAAACATAGGTGTACCAGTCTAAATCTGGTGTAAATTCTGGAAAAGTGATAACGCCTTTTAGAACCGGCTTGGCTTTGAGCCCTGTTTCTTCTAGGATTTCACGCGCTGCGCACTCCTGAGGAGTCTCACCTCGTTCTAGCTTACCACCCACACCAATCCATTTACCTGTATGGACATCATTGGGCTTTTTATTGCGATGGAGCATGAGCAGTTCTTTTCCGTTGTCAATGTAGCAAATCGTCGCTAACTGAGGCATATTTTCTCCTTATCTAAGCCAATCGATTGGCTCTTGTCCTGTCTCTGTTAAGAATGCATTAGCCTTGGAAAAAGGCTTGGAACCCCAAAATCCTCTATAAACCGATAAAGGACTAGGATGGGCTGATTCGATAATCAAGTGGTGAGGATTGGTAACCAAGGACTTCTTCTTGCGTGCATAAGCGCCCCAGAGTACAAAGACCACTGGCCTATCTAGATGATTGACCACCCGAATCACAGCATCTGTAAATGGCTCCCATATCTGTCCAGCATGACCATTGGCCTGCCCAGCAGGAACGGTCAAGCAAGCATTGAGAAGTAAGACTCCTTGCTCAGCCCAAGACGTTAAATCATGGGACTTCTTAGCTCCGATGTCATCTGACAATTCTTTCAAGATATTTTGCAAGGATGGCGGATCTGGGATAGAGTCAGGAACAGAAAAACTCAAGCCCTGAGCCTGACCTGACCCGTGATAAGGATCCTGCCCTAAAATCACCACCTTAACTTCTTCCAGAGGAGTAGTCAAGAGAGCCTGAAAAACCTTCTCCTTAGGTGGATAAACAGTTCCCTGAGCATAGACCTGCTCCATAAATTGATTGATTTTCCCAAAATAACCCTCAGGTAATTGCTCCTTAATCAAAGCGTGCCAAGATGAGTGTTCCATCGCCAACTCCTTCATTTTTACTGCCTCTATTATAGCAAAAAGTGGCTATCTAAACCACTTTTTACAGTTTATCCAAACAATCCAGCAAGTCTTGGTAAGAATGAACTTCATAAGTTGGCTGGGCTTGTGTGTGATTTTCGAGGTGATGAGGATTGTATAGTAGTTTAGTTTATAACCAGTATATGATATACTAGTTATATGGCATACGGAATTGATTTTAGAAAACGTGTCCTTGCTTACGTTGAAGAGGGGCATACACGTCAAGAAACTGCAAAATTATTTAACATTAGTACAAATACGTTATACTCAACCATTTTCAAAAAAACAACCTTGTCCATTGTCTA
>NZ_KQ969157.1:200765-204532 GCF_001578805.1 Streptococcus sp. DD10 | reverse complement strand
GACGTACGATGAATCTCGCAGGAGTTTTTCAATTTTCTCTATTTCTTCGTTTGTAAGTTTCATAACTACTATTATAAGATGTTTTTTGATTTTAGTCTAGTATTATATACATGGGAAAAGCAACAGCGCGAACAGGGGCATTTGGAACGTAAGAAACGTGTCTCTAAATCAAGAAAAATCCCATTGGATCAGCTCAAAGAATTTGTTGAATTGCATCCAGATGCTTTTTTGAGGGAAATAGCAGATCATTTTTCTTGCAGTATTCCTTCTGTTTGGGCTGCTTTAAAGCAAGTAAATATCACTTTTTAAAAAAAACAACTAGCTATAAAGAACAAAATCCAGTAAAAGCTCGCCAATACATTGATACTTATTTGTATCGTAAAAAAGGGCGTGCATCAAGAGGAGAGAAGGTCTATGACAACATTAGTGGTCGCCGATTTGAACGGACATCTCTTGTCTCAGGTCAAGTGAATAATCCATTCATAGCACCGATGATATACAAAAATAGTATGACAAGTGCTTTCTTTGTCGAATGGTTTAAAACACAGCTCTTACCATCCTTGAGTGAACCTCATGTTATCGTGATGGATAATGCTAGCTTCCACCCCAAGAAAATACTGGATGAGCTCTCTATCAATGATGGACATTTCTTTTTACCCTTACCACCTTATTCTCCTGAATTAAATCCTATTGAGAAAAGTTGGGCTGTTCTAAAAAGAGGCGTGACCGAATTACTTCGAAACATGGACTCTGTTTATGATGCAATGGCATACTGTTTAAAAGCTAAATGACTATAGCACTTCAAAAAATAAAAAGCAGTATCCGAAAGACACCACTAGACGATGAAACGCTTAGATTGCTAAAAATCTACAAGAAAGAACATAGGATCCATAACAAAGAAAATCGGATTTTCTATAGCATGTCAAATAATGCAGTTAATAAGACACTAAGACGGATAGTTGACAGGAACATCTATACTCATCCGCTTAGACATACTTGCGCTTTCCTTTCTAATTTCCCAACGTATCGAATTGCTTTCTATTTCGAAAATTCTTGGTCATGAGAATATGAACATCACTATCGAAGTCTATGCTCACCAATTGAAATAATTAGAATAGGAAAGCAACTCAGAAGTAAGAGAGAGAGCCCAAATTTAGGGGCAGATTTGAGGCAAAATACCTAAAACACCCTGTAAAATCAATTATTTCTATGTCCCCTGCCGGAATCGAACCAGCAACTACTCCTTAGGAGGGAGTTGTTATATCCATTGAACTAAGGGGACTCTACAAAAAGAGGGGAGGCAAAACCTCTCCTCCATAATCAAATTAACGACGGATTTCTTTGATACGAGCTGCTTTACCTTGAAGCGCACGCAAGTAGTACAATTTCGCACGACGTACTTTACCGTAACGGACAACTTCGATTTTTTCAACACGTGGAGTGTGAAGTGGGAAGATACGTTCTACACCAACACCATTTGAGATTTTACGAACAGTGTAAGTTTCAGTAATTCCTTGACCTTTACGAGCGATAACAACACCTTCGAAAAGCTGAACACGTTCACGGTTTCCTTCGACAACTTTCGCGTGAACACGAACAGTATCACCAGGACGGAATGCAGGAATATCAGTACGAAGTTGACCTTCTGTCAAACTTTGAATTAATGGATTCATTTTTTTCTCCTATCTTTGTCAATCTTGAGGAGCCTGTCCTCAGCGGATAAACTGTATTTTCGTGCGTCCATCACACACATCCATTATTTTATCAAAAAAGAATGCACCTGTAAAGAAGAAACCTTCATTTATTTTGCTTCAAGATCACTTTTTGTGCCCCATAAATAGAAATCTCTTTCTTAAAGAATCTCGCCACAAAACAAACTAGGAAAAAGTATGGAAAATAAGTCCAACCAAAAATTTCGCAGCCAATCAGGCTTGGCCCCCATAGGGTCGAGGTTGCACTTGAAAAGACCGCAACATAGCCAAGAGCAGCAACAAAAGAAAGGGGCAACCCCAAAAGAAGGGCCAAAACAACTCCCAAGCTTGCTCCAATAGCAAATAAGGGTGTCACTTCTCCTCCTTGGTAACCGATAGCAATCGTAAAAGTAGTCAGTAGAAGCTTCAAGAACCAGTCATAAAAGTAGATAGTACCTCCTGCAAAACTTGTTTCAATGAGGTTGGTCCCAAGCCCTGTATAACGTCCACTATGTAGCAAGAACAAAGCAAGACTTAAAATAATTCCAAATAGAAAAATCCGTTGATAAGGATTAGGAAGATAGGCAAGAGATTTCTTTTTGAAATAAGTTAGAAGAAGGGCAAAGCCCTTCCCGGTCAACCAAAAGATAAAACCAAGGAGTAACAATTGCAAAACTAACAGAGGCGTGAAGGAAATCGAATCCGTCAAAGGCCAGCTAAATTTCTCCAATCCCAGTCGGTGAGAGGTCCAGCTGGCAAGGAAAGAAGCAACTAGGGTCGGATAGAGGGCTTCTAAAGCTAATTCCCCTACAACCAATACTTCTAAGGCAAAGAAAGTTGCTGCAAAAGGCGTTTGAAAGAGGCCTGCAAAGCCAGCTCCCATCCCCATCAGCAGAAAGATTTTCGAAGCATTTTTGGTAGGAAAGTATCGGCTAAACCAATGGGAAATGGTCGCACCTAACTGGACGGCTACTCCTTCACGGCCAGCCGATCCTCCAAATAGATGGGTCAACCAAGTAGAAAAAATTACCAAAGGAATCAAGCGTTTAGGAATTCTACTTTCTGTTCCATGCCCTACTTCAAATACCAACGTCATACCTTTTTGACTAATCCCTCCATAGCACTGGTAAAGATAGACTAGAAAGAGGCCTGCAATGGGTAAGAATGGGAGCAAAAACCAGAGATATATTCCCCTCAGGTCGGAGAGCCAGAGCAGGCCCTGACCAAATAAGGTATCGGCTCCTCCAACCAAGATACCAATTACAAGTGCTAGTAGCGTTAACCAAGCTATTTCTTTTATTTTTTTCATCACTATTCCTTTCTACTTTATCATAGGCACTAAAAAGCACCTGCTAGAAATAAAGGCTCAAAAAAACGGTAAGCTCTTATTTCTAACAGGCGCCATCAGCTATTTCTAGCGTTTATAGGGAGCACCATCCCTTTATGGATAGTATACAGCCTTCTTTAAAAACAGTCACCTATTTACCGATTCCGATCACTCAAATGTTTATCTTGATAGGCACGCGATTGTTTTAAAATATCTGAAAAGGTCGCTACAATGGTTTCTTCATAGTTTTTATTGGTGACTCTTTGCGCTACTTTTTGGAAAATGGCTTCCTCTCGTTTGGAATCGAGAACCGCTTTTCCACTAGAACGCTTGTAAGCCACAACTTGTCCAACCTTATTCATCCGCTCTTCCAGTAGTTGAACAATCTGATCATCAATCTGATCAATTTCTTGACGTATACTTTCTAAATCCATCTCAGCCTCCTCTTACTTTCTGATTCTTATTATTGTACCAAAAGGAGGCAACTTTTTCCAGTTTCTTTTAAAAATTCGGGACTTTGACAGTTGTGAAGTAAAAAAATCGTCATAAAGGTTGATATAAGGGCATTTTTTTGTCAAATTTCACCGCTTTTTATTTGCGTACTTCGCCGTACTTTGTTATAATAGAGTGAGGTATGAAAAGATGAGAGTTAAACAATCAAAGTCAAAAAACACTATCAACTACGCTATTATTAAAGATATCAAGGTTGGAAATAAACGGACTTCTACTATCGTAGAAAACCTGGGAAA
>NZ_KQ969157.1:198353-199528 GCF_001578805.1 Streptococcus sp. DD10 | reverse complement strand
TCATATCAGCATTCAGGGGCTCTTTGATTTCGAAAAACTGTCAAAGATGGGATTGTACCAAAAGGAGGCAACTTTTTCCAGTTTCTTTTAAAAATTCATCAAAGTAAACGATTCCTTCCGCATTTTTTATCCGACAGAGCCTTCCATACTCATGCTGATTAGTTGGTTCATTTCAACAGCATATTCCATCGGCAGTTCCTTGGTAATGGGCTCCATAAAACCGTTAATAATCATAGCTGTTGCTTCTTCTTCACTAATCCCCCGGCTCATCATATAAAAGAGCTGATCTTCGGACACTTTTGAAACCTTGGCTTCATGCTCTAAACTAACATTTGAGTTATGGATTTCATTAAAGGGAATGGTATCCGAAGTCGATAAATCATCCATCAAAATCGTATCGCACTCGATATGAGACTTGGAACCACTACTATTTTTTCCAAAGCGAACCTGACCACGATAGTCTGTCTTTCCACCATCCTTAGCCACCGATTTTGAAATCAGGGTCGAACTGGTTTTTGGAGCATTGTGATAGACTTTACAGCCAGCATCTAAATGTTGTCTGGAATTCGCAAAAGCCATCGAGAGAATGGAGGTTTTAGCGTGGGGACCATTTAAGATGCTACAAGGGTATTTCATATTGACCTTACTGCCTAAATTACCATCAATCCACTCCAAGGTTCCGCCTTCTTCGACTGTTCCTCTTTCGGTAACCAGGTTATAGACATTATCCGACCAGTTTTGCATGGTAGTGTAGCGGAAAAATCCATTCTTTTTAACAATAATTTCAACATTTGCAGCGTGCAAACTATTGGTAGAATATGTGGGAGCTGTACATCCTTCGATATACTGAATGGAGGCATCTTCCTCTACGATCATAAGTGAACGTTCAAACTGACCTGCATTTTCCCCATTGATCCGAAAGTAGGTTTGCACGGGGACAGTACATTTGACTCCCTTTGGAACGTAAATGAAGGTTCCACCTGACCAGACGGCACTGTTAAGGGCAGAAAATTTATGCTCGGCATTGGAAATGATGGTTCCAAAATATTGTTTGACTAACTCAGGATATTCCTTTAAGGCTGTATCCGTATCCGTAAAGATAATACCTAGCTTTTCAAACTCCTCTTTCATATTGTGATAAACCACTTCAGATTCGTACTGAGCCACAGCACCCG
>NZ_KQ969157.1:193737-198028 GCF_001578805.1 Streptococcus sp. DD10 | reverse complement strand
CACAGCACCCGACAGGTATTGCCGTTCTGCTTCAGGAATTCCCAACCGTTCAAAGGTTTTCTTGATTTCCTCTGGAACCTCCTCCCAGGATCTGGCCTTTTTATCGCTGAGTTTTTGGTAGTAGATAACCTCATCAAAATTGATACCTGATAGGTCTGGTCCGAAGTCTGGCATGGGAAGTTTATAAAAGAGTTCCAGGGACCGCAAGCGATAATCCAACATCCAGTCTGGCTCTCCCTTTTCATGAGAGAGCTGCCGTACCACTTCTTCCGACAATCCCTTACCTGTGGAATATAAGGGTGTTAGGGTATCATGAAAACCATAAGCGTAGTCTCGTTGTGCCATCCTGCTCCTCCTCTCGATTTCAGAACTTGGAGAATGTTTTCTATAATATTATTATACAAAAATCTCATCAAATTGTCTGAAAAACGCTTACAGTTTTATCATTAAAAATGACCAGATTTTAACTTCTGGTCACTTCCGTTATGATTCGTCAATTCCTTTAGGCTTCTACCTTGGCTGCAATTTCTTCAGCAAAGGCTTCCAGGCGCTCAATATCCTCTTCTTCTGCAGATAAATCAACCTTAACATTCTCAGAACCTTTTTCTGCACCTGTTCCTGCAAAAACAAGGTCAAATTCATCAACCGATTTACAAAATTCATCATAGAAGGTATCACCAGAACCCACTACTCCATAAATCTTACCAGATAAATCAAGACCTGCTAAATCTTCATAAAAATCAACAATTTCATCTGGTAATTCACCATCACCATACGTATACGTAGCAACAATAGTAACATCAGCCTCAAGAAAATCCTCTGCATCTACAGTCGTACACTCATCAACATCTACATCAAGGCCTTCTTCACGCAATTTATCTGCAACAATATCTGCAATCTCCTCAGTATTACCAGTCATACTTGCGAATACAATTTTAGCTAAAGCCATAATATCCTCCAAATCTTATATGACACTTATTATACCACAAGTTTAGCATTTTAAAAAGTAACGGATTGTGCTAAAATAGAAAAAGAAAGGGAATACTATGAAACTATACGACGAAATTTTAAAGAAAATCAACGAATACGATATGATTATTATCCATCGTCACATGCGTCCAGATCCTGATGCTATTGGAAGTCAGGTTGGATTAAAATTACTGCTACAATACAATTTTCCAGAAAAAACGGTTAAAGCAGTTGGTTACGATGAACCTACTCTCACTTGGCTTGCTAGAATGGATCAAGCTACTATAGAGGATTATAAAAACGCTTTGGTTATCATCTGCGATACCGCCAATCAGCCTCGCATTGATGGTACTCACTACGATAAGGGTGAGTATCTAATCAAAATTGATCATCATCCAAACGACGATGTCTATGGGGATATTTCCTGGGTAGATACTTCTTCAAGCTCTACAAGTGAATTAATAGCTTTATTTGCAATGGAAAACGATCTAAAACTCTGTGATGACGTTGCTAGACTTCTTTATGCTGGAATCGTAGGAGATACTGGACGTTTTCTCTATCCTGCAACAACACAAAGAACATTTGAAATAGCTAGCTACTTACGAAGCCACAACTTTGACTTTGTAGCTCTGTCTCGCCAGATGGATAGTGTTGAGTTTAAAATAGCTAAATTACAAGGTTTTGTCTATGATCATTTGGAAATTAATGAAACAGGTGCAGCACGTGTCCTCCTAACTCAAAAAGATTTGAAATACTTTGAGGTTACTGATGCTGAGACTGCAGCTATTGTAGGGGCCCCTGGACGTATTCGCAATGTGGAAGCGTGGGCTATATTTGTTGAACAGGCTGATGGTCATTATCGTGTTCGGTTACGTAGTAAATCTCATACAATAAACCAAATCGCTAAAAATCATGATGGTGGTGGTCACCCACTTGCTAGTGGAGCGAACTCATACTCTATCCAAGAAAATGAGCAAATTTATCAAGAATTGATAGATTTACTCAAAAAGTCATAAAAATACCGAAAAAAATAATTTTCCCTTGTCAAATGTCAACTTTTCAGATATAATGGTATAGTTAGTAAATATGGAGGTAAGAACATTGGCAAACATTAAATCAGCTATCAAACGTGCCGAATTAAACGTTAAACAAAACGAAAAGAACTCTGCACAAAAATCAGCGATGCGTACTGCTATTAAGGCTTTCGAAGCAAACCCATCTGAAGAGCTTTTCCGTGCTGCTAGCTCAGCTATCGATAAAGCAGAAACTAAAGGTTTGATCCACAAGAACAAAGCAAGCCGTGACAAAGCACGTCTTTCAGCTAAACTTGGCTAATCCAAACCGACAGGTAAAATAAGCTCTCCGGAGCTTTTTTTGTACCTTCATTTTATAAGGAGAAAATAGATGAAAATTGCGATCATCGGTTATTCTGGCTCGGGAAAGTCTACTCTAGCTCAGAAACTTGGTTATTTCTACCACATACCTGTCCTCCATATGGATACCATACAATTTAAAGAACAATGGCAAACTAGAGAACAAGATGCTGTTAAAACAGATTTAAAGAAATTTATGACTCAGAGTTCTTGGGTCATAGATGGAAATTATTCATTCGCCTACTACCAAGAACGTATGAAAGAAGCTGACATCATCCTATTTATGGATTTTCCTAGATATCTTTCCCTCTTTAGAGCATTTAAACGATTCTGGAAATTCAGAGGTAAAACAAGAGAAAGTATGGCCTCCGGTTGTATAGAAAAATTTGACTGGGATTTTATCCTTTGGATACTCTGGAAAGGACGGACGAGACACTATAAATTACAGTACAAATCTATCTGTCAACACTATCCAGAGAAAACCCATATCTTCCGTTCACAGCAGGATATTAATAGTTATTTAAATTCAATAAAAAGTTTGTGAACCAGTTAACAAACTTTTTGTGTTTTTTTATTTTTTAGCTTGCAACCGCTTTCTATAACTGCTATAATAAACTTAACATAAATAAATTAATTGATTAACTTGTTGGTTAGTCAAAAAAAAGGAGTTATTTTATGAAAGCAGCAACTTATGTTTCAGCTGGAAATCTTCAGCTTATCGAACAACCTAAACCTATTATTGTTAACCCTACAGACGCTGTTGTTCGAATTCTAAAAACTACCATTTGTGGTACAGATCTTCATATATTAGGCGGTGATGTACCTGCCTGTAAAGAAGGTACTATCCTCGGTCACGAAGGGATTGGTATCGTTGAAGAAGTGGGTGACGCTGTGTCAAACTTCCAGGTCGGTGATAAAGTCATCATATCCTGTGTTACCGCGTGCAATACTTGCTACTATTGTAAACGCAATCTTCCATCTCACTGCGAGGATGGTGGGTGGATTTTAGGGCACTTAATTAACGGTACCCAAGCTGAGTATGTCCATATCCCACATGCTGATGGTAGCCTCTATCACGCACCCGAAAGCGTGGATGATGAGGCACTCGTTATGCTCTCTGATATTCTCCCAACTTCTTATGAAATCGGGGTTTTGCCTTCTCATGTTAAACCAGGTGATAACGTCTGCATTGTCGGTGCTGGACCGATCGGACTTGCAGCGCTCTTGACTGTTCAGTTCTTCTCACCAGCTAACATTATCATGGTAGACTTGTCAGAATCTCGTCTTGAAGCCGCTAAGAAATTTGGTGCTACTCATACGATTTGCTCGAGCGATATTAACGAAATCAAGAAATTTATTAACGGTGTAACAGATGGACGTGGTGTTGATATTTCGATGGAATGTGTCGGTTACCCAGCTACCTTTGATGTTTGTCAAAATGTTATCTCTGTTGGTGGACACATTGCAAACGTAGGGGTACATGGTAAACCAGTCAGCTTTAATCTAGATGAGCTCTGGATTAAAAACATCACCATGAACACTGGTTTGGTCAATGCTAATACTACTGAGATGTTGCTCAATGTTTTAAAAACTGGTAAAATCGATGCAACAAAACTAGTAACCCACCACTTTAAACTCTCTGAAGTTGAAAAGGCTTATGATGTCTTTAAACACGCAGGTGAAAATAATGCCTTAAAAGTCATCATTGATAATGATATCAGCTAATTTTCACAAAATACTACTATAGTAAGAAGCTACTACAGTTAGTCAAGCATCTATAAATTAAGTCAATTCAATAGATTACACAGTCAAATGTCACGGTCATTCAATTTTTAGTAAGGATGGATTTTTAAATTGCCTTAGAGTTATGATTGTTCTATCTAACTTTTAAGAGCGATTCATTGTCCACCCTTTTTCTTTTAATCTACCATTAATACTCTTCGAAAATC
>NZ_KQ969157.1:151376-193705 GCF_001578805.1 Streptococcus sp. DD10 | reverse complement strand
CAAGTTGAAAAATTTAAAAAGTTCTGATCTTTTAAACTTCCACCTACCTCTACACAGCTTAAAATGGGACCGGAACATTAAATCACTCCGTTATACCGTTAAGTTCCATAAAAGGCTGGACACTCTGTTCCCAGCCTCTAAATATTGACTACAATTGCATTTGGTTATAGCTAGTATTAAAGGAATCAAGAACATCTTGTGGGGCTTGATCATACGCAACCTCACCATCAAAAGTTCCCTTAACAATGGTTCTGTAAGTTGCTGCTGCATCCTCACAGGTAACCAGAGTAATCTCTGTTTGTCCTTCAATATCTTCAACTACATCTACTCGATCCGGTGTTACTGTTTCAACACTTGTAATAGTGTAGGTGTATACTTTTTCTTTATCGGTTAAATAAATCTTCATCCCCGTTTTTGAACGCTCAAGGGGCGAAAAGAGCATATCATTTGCTCCTGTAATCCCAAAAACATGATGGCTTGCCAAGGCATAATTCCCTTGTCCCATCTGTTGGCCTTCCTTCATTGTACCTGCGCCATAGTATAAACCAGCATTCTCAAGTCCTTTAAAAATTGGAAGATTTAACTTGAGATCTGGAATTGAAATCCCACCAATCACAGGTAACTGCTGTGCTTCCCACTGTGCTTTTAAGACAGACTCTGTAGAAAGCGATTGAACATCTTCAAAATTATAGGTTGCTTGACTTTCTTTATTTTTGTCAATTTCTTCTTTCGAGACATTCTTAACCTGATACTTGTTCGTTGTCCAAGCCATGAGAGTATTTCGAATAGAAGTATTAAAGATTAAGCCAAGAGACAATATGAGTAGAAAACTTGCAATAACATTGCTAAGTAGGTGTTTTGATTTTTTATTTTTTTGAGACATGATTATTCACTTTCTGTTTTTTCACTTTCTGTCCCATTCTCTTCTTTTTCTTCCGCAGCAACGCTGGTGAAGGTCATAATTTTAGCTTCTTGATCAAGACGCATCACTTTAACTCCCAGAGTGGCCCGTCCTGTTTGTGAAATATTGGCGACATTCGTTCTTATCACTACTCCCGTATCAGTGATAATCATCAAATCCTCGTCACCTTTTACCATTATGAGTCCTGCAAGAGGACCATTTTTTTCGGTGATATTGGCGGTTTTCATCCCCTTACCGCCTCGACCTTTAGTTGGATACTCAGTTGCTGAAGTTCGCTTACCGTAGCCATTTTCTGTAATAATGAGTACCTCATCATCAGAATGAATCGTACTTGCTCCGACAACCGCATCTCCTTCACGTAGACTAACACCCTTAACACCAGCTGCCGAACGTCCCATATTTCGAATCAAGTCAACTTTAAATCGAACTGCGTAACCATACTTCGTGCCAATCATGACTTCTGCGTCGTCTGATGTTAAGAAAACATTTATTAATTCATCACCATCTTTAAGATTTAGAGCTTTAAGACCATTTTGTCGGATATTAGCAAATTCAGCAACACTTGTCCGCTTAACTAAACCATGACGAGTTGTAAAGAAAAGATAAGCCCCTTTGCGATTTTCTTTTTCAACATTGATAATTGTTTGAATCGTCTCCCCTTCATCTAGTTTAAGGAGATTAACCACAGGCAATCCTTTTGCAGTACGCCCGTACTCAGGGATCTCATAACCTTTCAATCGATAGACACGACCTTTATTTGTAAAAAAGAAAAGATAATCGTGGGTACTAGTTGAAACTAATTCACGCACAAAGTCATCATCTTTAACTCCCGTACCTTGTACTCCACGTCCACCACGTCTTTGAGCTGTAAATTCAGACTGATCGAGACGCTTGATATAGCCTTTATTTGAAAGTGTAATGAGAACCTTAGTTTCTTCAATCAAATCTTCATCTTCAAGAGAAAGGACTTCTCCAACCATAAGTTCTGTTCTACGACTGTCATTAAACTTACGCTTCACTTCATCTAACTCTTCTTTTATTATCGTCACAACACGCTCTGGTTTAGCTAAAATATCAGTTAAATCAGCAATCAAGGCTAGAAGTTCATCGTATTCAGACTGAATTTTATCACGTTCCAAGCCAGTCAAACGGCGTAGTCGCATATCAAGAATGGCTAAACTTTGCCGTTCTGAAAGCTTAAACTTGCTCATCAACTCTGCTTGAGCTTCTGCATCCGTCTCGCTTGCACGAATAATCCGAATAACCTCATCGATGTGATCCAATGCAATCAAGAGACCTTCTAAAATATGAGCACGAGCTTCTGCTTTTTCTTTATCAAAGAGAGTTCGTCTAGTCACAACTTCTTTTTGATGCTCAATATAGGCCTCTAAGATTTCACGCAAAGATAGAATCTTTGGAACACCATTTTGGATGGCCAACATATTAAAGCCAAAATTTGTCTGCATCTGAGTCATTTTAAAGAGATTGTTTAAAATGACATTTGCAGAAGCATCTCGCTTCACCTCGATGACAAAACGAACACCTTCACGATTGGACTCATCTCTAACAGCAGTAATTCCCTCTATACGCTTTTCATTTGCGAGTCGAACAATATGCTCATGCACCTTGGTTTTATTTACCATGTATGGAAATTCAGTAACGACAATCCGTTCACGTCCTGTTTTTGTTTCTTCAATTTCCGTTCGAGCTCGTAATACAATGGAACCTTTTCCTGTCTCATAAGCCTTATGGATACCAGACTTCCCCATAACCAAAGCACCTGTTGGAAAATCGGGTCCAGGAAGCACTTCCATAAGTTCACGAGTGGTGATGTCTGGTTTATCCATGACAAGCTTAACAGCGTCAATTGTTTCCCCTAAGTTATGTGGAGGTATATTCGTAGCCATCCCAACTGCAATTCCAGTTGCACCATTAACTAAAAGATTAGGAAATCGCGCTGGAAGAACAACTGGTTCCCGCTCACTAGCGTCATAGTTATCAGCAAAATTAACAGTATTCTTGTTAATATCTCGCAACATTTCAAGCGCAATCTTACTCATCCGAGCTTCTGTATAACGCTGTGCTGCGGCCCCATCACCATCCATTGAGCCAAAGTTCCCGTGGCCGTCAACTAACATATAACGGTAGCTCCACCACTGTGCCATTCGAACCATAGCTTCATAAATAGAAGAGTCACCGTGTGGGTGGTATTTCCCCATGACATCCCCTGTAATACGTGCTGACTTTTTATGTGGTTTATCTGGTGAAACACCTAACTCGTTCATCCCATAGAGGATCCGACGATGAACCGGCTTAAGACCATCACGAACATCTGGTAACGCCCGCGCTACGATAACACTCATGGCATAATCGATAAAGCTGGTCTTCATCTCCTTGGTCAAATTAACATTGACTAGATTTTTATCTTGCATTTTAAAAATGCCTTTCTTTTCTGGATATATCTTCATCATTATACCACATTTCCCTTTTATTTTCATCTTTAGGGATAGTATATAAAAACGTTTACATGATTAACCATATTCGTTTCTTCGTGACAAACGTTCTTAAAAGTGATAAAATTGAAATTGTATGGGGAAACCCTGAATAAATTTAAGGAGATGTTTAGACGAATGACATTAACTAAACAACACAAAAAAGTTATCCTTGTTGGTGATGGTGCCGTAGGTTCTTCTTACGCTTTCGCCCTTGTAACTCAAGGTATTGCTCAAGAGCTTGGTATCATTGAGATTCCTGCTTTATTTGAAAAAGCTGTCGGAGATGCTGAAGACCTTAGCCATGCACTTGCTTTCACTTCACCTAAAAAAATCTACGCAGCAACCTATGCTGACTGTGCGGATGCTGATCTTGTAGTCATCACTGCTGGTGCTCCTCAAAAACCAGGTGAAACTCGTCTTGACCTCGTTGGTAAAAACCTTGCTATCAACAAATCAATCGTTACTCAAGTTGTTGAGTCAGGATTTAAAGGTATCTTCCTTGTTGCTGCTAACCCAGTTGATGTTTTGACTTACTCAACATGGAAATTCTCAGGCTTCCCTAAAGAACGCGTCATCGGTTCAGGTACTTCACTTGACTCAGCACGTTTCCGTCAAGCATTGGCTGAAAAAATTGGTATCGATGCTCGTTCCGTTCACGCTTACATCATGGGTGAACATGGTGACTCTGAGTTTGCCGTTTGGTCACATGCTAACGTTGCTGGTGTGAAATTAGAACAATGGTTGCAAGCTAACCGTGACTTGAATGAAGAAGACCTTGTAGAACTCTTTATCTCTGTTCGTGATGCTGCTTACTCAATCATTAACAAAAAAGGTGCTACCTACTACGGTATTGCTGTTGCCCTTGCTCGTATCACTAAAGCAATTCTTGATGATGAAAATGCAGTACTTCCACTTTCTGTTTTCCAAGAAGGTCAATACGGAGTTGAAGATGTCTTTATCGGACAACCTGCAATCGTTGGGGCACATGGTATTGTTCGTCCGGTTAATATCCCATTAAACGATGCTGAAACTCAAAAAATGCAAGCATCTGCTGCTGAATTGAAAGCAATTATTGACGAAGCATGGAAAAATCCAGATTTCCAAGAAGCTTCTAAACAATAATTCATTCTTTTAATTACTGACTACTTATTTTATTTAAGTCATTAACTAACCTCTATTTCTTGAAAATCTTTCAGGAAACGGGGGTTTTAGTATTTTCAACAAACCATATCAAAATGAATAACTGGATTTCTATTGATTTAACTACCCAAAAAGAGGTTAGGATTTTTTCCTAACCTCTTTTTGTACTGATTACACTTGAAAACTTGGAATCATCAAAACAAGTTTAATCGCTGATTTTCTTCCTACCATCATAAGAATAACTAAAGTTTAGTTGCAACTGCATCCAACAGCTCTTGGATTTTGGCTTGGTTGCTTCCTCCTGCCATGGCCATGTCTGGTTTACCACCACCACGTCCATCAACGATTGGAGCCAATTCTTTGACAAGGTTTCCTGCATGCACATCTTTTGTCTTGCTTGCTACAAGAACGTTCACCTTGTCACCGATAGCGGCAACTAGGACAAGAAGATCAGAGTAGTCTTTTTGTTTCCAGTTGTCCGCAAAGGTACGAAGGGCGCCTGCATCTGATACAGAAACTTGGCTAGCAATGTAACGGTGTCCGTTGACTTCCTTCACATCCTTGAAGACATCGCCTGCGGCAGCTGCTGCAACTTTTTCTTTCAACTCAGCATTTTCTTTTTGGAGCTGACGAAGTTGTTCTTGAAGTCCTTCAACCTTATGAGGTACTTCCTTGAGTTGGGGGGCTTTCAAGGTTGCTGCGACAGCTTTCAAAGCGTCTTCTTGTTCACGATAAGCTTCAAAGGCTTCCTTACCAGTCACTGCCAAGATACGACGAGTTCCTGATCCAATCCCTTCTTCTTTGACAATCTTGAAGAGGCCAATCTCAGAAGTGTTGCCAACGTGGGTACCACCACAAAGTTCGATAGAGTAATCACCGATCGTCACAACACGGACTTCTTTACCGTATTTCTCACCAAAGAGAGCCATGGCTCCCATTTCTTTAGCAGTATCAATGTCTGTCTCAACGGTCTTAACCGCAAGAGCTTCCCAGATTTTCTCATTGACTTGCTCTTCAATCGCGCGCAATTCTTCAGGAGTTACGGCTTGGAAGTGTGTGAAGTCAAAGCGAAGGAATTCGACTTCGTTAAGTGATCCTGCTTGTGTTGCGTGGTGTCCAAGGATATTGTGAAGGGCCGCGTGAAGCAAGTGAGTCGCAGTGTGGTTTTTCATGACCCGGTGACGACGATTTGTATCGATTGCCAGCGTATATTCTTGGTTTAAGGCAAGCGGTGCAAGGACGTCAACAGTGTGAAGAGCTTGTCCGTTTGGAGCTTTTTGAACATTTGTCACAGTAGCCATGACCTTACCTGACTCATCCAAGATTTGTCCGTGGTCAGCTACCTGTCCACCCATTTCAGCGTAGAATGGAGTCTCTGCAAAGATAAGAGAGGCAGTTCCTTCAGATACAGCTTCTACTTCAGCATTGTCCGCTACGATAGCCACCAACTTAGAAGGCAATTGGCTGGCATTGTAGTTGAAGACACTTTCCACAGTGATGTTTTGAAGGGTTTCATTCTGCATGCCCATAGAGCCACCCTTGACAGCTGATGCACGCGCCCGCTCTTGCTGTTCCTTCATGGCTGCTTCAAAACCTTCACGATCTACCGTCATGCCCGCTTCTTCAGCGATTTCTTCCGTCAATTCCACTGGGAATCCATAAGTATCATAGAGTTTGAAGACATCTGAACCAGCAATGACAGATTGACCTTTTTCTTTCAAGTCTGCTACGATACCTTGGGCAAAATGTTGACCTGAGTGTAAGGTACGAGCAAAGGATTCCTCCTCGCTCTTGATAATTTTTTCGATAAAGTCCCGTTTTTCAAGCACTTCTGGGTAGTAGCTTTCCATGATTTTTCCAACCGTTGGAACGAGTTTGTAAAGGAAAGGCTCGTTGATGCCCAATTTTTGACCATGCATAGAAGCACGACGGAGCAAACGACGAAGAACATAACCACGACCTTCATTTCCAGGAAGGGCACCATCACCGATGGCAAATGAAAGAGAACGGATGTGGTCTGCGATGACCTTAAAGCTCATGTTGTCGCCATCTGGATCGTAGACCTTACCAGACAATTTCTCCACTTCACGAATGATCGGCATGAAGAGGTCCGTTTCAAAGTTTGTCTTAGCTCCTTGAATCACCGCCACCAAACGCTCCAAACCAGCGCCCGTATCAATATTTTTGTGTGGCAATTCTTTGTACTCACTACGAGGAACCGCAGGATCAGCGTTAAATTGTGACAAAACGATGTTCCAGATTTCGATGTAACGGTCGTTTTCAATATCTTCTGCAAGCAGGCGAATACCGATATTTTCTGGGTCAAAGGCTTCTCCACGGTCAAAGAAGATTTCAGTATCTGGTCCAGAAGGTCCCGCACCGATTTCCCAGAAGTTGTCCTCGATTGGAATCAAGTGACTTGGATCTACTCCTACTTCAATCCAGCGGTTGTAAGAATCTTTATCGTCAGGATAGTAGGTCATGTACAGTTTTTCAGCTGGGAAATCAAACCACTCAGGACTGGTCAAGAGCTCATAAGCCCAAGTGATGGCTTCATCACGGAAGTAATCCCCGATAGAGAAGTTCCCCAACATTTCAAACATGGTATGGTGACGTGCAGTCTTCCCTACATTTTCGATGTCGTTAGTACGAATCGCTTTTTGCGAGTTAGTAATCCGAGGATTTTCTGGAATGACAGTTCCATCGAAATATTTTTTAAGAGTCGCAACCCCTGAGTTGATCCACAAAAGAGTTGGGTCGTTTACTGGAACCAAGCTAACAGATGGTTCTACAGCGTGGCCTTTGCTGGCCCAGAAGTCTAACCATAGTTGGCGTACTTGTGCACTAGATAGTTGTTTCATGAGTTCTCCTTATTTTTTGTTTAATTCGATCCGCTTTCCAGCATTTCTACATAGTCAATGGCGACACAGAGGGAAATGACTAGATCTGCATAAGTATCCTCAAGGACAGTAACGGTGTAAGTCGAGGTGAGGTGAAAGAGTTCTTTCTTAATCTCCGCAATGAGTTGGTCACGGTCATCCAATAGTTTGAAATCCAAATCCCAGATATTGCCCTCGATACGAAGACCCAGATTATCAAAGGTATACTTATCTCGCCAGAAGGTCAACTTCTTACGAATGACAAAATTTGAACCGTCCCGTAGCTGAATAGTAAAGCGAGGAAGTAGTGTCCAAATCTCCTTACTTATCTCACTGACTTGATGACCAGCCACATCATAGATGGTAAAGGTTTTAGGAATCTTAAAAAAGGATCCCTCTACCTGATAAGCGATTTCTCCCCTGTCATCCTTGATAGCGAAGCGTTCGCCACCGAGACGAAACTTTTGTTTCACGAGAAAGGTCTTCATAAACACCTCCAAAAATCAAAAGACAAGCTCATATCACGAAGGGCGAAAAACCGCGGTACCACCTTCATTCAATGAACTTGTCATTCTCTCATTCTTATGCATTTGTGACATCGAGTAGCATGACTTCCAAACTTAGATGGCTCGCAGCACCGCCATTTCTCTGGACTAAGATAACTGAAAATCAATTCTCAACTGTTCTATTATACTCTTTTTCCCAACTTTCGTCAACGAAATGCCTATAGATAGTTCAGCACGTTTTTCAAATGATAGGCTTAAAACATGAAAGCTATTTGTTCCCTTGATGTAAATTTCCATTATTTATTTCATCCATATTTACAAAAAATTCTAGATGATTTGGTAAAACCTGCAGTTCGACTGGTGTATCTCCACCGTATTCACCGTCAAGATTTAACATAAACGGTTCAGCCTTATCTAAAACTTCTAGTTTAATTTTACTAGTTTTCAAATATTCTACATTGGCATCATTAACATGATTTCCACCATTAACAGCTTGAATTAAGAGGCTCAACATTTCAAAAAGGCGATCCGTTTTGACTAAAATAAGACTAAAGTTCCCATCGTCTAGCTTAGTATCAGGAGCCAGTTGTTCGAAACCTCCAATTGAATTGGTAAGAGCTACAAAAATTAGTGAGACGCTTCCCTTAAATACACCACCGTCATGCTCAATTCGAACCATTCTCCCCTTGCTTTTCGGAAACATTTCTACGCCTTTTGCTACATACGCAAGGTAGCCAAGCCGTGATTTGACCTCACTTGGGACACTATAAGTCAACTCCGTTAGGGTACCCGCAGCAGCGATATTGATAAAGTATTTATCATCATAAGCACGTCCAATATCCATTTTTATCGTTTGGTTCTTTTCAATAATTCTGGCTGCAGCAACTGGATCACCCATTGGAATTTTGAGAGCCCGTGCATAGTCATTGGTTGTTCCGGTTGGGATAAAAGCCATCTTAGGACGCTTATCTAAACCTGCCACTCCATTGACAACTTCATTTATCGTTCCGTCACCACCTGCTGCAATAATCAAATCAAAACCTGCAAGTGCTGCTCTTTCTGCTTCCTTTTGTGCTGAAAGGGGATCTGGTGTCGTCTGGTAAGCACTCGTTTCATAACCAACATCTTCCAACACATCCAGAACTTCAGCGATATTCTTTTTAATAATTTCCTGACCCGAAGTAGGGTTGTATATCAGTCGTGCTTTTTTTATCACATTTGTCATTTTTTACCTACAAACTCTCTAACCAGCCTTCATCACGAATGTCAATTCCTAATTCTTGGGCTTTTGCTAGTTTATTACCCGCATCAACTCCTGCCACTACTAGACTTGTCTTTTTAGAGACAGAACCTGTTACTTTAGCTCCCAAACTTTCGAGTTTAGCCTTTGCTTCTGATCGTTTGAGACGTTCTAATTTTCCAGTCAGAACAACCGTCATACCAGAGAGAGCTGCATTTGTTGCAATTTTTTGTCCAAGATAGTTTAAGTTTACACCAGCTTCCTTAAGTTCCTCTAAAAGTTGCTTAGTTCCTTCCATAGAAAAATAACTGGCTATGCTGTTAGCTATAACACTTCCCATACTGTCAATATTGGCAATCTCATCTGGATTGGCTTTAGCTAAATTATCAATTGAATGAAAGTGTTGCAACAGGAGTTGACTGACCTTGCTCCCAACATGACGAATTCCAAGCCCAAACAAAAGTTTTTCAGCAGAATTTCCCTTTGAAGTCTGGATGGCTTGGTATAATTTTTGAGCAGACTTGTCTTTAATTCCCTCTAGGAGAAGAAAATCCGTCTCGTTTAAACGATAAATGTCTGCTACATCCCTGACTAAATCAGCTACAAAGAGCTTTTCAACAACAGAAGGTCCTAGTCCTGTAATATTCATAGCATCTCGTGAGGCAAAATGAATCAACCCCTCTTTTATTTGAGCAGGACAAAGAGGATTGATGCAGCGCAGAGCAACCTCATCTTCAAAGTGAAGCAATTGACTTTCACAGCTTGGACAGGTATCAGGAATCATCAATTTTTCGTCTGAAACTCGTTTATTCTCAACAACTCGTAAAACTGCGGGAATGATATCTCCTGCCTTATAAACAACCACCGTATCAGACTGACGAATATCTTTTTCAGCAATATAATCCACATTATGGAGTGTAGCCCGACTAACCGTTGTACCTGCTAATTGAACTGGAGTGAGGTTTGCAGTAGGGGTCACCACACCAGTTCGCCCAACAGTCCAATCAACAGATAAAAGCTGAGCCTCTTTTTCTTCTGCTGGAAATTTATAAGCCACCGCCCACTTTGGTGCTTTGACTGTGAAACCTAGTTCGTCTTGAATTGCTAAGTCATTGACTTTTATAACGATTCCATCAATATCATAAGGTAGTTCGTCACGTTTCACTGCAATTTTTTGGATGAAATTCCATACTTGATCCATCGTTTCAGTCACAATACGTTCTGAATTGACTACAAATCCTAACTGTGCCAAATGATTTAAAACATCATTTTGAGTGACTTGATTACTTGGACTTGCTTCTTGGTATAGAAAAGTAGCAAGATTACGTTTTGCAACAACTCTAGTATCTAGCTGTCTCAAAGTACCTGCAGCAGCATTGCGAGGATTGGCAAAATCACTCTCCCCGTTTTCTTGACGGACACGGTTAACCTCATCAAAAGAAGCACGTGGCATATAACACTCACCCCGAACCGTGATTGTAAGTGGTTCAGATAAACTTAATGGAATATCTCGGACCCTCTTTAGATTTTCTGTGATATTTTCTCCAATAGAGCCATCTCCACGAGTCGCACCTGTTATCAATTTTCCATCTTCATAAGAGAGAGAGATAGAGAGCCCGTCAATTTTTAATTCACAAATATAGCTAACGTTTGGAAATTCTTTTCTAATGCGCTCATCAAAAACATCCAATTCTTCACGCGAAAAGGCATCCTGCAAACTGTACAGTGGATATTGGTGTTGATACTTTTCAAATCCATCTAACACCTGTCCACCAACACGTTGAGTCGGACTATCATTTTCTATTAAGTCAGGATAGGCTGCTTCTAATTCGACCAACTTACGGTAGAGTTGGTCATATTCAGCATCTGATACTGAAGGAGTATCGCTTGTATAATACTCAGTAGCATATTGATTGAGCTTTGCAACTAAATCTTTCATTGTTTCTTTCATATCTTTTATTTTACCATATTTCTTTCCGTGATGAGTATTTTCTTCACTTGAAGGAATAAAAAGAAAGCAGTTTCCTACTTTCTTCTATTTCTATAAAGTTATAGTCTATACTTTCAAATAACGTCTCATGGAAATCCGTGCTCCAATAGAACCGATAATCATCCCCAAAACAAATAAGGAACCAATCATAATTGGAATAAACAGGTCAGGGGTTATCATAGAAAGATTTTGACCAACCAAACCAGGGTTAAATTGACGATAAGACATGTCATAGACAAAGTAAACCAACAGTGATGGTAAAATCGCACCAATTAAACCAATCCAGGCACCTTCAAATAAGAACGGTCCACGAATATAACTACTCTTCGCACCAACCAATCTCATGATTTGAATCTCGCGGCTACGAGAAATAATGGTAATACGTATCGTATTTGAAATCAGAAAGATAGCAATAAAAAATAGAAGTCCTACTCCAATCAAGCCCCATGTTTGAATAAGATTTGTTAGTGAAAGAAGACGTTGTGTATTAGCCCCACCATAATTCACCTCTGTTACACCTTCAATTGTCTTTGCTGCTTCCGAAACTGCCACTACCTCAGAAGGTGATGTCGCATCAACAATATAAGCATCATATAAGGGATTGGCATCACCAGAATATAAATTCCAGTCATCTCCCATTGTCTCAATCAATTTATTGAGCTGTTCATTCTTATCTGAGAAAGTTACTGACTTAACATTTGATAACCCTTGAAGTTGGTCATAAATTTTATGGAAATTTTCGTTACTTCTTTCTTGACCTTCAACTGTGATAACTTCACTGTTATCATGAGTATCAACTTGCAAATATACTGTAATGCGTACATTATTTTCAATATCTCGTGTAAGTTTTGCCGCATTAAGGATAACCGAAGCAAAAATTGCTAGTAAAGTTAAGGTTATGGTTACTATCCCAGTAGCAGCCACTGTCATCCAGCCGTTTCGTTTTAAACTTTTAATGGACTCCCATAGATGGCGGAAAAATCTTCTAATCATCGTATCCGTACTCTCCTTCCGCTTCATCACGCACCACACGACCATTTTCAATAGCGATAACGCGGTGACGTAACGTATTTACAATCTGACTATTATGAGTTGCCATTAAGACAGTTGTTCCTTGTAAATTAATGCGTTCCAATAAATTCATAATTTCCCAAGAATTATCTGGGTCTAGATTTCCTGTTGGCTCATCTGCGATCAAAACCTTAGGATTGTTTACAATAGCACGAGCAATAGCAATCCGCTGTTGTTCTCCACCAGATAGTTCATTTGGAAATGAGCGTACTTTATGCTTCAACCCCACTAAATCAAGAACTTCCATTACTCGCTTTTTAATATCACGACGTTTAGCTCCAATAACTTCCATCGCATAAGCAATATTCTCATAAACAGTCTTTTTAGGTAACAGTTTATAGTCTTGGAAAACAACTCCGACATTTCGCCGAAGTAAAGGTACATCGCGCTTCTTAATTTTTTTTAAATCAAAATCTGCAACTTGTAAATCTCCCTTATCCAACTGGACCTCACGGTAAAGTAGTCGGATAAAGGTAGATTTCCCAGCTCCCGATGGACCAACAATATAAGCAAACTCACCCGGTTCTATCTTAATGGTCACACCACGAAGAGCTGTTGTCCCGTTGTCGTATTTTTTGACAACATCTCTCATATCAATGATTGACACTTTCTCGTTCCTTTCAACTATTTTTATTATGACAAGTAATTTTACTAAAATCAGCTAATTCGCCACTTAAGATAGGCATCGATAAAGCCATCCAAGTCACCGTCCATAACCTTATCTACTTGTGCTACCTCAAAACTAGTTCGATGATCTTTCACCATTGTATACGGTGTAAAAACATAAGAACGTATCTGACTGCCCCAGGTAATTTCTTTCTTTTCTCCCTTGAGCGAATCTACCTCTGCAGCCTTTTTTTCTCGCTCTATTTGATAAAGTTTTGCTTGTAGCAACTTCATTGCACGATCTCGGTTACCATACTGGGTTCTATCTACTGTAGACTGTACAACAGTTCCAGTTGGAATATGAGTTAATCGTACCCCAGTTGAAACTTTATTGACGTTTTGTCCACCAGCTCCGCCTGAACGGAAGGTATCCATTTTTATATCATCATCACGGATATCCACTTCAATCGAATCATCTAGTTCAGGCATGACTTCTACAGATGTAAAAGAAGTATGACGTCGCTTAGCCGAGTCAAACGGCGAAATCCGCACCAACCGATGCACACCCATTTCTGACTTAAGTAGACCGTAAGCGTTTGGCCCTTCAAAGGAAAGAGTAACCGACTTGATACCAGCTTCATCACCTGCCTGATAATCTAAAACATCCACTTTAAATCCCTTAGCATTACCATAACGGGTATACATACGAAGTAACATATCGCCCCAATCTTGAGCCTCCGTACCACCTGAACCTGGATGAATCTCAAGAATAGCATTATTGTGATCATACGGTTCTGACAAAAGAAGTGTCATTTCATAACTGGTCATCATTTTATCTAACTCAGCTAATTGCTCCACTAATTCATCTTGTACAGACTCATCTTCTGCCAAGAAATCTAGTAGAATTTCAACCTCATCCTGCAACTCTTCCATTTTACGAAAAGTGTTATAAGTTGTTTTTACTTCATTTAACTCTTGCGACGTTTTTTGAGCCGCAATATTATCGTTCCAAAAATCAGGCTCTGTCATCTTGTTTTCCAAGATAGCAATCTCCTCTTCTAACCCTTCGAGGTCAAAGAGACCCCCTGAAAGAAGCTAATTTTTCACGATTGGCGTCAATTTTTTGACGAATTTCTGAAATGTCCATATGTACTCCTTTTCTGTCTATCATTTCATTATACCATATAGATCTGTAATTTGCTGATTTTTTATACTAAATCAGTCGCATACTTCCTTAAAAAACGCTCCTGCTCTTGTTGAATTTCAGGTGTTGGATTTTTCACCTGCATAACCAGCTCAAGCATTTCATCAGACGGTTCTTTCACAATTTCACCCAAAGCCCAGATAGCTGTTGCAATATGGATGTTGTTTTGTGATGTATCAATTATCTGCAATATTTTAGGAATGGCTGAACGGTCTCGACTGTTAGCAAGAGCGATAATTGCATTTCGTTGTAAGATATTTTTTCCCCTCCAAGAGCCCGCAACCATACCAAATTTTTCTTTAAATTGACCATTCGACAACTCTAAAAAAGGGAGCAACTCAGGATGTGCTAAATCTGGATCGATATCCGTCGCTAGTGGATTATCTAGACCTTTATTATAGGGACAACAAATCTGGCAAATATCACATCCATAAATAACCGTCTTTATTTTCTTTCGAAATTCTAAATCCATCATTCCTTTGTCTTGCGTCTGAAAAGACAAACAGCGCTTAGCATTCATCGTCCCATCTCCGATTAGGCACGATGTTGGACAAGACACCACACAACGATTGCAGTCACCACAACCATAATCAACAGGCTGATCCGGTTCAATTTCCAAATTGGTGATTAATTCACCTAAAAACATATAAGAGCCATATTCTTTAGAGATAACTAATCCATTCTTACCAATAAATCCAATCCCAGCCCTTCTTGCGACAGCCGTATCAACAAGCGCTCCTGTATCAACCATCCCCTTGTATTCAAAGTTAACAGTCATCTCTTCGATACCCCGAGCCAACTTTTCTAGCTTATCCTGTAAGACATAGTGGTAATCTAAACCCCAGGAATTGGGAGTAAATTTTCCTCGCTTGTACTGAGTTTTCTGTGGTTGTTGTTTTAACTTATGAGGATAGGCGACTGCGATTGAAATAATGGTCTTAGCTGATGCTAAACTCAACTTCGGCTTTATTCTTTCTTCTATATTTTTGTGTTCAAAACCAGAATTTCGTCCCTCCTCTACAGCAAGTCGGAGGGATTTTTCCAAATAAGAAAAATCATCTGCTGTCGTAAACCCAATTTTTGAAATGCCAATTTCTTTGGCCAAATTCCTAATCTCTTCTTTGATGTCCATCTTCTACATTATAACATGAAAAGCTGAAAAATTTCTTATACAGGCTTTATTTCAGTTTTTCTAGCTTTTTTATGCTATTCTATTCTCATGACAAAACTAGCATTTATGAGCGATTTGCACATCGATTCGAACCAGTTTGGCGCCTTTGAGATTGAAACTCTGATTCAAACCTTGCAGGATGAAAATATTGACCACCTCCATATTGCTGGGGATATTTCCAATGATTTTAAAAATATCAGCCAGCCATTCATAAACCAATTATGCCACCATTTTCCAGTCAGTTATAACTTAGGGAATCATGACATGTTGGGCATGAGCGAGGAAGAAATCAGACAGAGAGAGATTCAAATCCAACAGTTTGGGGATAGACAGCTGGTCAGTCTATCTGGCTGGTATGACTATAGTTTTGTACCTGAAAAATCTGAAGAAGAACACCTAAAAAACAAGCTCCTTTACTGGTTTGACCGTAGGTTAGAGAGAACCGAGAGTGACCCTACTATTACAAATCACATCTTAAGCCAGCTGGAGTCGGTTTTACAGCAGACGACTAGCCCTATCCTCCTTTCCCTCCACTTCGTTCCCCATGATGATTTTATTCTGCATCATCCCTATTTTGAACGCTTTAACGCCTTTCTGGGGAGCCGTCACTTCCATACAGTTTTTAAAAAATACCCCATCACTGATGTGATTTTTGGCCATACTCACCATCGCTTTGGCAGTAGGATGGTTGAAGGTATCCGTTACCATGCACGCCCGTTAGGCTATGTCCGTGAGTGGGAACTTTGCAAAGATTTTTTAAAAACTTTCCCGTCCTATCGCTTTAAAGAAGATTACCACCCCTACAAACGTTATAGAAAAATCCAACACGTACCCGAGTTTATAGAATTTAAGAAAAAGCAACTAAAAAAAGAGTTTCAAGATGCCCTAACAATTCTAGATTTATAATATTTTACTTAATCTTTTTCCTCCTAAACGATCTTCTGATTGTTTAGGTAGCTTCTGGTTGGAATATTATTTCAACCAGTTTTTTGCTACAAAAAAAGTACCCTAAGGTACCGACAACGGAAGACATGGGATTCGAACCCACGCACGCTATTACACGCCTACCGCGTTTCCAACACGGCCTCTTAAGCCTCTTGAGTAATCTTCCAAAATTAACAGGAGACGTTTTCATACGTCGCTTGCTAATCTAGTATACCATATTTTAAGAAATCTTCAAATAGTTTTTTTAAAAAAGAAAAATTTATTTGAAAACAATTCCAAAGTCAGTGAAAATAATATTAATTTTTTAGTCTTCTGTTAATAAAGAGTTCTGCCAGGAGAATCACGATAAGAAGTATCGCCACTAACCAAATCGTTTCTATTCGATAAATACTTGTCAGTTTCGCTGAAATGATTGCTCCTATAACAAAACTGAGAACCAACCGTGATAAAAAGAGAGCCTCACTTAACTGCGTTTTATCTCTACCACTAATATATTCTCCTAAAGCCATCATCATACGTTTAAGGTTTCCTGTCATAAAGGCATTATTATAAAATCGTCCACGCACTTCTGTAAAAGCTGTTGTAACCACCCCCATACAGAACCCCAGTGGTGGAACAATCAGCATATTCCAGCTATTTTTAGGCTGAAACCCTGCCCAGATACAAAGTATTATTAAAGGAACAAGGGTAATGAGTCTTCTTCTACTGGTGGTTAATTTGGGCCGAACTAAGGTAATCAGGAAAATTCCCGTCATAAAACACAATAAAGTAACAAGTTTCACCTCAATATCTCCCAAGTGGTCATGAACAATGGCAACAGATAAAAAGACGACATTCCCTGTCTGACCAGCTACTAACGTCCCTCCACGTTCTATAAAGGTATAGGCATCAATAAAACCAGCGCAAAAAGTTAATAAACAAGCTAAAAGATGACTATGAACTTCTGAATGTTTTTTTAGCATACTGACCTCAAAAAGCCTGGATTGACCAGACTTCCTTTCTTCATCACGCTTCTGCTTCTTCTAGGATTTTTGCAATCTTAGTGTTAATCAAATCAATTGCAACTGTATTTGAAACTCCCTCAGGAATGATCACATCAGCATAACGCTTTGTTGGCTCGATAAACTGATGATACATCGGCTTAACAACTCCCAAATACTGGTCAATAACGCTATCTAGACTCCGTCCACGTTCTTCCATATCCCGTTTAATCCGGCGAATAATACGCACATCATCATCTGTATCAACAAAAATCTTGATATCCATCAAATCACGTAATCTTTTATCCTCCAGAACTAAAATGCCTTCAACGATAAAAACATCTTGAGGTTCCTGACGGTAACTCTTCTGACTACGCGTATGCTCTGTATAGTCATAGGTTGGTATATCCACTGGACGACCTGCCAAAAGCTCACTCATTTGTTCAATCATCAAGTCCGTATCAAAGGCAAACGGATGGTCGTAATTCGTCTTAATTCGCTCTTCAAAGGTCAAGTGAGATTGATCCTTATAATAGGAATCATGTTCAATCATCGCTATCTTTGCATCAGGAAAATTAGATAAAATTGCTCTTGATACGCTGGTTTTTCCTCCACCAGAGCCACCTGTTACACCGATAATAATTGGTTTTTTTTGCATCTTCTACTCCATTTACTGTTATCCTTTCTATTTTACCATAAAATAGAAAAATCTAAAATAGAAATTTTATTTCAACTGACTGAATGTAAGTTCCTTAACTGATATCATCGTAACGATTTATTCCCAATGAAAACTCCCTACGAATTAAATTTTTATTTTTCATGGTATAATAGAATGAATAGAAAAGAGGTTCATATGTTTAAACTTGGAATAATCGGTACTGGAGCTATTTCCCATGACTTTATCCACGCCGCATCCCTCAGTCAAGAATATCAGTTAGCAGCTGTATACTCCAGACGTCTTGAAACTGCTGAGCAGTTTGTTAAAAATTATGAGAATATTGCTCTTTTTGATGATTTGACGTCTTTTCTTCAATCTGATTTAGATGTCGTCTACATCGCAAGTCCGAACTCTCTCCACTACCTTCAAGCAAAACTTGTTTTAGAAGCAGGAAAGAATGCTATCATTGAAAAACCGGCTGTCATTCATCCAGCCCAATGGCAAAAATTAGGAGAGTTAGCACAAAAACAACAAGTCTATGTCTTTGAAGCTGCTAGAAATTATCATGAATATTCATTTGAGAAAATTGCAACCTTTTTAAAAGACAAGACAATACTAGGCGCACAATTCACCTTTGCTAAATACTCATCTAAGATGCCAGATCTTTTAGCTGGAAAAATTCCAAATGTCTTTTCCCATCACTTTGCCGGTGGCGCTCTTATGGATCTTGGAATTTATCCCATCTACGCAGCTGTTCGCCTTTTTGGAAAACCCAATACAGCTTTTTATAAATCGCAGCAATTAGACAACACCATTGATCTCAACGGAACAGGACAACTGATCTATCCAAGTTTTCAAGTTACGATTTCTACTGGGAAAAATCTCACTAGTAACTTAGTCGCAGAAATTTATACTGAAGATGGAACGCTGACTCTCAATGGAATCGAATTCATCAAATCTGCTGTTTTCCAAAATCATAAAGGGGAAACAGTCAAACTCCCTCTTAAAAGGGCCCCTCACCAAATGCTTGAAGAGGCCGTTGCCTTTGCGACAATCATGAAAGGGGAAAATGATCACTATCCAACTCTTCTGACTGACACCCTCAGTGTCCATGAAACGATTTTCACTATGCGCCTAGATGCAGGCATCCATTTCGAGGAGGAATACCATGCTTCACTTACCTGATATTTGGAAAAAACAATTAGTACAACTTGGATTCGAAAATTTCACAGACATACAAAAGCAAGTTTTTGAGCCAATCATGAACGGAAAAAATGTTTTGGGAATCAGCCCAACAGGAACTGGTAAGACACTGTCCTATCTATTTCCTAGTCTTTTAAAACTTGAGATGAAAAAAGCCCAACAGTTACTGATTTTAGCCCCAAATACTGAACTTGCCGGACAAATTTTTGAGGTAACGAAACAATGGGCGGATCCTATCGGGTTACAAGCACAACTCTTCCTTTCAGGTTCAAGCCAAAAACGCCAAATTGAACGATTAAAAAAAGGCCCTGAAATCCTTATTGGAACACCAGGTCGCATCTTTGAATTGGTCAAGTTGAAAAAAATCAAAATGATGAGTATCAAGACGATTATTCTCGATGAATTTGATCAACTATTGAGTGACTCTCAGTATCACTTTGTCGAAAAAATCAGCAACTATGCTCCTTGCAATCATCAGATGATCTATATGAGTGCAACCAGTCAATTTGACCAAGATAAGATTAAAAATGATACCGTCAAAATTGAAATTTCCGATTTTACTTTGGATAATATTCAGCATTTTTATCTACAAGTTGAAAAGCGGAACAAGGTTGACCTACTTCGAAAACTTACTCATGTAGAAGACTTTCGTGGATTAATTTTTTTTAATAGCTTATCCGATTTGGGTAGTGCTGAAGAAAAATTACAGTACCGTCACATCAATGCAATCTCTTTAGCAAGCGACGTTAATGTCAAAATGCGCAAGGTTATCTTAGAACGCTTCAAAGAACACGAAATTACGCTACTTCTCGCTACAGACCTAGTAGCTCGTGGTATTGATATAGATAGTCTCGAATGTGTCATTAATTACGATGTGCCAAGAGATAAAGAAACATATACTCATCGCTCAGGACGAACAGGTCGGATGGGAAAAGAAGGCTATGTTATCACACTCGTTACACACCCAGAAGAATTAAAAACACTCAAAAAATACAGTTCTGTGCGTGAAATTATCCTTAAAAATCATGAACTCTATATCCTTTAATGTAAGTAAGAGTGACACTCTATCCCTTGTATCATCCATAAACCACAGCCTTGAAACTGATTGACAGCCATCCTAAACTAAAAAAGTGTGAGAACAGCAGAAAACTGAACTCACACTTTTTTAGTTTAAATACAGCATTTTCTCATTTCATCCTCTTCAAAAATCTCTTCAAACCAGGTCAGCTTCGCCTTGCCTTCCCCAAATACAGCATGTGGCTAGCTTCCTAGTTTGTTCTTTGATTTTCATTGAGTATCCGTTAGAACTTAAAAACCTATTCTATCAATGGCTTTATTTTAATTTCGACTGTAATATAGCTTATGATTTTCTAACCCTTTCCCCATCAGTTCATCAACTGTTACTAATTCAAAACCTTGATCTTTCAGATATTGAATGATGGTCGGGAGAGCATCAATTGTAGTTTGATGAATATCATGGAGGAGGATAATTGACCCGGGTTGCGTCTTTTTCACTTCTTCCATAATTGCAGCGGTATTATGCGTCTTCCAGTCCAGACTATCGATATCCCACATGATAAAAGATTGATCGACTGCACTCTGGATACTAGGACTAATCGCACCGTAAGGAGGGCGCATCAAATGTACTTCCTGTACTCCAGCTTTTTGAAGAGCAACCGTTGTAGAATTAATTTCCTCTACTGCTTGGTCCAAACTAATCTTTGTTAAAACAGGATGATTCCAAGTATGATTTCCTATTCCGTGCCCTTCCTTCAAAACTCGCTGAACGATAGCTTCATTTCCAGCAATAGCTTTCCCTACCATAAAGAAAGTAGCTTTAGCATGATATTTTTTTAGGATATCCAAAGCTTGCGGCGTCGTTGTTGCATTCGGACCATCATCAAAAGTGAGAGCTACAGCTTTTTTATGTCGTTGTTCCTCATACGCTTGGTATTTTTCCAAGTCTTGTCCTTGAAGATAAGTGCTATCAATAGTATTATAAAGCTCTGATAAAGGAACATCAATATTAAGAACTCCAGCAGTTGCATTAGGAAGTTTGATAGCAAATGTAGCATCTCTATAAGAAAATTGCCATTGCGATAGCTCTTGACTTTCTAATGCACGAATGGTCTCTTGAACTTGATCTTCTGAAAGTCCACGAAAAATCAGCTGTTGATGGATAAAATTTTCCATACTACTTTTAGCCAGTTCAGGATTTATAAATAGATTTGCTAAGGTAATTTCTTGGCCATCCGCATTCAAGTATAAACTGGAGATCGTCTCCTTTTCCGCCGAGCCAATCTTTCGATTATCAATTTTATGCAAAACCTTTTGGATACTGACCTGCTTCAGATTTACTAACTCAGAGGAACCTTCCTCACTCCCATAAAAGATGATTTCTCTTAATTCATCTGCCAGTTCAGGTTGTGCAACTTGCAAAGCCATCGTTTCGGCATCGATCCTACTTTTAACAACCTCATACTCAGTTGTTCCCATCCTAGGATAATAAGCGGTAACATACTTATCACCTATCCACCCAGCATGCTCCGTACTATTTTGAGCTATCGTCAACGTCTTTCCATCCTGAATCGCATGATGAAGCTTCAACTGATAGTTCTGTTCCTGAAATTGATAGTAGACTCTCTCTCCTAAAAAGAGAATCAAAGCGACACAGAGAAGATTAATAAATAGCAAGACTAAATTTTTTTCTAATTGAGTTTTCATTTACAGACTTTCCAGATTCACCTTCTTCTACACTGTTTTTTCCTGAATTACTTCAACCTTATAACCATCTGGATCTTTAATAAAGTAGTAATTAGGTTTATTTCCTGGAAGCCCCTTAGGTTGTGTCACCTCGTAGCCTTTTCTATCATGCTCAGCATGCAAGGCTATTAAATCCGGCGTACTTAAAGCCACATGAGCAAAACCATCCCCGATCACATAAGGGCCATGATCGTAATTGTAGGTCAATTCCAACTCATAGTCATCTCCCTCAAGGCCTAGATAGACGATAGTGAAAGCATGGTCTGGAAAATCTTTGCGACGCAATTCTTTAAATCCAAAAGCATCTTGATAAAAGGCGATAGATTTTTCTAGATTTTCAACTCGCAAACAGGTATGTAACATTTTTGAAGCCATTTTTGTACCTCTTTTCTTTTTATCTTATCATTATACCCTATTTAATTATCTTTTTCCAATTTTAAATGCGGTTATAAAACAAACAAAATACGAGAAAAAACAATTAAAATATGTCCTATAGATAAAAAAATAGAAAATTTTTCTATTTTTTTATTTCTATACTGTTTATTTACTAATTTTTTCCTAACAAGCTTCCCCAGAACACAATCATGAGATGCTAATTCTAGTCAGCGTCATTAAATATTGAAAAGAAGGAAAGAGAAAGTAAAACTCTCCAATAGTTTAGCTTCTTTCTCAACTCTAAAAAAACTAAACAAAAAGCATCCAACTTTCGATAAAGAGTAATAATAACTGCAGAACGCAGTTATTGCTTGACACCTCCTGTTCTCTTTTCATTTTTCAAAAATTCCCTAATTATCTGTTCAGATGATGGAAAACGAACTACTTTTTATTAGTCAGAATATTTTCCTACTCACCTTTATACTCAATGAAAATCAAAGAGCAAACTAGGAAGCTAGCCGCAGGTTGCTCAAAGCAATGCTTTGAGGTTGTGGATGGAACTGACGAAGTTAGCTCAAAACACTGTTTTGAGGTTGCAGATAGAGCTGACGTGGTTTGAAGAGATTTTAGAAAGAGTATTAAATGTTTATTTTTCATTAAATAGCTAGCTTATAAAGAGCAAAAAAGTTTCACTCCTACTCCTGTGGTAGAAACCACAAGAGTCAGAATGAAACAGTTTGTTATTATTTACCAAGTTTTGCTTTAGCTGCATCTGCAAGAGCTGTGAAAGCTGCTGCATCATTAACTGCTAAGTCAGCAAGCATTTTACGGTTTACTTCGATCTCAGCCAATTTCAAACCATGCATCAATTGTGAGTATGAAAGTCCGTTCAAACGAGCTGCCGCATTGATACGAGTGATCCACAATTTGCGGAAGTCGCGTTTCTTTTGACGACGGTCACGGTATGCATAGTAGTAAGAGTTCATTACTTGCTCTTTTGCAGTACGGAACAAGATGTGTTTTGCTCCATAGTAACCTTTAGCTAATTTTAAAATACGTTTACGACGTTTACGTGAAACAACGCCACCTTTAACACGTGCCATTTATTTTTCCTCCGAATAATTCTCTTAAATTCTCGTTTACTTACAACAAATTAACGCATTTGAGTAAGCATTGATTTGATACGTTTGAAGTCACCAGCATGTACCATTCCTGCTTTACGCAAGTGACGACGTTGTTTTTTAGTTTTCCCGTGGAAACGGTGTGAAGTGTAAGCACGGAAGCGTTTAAGTCCACCTGAACCTGTACGTTTGAAACGTTTAGCTGATGCACGGTGTGTTTTTTGTTTTGGCATGATATTTCTCCTCTTTCTTTCTTTTTGACAAGTTACTTCTTGTCAGAGATTGGGGCTAATTGCATGAACATTTGGCGTCCATCCATTTTAGCACGTTGCTCAATGATAGCAATATCTTGAGTTGCTTCTGCAAACTCAGCCAATACTTTGGCACCAATCTCTTTATGGGTAATCATCCGTCCTTTGAAACGAATGGATACCTTTACTTTGTTTCCTTTTTCAAGGAATTTGCGTCCATTACGAAGTTTAGTCTCAAAGTCTCCCTTATCAATAGTCGGACTCAGACGAACTTCCTTAACGGTGACAACACTCTGTTTCTTGCGTTGTTCTTTCTGCTTCTTCTGATACTCAAACTTGAACTTACCGTAGTCCATAATTTTTGCAACAGGAGGTTTGGCTTGGGGTTGAATCAAAACTAAGTCAACATTCGCCTCATCAGCAAGTGCTTGTGCCTCACTGAGGGGTTTAATACCTAGCTGTTCACCTTCAAGACCAATCAGACGAACTTCACGCACACGAATTTCATCATTGATGAACAAGTCTTGTTTTGCTATGGTTTTCACCTCTTTATATATTTTAGAGAAAAACAAGAGCGGACCTGTTTACACAAGCCCGCACGCTATGATGGTTTCATCGAAACTTTCATCCGTAGGGCCAGGCAACGCGAGTCGCAAGGCGAGAAGCTCTCACTTCTGCTTTTCTCAACTTCTCTATGATATCAAGTTTCAGTTTATTTGTCAAGGATTTTTTTAGCTTTTTCTTGAATAAATGCCACAACCTCATCAATTCCCACACCAGTCGTGTCAAAATGAATGGCATCCACTGCAGGTTTCAAAGGTGAAACCTCACGATGGCTGTCCTTGTAATCACGGTCTGCAATTTCTTGTTTCAAGGTTTCTAAATTTGTTTCAATACCTTTTTCTAGATTTTCCTTATACCGACGCTCAGCCCGCTCCTCAACTGATGCCACAAGGAAAATTTTTAGCTCTGCTTCTGGTAGCACAACTGTTCCAATGTCACGTCCATCCATAATAATCCCACCTTGGTGAGCTATCATTTGCTGCATCTCAACTAATTTCTCACGAACCAAAGGGAGTGCTGCCACTGTTGAGACATGTTGTGTCACTTGATTATCGCGAATGGGGTGTGTTACATCCACATCACCTACAAATACAAGCTGTTGTCCTTGTTCATCTCGACCAAAACTAATTGGGAATTCTACTAATTGGTGAATAATCCCACTTTCATCATCTAGATCTATCTCATTATTTAAAGCAAGATAGGTCGCTGCCCGATACATAGCTCCAGTATCTAAATAAGTGTAACCTAACTCTTTAGCTACAATTTTAGCAACCGTTGATTTTCCACTAGATGCAGGCCCATCTATAGCAATTTGAATTTCTTTCATTGCAACTCCTTATTGAATGTTAATGACATCCCCAGGATTTGCATACCACGAACCTGTTGTCATATGTTGAGGATTCAGACGTTCTAATTCAGAAATCGAGATACCCGCTCGATCAGCAATAGAAGCCTCGCCTTCTCCAGCCAAAACTGTAATAGTTTGACCATTAGCGTCTGAACTGGAAGCCGTTTCCTCCTCTGAAGCTGCTAGTTGTTCTGAAGAACTTGACGTTTGACTCGCTTGTGTATCAGTTGTATAAAAACCTTGCCGAGCTGTTTCTGCATTGCTTCCTCCGATTGAAAGATAAATCGACATTGCCGCAATAATTACTAAGACAACTACAGAAATTGAGGTTACTACAACAAATAAAATATTAATCCAATTCCCGTTAGAACTACTTCTTTTTTTCATCATTTCTCCTTTATTAGATGGTTTTTCTTGTATTTTTTTGACTTTCAGATTACAATAGAGGTATGAAAATAACCTTGAAACCTGAGCGTTGCATTGCTTGTGGACTCTGTCAAACATATACCGATATTTTTGATTATCATGATGATGGCATCGTTAAATTTAGTCATAGTGACAAACTAGTAGAAGAAATCATCGAAACACCGGAATTGCTAGAGGCAATCAAAGAATGTCCCACCCGTGCATTGCTGAAAGACTAACTTTTTATCTTCCCTTATAATATTCCTCAAAGTAATCCAGATGAATCAGATGATCTAGGAGTTCTACTTCTCCTTTAAAATAAGGATTTAAAGCTAGAGCATTCACAAAATACTTTTTAGGCCATTTCCTCATACAAAAGGTTCGGCCTTTTTCTTTTCCTTTTTGAAAAATGGTTATCGCTGTCTTGGTAACCTCTACTTTTTCAATGCTCGCAATTTCGATATCCATCTGCGTAAACGGATTGGCAGTTATAATACGTAGAGTGCCATTATCATAAATGGTAAAATACCGATGAACTCCCAGACCTAATAAGGCCATAAAAAGAAATAAGAAAAAGAGTACTAACATTGAAACACTTGAACTTTCATACATAAGAGCCAGTCCGATAAAAATTGGGATAACTGACAAAGACCAGTAAGTAACAAGCACCGAGAACTCCGGTTGCCAATGATAGCGAACCTGACCAAGTATCTTTATCATGCTCACACCTCCTCATATACTAGTTTAGCATAAAAAGCAAAAAAAGGGAGTCCGATAGCTAAAAACACAAAGATTTTCAACTGCTGACTCTCCCTTTAATGGGATTAGGTGGTTGGAATTTTAAAGAAGCCTTTAGATAGGTATCCTTTCCCACTAATCAAGTCATATTCAACCATTTTTAAATCGTCCGCAATCTCTTGTGCTTCTCCTTCTAGGGCCTTTTTATCGACACTTGCTTTCTTCAATACTTCTGTCAACAAGGCATAGTAAGGTGAAACTTTTGAATTGGTCTGTTCAAAGACCATAGCAGAGAAATCACTTGAATTGACCAAAGGATAGTTCAATTTCGGTGCATCAAAATTACTCCAAATAAAGTAGTCTGTCTGATACTGACTCTCCGGATTATTCTTAAAGGCGGACTCAGGATAAAGTCCTGGCAAGTGATCCCCATAGAATACCACTGTAATCTTCTTATCTATTTTAGAAAGACTTTCCAGGAAGGATTGGGTGGCGGTGTCAGTAAAGGTTAAAAGACGTGAATAATTCGTTAGCTTGGTATTTTCATCATCTGAAAAACCGTTGCCTGTCGCTGTTAAGTCCGAAGGTTCTCCTGCTATAAATGGAGAGTGATTTTGAATCGTAATGACAGAAAAGAACTGATTCTTTTTATCATCCATCTCTTTCAACACTGCCTTATACGTAGATTCATCACTTATATGCACTTCTTGATAACCTAAATCATAATTCTTTTTATCATCAATACTTATAAATTTATTGAATTTCAGTCTATTGTAAATTACATTTCTAGAATAATTAATTGGAGATTCGAAATGAATAACTTCTTTATTATTAAATGAATCACTGACTGAAATCAGTCTTCTCATTTTAGGAGCAATCTCTGAGTATAATACAGAAACTGTAGGATTGATATTATAAAAAGGTAACCCCGTCAATGTTTGAAACTCCATATTTGCAGTTCCACCACCATAACCATCCGATTGCATTAATCCACTTGTAACCTTGGTCTTAATTTCTTGAATTTTTGGTATAGGGTTTCTAGATAAATTTACTCCCTCTATTCTTGCTGGGTCAGCAAAACTCTCACTTAAAACATAAACAATCGTTTGATTAACAATTAACTCATTTCTATTTTTATTAATTGTTAATGCTACTTGATTGTATTTCTTCTCGATTTCCTTAATTTTTTCTTCACTATATCCTTTAGGTTCTATTATTGGATCACTTGTTATCTGATTCAACCATACATATGACAACGATCTATATCTAGCGTTTATAGAATTCCCTAACCACTTTGTATCTTGGAAATTATTTAGCAAGGTAATAATCGGAACATCATCTATAATTTTACCGTTATCTTTTCTTTTAAAAATAGAATAAACATTAATGGACAATAAGAGCATAAGTCCTAGTAAAACAAATCTTAAGATTGTTGAGCGAATAATCCTACATGGATAAATATGTCGCCTTCCAATTATATAAATTAACGTAAAAATCACTAAGGAAATACTCACAGTCATTAAAACTGAGACATCTACAAAACTAAATAAAACAGATGGTTGAAACACCCAGACCAAATCACTTGACAAAATTGGTTCCGCACGCATACTAAATTTTATAGCATTAGCAACAATAAACAGAACCCCACCAAATAAAATCAATATTGTCGTAAATAAATATCTATTAAAGATTATATATAGAAAAATAAACAGATAAGATAAACATAATATCTGAAATATTACACCTCCAGGAAATATTGAGTATCCAACCAAAGGTTCCCCATGACCTAGCCCCAATTGTATTCCTGCATTAAATAATATTGCAAGACTAATACTTGTAAATATAGCTAGCGAAAAACTAGACCTATTTTTTACTACATCAACTTGTCCTTTAACAAAAAGCAGGCCAACTAAAGTCAGGAAAATACTTAAGAATAGCAAATAAAATTCTAAAATCCAAAATTGGCTCAAGGAATACTTTCCCGCTCCTAATTTCTCAAATTTTCCAGATACATACCATGTTGTACGATACAATAGAGAAGGAATTTTAGAATCAGTAAAAATGAACGAACAAACTACGCTAGAATGAAAGACATATTCGAACAATTTCCCAATAGGTTCTAATTTTTTTCTGTTTGCTTTATTATCATATGATTTTCTAATCTGTCCCAAAACATAAGAAATCACTAACAATGTTAAAACAAAAGATAGAGAATTAAATTGCCAAAAAATATTTTTTTCAAAATGATTAATCTTATAACTAGGATTATTGATATTAAGCGAAACATCAACCGAGTAAGATAGTATTAAATAGATTACATATGAAACTAAAATCTTAAGGAAAAAAATCCATTTTAAAGTGTATTGTGAAATTAGTAAAACTAAAATTAAAAATGAAATTCCAAACCAAATACCACACTGATTAACCAGAAATAATACCGTTCCTGTCGATTTAATTTCTTTAGAAATCAAATTTTGTGTTAAGAAAGTGTTGCTTATAAAAAATAAAAGAAAGAGAGCAATACAATACTTTTGTGTTCTTGTTATTTTATTATAAATTTTAAAAAGAAAATCTCTAAAATCTAATTTCCTCTTTCTTTTCATTTTTTATCCTTCCTAAAAATTTTTTATCCCTGTAATTGAGTATATATACCAATACTTATTGTTAAAATGTTTAAATACACTAACATATACTGCAAGCTACATTCAAAGTTCGAATCTTCATTCTGAATTGTTGTTTCCATAAAACCAAATAGTTTTCTAAACCATGAACCACAAAAGAGTGGCAAGAACATCAGAATATAATAATAATATCGACCTTGAACACCACCTACAGTAATATCACCTTTATGGTATACCCTTGGATCTCCTGAAATAGCAATTACTATTAATGAAGCAATTCCTACAAGTAAGAGAAAACTAAAATATTTAAAAAATGTTGGCATTTCAAATTTATTTTTTAATACAATTACGAACATTGCAAAAAAGAAAATAACTGTTGAAACTGCAATCAAAAATGGGGAATATTCTGAAACATATTTCAATGGTTCAGAAACAAAATCATGAATAATCCCGTATGGTGCCAAAAATAAAGTTCTAATTAATGGTAATGGATGTGTTACAAAATATAATAGTCCTGGGCCTTTGCCTGACAAAGCATTTTCTGAAGCAAACAATCTAATGATTCCAACATATGTAAAGGAAATTAATAAATTAAAACCAAACAAGATTGAACTAAATTTTCTTACCGATTTATCCTGATAATACTTATTAGGCAATATTGAAAATAGACTTCCAATTAATACAAACGGAAATTTTGCAAATGAAAATAGTAATGTAGAACATTGAAATACAAAAGCATATTTTCTATCAATTTTATTTTCACCAGATAGTATATTTGTCAATATAGCAAGACTAATTAGTGTTGCTCCAAAATATAAATAATCATAATGATAACCTGCTATGATGTATAATACTGCAGGAAATGTAGCAAATAAATATATCGCTTCTCTATAAACTTTGCTGATTTTTAATGCAATAAATACTAGAATAGCAAATGCTATTACTTCGAAAATTCTACCCAAATAATAAGAAACATACACTTTTTTAGAGATTAATCTACCAATATTCCATCCAATTGCACTAGGAATGAAGGCCGGATTGTCAAATCCAACTTTTACTCCTTTAATCTTACTTTTTTTATGTTCAACATTGAACCAATAATTTTCATCTTTTTTACTAGGGTTTCTTAGTGCATCATATTTGAAAACTGAATTATAATCTTCCAATTTTTCATTAGAATATTTAAAAATAGGACTATCAGAAATACTAATTACATTTGGTAAATGAGACTCTTCATCTAATCCATATTGGACTGGTTTCACTACTGAAATTACACTACCGAAAATAATTATCAGAAAAAAAGCATTAATTGGCAATTTCTTTTTGTCTTTTGGATCAAAAAGAATAAAATAAATCACAATACTAATAATTAATAGTATGATTTTAAGATTGATAGTAAATTGAAATAAACTAGCCAAAAACACCCTTGAAAATAATACTAAAAAAATAGCGATTAAAATATTTCTAATTTTGGTCTTATCAATAACTCCCATATAATTTACTCTACTTTCTTTTTATCATTCTTTTCACTATATATTTCACAGCTCTTGCAGGTCCTATCACGATATACTTCAAGGCGCCTTTAATCCCCCCAATTTGATTAAAGTCTACAAAGGTATGGGGTTGAAGATCTTCACGATTGTTCAATTGCTTATTATCGATAAATGGTGTCAGGACATGAGGATTTTGAGAGATCCTAAAGTCATATTTTTGTTCCCAAGAAATGTAGATCAACAAACGTTCGATCGCATGCAACATCGAATTTTGAGGAAGAGGTTCTGCTGGAACATCTGCTGCTATCAAATTCAAATCAAAGAGTGGTTTCAAAGCATCGTATTTAAACCACACAAAGGTCCCATAACTCATGACAAAGGTATTCAGATTTTTGAAGTCAATCGTCTTGGTCGCTCCCATCCGTTCCCAAAGCTTGTTCATCTCTGGTGAAATAAGAGCCTCATTCCAAGCAACTACTATTCGATTGTAACGAAAGAAAGTTGGAATATCTGCGATAGTGATTCCGACTTTTGGATTGGCCTCCATATTGGCAAGGATTTGATCCGCTGGCTTAACTAGCATCTCAATCAATTCTTTGCGCCAAGATTCACCTGCCCAGAAATCTGCTTCTTTGGATTTCTTGGTATGGAAGTGGCCAACATAATCGTATTTTGAGAGTTGCTCTTTTAAGAACAGCATTGGCAATACATCCCGTCCAATGTTTCCAGTCACCACAATCGTCGCATCTTGTGTCCGATTAGAAAGAATTTGCTCAATATCCTGCTTCTTCTCTTCTACATCTGTCGTAATCCATAAGTCATAAGCGAAATGAAAGGCTTGAAAAGCATCTAGAAATTCTTCCAAAAGGTCCACATAAAAGACATGAAGATGAACCGCAACTTTTTTACCGAACTCTCCAGCTAATTCCTGGTTTTTCAAGTACTTACGAGACAAGAGATAAGGATAGTCCGGACGATCAATCATAGACATGTGGTTGAGAATCAAGTCTAATGGGTAGTTCGATACACGCTCCAACTCGTCGAAAATATAAGGCATAATTCCTTCATTGTTTGCAATGGTTTTGACTTTGATGAAAGGAACCTTATGATTGAGAATCGCTGTAGGATTGTAGTAAGAAAAGTCTGGATAGAGCATCCCTGTGGTGTCTTCATGGATGGTATCAAAGACCGTCTTATAGCGAAAACTAGCATCCAAGAAATTCGTTGTGACCTTGGTTTCATAGTTATCAATCACATCTTGAACATTGGTGAAGTCCTGAACACCTTGCCAAAATTCATGGAAGGCACTTGATGTCAGCACCTGTTTTTTAAAACTAAGATAATAACTCTGAATATGCTCGTTAAAATCCTTGTCTTTCCGGTAATTGGTCATTCCCCAGAAATCCACTTCACTATCATTTTCAAACCGCTGATAGATTGGTTCTAGATCCCAAAGTGGTCCAAAGCAGGTGTCATTCATGAGGGTGACCGAATCAAAATGAGCCAGTTGGTCAAAGCCGACTGTCTTCATTCCATCCCTCCAAGCCGCAAAGTCAAATCCACTATTTTGACGCTCTAGAATATCGTCCACCAGATGCTGTGCTACTAAATTAGACTTCACATCTTCTGGTAGTTGGCTATTGGAGATAAAGACCACCCGTGAATACAAGGGGCGAATTTTTTCTAATTGGTAAAGTACATGTCCACTAATAAAATTAAACTTATTGAAGTGGACATATAAAAGTAAACGTTGCATACTATTTCCTTATTCTTAAGAATTTCAAGATCTTTGTTGGAATCGTCCAACGGCGAGAATGGATGATGGAATTGTATTCATGAGATAATTTTTTATAATTCTCATGTAAGTTGAATAGGTGTCTACTAAATTCTTCGTCACTATCTTTTTCATAGGAGAATTGAAATTGATTACCTAAACTATTCGAAAGATCAAACAAAACATGCGGATGAGTATTAAAGAAAACTAAAACATCCTCAAAATCAATTCCATTTGAAGTTACAAGAGGAATTTCTCTCTGGTCCTCCAATGCTATCAATGACAATCCTTTATAGGAGCTAGGAAATTCTGAAAGTAATATTTTTAGACTCTTTTCATTTTCAAGCTGAAAGATAATGGAGCCCTTATTTTCCATTCTCTCTTTTGTTATTTCATGGTAGGCTGAATGGAGCCCATCATTAGAAGCTGAAATTACCACTTGAGATTTACCAATGACTTCGATATCACGATTCTTGAATTTCATCCCCAAAAATCGAGCATACTTAGAGGATAGCTTTTGGTTAACAATAGGTGTTTCTTCTTCAATGTTATCTTTAAAAACAGCATAAATTGTCTTAAGATTATATTTCTTTCGAGCGAGTTCTTGATCCAGTAATTGTTTTTCTTTATAGGCGTCAAAATGATCAATCACTGTAGCCATTTGTTGACTTAGCAGATCTCTATCTCCTAGTGGATATAAATTCCCAGATTCTAAAAATTTACTCGAAGACAAATGACCTAAATTATCAGAAATGATTGCCGGAACTCCATTGAGGACTGATTCCACAAATACTAAAGAAAATGTTTCTAATTTAGCAGGCAAGACGAGGATATCTTTATCTGTCACCAAGGACCATGGATCCGAGTGAAAACCAACAAAAGTCACACGATCTAGATGATGAGTTTGAATATAGTCATCCATCAACTTTTTGTACTGCTCATCCCATCCTCCGATGAAGACCAGTTCGATCTCCTTCCGATTTAAGTGATTATAGGCTGCAAGCAACTCAAGCTGATTTTTCCGTTCGTTAATCCCACCAATAGATACAAAGCGAAAAATGGTCGAATTCTTGAGAGGACGCTCTTGAACTTCTGTATAAGGGATGAACGGAATCAATTTGGCAGTCGTAAAATAATTCGTTAGAGTCTGGTACAATTCTCCTTCAACTACAAAAATTTTATCAGACAAATCATCAATTAAGGGAATCAGGTCCATATAATAACCGAACTCGCCAAAAGGAAATTCATGAATAATATAAAAATGTCTGACCTTTTCACATGCAGCTGCCATAGCTCCCTGAAACACATTTACTGTATTCGAAATGACCAGTTCAATCTGTTCATTCTGAATGATTTTTCTTACTTCCTCAATATTCTTTTGTTGAGAAGTTTGGATTTCTAAATCCGAAATATCTAGCGTTTTAGACTCAGGCCACCACCACTGATTCGTTTTTAACTGAAATAGTTTAATTCCAGCTGTATCCATATGACGGAGGTAGTCTTTATCACTGTGTGGAGAATTATCCGGTATCACGTTATAAACTTCGTGACCTTGCTGAACCAACAATTTCATTAAGTTCACAATCGATACTTCTGCTCCACTAAACATGGCTCCAACAGGAGAAACAAATAAAATTTTCATAGCCTACACCAAAGAAATTATTCCCACTTACCTTGACGGATCAACAAACCAGTCGAAGAATCCAATTCTGAACGATTTGTTCGATCGACTACCCGAACAATTGAAAAGACTGGAGGGTTCGTTGTCGACAATATTGCTAAGTTTTCTTGATTTTCGTCTCTTAAAAATGCTACTAATCTTAACTTCACATGATTAAAGTACGGTAGTTTACATTTATAGGTGATTTTTTTAGGTCCGACACCAGATAATGGAATATCCATGGAATTATCATTATAAAGCCCATTCCCAGTAGAAATATCAACAAATGAAAAGGCTATATGTGGATTCACAGAATCATCTAATAGATCAAATGAAAACTCAATCACCACCTCATCATCAGGAGTTACTTTCTTAGGAGAAAGCAATCTAGCTGTAAAATCTTTAACTTCCGTTGTGACCAAACCCTCGTCTTCATTTCCATGATGATGGGAACTCGATTCCAAATTGTCAAAACTATATTGGTCAGAAACGTCAAAAGGATCACCAATTGCTTTCACCAAACCATTTTCAATCAAAACGGCCTTGTTACAATATTTCTTGACAGCTCCCATATCATGGGTAACCAGGATAGTAGTTTTCCCTGATTTTTTCCGTTCTTGGAAATAATCGTTACACTTGCGCTGGAAGGCTTCATCTCCTACTGCAAGGACCTCATCCAAAATCAAGATATCGCCTTGGGCCTTAATCGCAACCGAAAAGGCTAGACGAACCTGCATGCCTGATGAGTAATTCTTAAGCTTCTGGTTCATAAATTCATGTAACTCGGCAAAGTCTACGATATCATCGTACATGGCATCAATTTCAGCTGTTGAAAAGCCAAGCATGGCGCCGTTCATATAGACATTTTCTCGGCCTGTCAGTTCTGGGTTAAAGCCTACTCCAAGCTCGATAAAGGACACCAGTTTCCCATCAATAGTGACAGTACCTTTTTCTGGAACATAGATTTCAGAAATAATTTTCAAGAGAGTCGATTTTCCAGAACCATTTCGACCGAGGATCCCGAAAAAGTCTCCTTTTTCTACTTCAAAAGAAATATCCTTAAGAACATGTTGTTCTTTGTATCCTTTAATGCCTTTGAAGCGATTGACCAGGGCAGTTCGAAGACTATTGGTTGCTTCTGTTGGCAACTTAAAGTACTTGCTGACATGGTCTACTTTTACTGCAATTTGTTTATCTGTCATTAGAGAATCTCCGCAAATTTCTTAGCATTCTTATTAAAGTAAGTAAAGCCAGCGACAAAAATAAGAACTGGTAAAACATAAGGAATCAAAACCAAGAACTTGTTTTCCACCAAAAGCCAGACAGGAGTGTTGGCCTTATCAATCAAGAAATAACGCATGTCTTGAATAATTTGAGCCAACGGATTCATCATGACCAATTTAGCAGCCCATGGATTGCGGTCTGCAATAAAGGTAATCGGGTAGATAATTGGCGTCGCATACAAGCCTGCTTGCAAGAGTACTTCCCAGACTTGTCCAAGATCGCGAAAACGAACAAAAAATGTCGCTAAGATTAAAGCGCATCCTGTCGCCATCAAGAATAACTCAAAGAACAACGGAATCACCATCAAAGCTGTCCAAGAGAATGTCACCCCATTAAAGAATGAAAAAATCAAAACCACTACAAGGTTAATGACAAAGTTGATGGCTGCTCCTGAAATCGCAGACAAGACAATGATATATTTGGAGAAGTTCAACTTCCGCAATAGGTCGCCTCGACTAACGATCGACACCATCCCCATAGATGTGGCTTCTGAAAAGAATCCCCAGATTACATTGGCCAACAAGAGGGCAACTGGGAAATGGGGCACATCACCACCCAAACGTAAAAATCGGATGAAGACAATATACATGATCGTAAAGGTCATCAAGGGCTTTAAAATCGACCAAAGATAACCAATCGCTGATCCTTGGTATCGTAATTTAAAGTCTGTTTTAATTAATTCTCGTAATAAAATTAGATTTTTCTGACTAAAAACGTCAAACATTATTTTTTACCTCGATATGCAAACTTTGTCAGAATCAAGCTGATAAACACAAAAGTGTGAAAAGCACGGTTCTTCCGATAACCATACTGACGAAGACGTCTCAGACGTTCTTTTAGTGGAACATCCATAATGGTGACAAAGTTTTCAATAATTTCTTTAGTTTGGGGACTGTTCGGAAGATCCAATAGATTTTTTGCTTGTTCTTGACTAGACTCAATGAGATTCCAATATTTAGCAAAAAGAACATGAGGGCGAACCCAGTTTTTGATCCGTTTTCTAAGGGTACGAGCCCCCAGAACATTGCTACTGTGCTGACGGTACAATTCTGTTGGCTGTTCGATATAGATGAGCCTCCCAAAGGCAGTTGCCAACAAGGCCAAATACCAATCATGCATAAGGAGTGCATGATTTTCTTGACCCGTCCATAAGTCAGCCAGGGCGTGGTTAATCATGGCTACCCCACCAGTTACTGTATTTTCCGTCAGTTCTTGAATCAGTTCTGTATTGGCATGATCAGACTGGGTGCGAATCATACTTTCATGCTGCACATTCAAGTTTTCATCAACCACTTTTAAATCTGTGTAGACCAGCAAAGGCTCTTCTTGAGGATGCTTCTCTGCTTCTGCTACCTGAAGAGCAATCTTATCTGGTAACCAGACATCATCTTGGTCACTAAAACAATAAAAATCTGCTTCTTCATATTTCAAGAGGGCATGGAAGCTCTTGATGACACCGAGATTTTCGATAGCTCCCTGGTTGATAAAGCGAATGCGCTCATCTTGGGCAACCAACTCTTGAATGATCTCCACCGTACCATCTCTTGATCCATCATCTCGGATCAGGAGTTGCCAGTCTTGATAAGTCTGGTCTTGGATACTTTTGACCTGCTCTTTTAGATACTGTTCACCATTATAGGTGGACAACAAGATATTTACTTTCATGATAAGAATAATTCCTCGTACTCACCTACAATTTTTTCCCATGTAAAGTTTTGCTTCATATTGGCCTTGGCACGTTGACCCCATTCAGATACATCTTCTAAAGGATCGACCTGGTCAATCAAATGCGCCAAATTTCCAGTTTCTTTAGTCCAATATTGAGCCGTGTCCTTAGCGACCGTTTGGTTAAAGGAGACCCCTAAAACTAAATTCAGATCCGTCTGCGCGAGAGCCTCTAGGAGACCAGGATTGGTTCCGCCCACTTCATGACCATGGATATAGGCAAAGGCTTCTTTACGGATATACTTCAAGAGGTCTTGATCATAGACCGTTCCTACAAACTTAACACGAGAATCCTGATCAAATCCAGTTCGAGTTCGAAATTCTTCAAAATAAGGATTGCCTTCATGGTTACAAATGATCACCAAATCCCTCTTGGTAGAAGAGGCCATAAATTCACGAACGGCGGTCTCATAATTATTTTCTGGGACAAAGCGGCCCAAAATTAGGTAATAGTTTTTCTCTTGAGTCTGCCACTTCTGATAGAATTCTCGGACCTTATTATCCTGACTATTTAAGCTGGTCGGAGACAAGTCCGTCCCATAGGCAATATAGGTCGTATTAGACCAAGGGTAGGCTTCCTTGATATAGGACTCAATACCAGGGTTGTCTGAAATTACCAGATCAGCATGGCGCGTCATGATCTTTTCAGAATACTTGAGATAGGCTTGGATCGGCTTAGCCCACTTGGCCCTCTTCCACTCCAGTCCATCTGGATTGATATAGAACTGCCCGCCCAATTTATGGATTTTACGCGCAAAAGGCGCCACAAAGGCTCCGATTGTATTTCCTAGTACATAAAAAATTGGCTGTTCAATTCCTTGTTTCTTAATGAACTTCAAGGCATAGTTGATAGCCATCATATCATAGGCGATGACACGTGCAGGCCCAAGCTTAGGGGCTTTAATCGTATAACAAGCGACACCCTTGTAGTCAAAATGATAATAGGCTTGATCATTAGAAAGGCAGGCAACATGGTATTGGATATCTGGAGAAACTTGATGCGAGACCAATTGGTCCACAAAAGTCTCAAAACCGCCATATTGAGCCGGAAGTCCACGACTTCCGATAATAAAAACATCTTGCATAGAGTTCCCTTTCAAATCATTCACAGTCTATCCAATTATACCATTTTCTAGGCTTTTTGCCTAATACAAACAGAAAAGCGACCCTCAAGGGCCGCCTATTATAAAAGCTATTAATTATTTGTCTTCTGACTCTTTACATATTGTTTCATAAGGATATTTGCTATCCATTTTGGCCAAAAGAGTTGGTACATATACAAATCTTCTTTACTACGAGTATTATCCGCTATAGTCTTAGATGTCTCAGATTCCTCATGAATTCGGTGACACATTAGCTTATCTGACACATAGACAAAACGTCCCTTGTATTCACTAATCTTATACCAAGCATACCAATCAAGGCTAACCTTCATTCCCTCATCAAAATAGAAATTCTTCAATTTTTCAAGATTATAGGTGACAGCTGGGCAACAAATTGGATTACCAAAAGCCATTACGCGGTTGCGCCAAAAATGACTACCAGGAAAAAGATTCATTGTTTTTAGCATCAAAGTTTTAATCTTGAGGTTTGTATTTGCAGGAATCTTAAGACCATTTTTTTCTTCAAAATAATCAGAATATCCGATTAGAACATCACTAGTTTTTTCCATCTTGGCCAATATTTTTTCTACATACCTTGGCTCATAATAGTCATCCTGATGGGCGATCGTAGCATATTTTGTTTCTACAAAAGAGATAGCATTATTCCAATCCTTGCCAATCCCCCCACCTTGTTTCGTATAAAATGGGATAGCATAACGCTGACAAAGTTCCTTAATCGAATCCAGTGGCGTTGAACTATAACAGATAATTTGAGATTGAAGAGTTTGATTTTTCAAAGATTGAATACAAGTTTCAAGATAATCACTTTCTCCATAAGCGCAAATTACCCAAGTATGATTATCCTTCATTCTTTTCCTCTTTCTCTTCTACATGACTTTTTAGAATAGATAATTCCTGAACTAGATGCTTAATCTGCTCTTTTTGTTTCGATAAAGTCATGGTTTGTAGGAAAGCGATGACCAACAAGAAAAAAATAGCAAGCGATAGCAAAAAATTCGAAGTCAGTTCAAATCCAAGTAATCCTGCAAAATAAACCGGAATAACATCAAAAATGGAAATAATAATCATTACCAGACTGATGACAATCCACATGAAAGCCTGTTCAAATAAAATATTATTCTTATTGATATTTCTAATGACTAAATAAAGGAAAAAGATAGAAGCTATCAACATCACCATAGATAAAACTGACATTATTCACTCTCCTTCATAAATGCTGCAATAACAATCGATGAACACACTTCAAGCATATATCGAATAGATTTAATTGGCGTAATAGAAGAGGCACCTCCAGTACGTTCAAACATATTTGCTGGTTGTTCAACAACTCGATATTTGCGTTTCAAAATATGAACAATAGTCTCTGGTTCTGGATACTTGATTGGATAACGTTTAGCGAATTGTTTGATAACAGATTTATCAACCAAACGGTAACCCGAAGTTGTATCTAAAACTCTTTGTCCAGTTGTCCATTTGATAAGATTGGAAATAACACTAATTCCGAAGCGTCTCATAAAAGTTGTTTGAAATTCAGACTTAACCTCACCAACAAAGCGAGAACCAATAACTAGGTCTGCTTCATTTTTTCGAATTGGTTCTAGCAAATCTGACAAGGATTCAATATCATGTTGACCATCGCCATCAAATTGAACTGCTACATCATAGTCATGCTCTAGTGCATATTTGTAGCCTGTTTGAACCGCACCACCAATCCCAAGATTCATCACGAGATTAACAGCATTAAAATGGTTCTCTTCCAGAATTTGTTTTGTCTTATCTGTTGATCCATCATTGATAACAACATAATCCAAATCAAAATCAACTTTCTTGCGGTAATTCAAGATACTTGATACCGTGTCGAAAATACTTTCCTCCTCATTGTAGGCAGGAATTATCATTAAAACTCTCAACTATTTTTTCCTTTCACATATCTTTTTAAAATATTCAATCTCTTAATAAAGTTATAAAATACAATTTATCCTCGATACTTCTTATAGAATTTTAATAAATAGGCAAATAATTTAGTTGAAACTTTCAGACCCAACATTTGACTAATCAAACCTGTTAATTTAAATTCTTTGTTAGTTAACATTCTAGAATATTTTAACAAGTAACGATACTTAAATAATAATCGTTTGATTTCTGGATTTGAAAGGTATTGATTCACATATGGCAATATTGAAATATATGAAATTGAGAAATAAACTTCCAATCCTATCTGAATATCTTTATTATACTTTTCGTAATCTATAAGGCCGAGGTGGATACTTTTTAAAATATCATGAACATTTTTTTCTTTCACAATATTTGTAATGCTCCCTAGTCTATTTTGTCTATACATATAGCACATTTCGTTCAAGACTGAATATGATTCTATATTCTTTAATACATCTGCACAATATAAACAATCTTCAGAAAGTAATCCTACAGGAAAATCCAACCCATTTTCAAACAAAGACTTCTTTACACATTTATTCCAAGCAGGTGCAGTAAAAAGTCCCGTAGAGACTATATTAGAAATATTTGTATCTATTTTTCCATAAACCTGAACTTTATCAAACTTTATTTCAATAGTTTCTGATTTCGAATAATATTTTTCATATGGAAAAATCACCACATCACTACAATATTTTTCAATATTTGAGGACAATTTTTCAAGAAAGTTCTTATTACTCCAAAAATCATCCCCATCAACAAATAATAAATAATTCCCCTTAGATTCTTTTATTCCAGCATTTCTTGCCGAGGATAAGCCACCATTTTCTTGATGAATAGTTCTAACAACTTCATGTTTAGATGATAATTCATCACAAAGTTCACTCGTTTGTCCATCTGTAGAACCATCATCAACAATAACAACTTCATATTCAGAATTAGGGAAATTTTGATCTGCAAGACTATCAACACATTCTTCTAAATACTCTGCCACATTATAGGCAGCTACCACAATTGTAAATTTCATTTTACTTATTCTTTCTAATAAAAGTATATGGATTCGTTAAAAAATAAATTACTAGGGAAGCAAGTAGCCACGCTATCATTGCACAAAGAAATGATAATGAGGCTCCAAAAATTTCAAATTTTGACACAAGAGGCTTGGCAGTTAAGATTGACACAATATAACCCACAATAAAGGAAATAACCAAAAAATGTTGCTTCCTAAATATTGTCAAAATATTATCACATACAGTTGAAAATGTACTCGCAATTCCTCCAAGCAACAAGACGACAAAACTCGTCTGATACTGTTTAAGGTTAGTCCCATATACAATATCCAAAGCTGGGATGGCTATAAAAGCACCAATTAGAAATATTAATATGCAAGTTCCAAATAAAATTTTGAAGAGATTATTCTTGTAAGTGACAAAATGAGAAATCTTCTTTTCTTCTAGAAAGACTGCAAGTTGTGTAATCATTGGTCTAAGAAACACAATCATAAGATTCATGGCAAAAATTGGTGTAAACAAAATACTAAAATCTCGCTGAACACCATTTCCAATCAAACCTTGATTATAAATATCATTCAAAGCATATTTAGGCTGATTATAAATTGAGACCAACAAAAAAGCATTAATAAACAAAGGTAAACAATCTTTTAATATATTGATGATATTACTCAACCTAACACTCTTAAGATTTAAGCAATGAAAGACTTTTGAATTAGGATAATCAAATAGAGCAATAAAAACAAATGAACTGATGGTTTGTGCGATAACAGACCACAATAGATTTTTAGAGATGACTAAAGTTAAAGCAAATACGATTGTTGAAATGGTATTTCTCAGGAAAAGTGACTTCCCTGCAATATCCAGACGTTCTTTCTGCTGAAACAATCCTTGAAAAACATCTGATAGGGCTTCACTAACTCGGAAAAAAGATACCCAAAAAATTATCCCTAGATTTGAGTGAGTATTAGTATTAAAAATTAAATACGTCACTAAAAGAAGAACCATTGCAACATTAGAAATAATTCTCGTGACGAAATAGGTGTCAAAAGAATACTTTTCTCTTATATCCGTTGCTTGAAAATCTCTAACTTGAAAACTTGCTACAATAACAAAAAGATTCGCAATTGCATAAGCAAAACTATATATATCCGCTGAAGTACTATTTAAAGCACGTGTAACAATAAAAAGAAGTATAACTGAAACTGCAGCTGAAGACATACTTCCTAAAATATTCCAGAAAAAAACCTTTTGGGCAGTTACTTTTTTCAAATATTTCACTCTCTTTCGATAACTATATTGCATTAATTATATCATATTCTAAATGAAAAACGAGAGAACAGCATTATGACACCTGTTCTCTCTTTTAACGTAAAAAGGTCATTAAGTATTCTTATTTCACTTCTTGTTTGTAAAACTCTTTCAAAGCATCTTGCCATGTTGGGATGACAAACCCTGTTGCTTTGGCTTTAGCCAAACTCATTGTTGAGTTCAGTGGACGTTTAGCTTTAGCTGGAAATTGACTTGAATCAACAGGTTTGACTTCAACATCTGTATCTTTTAGGATTTCAACCGCAAAGTCATACCAAGTTGTATCTTCTGCTGCATCATTAGACAAGTGGTAATATC
>NZ_KQ969157.1:142658-151356 GCF_001578805.1 Streptococcus sp. DD10 | reverse complement strand
CTTCTGCTGCATCATTAGACAAGTGGTAATATCCATAGTCTTTACGATTTTCAGCTAAATAAGTCATAAACTCTGCCAAAGTACGTGTCCATGTTGGGCGGCCGTGTTGGTCATTGACCACTGTAAGAGTTTTATGAGTCTTAGCGAGATTTTGCATCGTAAAAACAAAGTTTTTTCCATAGTTACCAAACACCCAAGCTGTACGAATGATATAGTAGTTAGAAACATGCTTCTCTACTAATTCTTCCCCCATCCGTTTTGTACGACCATACTCAGTTTGTGGATCTGGTTGATCATCAACCTCCCACTCTTGACCGACTGGTTTCTCGCCATCAAATACATAATCTGTTGAAATATAGACGAGAGTTGCACCATGCTTTTCAGACGCTTTAGCGACATTTTCTGTACCAGTCACATTAATAGCATAGTCAAGCTCTTTACCTTCGTCCTCAGCAGCATCAACAGCCGTGTAAGCAGCACAATGATAGACCAAGGTTGGTTTTACTTCTGCAAAAACGTCATCAACTTTCTCAGCATTTGTAATATCCATTTCTGCCACATCTACTGCTACATACTCTTCGTTGCGCTCATCAAGAAGATGACGAAGTTCAGTCCCTAGTTGACCATTGGCACCTGTAATTAAAATCATAATTGACTCCTTGTTTTTACTTCTATTTGATTATACCAAAAAAAGCAGAAAAAATCTGCTTTTATTTGCTTTTCTCCTTAATAAGATAGACTGGTCTTTTCTTGGTTTCCATAAAAATCTTTCCGATATATTTCCCAAGTATGCCAATGGTAACTAATTGAAATCCACCAAGGAAAAGCACCACCGTCATAAGAGACGTCCAACCAGATGTTGGATTCCCCATAATAAGAGTTCGAATGAAAAAGAATGCCAATAGTAAAAATGCCAAAATGCAGGACAAAACTCCCCCTATAAATGCGATATTTAGTGGAGTATCAGAGAAATTAACAATCCCTTCGATAGAATATTTAAAGAGAGACCAAAAGTTCCATGAGGTTTCACCCGCTACTCGTTCAACATTTTTATATTCAAGATAGTCTGTTCTAAAACCAACCCATGAAAAAATTCCCTTTGAAAAACGATTGTACTCAGAAAGTTCTAGTATAGAGTCCACCATTGGGCGACGCATCAGTCGAAAGTCTCTGGCTCCATCAACCATTTCAACCTGACTGATACGGTTAATCAGTTTATAAAATAGCTGGGCAAAAAAACTACGAATTGGTGGCTCCCCTTCTCTCGTAGTCCTACGTGTTCCTACACAGTCCAAATCAGGATCACTATCCAGCCTTTCAATCATCTCCAGTAGCAATGCTGGCGGATCTTGCAGATCCACATCCATTACTGTAACTAATTCTCCACTAGCATGCTGCAGACCTGCATATAAAGCAGCTTCTTTTCCAAAGTTTCTAGAAAAGGAAAGGTAGTGTGCATTAGAATCTCTAGTATTAAGTTCCTTTAGGACCTTGAGAGTTCTATCTTTGGACCCATCATTGATAAAAATATATTCAAAAGTATGCTCTGTTTGTTTACGTACTGTTTCCATTGCATCATAAAAAAGTGGAATACTTTCTTCCTCGTTATAACAAGGAACGATTACAGAAATTGTCATTTTGATCTTGCCATTCATTGTAATTTATTGTTAAAGTTTGAATCCTAAAACACAAACCAACTCACTCCATTATAACAAAAAACTAGGTAAAAACCTAGTCTTTTTCTATTTAATCACTTCTTGCGTTTTCGCATAGTTGGCTTCGACTGCTTCTTTTTCAGCTTTCCACCAGTCTTGGTTGTCTGTGTACCATTTGATGGTTTCTTTGAGGCCTTCTTCGAAGTTGGTGAATTCTGGGCGCCAACCGAGCTCATCACGAAGCTTGCTAGCGTCAATAGCATAGCGCAAGTCATGACCTGCACGGTCTGTGACGTGGTCATAAGCGTCAGGTGCTTGTCCCATTTCTTTGAGGATGAGCTCTAAGACTTCCTTGTTATTCTTTTCACCGTCCGCACCGATCAGATAAGTTTCACCAATCTCACCCTTGGTCAAGATGGTCCAAACACCTGAAGAATGGTCATTGGTGTGGATCCAGTCACGCACATTTTTCCCCTCACCGTAGAGTTTTGGTTTGATCCCAGAGAGGATGTTGGTAATTTGACGTGGAATGAATTTTTCGATGTGTTGGTAAGGACCGTAGTTGTTGGAACAGTTGGAAATGGTTGCTTTGACACCAAAAGAACGCACCCAAGCCTTGACGATCAAGTCAGAGGCTGCCTTGGTTGATGAATAAGGCGAACTTGGGTTGTACTTGGTTTCTGCCGTGAATTTCTCCCCTGGGCCTTCGCCATGTCCTGGTAAGTCTTCCCGTAAAGGCAGGTCACCGTAGACTTCATCCGTAGACACGTGGTGGAAACGGATATCGTATTTGCGAGCCGCTTCTAGCAAGGTGTAAGTCCCGATAAAGTTGGTATGGATGAAAGGAGATGGGTCGTTCAATGAATTGTCATTGTGGCTTTCTGCGGCGTAGTGGACGATAGCGTCAGCCTTAGCAGCTAACTTGTCAACCACTTCTGCATCCGCAATATCTGCTACGACCAACTCCACACGGTCGCCCAGGATTTCCTCGATATTGGCCCGGTTGCCCGCATAGGTGAGCTTGTCCAAAACGGTGATATGCACGTCTGGGAAGTTGTTATAAACATAGTGGACAAAGTTGGAACCGATGAAACCAGCCCCACCTGTCACGATGATGTTTTTGTATTCAGTCATTTTTTCTCCAAATAGTTTTTAGTGTTGATTGTTTCTTAAATCAATCTTTTTTTAGCTTTCCTTAGGTGAGTACGGAAGTTAGGTGAAATTATCCAGTGGATGATTTCAGAAATCCAGGAAGTTCCATGACTAAGTTTTGAGCCTAATGTCTCAAAACTTCCGAGCACCTGAAACAAAATAGTTCAGGTGCTTTTCTCACGGCGGAAAGCTAAGCATATAGCTCACTTCGCTCGTTTATAGCAAAGCTAAAAACTATATAATGATGTTCTTGATTGTTTTAAGAGCAACATTTTTACAAATCTTCTGCTTTTAGGGGTTTGACGTCTTTGAGCAAAGGATGGTTCTTGTCTGCTTCTGAGACTTCTGCTTCTGCTAGGTTTTCCCACTGGATGCCTAGGCTTGGGTCAGCATAGTTGACGAAAGCGTATTTTGGCTTGAGCTCTAGAGCCCAGTAGTCGTTGACCAAGTAGCTATAAGACACCTTATCAGACAAGACTTGAAAACCATTCGCAACACCGCGAGGCACGAAAATACCCTTGGAAGCATCAATCACGGTCTGGTAAACATTTCCGAAGGTTTCTCCTTCACGGAGGTCAACCCAAGACCCCAGAACCTTCCCTTCATCCGCAACGGAGATGTACTTGTCCCAAGGCTCCGCATGAAGGCCACGCAAAACATTTTTCCGTGAAAAAGACACATTGTTTTGCAACTTGCCTTCCGCAAAGAAGCTTTCAGGAAATCCTAGAGGAAGCATTTTTTCCTTTTGGAAATTTTCCTTGAACCAACCGCGGTTGTCTCCATGAACAGGAATGTCGAATTCTAACATCCCAGGGATGGCTTCAATAGCCTTGGCTTGCAGTGTTTTACCAAAAAAGTTATCTGTCATTAGGCTTCTCCAATCAAACGGAGCAGGTATTGCCCGTATTCATTTTTCTTGAGGGGTTGGGCTAGTTCTCGCACCTGTTCTTTGGTGATGTAACCCATGCGGTAAGCAATTTCTTCTAAATTTGCTACCTGAACATTTTGCAAGCGTTGTACGGTTTCGATGTATTGAGCTGCCTCCAAGAGACTTTCATGCGTCCCTGTATCCAACCAAGCAAAGCCACGGCCCATAAGCTCAACAGACAGGTCCCCACGCTCTAAGTAGGCCTTGTTGACATCTGTGATTTCTAGTTCCCCACGAGGACTTGGCTTGATGTTTTTGGCGATTTCTACCACATCATTATCATAGAAATAAAGACCAGTCACTGCAAAGTTGGATTTTGGATGTTCTGGCTTTTCTTCGATAGAAATAGCGTTCATGTTTTCATCAAACTCCACCACACCGAAGCGTTCTGGATCCTTCACTTGGTAGCCAAAGACAGTCGCTCCTTTTGCTTTACTCTCTGCACGTTGAAGCATCGCTGTCAACCCATTTCCATGGAAAATATTATCACCAAGAACCAACGCAACACTGTCATCACCGATAAATTCTTCTCCGATAATAAAAGCTTGAGCCAAGCCGTCAGGACTCGGTTGAACGGCATAAGAAAGTGAAATACCAAATTCCGCTCCATCTCCCAACAACTCTTCAAACCGTGGCAAATCTTGAGGTGTTGAGATGATTAAAACCTCCTTTATTCCCGCCAACATAAGAGTTGAAAGCGGATAGTAAATCATCGGCTTATCGTAAATCGGCATCAGTTGTTTTGAAGCAGCACGTGTCAAAGGATACAAACGAGTTCCTGAACCACCTGCTAAGATAATCCCTTTCATACTAAGATAACCTTTCTGTGTTCTATTCACTACTATTTTACCATTCTTTTCTAAAAAAATCAGCATTCTTAGGTTAGTTTTTGGGAAAATATCAGCATTTAAACAATAAAATTCCTTACACCAACCTCAATCTCCAATTTACGCTTAAAATGAATCCCGATGACAACATTTCGTTACTCTTGTTTTTATCAAACAATTCAATGATTCGCCATTATTATCATCTAGAATGTTCTGAAAATAGTTTGAATATTTCTTTGATCAAAAACCTTTTAGCAAAATAGTACTGATTAATCAAATCATCTAAAAAGTAAGTAAAAACATAACGCAACTTCTATCTCACTTCATATTATACTCAATGAAAATCAAAGAGCAAGCTAGGAAGCTAGCCGCAGGTTGCTCAAAGCACTGCTTTGAGGTTGTGGATGGAACTGACGAAGTCAGGAACCATACCTACGGTAAGGAAAAGCTGACGTGGTTTGAAGAGATTTTCGAAGAGTATTAGTATATTTTACAATACATCACTATAGCAAGTGCACTCTCAACGTGAGATTCAATAAAGTGTATGAAGAACTCCGTCAAAGCTATTCTCTTCCACCCCGGACTCCGCCTTAACTTGATTGCATTTCATCAAGTCATAATAGTTAACAAAAAGCCAAAAAATACCCTATGTCAATCCTGCATTAGGAGTTTACATAGGGTATTTTCTTTTATTGATTTATAAAACTGAGGCTTTTACTAACGAATTCCTAATGCAATTCGTGCATAACGACTCATTTTTTCGACAGTCCAAGCAGGAGCCCAGACCAATCTCACCTCAGTTTTCGTAACCTCATCCACCTCACGCATTACGTCGTAAATTTGATCTGTAAGCAAGTCAGCTAATGGACATCCCATCGTTGTCAGTGTCATGTCAATTTCAGCTTCTCCTGTCTCACCGTTAAATCGAATTTCATAGACAAGACCTAGATTGACAATATCTATCCCCAATTCTGGATCAATAACATCTTCTAGAGCATCTAAAATTTTATTTTTTATCTGTTCAATCTGCTCTTCGGTATACGCCATAATGCACTTTCCTTCCTATTTGAAATTATATTATTAACTTCAAATCCGTTAAATACAATCATTTCTTTTTTAATTAAGAGTTTGTTCGTTTAGTCTTCCATAAAATCACGAAGCGGTTTACTACGACTTGGATGACGTAGCTTACGAAGTGCTTTTGCTTCAATTTGACGAATTCGTTCACGTGTAACATTGAAGACTTTACCTACATCTTCTAGTGTTCGCATTTTTCCATCATCTAAACCAAAGCGAAGTCGAAGTACATTTTCTTCTCGATCTGTCAAGGTATCCAATACTTCATCCAACTGTTCGCGCAAGACAATTCGTGTAGTATAATCCACTGGATTCTCAATTACTTCATCCTCAATAAAATCTCCCAAATGACTGTCATCCTCTTCTCCAATAGGAGTTTCAAGAGATACCGGTTCTTGAGCGATTTTTAAAATCTCTCGTACTTTATCTGGAGTCATATCCATCCGTTCCGCAATTTGTTCTGGAGTTGGTTCATTTCCAAGTTCCTGTAAAAGATTGCGTTGCTCACGAACCAATTTATTAATGGTTTCCACCATGTGTACTGGAATTCGAATCGTACGGGCTTGATCTGCAATGGCACGAGTAATGGCCTGACGAATCCACCAAGTTGCATAAGTTGAAAATTTGAATCCTTTTGAATAATCAAACTTATCAACAGCTTTCATCAATCCCATGTTCCCCTCTTGGATCAAATCCAGAAACTGCATCCCACGGCCAACATAGCGTTTCGCAATGGAAACAACCAAACGAAGATTGGCTTCTGCCAAGCGCTGTTTTGCCTCGACATCTCCTGCTTCAACTGCTAAAGCAAGTTCCTTCTCTTCCTCATTGGTCAAAAGGGGAACAACACCGATTTCTTTCAAATACATACGAACGGGATCATTTACTTTAGCTGAAGTAGAACCTAAGAGTTCTTCATCACTCAGCTCTTTTTCTTCCTCCTCGGCCTGCAATACACGAGCACTTGGATTTCCTTCCTTATCTGTGATCGCTAATCCAGCATCCTGGATACGTTGAAAAAGATTTTCAATCCCTTCTGCATCCAAAGTGAATGGAATAACTAAGGCTTCCGTAATGTGTTCATCAGTTACAGTTCCAGCTTGCTTATGATTTCGAATAAATTCAGCCACTTGAACATCAAATGTTGTTACTTCTTTTTGTTTTTTGGACATATATTACTCCATTTTTCTTTTTTGAGCAATGAGCTTTTCTAACTCATCTGTTGCAGTATCAAAGTCACCCTGATGAGACGCTTCCCGAACACGTCTTCCCATCAATGTCGTTTCCCTCTTCAAACGTTCTGTTTCTCGGATTCGTTCAACCTCATCTAACTCCTCTTGCGTCCAGTCTGCTGGAAGATTTTGCTCTAAGACCCCATACCAAGCTCTCTGAGTTTCTTCTGGTAACATCGCTAAATCCTGTGAAGTCACCTCACCATTATCACAAAGAATCTGATAAAGGCTGGCTAGTTCAGGAGTATCAAATGAAAAATCCTCTCGTAAACGGTAATTATTTAATAAGACAGAGTTGTATATCATTCGATTAAGCAAATGAGATTCCGCTAAAATCAAGCGAGAAAGCTGCTTACTAACAGGAAGCTCCACAATTGCTTGTTTTTTAATGGTATTTCTTATTCGTTTTTCTTGTCTTTGATTAACTCTGACATCATTAATTGTTGACTCTACCTGTTGGTAATCAAAATCTGGTAGCAACTCTACCAATTTATAAATATAAGTATTTTGAGCTGTCAAGGATGGTTCTTGAGCTATTATAGGAGATATCTGTTCAACAAAAGAAATTTGCGCTTGCAGGTTTTCTAAATTATCAGGTTTCAGATGTTGAATTAGGAACTCTATTTTACTTATTCGCGTTTTTTCTAATAAAGTTTTTAATTCATTTGCAGAATTTTTTTGAAGAAACTCATCCGGGTCCATTCCGCCAGGTAGGGTAACTATATCGACCGAAAAATCATCTAATTCTGACAATGCTTTTTCAGTTGCGGCTTGCCCAGCTTTATCGCCATCATAGGTTAGAATAATCTTCTTAGTAAAACGCTTCAGGTGCTCAACATGTTCATGACTTAGCGCAGTTCCCATAGATGCAACAGCATTTTCAATACCAGCTCTGTATGCTGCAATTACATCCATATACCCTTCCATCAGGTATACTTCATGATATTTTTTTATACTTTGCTTCGCCTTGTCTAGATGGTATAACTCAAAACTTTTGTTAAAGATTACGGTTGATCTTGAATTTTTATATTTTGCGATAGGCTGACTTCCATCAACTGGTTTCCAAATACGACCTGAAAATGCCACTACTTTTCCTTGGTCGTTTGATAAAGGAAACATAATACGATTTGAGAAAGCATCGTATACTTGATTACTATCCGTTAGATTAAAAAGACCTGAGTTGGCTATAGTCTCTTCACTAAATTTTTCTCCTACTGACTGATAAAGATAATTTCCCTTTTCTGGGGCAAGGCCTAACTGAAAATGTTGAATAATCTCATCCGTTAAACCACGCTGATAGAGATAAGCTCGTGCCTCTTCTCCCATTTTAGTTGTCATCAGATAAGTATGATAAAATTTTGTAGCGATTAAATGGATATCATATAACTCTTGATGTGGATTTTTCCTAGTTTCCATATCGAAGTTAGCTACTGTATTGGTCACTATCCCTACTCTATCAGCTAGTAATTGGACAGCTTCTCGAAAGCTGATTCCTCGGTATTCTTCCAAAAACTTGAAGACATCTCCCGATCTACCGCAACCAAAACAATGATAAAATTGCTTATCCTCAACAACATTAAAAGAAGGTGTCTTTTCACCATGGAAAGGGCACAAACCTAAAAAGTTATGCCCTGACTTAGTTAGAGCTACAACTTCACCGATTAGTTCGACGATATTGACATTATTTTTAATCTCTGCAATGAGTTCTTTATTCAAATCGCCAATACCCCCATTTAAACATAAAATATCACTATCCATTATACTCCAATTCGCTAAATTTGTAAAATATTTTTCACCTTAATTTGAGATGTCCCAGGACTTTGACAC
>NZ_KQ969157.1:138420-140738 GCF_001578805.1 Streptococcus sp. DD10 | reverse complement strand
TTATATCAGCATTTAGGGGCTCTTTGATTTCGAAAAACTGTCAAAGATGGGAGTATACTCCAATTCACTAAAATTGTAAAATATTTTTTACAGTTTTAGATAAGATATTGAAGACTCGTATCTAGCTTTACATCTTTATCCATTTCAAGAAATTTTTAAGCAAAAAACTTTTCTTCGACATATTTTTACGATATAATGCATAAAGTAAAAAATAGAAAGGGCATTTTTAAAACATGCTTAAAGAACTAAAAGATTTCCTTTTTCGTGGAAATATCGTTGACCTTGCTGTAGCAGTTATCATCGGGGCTGCTTTCGGTAATATTATCACATCATTCGTTAGCGATGTGATTACTCCTCTCTTTTTAAATCCTGCTTTAAAAGCTGCAAATGTTAGTCAAATCGCTGAACTTTCATGGAATGGAGTTAAATACGGTAGCTTTTTAAGTGCTATTATCAACTTTTTGATTATCGGGACTGTTCTTTTCTTTGTAGTTAAAGCAGCAGAGAAGGCGCAAAACCTTGGTAATAAAGCAGAAGTTGAAGAAGAGATTGCAGCTCCAACTGAGTTAGATATCCTCCAAGATATCAAAGCTCTTCTTGAAAAAAAATAATTCCATTTTAACCCTCGTATTTACGAGGTTTTTTTATCAAAAGGTAACTATCTCTACTTCACCTCTAATGGCAGAAAAATATGTTTCTAAACCTAGCCATTTTCCTTCTTGAACTTAAAAAATAAGCAGATAACTCCACTCCGTTAACATCTATACTGTTCATCAACCCACTACAATTGACAAAGAGCCTAAAAAAACCACCTAAAGGGTGGTTTTTAATGTCTGACTTTAAATTGTTTTTTTAGAAACTAAATCGAATTAAGCTTCGATTTCTGTTACCATACCTGAACCAACAGTACGTCCACCTTCACGGATTGAGAATGTAGTACCTTGTTCAACGGCGATTGGGTGGATCAACTCAACGTCGATAGTCACGTTATCACCAGGCATTACCATTTCAGTACCTGCTGGAAGTTCGATTGAACCTGTAACGTCAGTAGTACGGAAGTAGAATTGTGGGCGGTAGTTGTTGAAGAATGGAGTGTGACGTCCACCTTCTTCTTTAGTAAGGATGTAAACTTCACCTTTGAATTTAGTGTGTGGGTTGATTGAACCTGGTTTAGCGATAACTTGTCCACGTTCAATTTCGTCACGTTGGATACCACGAAGAAGAACACCTACGTTGTCTCCTGCAAGACCTTCATCCAATTGTTTACGGAACATTTCAACACCGGTAACAACTGCTTTTTGAGTTTCTTCTTTGATACCAACGATTTCGATTTCATCGTTAACTTTAACGATACCACGGTCGATACGTCCTGAAGCAACTGTACCACGTCCAGTGATTGAGAATACGTCTTCGACTGGAAGCAACAATGGTTTGTCAGTGTCACGTTCTGGTTCTGGGATGTACTCATCAACAGTGTTCATCAAGTCCATGATGATATCTTCAAACGCAGCATCACCTTCAAGAGCTTTAAGAGCTGAACCTTGGATAACTGGAAGATCATCACCTGGGAAATCGTATTCTGAAAGAAGGTCACGGATTTCCATTTCAACCAATTCAAGCAATTCTTCATCATCAACCAAGTCAACTTTGTTCATGAAAACGATCAAGTGTTTAACACCAACCTGACGTGAAAGCAAGATGTGCTCACGAGTTTGTGGCATAGGTCCGTCAGTTGAAGCTACAACAAGAATAGCTCCGTCCATTTGAGCAGCACCAGTGATCATGTTTTTAACGTAGTCCGCGTGTCCTGGAGCGTCAATGTGAGCGTAGTGACGTTTTTCAGTTTCGTACTCAACGTGTGCAGTGTTGATGGTGATTCCGCGTTCGCGTTCTTCTGGAGCAGCATCGATAGACGCATAGTCTTTTGGTTGGTTAACTGATGAAGGCAAGCGACGTGCCAATACAGTTGTGATAGCTGCTGTCAAAGTAGTTTTACCATGGTCAACGTGTCCGATAGTACCAATGTTAACGTGCGGTTTACTACGATCGTATTTTTCTTTTGCCATTTAGGAAAAGCCTCCAATAAAATATATTTTATAGATAGACAGTAGGCAATACAGTCTAACTTTCCTTACTATTTTATCAAATTTCAGCTAAATTGCAAGTGTTTTATATACTTTTTCTGAATTATTCTTTCTCCAGTTAGTAATAGGGCTGATTGAACGTGGAAGCGTAGATTATAAAGGACTTAATCAAGTCTTGATTTTCCATTTGGGTAACGTTTTCTATGTGCCGGTCAGGATAACACTCGATATTGG
>NZ_KQ969157.1:134013-138292 GCF_001578805.1 Streptococcus sp. DD10 | reverse complement strand
ATCGAGACAAATTCTCGATTTTTCTATTTTTATTTCTTTCATCAACCTGAGTTTCGCAATCCTGTTGCCACTCCATTAATGGTGATATGAATCAATTTTTCTTGTTCAGAAGATAATTCTCCACGACGTTGTCTCTTGATAAGCTCTAATTGGATATAATTTAGAACATTGAAGTACGGCATACGATAGTCTAAACTTTCTCTAAGGTAAGCATTTTCTGCTAAAAGTTCATCATGTTCTTCAATTTCAAGAATAATATTTTTCGTCAGTTGCCACTCGTCTAAAATAATATTGAAAATATCACGCACTTTCTGATCTTCACAGAGTTTTGCATATTCAAACGCTATATTCATGTTAGACTTCGACAGAACCATATCCACATTTGACAAAAGAGATTGGAAAAATGGCCAATTCTTATACATATGTCGTAACGTTTCAATATTTTCAGGAGCCTGATCAATAAATTCTTTAAAACTGGATCCGACACCATACCATCCAGGAAACATCACGCGACTTTGAGACCATGAGAATACCCATGGAATGGCACGCAAACCACCAATTTCGGTAATAGTTTTACGAGCAGCTGGTCGAGAGCCAATGTTAAAGCTTGAGATAGCTTTTATTGGACTTGATTCAAAGAAATAGTCATAAAAGTGTTCGTTCCCAAAAACCAAATCACGATAAACACTATAACTTCTATCAACCACTTGTTCCATAATTTCTTCGTATCGATTTGAAGTGCTCGTATCACTCTTCTTTTTCGTAATCATACGGTTAATCGTTGCAGACACCAGCATCTCTAAGTTATAGTAAGCAGCGTCCTTATTCCCGTATTTGTTTCCGATTACTTCTCCTTGCTCAGTTAGACGGATGCGATCATTAATGGATTTAAGCGGTTGTGAAGTGATCGCTTCATAAGTAGGGCCACCACCACGTCCTACTGTACCACCACGTCCATGGAAGAAAGTAATCTTAACTCCAAATTCATGCCCAATCGCAGTTAGTTGTTGCTGAGCCTTATAAAGAGTCCAGCAAGAAGATAAGTATCCTCCATCTTTATTACTATCTGAGTAACCAAGCATAATTTCTTGGTAATTATTCTTAGAAGCAATCCAAGATTTAGCAAGTGGCAAAGACAGGTACTGACGCATCGTATCTTCTGAGTTTTCTAAATCCTCAATTGTCTCAAAAAGAGGAACAATCTGAACACGGGAACTAGTTGTATTTAAAAGCCCTACTTCCTTCAGCATTACAGCTAACTCTAACATATCAGATACACTTGTTGCGTGGGAGATAATGGTCTGACGAATGACATCTTCACCCAACTTATCCTTAAGCTCACGAGCTGTTTTAAAAATGGCCAATTCTTTTTCCAACAGTTCGGACTTCTCAGCGTGGGTTGCTGAGAGGATACGAGGATCTTCTAATAGTTCCTTTAGTAAAACTCGGCATTTTTCCTCTTCAGACAAATCACTATAATGATCATTGATACCAGCTAACTTAAGGAGTTCAGCCACACAGGCCTCGTGTACGCTAGAATCCTGACGCATGTCGATTGAAGCCAAATAGAAACCAAAAATTTCAACCGCTTCTAGCAATTCAGCAAAATCCCCTGTAATTAAAGCTTCATCATGATTTTCTACAAGAGATGCTTTAATCACGTCCAAATCTGCCTTGAATTCAGCCACAGTTTCATAAGCCGGTGCTTGATCTTGTGTCAAGCCATTGATACTAGTTGAAACAAGATTGCTAATATAATTTGCCACGGCGTTACCACCAGAGTGAGCGGATACAGCAACTGGTAAACGACTATCAAGGCCAGACTCCCCACGAGCCGCCCACTCACGAAGGTTGATCATGGTCTGGATAAGCTTTGACTGGATATAGTGAAATGCACGTCGATAAGGTTCATTTTCACGATATATTGAAGTATCTGTTGAAAGAGCCGCCATCGCCTCTACCTCTGGACTCATTTGAGTCAGCTTAGTAGAAAGTGAAAACTCACGATAAAGACTGGAAATTTTGTCAATATAGTAATTAAGAATCACTTCACTTTGCGTTGTTGCAGATGTTTTTAGCGTTTCAGCAGTTACAAATGGATTTCCATCACGATCTCCACCAATCCACATCCCCATCGTAATCGGCTTAGGATTATTTAAAGAGATTCCTCGTTCTTTAGCTAGCCGTTTGTATTCTGCTAAAAGATTAGGGACTGCTTTCAAGAACGATGATTCATAATATTCCATTACATTCGTGATTTCATTTGTCACTTTCAGTTTTTTCTCACGAATCATATCCGTCTGCATCATCAGGTCGATATAACGCTTAAGATTGCTTCGCCATTTCTTCTCATTTACTAATCCAGCCTTAACATCACGATGCTGACGCAATAGTTGATGGATATGATTGGTTAAATCTAGCATTGTTTTCCTTTGCACCTGAGTAGGATGGGCTGTCAAAACTGGAACGATATTAAGACTTTCTAATATCTCAGCAGCATTTTCTTTTTCGGCCACCAAATCTAGAGTGGTAGATAATTTCCCGAGATATTCTTTTTCCACATTGTTTTGATGATTAATTTCATAAGCTAGATCGACATCTTCTGAAATATTGATTAAAAGTGGAAGAATAGAAAAATAACGCGAAATGACTGTTAACTCATCATTACTCATATTTTCAACAATTCGATTCAAGGCTTGGTATTTTTGAGTTTTTGACAATTCCTTTAATTCTAACACTTTATCAAAGGTTTCCTTTGATAGCATACTCTCAGCAACTTCTTGCAAAATTTCTGTCAAAATATCAACTTCTTCTTTGATAACTTCTTTATTTGTATAGCTTTCAAGTTTTTGTAAGGTCATAATTTTTACCTCTCACGTAAAAAATTTAAAGTATAGCTATGGGAGAATACTCCCTCATAGAGCATAAGTGATGGTGGATAATTAATTTTCTTCAAATTCCAATTCTCGGTAAAGTTCTTCTTTCTTTTCACCAGCAGAAATATTAAGAACAAATGCAATTGCAATGGACAAAGTAAGCACGCTATTTCCTCCCTGAGAGAGAAATGGGAATGTTACTCCAGTTGAAGGAATGAGACCTGATATCCCTCCTATATTGATAAAGGTTTGCATAAGAAGCATACCCCCAATTCCAAAAGACATGATAGCATTAAAAGCATTTTTTGCTCTCATCCCAACAAGAATGATACGTAAAATTAAAAAGAATAATAAAGCCAGAATCAGGCTCGCTCCCACAAAACCAAATTCCTCTATAACGATAGAAAAAACAAAGTCAGTTTGAGCCTCTGGTAAATAACCCCTTTTTTCGATAGAATTTCCTAATCCAAGACCAAACCAACCACCATTACTCATAGCATAGTATGAGTTAGCCAATTGATGGCCTGCTCCTTCTAAATCAGCAAATGGATTGAAGTAGGCACTAAAACGATTGGCAACATATCCAAAAACTGGTACTCGAGACATGGTTTCTACACCGACTATTTTTATAATTCCAAGAAATAGAGCTGAAACGGAAACGATAGCTGCCACTATGGCACCAAACCAACGAGGGGCAATGCCTGAAACACCGACTAAAATAACAGTCGTCAAAGCTAAAATAGTTGCATTTCCAAGATCCGGCATCACAATAACAATTCCGATTAAAAGTAAGGTAACAATTCGCCAATCTGTTATTTTTCGTGGAATCCATTGATTTTTGGTGAGAGCTTGATAATCGTAAATACCAATTTGTTCCTCTCTCCTGGCAAAATAATGAGCTAAATACCAGACCAAAATCACCTTTAAATACTCAGCAGGTTGCATACTGAAAGGACCAATATAAAGCCAACCTCTCGCTCCATTTGTTTCCTTACCAAAGATTCGAGCTAAAATCAAAAGAAGAATCTCTAGCAAAATCATAACGGCAAGTACTTTACCATTACGTAAAAAACTTAGTTTCATACGGTAAAGAATAAAAATAGCCACTAAGCTAGCAATCCAAAACACTCCCTGGTTTAAAACCGAAGCAAATGGGTTCGCACCCGCCTGAATTAAGGTGGCACTCGTTGTCGAATAGACCACAATCAATCCCAAAATAGATAATATTAAGTAAGGAATCAAAATGGAATAATTTAACAAGTGCTTTTTATCAATTTTCATAGCACACCTAAATTTTCTAAAATTTCAGAATTTATTATACCACTTTCTTGCGATGATTGAAAGTCTCATCCGTATTTCCTAGCTATTCTTCACAAAAAAGAGAGTGGGACAGAAATCGGTAA
>NZ_KQ969157.1:125234-133543 GCF_001578805.1 Streptococcus sp. DD10 | reverse complement strand
TTCGTTAGAATTCGATTTCGTCGTCCCACCTCCGCACAGTTGAGTAGGGCTGTAAAAGCTGATGAAATCAGCGTGGTAGAGCCCACTCAACCACTGCGTCTTGCTCGACAATCCAAAAACAATTAAGAGGCTAGGACTTTTGTCCCAGCCTCTTAAAACTCCACTTTAACCATTAAACTTAGCAACCAGAATTCTCATTCTTTCAATTTTTTATAACTATTAGAAAGCTTGTAAATAAAATTCTACCTTGTCTCCATTTTTCAAAGTTGTTTCTGAAGCACCTTTTTCAGCCATCTTACCATTTACTGTATACATCCAGTAGGTATTTTTAGACTGATCTTGACTCACTCCATTAATAGAAGTAATCAACCCATTAGTTTCTTCTATTTTGAATTCGCTTTTCATCATATCCATAACTGTTTGGCTGTCAGTAAAATTAACTTCTTTTTTTGTTACCTTATCCTCAGACTCTTTGATTGTAACAGTAGCTTTTAATTCTGAAATATGGCTACTACTAGTTGATTGGCTAGAATTAGTTGAATTTGATGTGGCACAAGCACCAAGTGTAACTAAAGCTAGAACTAAAACGATAAGGTTATTGAATTTCTTCATGATAAAATCTCCTAAAAATTGATAAAATAACAGGATAAAACATAATTGTGGACACAGCGTGAAGACAATCGAACATTAGACCATTTAGCCAATAAGGTAGAAAACTCGAACCGTAAAATAAAGCTGAAAAAATACTAATGATAAAGCCATAAAGCATTCCCATTAGACCAGCTAAAACAGCTTGAAAACCGATTCTCGTTGAGTTGGAGAACAAGGAAGTAAATGGGCATACCAACACTCTCCAAAACAAAAGTACAAGCGTATAAGTCCCCATTTGCCATAAAATCCAAGGGCCAAAACCAAGCAAAAAACCAGTTATTAGCATAACCAAATTTGCAACAAGAATAGCTTCCCCCAATCCTAGTTGCAAGCCAATTACTAAAAATAAAGCCGTAATGGGTTTAATATTTGGAAATGGACCAAAAAGATAGCGAAGAACAACGCTAAGACTAACTAAAAAAGTGAGTTGAGTTATTTTTCGAACAGTCACATTCCCCTCCTTGCTATGTCTACATCCCTATCTAGTTTATCTGAGCTTACCTTTCTTGTCAAGTCTTATTTCGAAATATCTTATAAACAAGTTTTGCAAATATATTTTAAACAATAACGATTAAATGACAAATATGTCATTTTTGTAACACCAATACTCCTTGCTTTACTTTCTACTTGCATTTACGTTAAAATGAATTGTTATGCGAAAGAGAATGAAACCTATTGTGGTCCTTGCTTTCTTTGCTAGTTTTATCCTATTGATTTTATCATCACGATTCATAACCAGCATACAAACCAGGGCTAATGAAAACCAGACTAAGCAAAACTCTTCCTCATCTAGCGCAAGTTCAAATACAAGTTCTTCTTCAACAGTTGCAAGTATTACTTCGACTACGATAAATGGTGTTTTTCGCCCAATCATAGATGTATCCGGATGGCAACTCCCTAGTGAGATTGACTATGACACGTTGAGTAATGAAATCTCAGGTGCTATTATCCGTGTACATAGTGGTGCACAAACAACCAAAGAAAATGCTGCAGCCCACTTAAATGGACTAGACAAGGCTTATGAGACTCATCTTAAGGAATTTAAAAAGCGCAATATTCCAGTAGCTGTATATGCTTATGTAGCAGCAAGCACGAAAGAAGAAATGGAAAAAGAAGCGGAAGAATTCTATAAGGCTGCGAAAAAATTCAATCCTAGCTACTATTGGCTGGATGTCGAAGAAAAGACAATGGACGATATGGATGCAGGTGTAGAAGCGTTTCGTGCCAAATTATCTGCCCTTGGAGCTAAGAATATTGGTATCTATATTGGAACCTACTTTATGGAAGAACACAGCATTAATCTTGATAAATTCGATGCTATTTGGTTCCCAACTTATGGAAATGATAATGGTTACTTTAATGCTGCACCACAAACCCTTGAGAAGTATGATCTTCATCAATATACTTCTCAAGGATACTTAAATGGATTTAGCTATCCACTCGACCTAAATCAAATTCCATCAACTGTGGATGAAGAGAAAAACTTCCAAAAAATATTTGCTCCTCAAGAATAGGGAGAATCCTTTCTTATTTGCAGAGTCGAACATAATAAACTTTTGATTAAAATCTACACGAAGAAACCAGTTGGAAAAATCTTATTCCTGATTTTTCCAACTGGTTTTTTCTTTTTTAACTATCTACCATCATAGTATACTAAGTATAGTTAAAAAACTCATACAAAAATGGTGTTAAACACTTTTACTTAGCTTTTTTTGTAATATATAACATTTGAACAAAATCAATTCACTTAAAATACAGATGATAATGTTTTCGACATGCAGGGTTAAAAGATGAATGACAATTGGGACAACTCCGATTTTCATGATAAAGCCCAAAGGTCAACTCCATTTTACAAACTCCACAAATTACAACTTTATCTTGACAATTCTGAATAGGGTACGGTGAGAACAAATGCTCTTCTAATTTATTATGGCACTGATAACAGGCATAATACTTTCCACATTCATAACATTTAAGGGAGAGGATATCTGTTTGACCATGATAATGCAAACAACGTGACTCCTCATCCACTAACTGACCATAGATTACACTCATTTTATGCTTTAGCACGTACCGTCACACTAGTTCCATCATCCTTATAAAGATTGACTAAACCTTCTTTGAGAGCTCGAATCATGTCACCTGGTTTAACCTCAGTAGGCATATATATACTAAGCAATTCCATCGGTTTATGAGCACGCTCAATCTGATTTCCTGATGCATCTCGTAAATCTTCAATGATTGTTTCAAAATGCCGGAAACCTGGACCGTAAAACTCCACTTGATCCCCTTCACAAATGACATTCCGCTGACGAATCGTAGCCCTTTTGTTGACAGAATCATAATAAACGACCTCGCCTACAAACTTGTACTCTGGAATTTTACGACGTGCTCCAAAAAGTTGTTCATTTTCCGTCGGTGTCCCATAATAAAACCCTGTTGCCAGTTCACGCTGTGCCACTTTCCACATCTCATCAATTAAATCTTGCTTTATAGCTTCGAACTTTTCAGGACTTTCCATATAAGCATCAACTGCAGCTTTATAGCAATTCGCAACTGTTGAAACATAATGGATTGACTTCATTCTTCCTTCTATTTTAAGACTATCCACTCCATTTTCAATCATATCTGGAATATGATCAATCATTGACATGTCAACTGCTGACATAGAGAATTCTTCTGGAATTTCTCCTTTTAAGCTTTTTCGTTCTTGCCCAAAAGGCATGTCATAAAGATCATATTTCCAACGACAAGATTGTGAACAACCACCTCGATTTGCATCTCGATTACTCATATGGTTAGAAAGCGTGCAACGCCCTGAATACGAAATACACATCGCTCCGTGCACAAACGCTTCAATCTCAACATCCGTCCTCTTTCGAATCTGAGCAAGCTCTTCCATAGAAACCTCGCGAGCCAGAACAACTCGTGTCAGCCCCAAATCTTTCCAAAATTCCAACGTTTCATAGTTTGTAGCACTCGCTTGTGTTGATAAATGAATTTCCAATCCTGGCGCTTCTGTTGAAGCAATGGCAATTAGAGCAGGATCTGAAACGATGACTGCAGCAATCCCCAAATCTCTTAATTCACGGAACCACTCTCCTGCACCTACTTCGTTTCCTTCATGCATCACCATATTCGCAGCAACATAAACTTTGGCACCATATTGGGCCGCAAACTCTACACCTTCCCGCATCTGATCCATCGTAAAGTTCCCTGCTCGGCTCCGCAAACCATAGGCTTGACCTCCGATAAATACTGCATCTGCACCATATTGAACGGCTACTTTTAATTTTTCTAATGTCCCCGCTGGCGCTAAGACCTCTGGGCGTTTTAATGTTTTTGTCATATCTTCTCCTAATATATTGCAAGTATAATAGTATGATTGATTGTAAAATTGTCAGAATTTTTAATATTTCTATTAAAATAGGAACAAGTAGCCAAAATTAGCTACTTGCTTTACTATTTAACTAAGTCCGGATCATATTCATAAAATCCAGTATCTAACTGTCGATTAACTGGATGATAGTCTCGAATTCTCTCATCTAAAAGAAATGCCTGACTAGAATTAAATTCACCCTTTTCAATCAAGTCTCTTGCCTGAACAAAAAGGCGACTAATCTCTACAAAATTTTGACCAGGTGTATAAAGTCCGTCTAGCTTCCAATTCTTAAAGCCGTGCACCTCCAACTCATCTAGCTTAGTCATTAAATCCAGATCATTATTGGCAAAAATATGTGTACCATGCTTATCTTCATAAATAGAATAATGACTGCTGGCATCTCCAGGTTCTGCTAAAAATAAATCTCTCTCACGACTCTTTTCATCATCAATATGAGTAAAATTATAATAGTTCTGTAAAAGAGGTCTCTTAGAGTGATGAATAACACTAGCACCATAAACTAAAATTTCCGCTGGTATTGTAACAACTTCTGCTAACGTAAACAACTCTTGCGACGGAATCTCGCGCGCGAGAACTGCTTCAGAAACTCCTGCTTTTTCAGCCCAAAAATTAATTTGACGACCACTTGTTACCATTGTAGACGCATCATAAATTGTCTTAAATGGATATCCATCCCTTTTAAGAACGTAAAATACCCCTGCATCTCCGACTGTGATGTAATCTGCTTTGATTTCTGCCAAAAAATCAAGATAGGGTTTAATATTGTCCATCATATCTTGGTGCATCAATGCATTGACAGCTACAGTCAACTTTTTCCCTCTACTATGAACTAATTGAGCTAGCTCAGAAAGTTCATCGTGAGTAAAATTTTTCGGTAAGCGAAGACCATAATTAGCTTCACCTACATAAATCCTGTCAACGCCACTGTCAAGTAAAGCTTTTGCTTGATCAATACTTTCTGCAGTAGCTGTAATAGTAATTTTATTCATTTTTTCATTATACCAATTTTTTTCTTTACAAGCAAACACTAGTGAAAGAAAAAAAGATTTATTGTTATTGTAACATTTTTGTAACATTATTTCTCTTAAAAATATGTTAAACTAGTATAGAATTGTTAAGGAGAGAGTATGGCTTTAAGAGATTTTAAACCAAATGAAGGTTTACACTACCATGAGGTAGAAGACATAGAAAAAACAACCTATACTGAATATGTACCTGTAAATGAACAGGCACTTTTACTTAGTGAACTCTTCTTTTTCATTAATGTTTCTGTTTTCTGCCTTTTAACGATTCTCTTTAGCTTTCTATTTCTCTCAATGAAACTACATACATTTTTAGCATTTAGCTTAGCAATCGGAGCTAGTTTAGCATCCGTTCAAAGTTATCGTCTTTTTACAAAAATAAAAAATCGCAAAAAGTAGCTTGCGGTTTTTTTGAATTCAATCCTGTTTATAGCGACTAGTTTTAATCTGTCTATATCATGTCATTTACCTTAACTAATCTCTACTATCCTGTTACTATCGCTTCTTATTGATACCACTTCAATCAAAAATGGCAGAGAATTTTCTGCCATTTTTGATTTTACAAAATTTACAAGATCCCATCTAATAAACTTCTCATAAAATTTTCAGAATTAAATACACCGATATCATCAATTTTTTCACCAAACCCAATTAATTTCACCGGAATATGAAGTTCCTCACGAATAGCTAAAACAACACCTCCACGAGCACTACCATCTATCTTGGTTAAAACGATACCTGTTACAGGAGTAATCTTAGAAAACTCCTTGGCTTGAACAAGGGCGTTTTGCCCTGTTGAGGCATCTAAAGCTAAAAAAGTTTCATGTGGTGCAGATGGGTCTACTCGTTTAATAATACGACCAATTTTCTCAAGTTCAGCCATGAGATTATCCTTATTCTGTAAACGTCCTGCTGTATCAATCATCAGGATGTCAACCCCGTCAGTGACAGCTTTTTCCATCCCATCAAAAACAACACTTGCTGGATCAGACTTTTCAGGTCCTGTCACAACTGGGACATCTACCCGACGTCCCCATTCAAGAAGCTGTGCTACTGCTCCTGCACGGAAAGTATCTGCTGCTACTAATAAAACCTTTTTACCTTCATTTTTGTATTTATAGGCTAATTTCCCTATGGATGTTGTCTTCCCAACACCATTTACACCCACAAAGAGCATAACAGTTAACCCACTTTGTAGATTAATTTTTTCCTGATAATCACCGTCTTTCTCATATAATTCAACCAGTTTCTCAATAATCACACGGCGTAAAACTTGCGGATCTTTAGCATTTTCAAGACGAGCCTCGTATCGAAGTTCTTCCGTTAAAGTAGAAGCAACTTGCACCCCTACGTCACTTAAAATCAATAACTCTTCTAATTCTTCAAAAAATTCCTCATCTACAGAACGAAAATTAGCAAAAAATGCATTGAGCCGTGCTCCGAAACCTGAACGTGTCTTACGAAGACTTCGATCGTATTTATCTTGTTCAGTTTCTTGAAGTTCCTCAAAATCATTTTTCCCTTCAGATTGTACTTCTACCTCTGCAGTTTGGTGAACATCTTCTGCAATGCGAGCTTGTAATTCTTCATAATAGGCTTCTATGACGGAAGATTTAACGCCACCCTCTTGATTTGAATCACTCTGTTCCTCTTTCTGCTCAACTTCTGTACTCTGAAAACTGATTTCATCATTTTCTTTTTCAGAATTTATCCGATCTTTAGAGGATGTTACAGTCTCCTCAGAATCAGGTAAAGATTTCTCTAACTGAAGCAGAGAAGACTTCTCTGATTTTTCATCTGCTCCATCCTTTTCCTCAGGACTCTTCATATGTAGAGATTCTTGTTCGATATCAGAACCTAACGTTGCTTCTTGTAAGTCTATATTTTCCAAAGCTTCTTTTACAATGTCTTCAATTTGTGGTTCTTCTTGTCTTCCAAACAGTCGTTCAAACAATCCCATTCTCTAGAACTCCTTTAAAACATAATTTTCAATAGCCCATGCTACTGCATCCTCATCGTTGGTCATGGGTGTGACAACATCTGCGACCTCTCTAACTAGTTCAACAGCATTCTTCATAGCAACTCCTAGGCCCGCCCACTTAATCATGGACAAGTCATTGGCCTCATCTCCACAAGCCATCACCTGACTAGGAGAAAGTCCTAAATGGGAAATCAATTTTTCTAATCCTGTCGCCTTATGTACATTTTTCGGTGACCACTCAAGAAGTAGTTCTCTAGATTTAAAGATTTCATACTGATCAAATAGCTCAGGAGATATTTTTTTAATGGCTTCATCTAATGGTTCTTGTGGATAAGCAGTGACGCATTTATTGTATGTATTCTGACTAGACAAAGCATCAAAAGCAACACTCTCAAAAGTTAAAGCTGGGTTAAACTGGGCATAGAGACTTTCTTGATCTGATTGAATCTGGTAAACTATCCCTTCTGAAATAGCATCAAGCGGTAAGTTCAGCTTTTCTGTTTCCTCAAAAATTCGAGCCACATCATCAAGTGAAAAAACTGTTTTATCTAAAATTTCACCTGTATTTTTCTGAACTAAACCACCATTGAAAGTGATGGTATACTCATCATCTCTTTCATCCGTTCCTAACTCACGTAAGAAGAATTCCATAGCTTTCAGAGGACGACCTGTCGTCAAGACAATCTTAATCCCTTTCTGTCTTGCAGCTAACAAAGCTTCCATATTGCGCTCTGAAATTTTTTTATCACTCGTTAGGAGAGTTCCATCAAGATCAAGGGCAATTAATTTTATTTCTGACATGCTATTTCCTCCATATAAGCTATTACAGACTGCTCTGTATGTGGACCAATGATTTCCTTGGCTAGTTCTTGGATTTCTGGTCGTGCATTTTCTGGTGCGATAGGATGTCCTACAACCTGCATCATATGAAGATCATTTAAGTTATCTCCAAACGCCATCACTTGATCCATTGAAAGTTGTAATTTTTTAGCGAGCTCTACAATCGCAACACCCTTATCTACATAGTCCAAGACAATATCAATTGACTCAAAACCCGTTGTCATAGCTTTGACACCCTCAACATTTTCATTTACCCATGCTTCCCCCTCTGCTAAAATCTCAGGAGGAAAATTAGTGGTATATTTGAAAATATCATCATCTATGTTTTCAAAAGAAACAACTTTTTGAATATTACTATTATAGTGCGAACTCACTGCTAGATAATCAGGATCTACTGTTTCAAGAACATAGG
>NZ_KQ969157.1:103278-125112 GCF_001578805.1 Streptococcus sp. DD10 | reverse complement strand
CAAAAGTTGATTGGTGTCTAAGAAAGGACATTGGGCTAATTTCTCAAAAGTAGCTTGATAGAAGCTAGGAGTCATCGTCGCTTCGTAAAGGTCTTCTCCATGAAATTCTACTACACTACCATTTTCAGCAATAAAAATCACTTGATGGCGAACCTCTGCAAACATCTCCGTGAGTGACAAAAGTCCTCGACCAGAAGCCACTGCAAAATAGATTCCCTTATCTTTAAGAGTTAGTAACAGTTTTTTTAGTCTCTCCATATCAAACTGACCTTTTCCATCAAGAAAAGTACCGTCCATATCTGTTGCTAATAATTTTATATTCATCTCATATACTTTCTATATCGGTAAGTTTTACAGAGACCAATTTAGAAACGCCAGATTCCTGCATCGTAACACCATAAATAGAGTCTGCTGCAACCATTGTTCCTTTACGGTGGGTGACCACTATAAATTGACTACTTTTGTCAAATCGGTTTAAGTAGTCACCGAAACGTTTCACATTTGCCTCATCTAATGCTGCCTCTACCTCATCCAAAATAACAAATGGAATGGTCTTAACACGAATAATGGAAAAGAGTAAAGCAAGGGCGGACAAAGCCTTCTCTCCTCCGCTCATAAGGTTTAAAGACTGAATTTTTTTGCCTGGTGGTTGTACAGAAATCTCAATTCCAGCTGTCAACAAATCACCATCTGTTAATAATAAATCTGCTTGACCACCGCCAAACATCTGTCGGAAAGTTTCCTTAAAAGACTCTCGAATAGCATCAAAACTAACTTTAAATCGTGCTTTTACTTCATCATTCATCTCAGAAATCGTGCTTAACAGGAGCTCCTTTGCAGATAGAATGTCTTCTCGCTGACTATTCAGAAAATCCAGCCTTCCTTTGACCTCATCATACTGAGCAATTGAGTCTAAATTGATCGGTCCTAACTGTTGAATACTTCTCTCTAAATTCTTCACTTCCTGTTCAGCAAGTGAAAGATTTTCAATAGCTTCCGCTTCTTGTCTAGCTTCGTCAAAACTCATCCTGTATTCTTCAGACAAACGATTTTGCATCTGCCGTAAATGTTCAATCAAGCGATCTCTGACTGCTTCTTGTCTTGTTTGCTGACGAATATAGTCCTCGTTTTGATGTCGGATTCGCTCCAGTTGCGTTTCCAAGTCCTCTCCCTGACCTTCTAGGTCTTCTAACTCAAACCTTAATCGAATTATGGACTGACTAAGCTTCTCCTTTTCTTCCTGAGCTTCTAGGATTTGTTGTTTGAGTTGGTCCATATTCAATTTCTCTGACTCGACTTCTGGCTTCAAAAGTTTTTCCAGACTTTCGATCTGCTCTTTCACTTCTTTGGCTTCGATATCTAAACGCTTATATTCCATCTGAGAAAACTGCAACTGATTGGCTAATTCAGCCTGAGACAGGCGACTCTCAGAGACTTGTTCTCGAAGGAGAGCTACTTTTGATTCTACTTGGTCTTTGCTAGAACGTAGTTGTTCAATTTGTCCCTGTAAACTTTCTTTTTCAGAGTCAATTTTCTGCAAGCGTTTCTCATGGTTCACCTTCCTCTCCTGCAAGGTTTCCAGTTCACCTTCTTCACTATTCATTAGCTGAATTTTTTGAAGCTCTCTTAACTCCTCTGTTTCCTTACAAGCTTGCTCATAAGATAATCGAGTTTTTTGTTCAGCCAGACGAATTTCTTCACCCTGATTTCGAATTTCTTCTAATCGTTGATCAGCATGATAAAGCTTAACTTGCAATTTTTCAACTACAGACTCCTTGACACGTAATTCTTGATTAATAGTTGCGATATCCTCTTTAAGACTATCCAATTCGGGCTTTATGAAGGTAGAATTTTGATTACGGTTGCTCCCCCCCGCATAAGATCCACCTGTACGCAACTCTGTCCCATCCAATGTCACAATACGTACCTGATAACGGACTGATTTGGCTGCTTGACGAGCGTTTTCTATCGTATCAAAAACTGCTGTACTACCTAATAAATTTTCAAAAATAACGGTTAGTTCATTTTCAAAACTTACAAGTTGACTAGCTAACCCAAGGTAACCTTTTGCATTTTCGATACTGGTCTGATAATGATCGGCTAATTTCCTTGGTTTAATCGTCGTAAGAGGAAGAAAGGTTGCTCGACCTGCCCTACTTTTTTTCAAGTGTTCAATCGCTCGAGTTGCCGCATGTTCATCTTCTACAATGATATACTGACTACTTGCCCCTAGCGCTACTTCCAAGGCAATCTGATAACGCCGATCAAAATTGAGATGTTCACTAACAACACCAATAATACCACGAATTGTTTCAGCTTGCTGCAGAACGGAACGAGCTCCTGAATAAAGATTGCTGTGACTCTTTTGTATATTTTCAAGACTATCCACACGGGCTTGTTTGCGTTTGAGTTCATCTATTATATCGAACATCTGGGCTTGCTCAGTTTGATAGTTTTCCCTCAAAGTCCCAACTTGACTCACTTGACTCTGATACGCTGCTAATAAGTTCTGCAGTTGAACTTCCACCACATCTAATTCTTCTTGAGCAATTCGTTCTTTCTCCTGAGCATCCTTGAGATGAACCTGTAAATTTGCAACATCTGCTTTTTGAGTTTCTAATTCTTCCAAGTAGCGATCAATTTGGTTTTGTAAAGAAGTCACTTGGTTCGTCAATTCTGCCTCTTCTTGCACCAAATGAATATAGGTTTCTCTAAGATGCTCAATCATTTGATCAGGAGAACTGGAATAAGTTGCTAATTGTTTTTCTAGACTTTCAGTTTCCTGTTTTTGCAAATTGACATCATGAGAAAGAGTTTGAATACTAGTCTCTTTTTCCTCTAGCTGTTTACTAATCCGTAAACGTCTTTTTTTCAAGATAGACAGTTGCTCTAAACGTTCTTTTCGACTGCTTTCAGCTTGAGATTGTTCCAATTCTTTGCGATCTAATCTTCTTTCTAAATCACTGATTAAACTTGTTAAATGCAGTAGTTTTTGTTGATAATCTTCTTGCTGACTCTGTGCTTGTTGCCGTTCTTTTTTGATGCGAACATGGTCTCGTTCAAGAAGGTCACGTTTTTGATAATAGTCCTTTAATTCTTCTTGCAGTTTTGACAGTTCTTCTTTAGCTTTTTCTAAAGATTCTTTATCTCTTAGTATTTTAGCTACTAATACATTTAATTGTAAACTCTTTCTCTTATTATCTATTTTTAAAAATTCTTTAGCGGTTTGAGACTGCTTTTCTAGAGGTTTAATTTGCGTTTCTAACTCATAGATGATGTCTTCAAGACGATCCAAATTATCCTGTGTTTGACTCAGCTTGCTTTCTGTTTCTTTCCGTCTACTTTTATACTTTAGAACGCCTGCTGCTTCTTCAAAAATCGCCCGTCTCTCATCAGGTTTTGAATTAAAAATTTCTTCCACACGCCCTTGTGAAATAATTGAAAATGAATCTCGACCTAACCCTGTATCTAAAAAGAGATTATGAACATCTCGCAAACGAACCTTACGACCGTCAATCTTATATTCACTGTCACCAGTACGATAAATCTGTCTCTCCACGCGAATTTCTGAACCAGCTTCCTTGATAAACCCATCGCTGTTGTCCAAAAGAACCATCACCGACGCAAAATTGAGGGCTTTACGCGTTTCCGTTCCAGCAAAAATGACATCCGGCATCTTTCCTCCCCGCAAGCTCTTAACGCTGGATTCCCCCAATGCCCATCGTAAACTTTCCGTTATATTGGATTTTCCTGATCCATTTGGCCCTACGACTGCTGTTACACCTTGGTCAAAAATAATTCTTGTCTTATCTGCAAAGGATTTAAATCCTTGGATTTCTATTTCTTTTAAGTACATTAGAAAGTGCCTTTCTTGATGGCATTTTCAGCGGCTTTTTGCTCAGCTAATTTTTTAGACCGACCTTTTCCTTGCCCAATTTCTTTCCCATTAGCTTTTACCAGCATGGTAAACTCTTTTGCATGTGCAGGACCTGATTCATCTAGCACATGATAGGAAATTTGAACATCCCCATCCACCTGTAAGAGCTCTTGTAGCTGTGTTTTATAATCCTTAACACGCTCAAAACTTCCTTCCTCCACTTTAGGGATAACCAACTGGTAAAGGAAAGTTTTGACAACTTCAATGCCTTGATCCAAAAATAATGCACCTAAGAAAGCTTCAAAGACATCCCCTAAAATGGTATCTCGATCGCGTCCACCAGACTTTTCTTCTCCCTTCCCTAGCTTTAGATGAAGAGGAAACTGAGCTACACGCGCAAAACCAGCTAAACTTTCCTCACGTACAATCATAGATCGTAGCTTTGAAAGATCCCCCTCAGGTTTAGTTGGGTAAGTGTTAAATAAATAATCTGAAATAATTAATTGCAGAACAGCGTCTCCTAAAAATTCCAAACGTTCATTATGTGAAATTTTTAAGAGGCGATGCTCGTTTGCAAAAGAAGTATGAGTAAAGGCAGTTTCAAGTAAACTAACATCTGAAAAAACGATATCAAATTGTTCTGCCAACTGTTCTTGTAATGATTGCATTTGCTGACCTTTCTATACAAATAATACCCCCTCATTATACCAAAAAAGAAGCACAAACGCACTTCTTTTCTGTTTTATAACTCAGGAATGCTTGCTTCCTATTTATAAATAAAGTTACTCTTAGCTGGATTAAAAAAGTACATCAGAACTAAAAGGGTATAAATCTATTCATTGTTTCAAGTACAAAAGATTTGTAGCCTGTCTAAACCAATAGTCAATCAATTTTCAATCTCCTCTAAGAAGAATTTCTTTGTTTACACTTGATTACAAGTCTAGCAATTTATACTCCTTACGATATCCTATCTGAAGAAGTTGATTATCTTTAACGAGAAAGGGACGTTTAATCAGCATACCATCCGAAGATAAAATCTGAGCTGCTTCTGTTAGAGACATCTGTGCCACTCGTTCTTTTAATCCTAGCTCTCTGTATTTAATACCACTAGTATTGAAAAAAGTTTTTATCTCAAAGCTAGACTCTTTCATCCATTTTAATAATTGTTCTGAACTAGGAGTTTGGTGAATAATATCCACTGATTCAAATTCCAAGCCCAACTGAGTGAGTTCGCTCTTTGCCTTACGACAAGTTGAACATTTAGGATATTCGATAAATTGTAACATAGTATTCTCATTTCATTTTTGAGTAAGAGGAACAAATCGCTTAAACTATTTCAACTCCTTCAAGTTTTAACAGATAAATTTTTCGATCCACCCCTCCAGCATAGCCTGTCAGCTGGCTATTCTTCCCTAACACACGGTGGCAAGGAATAAGAATAGACCAAGGATTTCGTCCAACAGCTCCTCCAATAGCTTGTGCTGAGGAAACTTGTAAAGCTTGTGCTATCTCCCCATAATTCCTCGTTTCCCCACTAGGAATGTTTGCTAAATAATCCCATACACGTCTTTGAAAAGCTGTCCCCCTCGTTTTGAGTGAGATAGAACGAAAATCCACATTTCCCGTTTGAAAATAGATATCTAATAATCCTGCTAGTTTGTCTAATAAAGGGGTTGTTTGATTACAAACTGGATCTGTCACACCAGCTTCAAAGTATTTTTGATCAACAAACCAAATTCCAAGTAAGGCCTCATCATCAGCTATTAGAGATAACCTCCCGATTGGAGATTGGTAGTAACTACGGTATAGCATTATTTTGCTATTAATCGAACGCGAACAATATTTTCGTCAGCTTGAAAAGCATCTACAAGCATTTCAATCTTTTCAAGATCCGTCTCATCTAAATCAAGCAAGGTGTATGCATAGTCACCCTTGGATTTATTGATAATATTGTCGATATTAATATTATGGCTGCTGACTGCTGTTGAAATTTTAGCAACTATATTAGGAACATTTTTATTAATCAACGTGATTCGAAATGGCGCAGATAGTGACTGCTCTACTGTTGGGAAATTCACCGAGTTGACAATTTCGCCAGTTTCCATAAAACGTCGGATTGTTTGACCAGCCATAATAGCACAATTTAACTCTGCTTCTTCCGTTGATCCTCCTACATGTGGAAATACGGTAACATGAGGCTGTTTTAACAGTTCCTCTGTCCCAAAATCCGTTACATAATGTGCAATCACACCCGTTTCAATAGCTTCAAATAAAGCTTGGTTATCCACCAATTCACCACGAGCAAAATTGATAATGGTTGTTCCTTTTTTCATTAATGAAAACGCTGTTTTATCAAAGGTATGACGAGTACTGTCAGTAAGTGGAACATGAATCGTGATAAAATCACTTTTCTCAAAAATATCTCGTAACTCTTGTACTCGCTCAACATGGCTTGAGATATTCCAAGCAGTCTCAATAGAAACATATGGATCATATCCAATTACTTTCATCCCTAAACGTCTCGCATCATTGGCAATACGGGCCCCAATAGCACCCAGTCCAATAACCCCTAGTGTTTTACCTGCAATTTCAGTTCCTGCAAATGCTTTTTTACCAGCCTCAACTTGCTTAGGCACATCTTCACCAGTAAGCGTATTAACCCACTCGTTTGCTGCAATGTAATCACGTGCCGAAAGAAGAAGGGAAGCCAATACTGCTTCTTTTACCGCATTTGCATTCGCTCCTGGAGTATTGAATACAACAATTCCTTCTGCAGTTGCTACCTCAATTGGAATATTATTCGTCCCTGCACCCGCACGAGCAATGGCTTTCAGATTACTTGGTAATTCTCGACCATGCAAATTTTCACTACGGATAATAAAAGCATCTGGATTTTCAGCCTTATCACCATCAATTTGAAAAGCATTTCCTAGTTCTTTTAACCCGATTTGATTGATATTATTAAACGTCTTTACACTAAATACCATTAATTTCCCTCTTACATACTATGATAATCTGGCTCATCTATCTCTCGGTAGAGAGCTTTTTCAGTTCTTTTTTAATTTTTTGATAAGCTAGGCGTTCTCCATCAATTGGCACTTTGCCACAGTAAACGTAACCTAATTTCTCTAAAATATGCTGCATGGCCTTGTTTTTCTCATGGGTATCACAACGAAAATCCTGACCTTCAGTCCCTTCAATCAAGGCTTGTAAGAAAGTCTGCCCAATTTTTTGTCCTGTAAACGAGCTATCTACTGCAATTCGATGAAACGTTATATACCGATGATGATGATGCTTCCAATCGCCCTCATAAATCTGTTCATAAGCCGGCTCAGTACCACTAATAACAGCTGCATAGGCTACAATATGACCCTCAACAATAGCTATGTAACCTTGTGCTTTCAAAATATCCTCAAAAATATCCTCTTCTCTTGGATAGCCATCTTCCCCCTGCCATTGACTACTTCCTGCAATTGCTAAACTTTTTCTAGCACTCTCTATCACCTGCATGATAGAAGCCACTTCATTGGGAAATGCTAAGCGAATATCCATTACTTGTTTTCCTCTTCAAATTTCTTCATAAATTCTATTAAAGCCTCTACCCCCTCAAGTGGGAATGCGTTATATAAACTTGCACGCATGCCTCCTACACTACGGTGACCTTTGATATTCTTAAATCCAGCTGCATCTGCTTCTTTATTAAATTTCGCATCCAATTCTTCGGATGGGGACACAAATGGGATATTAGCTAAGGAGCGATCTTGAGGTTTTTTCACAGGACTAGTATAGAAATCAGACTGTTCAATAAAGTCATACAACAAACCTGATTTTATCCGGTTTAGACGTTCCATTTCATCTACTCCACCTAAACGCTTGACATGTTCAAAGACCAGCTTAGCTATATAAATTCCATAAGTTGGTGGCGTATTATAAAGAGAGTGATTTTCTGACTGTATCCGATAGTCTAGCATACTTGACAAGACCGGATCTTCATTTAACAAATCTTCACGGATAATAACAATAGTCACACCTGCTGGTCCAATATTTTTCTGGGCACCCGCATAAATCATCCCAAAATCAGCTACACGGTAACGCGCGGCAAGAATATTTGAAGACATGTCTGCTACAATAGGAACACCATTAGTGTCTGGAAGTTGATAAATCGCAGTTCCTTCAATTGTATTATTAGTGGTTAAGTGCACATAAGATGCAGATGGATCGATATCTTCTGTTGGGATAACTGGAATATGGTCATATACTGAACTCTCAGATGAAGCTAATAAAATCGGCTCAAATGGAATTGTCTTAGATAACTTCACTGCCTCAGTATAGGCTTTTTTCCCCCAAGAACCTGCAACAATATAGTAGGCTTTTCCGCCTTTTGCTAAGTTCAAAGGAATCATAGAAAATTGTGTGGAAGCCCCACCTTGCAAGAAAAGAACTTTATAATTATTAGGAATTTCCATTAGTTCTCTCAAAAGAACTTCAGCATCCTTTATGATAGCATCAAACTCCTTGGAGCGATGGGACAACTCCATAACACTCATACCTGAGTTTGCATAGTCCAAAAACTCTGCCTGAGCTTTTTTTAGTACTTCCTTAGGAAGAACAGCAGGTCCTGCTGAAAAGTTATAGATTGTCATACCCGACCTCCAAAAATTATTTTTAATATTGTAACACAAAATTCATAAAAATACCACTATTTCGCCAGGCCTTATTAAGCTAAATAGAAAAACAAATAGTCCGTTCAACTGAATACCTAGAACCCTGATAGAATCAAGTACCCTTACTAAATAGTATGAAAATCATCTACCCCATGTATAAACATACATCTCTATGTGCTGTGTAAAACAATACGATTCAATGGTCTTAGTTTTAAAAATAGGAAACTTTATCTAAGTATGCTATAATAAAGAAAATACCTGTATTTCAGTCATCATAGAATCTTTTAACAGGTTCAATATTTTAATATTTATAGGAGTATTCATTATGCACCGTCCTACATTTGGAAATAAAGAAGAAAATGTTCATTATGTCAATCGTTATGGAGTTTATGCAGTCATTCCAAATCAGGAAAAGGATCGTATTATCCTTGTTCAAGCACCAAACGGAGCCTGGTTTCTTCCAGGTGGAGAAATCGAAAAAGGCGAAGAACACCTAAAAGCTCTTGAACGGGAATTACTTGAGGAATTAGGTTATAGAGCAGAGATTGGAAATTATTATGGTCAGGCAGATGAATATTTTTACTCCAGCCATCGTGATACCTACTACTATAATCCTGCTTATCTTTATGAAGTCACTCGCATAACTGATAAACAAGCTCCCCTTGAAGATTTCAATCACCTTGCGTGGTTCTCAGTTGATGAAGCCATCTCGAAACTAAAAAGAGGTAGTCACAAGTGGGGAATTCAGCAATGGAAAATTCAGCATAATCTTTAAATTTCAACCTACAATTTCTTTTTAACATTTACGACTCATTAAAACTAAAATTTTAGCACTTCCTTCTTACAAATTCTAGTTTTAAAGTGGTATAATAGATATATATAGAAAATTCAGGAGGAAGATTTATGAAGCTTATAAACAATACAAACAGCCACCTAGCTCTTGTGCGCAATCAACTTGAAAGCACGGATGCTATCCTAGTTGAAACCTACTCAGCAGGAAACACCGATGTTGTTTTTACTCAAGCACCTGCGCACTATGAATTGCTGATTACCAATAAACACCGTGCCATTCGTGAACAAGAAGTTGAAAAAATTCGTGAATTTTTCCTAAAACGAAAAGTCGATATCTCCACTGTCGACCAAGCCAATATTAAAACAATTTATTCAGATAAATTAATCGAAATCTCTTTTCCAATTATAAAGTAAACCTGATCATTTTTATACTTCATTGATAGAAAGAAAACATTTTTTCAATGATTAGAAAATGACTGACACCTCCTAAAAACTCTATCACTACTGAATGAGTATTCTCATGACAGAACTGATGGAGTTTTTTTGTTAATGAGGATAGACTTCAGTATAAACCACATAGAGATTTTCCAATCATCTGCTTGAGTAATCTAGGTAGAGGGTTGGAAATACTAAAACAAAAAAACCTACTAGCTTCTCCATTGGAACATCTTCTGGAGACACTAATAGGCTTTATTTTAGTGATAAAAGGTTGTAGATAGTTGTTTCTTTTATTTCCATTTAAGATTAAACAGCCTGGCTTAGGGTTCTACTAGCTTAAAATTGACACAAGACTCTCACTCGACTCATAAGAAATTACAAGAAACAATTCCAAAAATAAACTGATATCTAAACCATCAAATATTACTTGTCTGAAGCAACATTAAAATGAGGGTTACTAGAAAGAAAGCGATGGAAACAAATAAACTAGCTACTTTAACGATACGATTCGAACGCCAATAACTTGGTTGCCCAATATTACTGGTTGTATCATTTCCCAACGTTTGTGCTTGCCTCGGTTGAATTGTAATTAAAATAATCAATGCGAGAGAAATTAAAAGAGCAAGGATAGCTAATATTTCAATAAGTGTCATTCGAGCCTCCTAACCAATAATCCTAAAGAGTGTGAAGAGAAGACCAATGAGAATAACCAAACCTAGACTGACACTAAAAAAAGTTGAAATACGTTCAGCACGCGTTTTCTTTTCTTTTTTGGGAGGTTTACGCTTTAATTCATCCATTCTTCCTTCAATGTCCTTATAAAAAATATCATCTTTTTTTGTAGACATTAGAGACCTCCTAAAAGTTTATCTAATTCCGTCTTAAATTTTTTCTCGGTTATTGAGTTCGCCTGTTTTTCTTGTAAACGTAACGCTGAATTAAGTTTTTGTTTTCCTGATAAAGTATCCTTAATAGCCTCCAGCAATTGCGCTCCTTGATCAACAGCAAAAATATGCTCTTTTGCAGTATAAAAACGATTGTGCGAAGTATTCTCAAAAGCATAAATCGCTAAATGATTATCAAATGCACGACGAACAATTCCATTTACTTCACCATAATGGTTAATATCTAAATAAATAGGCATTTGTTCTAACAGCTTGGAAATCCGTGTTTGGTTGATATTTTGATAGAGAATAGTGTTTTTATGGCGAACTAAACTCATTAATTTTGGTGACATTTCTGTCAAGGCTGCAATATGAAGTTTTACTCCTGGTAGATTTTCAGCTAGGTAGTCAATTTGCTCAATTTGATCAGAATTAGTAAGTACAAAGACTTCTTGACTGAGCACACTTGGGCTTACAAAATCGTAAATATAACCAAGCTGTACCAATTTATGTGCTTGTTCCTTTGGTACTAATTCTTTCAATCTTAGATAGGTTTCTTCATTCGGAACAACAATCCGTTTTGCACGCAAATGATCATTCTCCAGAATTAAATTCATATTTCCTGGAATAGTATCTTGTATAGGTTCTTGCCAAATTAGGATGTCTGAACCACCATCAGCAGGAAGCGTGAAGGATAAAAGGAAGGATTGAGCCAAAGTATTAAAGAAAATATGATCTAAATTAAATCCATTTTCCTGTAGGAAATAACGGAAGAAATCCGAACGTGACTTGAAGATCTTCATCCCTTGATTCTCCAACGTAAGGATGACATCACCAGTCACATGATTTTCTACGATTCTCTCCACTCCGTTTGTAGTAAAATAACTCGTTATGAGTTGCTGATTTTCCGAACTGAAGGTTGTTTGTGCATAGTGATTACCATATTTGTCATAGTGATCTGCCAAGCGAACTTGGCCATTCTCATCAAGCCATTCAACTTTTTCAACCACTCGCTTGTTACTTGCTTGGTGAAAAGAAATTTTTGCACGCTCTTTTTCATAACTCATAACACGAGCAGATTGATTATTACCTAAAATTTCCCAATAAGCAGGCACCTGAACTTCGTTAAAGTAGCGCCCACGTGCTTTTTCTTTTTTATTATCCAAATAATATGTAAATGGGGAAATTACATCCTCTGGTAAAAATCCATTTGGTTCAAGAACAATGCTAGGATGATTATATCCAGCCGCATTTAAGGAATGGTGTAAGTCCTGTGTCGTTTGGGAATAATTATCAAATAAATTAATCATGTAAGACCTCCTGGATTAGATTAGACCAAGCTTCCTCAACATGCTTGGTAAGGAATTTCTCAGCTTCTTGATAGGATGCTTGATGCATTGATGTTATTTTATTTTCCTTATAGGTTTCTACAATTTTTGCAGCAAACTGTTCAGCAATGCGATCAATTACATGATCTGAAGAACTTGGAAGCAAGAAACCATTCAGCCCATCCTTAACGAAGGTCTGATTACCATATGGGACATCAAAACCGATAATGGGCAATCCTGAACCAATAGCTTCCATGAGAGTTAAGCCGAAACCTTCACTAGTTGAGGCCGATAGATAAACATCATATTCTGTGTAGATATCTGTCAAGTCAGCATGTCCTTTTAGCGAAATATAGTTTTCCGCACCTTCAGACTGAATCATTTCTACTATTTTTCCTTCTTCGCCACCTTTACCATAGATATCAAAAGTAATGTCTGGCAATTCTTTCTTAGCTAGAGCGACTCCTTTAACAAGCCAGTCAATATGCTTTTCAGCAGCAAGACGTGAAGCGGTAATCATCGAAAACGGCTTTCGCTTACTTTCCCCTTGACCGCGGAGTTGGTCTAAACTTCCTACAGGAATTGTATAAATAGCTGGTTGATGGGAACTATATTTCGCAAATTGTTGACTTAAAACTTCTTTTTGACGTTCCGTTGCTACTACGAAAAAATCTACCTTATCAGCATTAGTAAACTGATAATCATAATAGTTATTCCAAAGAATATGATCCTCATCAACAGAGTTGGCTGAATAATGTTCTGCATGAACAACTACACCTAGATGAGCTTTTGTAGCTTCTTCAAACACTGCTTGACCAATACCTGTTTCTCGATCAAGAATAACTATATCTGATTTTGTCAAGTGCAATGTCTGCATGAAATACTTAACCAATGCTTGCTTACCATAGAGCCACTGATCCTTGAAACGGTAGATTTCTTGACTGTCAGTTAGAAGCATGTCATAAGCCGTCGAGCCATCTTCATTATAAAAACGACGTTGAAAAAGAGTTGCCTGATTATTTTTGGGGATAAAATACTCGGTACAATAACGCGTGTAAGAGTAATAATCTTTACGAATCAAAACACCACGTGAAACAAATTCTGCTCTCTCTACAAAATCTTCATTTTCATTTCGAAGATAACATGTAATAAAAGTATCTTCTTGTTCATAAAAGAAGCGAACAATCTTTCCATCCCGCTCTTTACGACTTAATACACCATCATAAGATGCTTCTACTTGGTCTAAACTATAACTAGTTGGCGCAATCTTGATATCAGTAAAGTGAGTATATAGCCAAATGACTTCATTATCTTGAAAGCCGATATTTGATGTGAGATGTTGAATATTGTCTGCCAATATCATGTCCATAAAGACGAACTTCGCAGGTTGATGAATATTTCTCAGAAGATTAGAGCGATAAGCTTGGGCATACTCCACACCACTACTTGCCCAACCAATACCTAAATTTAAATTATAGACGGTCATATAAGACTCCTTTTCTTATTCACTAATCCTACTTAAAGGCAGAACCTATTTAAGTAAGATTTTCTTTCCTTATGGGAAGTGCATAATAACTTCACCTTTTTTATTAAGTTCTACAGAACTAAGTAGGAGATTGCGGACGATTTGTTCCTTGATACGATAACTCATACGATCATAAGCACTGTGGGATTCTTGGTAAAATTCAACTAAAGGATTGCGTTGGTTAGAATATTGTGAAGCTAAAGCTGTACGAAGCTGTTGCAAATAGTCTACTTGTTCAATCCAATTTTCATCAATCGATTTTAGAATTGCAACTCGTTGAAAGTTTGAAATAACTTCCTTAGCTTGAAAAATATCATTCTTATAATCCAACTCACGCTTCGCTAAATCCCATAAAAGCGCAGCAATAGCTTTCGAGTTTGTCACATCAAGTCCTTCTGGAAGAGTTTCCATATGGTAACTAAAATTATCTAAAATATAGCGATACAAAGCTGATGGATGGTGATAGAGCTTATTCTTAGATACTTTCTCGATAACCTCTGATAAAATCCCATCAATTTCTTTATCTAATTCATCCCCCTGCTGTAGCATGCGATTTCGTTCAGCGTACACTCGTTCTCGCTGAATATTCATACTTTGTGCATACTCAAGAGTCATCTTTCTAGATTGACGACCAGAACTTTCGCTTGTTCTCTGAGCTTTTTCTACTATATTTTTAAATTTACGATTTTTCAAAATTTTTGGTTCAATTTGAACATCATCCACAGAATAGTTTTTATAGTAATTCTTGACCCAGGCTGGACCAAAATTTTTAACTACATCATCTTCAAGTGAGATGAAAAATTGACTCATCCCAGGATCTCCCTGTCGCCCAGAACGTCCACGAATCTGCAAATCAATTCGCTGGTTTTCCATACGTTCTGTACCAATGACAATTAACCCTCCCAATTCAGCTACACCTGGACCTAACTTTATATCTGTCCCACGGCCCGCCATGGAAGTGGCAACAGTAACTGCTCCTAGTTGCCCAGACTCAGCAATGATTTGCGCTTCCCTTGCAGCGTTATTTGCATTTAGCAGATTATGAGCAATACCCTCTCTTAAGAGTAAAGAAGAATAGATATTCGACATCTCAACTGAACCCGTGAAAATCAAAAGAGGATTTCCCTTTTCATGATACTCCTTGACATATTCAAGAGAAGCAAATACCTTCTCAGGTAAGGTCACAAAGAGTTGGTCTGGCAAATCTTTTCGAATACGTGGTCGATTAGTCGGGATACGAATAACATGCATATCATAGGTGTCTAGTAATTCCGCTTCAGCAACTTTACCAGTTCCTGTCATGCCACTTATCTTTTTAAATTTACGAAAAAGACTTTGATAAGTGATAGACGCCATAGCCCTAGTTTCTTGCGTCAACGGAACACGCTCTTTTGCCTCAATCGCTTGATGAAGGCCGCCCTGTAAACGAGTTAATTCCATCAAACGTCCCGTTGACTGATCCAAAAGGACAATTTCAGGCCCATCATCCGTTTGTCGAACGATATATTCCTTGTCCTTTGTATAATTTTTATGTGCTTGTAAAGCTAGATATATATGACGAATGAGATCTTTATTTTTCGTTTCATATAATTTTCCTAAATTAAGAAAACGCTCTGCACGTTTCGCTCCATCTCTCGTCAGCCAAACCTGCTTTTTCTCTGCATCATACTTATAATCCCGTTCTTCCTCAAAAGTTAGAATTAGAGTATCAATAATGGAATACATATTCGACTGAACCCGAGGAGCTCCTGATATAATCAAAGGGGTTTGTGCAGAATCAAGTAGGATAGCATCTACCTCATCAATAATAATATGGTTAAATTCTGGTAAATATTGTGATTCCGCAGAGGATGATAAGTTTTCGGTCAAATAATCAAATCCTAATGCTGCGTTCGTTGTATAAATAATGTCAGAAGCGTAAATAGCTCTCTTTTCTTCAGGTTCAAGTTGCTGATTTTCCTGTTCAGCAATAGGAACTCCTATCGACAAACCTAAAAATCGATAAACTTGTCCCATCTCTTCGGCATCTCGTTTAGCTAGGTACTCATTTGTAGTAACTAAAATAACCCCTTTGCCTGATAAGGCATTTAGATACACTGGAAGCGTAGCAGTCAGCGTCTTTCCTTCTCCTGTATTCATCTCCGCAACATCGCCCTGATGTAGGACAATCCCGCCCATAACTTGAACCTCATAAGGAAACATCCCTAAGACACGACGATCAGCCTCACGTACAACAGCAAAAGCCTCTACCATAATATCATCCAAGGTTTCACCACTGGCAAGTCGTTTCTTGAACTCTTGTGTTTTCGCTTGAAGCTCTTGATCAGAGAGAGCAAGCATTTGGGGCTCCAGTTTATTAATCTGTTTTACTATCTTTTTTAATTTTCTAACTTTCAGAAAGTCCACTGGTTCCTCCCTTCTCTTCCTCTACTTCTTCTAATAACAAAGAATGAAAATCCATCTCCGTTACTCCTGCACTCATTAGACTAATACTATAGGTATATGCTTCTTCTGGATAGGTAAACTCCAAACTATCATTAATAGTAGCAATACGATCAATGACTTCATCAAAACGATTTTTAAAAGCAACTTCAACTAAAACCGACTTCACAGGTGAAGTAGATAAAGAAATTTTCAAGTGATAAGCTTGCCCAACCCGTAAAAGGGGGAGAGCAGGTGTCGTTCGTTCTGCTTGATAGCTAGTCGCTGATTTCCACTCTTTTATAATTTGCGCAGAAGGAATCAAATCATTTTGAAACTGGATATGATCGTTGGCCAAATAGCGAACAACTGACCCATAAAGGAAGGTCAAATCAGTCGCTTGCCCCCAAAGGATCCGTTTTTCTCTTTTTTCTTTGAGTTTCATCCATACTTCCTTCCATACTTGCGTTGCAAATGTTCCTTATATTGGGTTAAGAACCACTCAATAATAGGAGCACTTGCATCGTTATGTCGACCTGGTCGACTCTTACTGATTATTCTAATTGGAGTATCATAAAGACGCTCTAAAATATCTGAGTAAGCATTTTGATCATAATCATCATCGCGCATATAAGCTAAAGCCAAGGTGGTATCGGTGAAATCAGCTTGTTCAAACTTCTCCCAGAAACGATGATTTAAAAGTTCAATTCCCTTCTCAGAGTTCTCTCCAATAATCAACCGCATCATGTCAAGTGACGTTGCAAACTCATCTGGACGTTTTAATTTGAGATTTTTAGCAATATCCCCTAAATTTACTAAGGGTTTCCCAACTACAATTAAATCAGGATTAAAATCGGATCCGTAGTATAATGCTCCAAACGTTCCCATAGATAAGCCTGCAAGAGTAAGTTCTCGATTATCAAAACCAAGCAAATCCAAATGCTTCTGGATAAAATCGGTAACTTGTTTTTCTAATTCCTCGCTACCTAAGTAGAAAGACCCACCTTCTAGACGAGGATCTCCAAACAGAATAAACGGTGCCCCTAGGGACCGCATCATATAAAATCCCTCAAATCCCTCAGCAGGACGAAAACCAGAGAAATAGACATTTAACGGTGGTTTCATATCTCCAGGATGGAAATAAGCAATCAGTTCCTGACGCTTGCTGTCTTTTAGAATTTCTCCACCAAGGATAAACTTCCCAAATTGATAACGCGACATCCGTTGGTGAAGATTGCCTATTTTAAGCTCACCAGAACCTCTTGCTTCAATTCTAAATGATAAATAGGCATCATTCGGAATATCTACAATCATTGCCTCTTTTAAGTCTTCCTCAGTATAAACACGTTCCTCAAAAATTTGACCCAAGTTTCCTGAAGTCAAAAGTTGCAGGTGAACTCGAATTTCACAGTTACCTATTTTTTCATACTCCAACCAGAGTTCAGATGCTGAATTCGTATAGACTAACTTATTGTAACGCCAAGAAACCAAACTACGAAAGTCTTCTCCAAAGTAACCAGATAGTCGAACAAATTGACCACCATCTAGTTCGTATTTCCCTTGAAAAGAGTGATGAACACTAATCATATTGGGCCTTAGTTTATCCCCATACTGCCCACCATAAAAGGAACGACTAATTAGATAAATCAACTCTTCTGGCTTTTCCATTGATACTGGTCGGGCCTGTAAAAGCTGAGCCAATGTCTGACTATCTGGTGTGATTGGAGTTTGCTCATTATAAAGAACTGTATAAGGCTCAATATATTTTTTTAAGTCGTGAAGACTGGTAATATTAAAGCTATCATCCAATACGAGAGCGCTGAAACTCCGTAACTCTAGTTCATCTTCTTCGTCTTCAATTCTCTCTATTAACTCTGGGATTGCTTCAGGAGTTGAGAAAAGCCAATTAATTTCTTCGGGTATTTCATATTTTTCTGCCCAATTGAAATACCCTAATTGTAGCACGAGCATTTTATCTTTTCCAGCCATTTAGCTATTTTTCAACCATCCTTCCCATTTATCTATTAGACGTTGTCCTGTGTTTTCTTGAATTTTTTGTACAGAGTAAACAAGAGATTCGTTCCAATATTTCAAAGTGTGAAGATAATATTCTACCGCTTCTGTAATTTCATCTAGACTAGATAAAATCCATCCATTTTTACAATGCTCCACATAATCAGAAGAAACCCTATTTATTTGTGGAATCCCTGCTGATATTGCCGCAATTTGTGTATAAACATCCGGCTCCTCATTTAAATCCAAAATCAACCGGGCATACTCTAATTCTTTAATGATTTCTGTCTCGTTATTAAAGTTTTTCACCTGAAAGCGATACATTACCTGCCCTTCTCCTTCACCCGGAGCTCCTTCTTCCAACAGTTCTTCTTCTTCGCTTTCTTCTACATCAGACCGATAGATCAAATCATTTGTGTCGAAATTAGACTCTATCACTTGTTGAATCAGATTATTTATTTGTTCAATCTGACTTCCAGAAGCATTATAAGTAGCAAATACCAATTCATACAATGGATTCAACGTAATTGAAGTTAAAGCTGCTTTTATCGTTGCTGGCTCAATTTCTTTCACAACATCAATATAACAGTATATTTTAGATTCTTTTTTCCGTTGACTAAACCCTAAACGTAACCGACTGTCAAATGATGAAATCTGGTGAATCTTATCATGACCAGCTTCAATTTGCAGTTCCAGCAATTTTTCTTTAGTAGTTTTTAAATCTGTCACAATTAAATCCACTTGTTCTAAATAGTTCTTAAAATCAATGTGATTTTCAACTTGATGTCGATCACGGTAAAATGATAAAATCTTTTGACTAATAAGAGCAGATTCGTTGAATATTAAATCATTGTGAATAGGGCTCGATGCTACAACCACAGTGTCTGACGGTTGAAAATTATCAGACACAAGTTGGTGAAACTTCTCCTGAATCAGTTCATCTATAGAAGAATAGATGTTTTTTGAAAAATGGCTAGTGTAATCTGGATTAACAAAAACCGTTCGATTAGTTTCTGAAAGATTCTCACGAATAATCCATTCACCAATAGGATTTAAGTATTCCTGGCAGAAGAGCATTCCTTCTTTATAGTAGAGTACACTTGAAATAAATCCTCGATCATCAATCAAATAAGAAAGGTGATTCCGTCCCTCTTTTATATAATTTATTGAGATAATATTTCCATCCGGTCCACAGTCTACATTGGCTATATGTTTTCCTTTCCTCATAACCATAATTAAGAAGGGAGTATAGATAAAATCTACCGAATCAGACCATTCAAAGTCATATAAAGACAACGGATTCATCTCTTGTTCTGATGATATCCCTTGAATTTGGTCAAAGATTGATAGATTCTCCATTTCATATAAATCTTGACGATGAAGAAAGTAGCGTAGTTGTGGCGCATAATTTAAGATAACCAAACTTGCTGGTGTACCCGTTTGTTTAAAAATACGAGCCTGATTTATCGTATCATCAAACTCTATGTGATAACTCATCCGATACCACGGAGTCGTATCTGCATGCCAGGTGCGATGATTCCCGTACCAGGCAGGTATAAAGTAATACATATCCATTCCTTTTTTATTTTTCAATTATTAGAATAAGGTCTTGTAGTTTTCATTTACTTTTAAAGCCTTAATTTCATCCTGCATTGTGAAGACCATTCCCATGAAAATCATAAACATACCTGGAACCATGGCCAAACGGAGAAGAAGCATATCCCATAAAACAGGAATCATAGGACCAGCCGCAAAAACTAAGAGATAAAAAGAACCAATCAAAGCGAATCGTGAAACAATGCGATTAATATATCGTCTCGTTGGCGCTCCAGGGTACACTTTATCGATATACTCCCCACTTTTCTCCATTTTTTCAGAAATTTCATCACCATTAACATTAATAAAAGCAAATGCAATTCCCAGCAAGAAGATCACAAAAATATAAAGGAGCAACCACGGAAGGCTTCCCATACGTAGTTGAGTCGCCCATTCTGTTGGCCAAGCTTGTCCTGGTAAAAGCCAAGCGAGAAGAAGAAGGACATACTGAGGTAGTGAAACTAGAGTCATAGCATACATAATTGGCATCCCACCAGCGGGATTTAACTTAATATCCAGATAAGAATACGTTTCAAAATCATTATGAATACCTAGGCGATTAATTGGAATCCGATATTTGCTCTTTTCAAAAATAATCGCAATGTAAAGGAAGAAAAGAGAGGAGAAAGCTATAATCCATAACCAATTAATACTTAAATTTAGTTCATTTAAAGCTGTCGCAATATCCGTTGGCATATAGAGAACCATACTAGCCAGCATAATGACAGTTGAACTCCCGATTCCCATCGAAGAGTTCAAATCAGCTAACCAAACAAGCAGAAAAGCTCCTGCTATTAAGATGACTGTATTTAGTAAGATTAAAAAAATCGTTGAAAAAGATGAAGTTTGATAAGGAAGATAAAGAGCCACCGCTAAGGCCTGAACAGCCGCAATAGCGAGAGTCAAGTACATCTTCCGTCTTTCTAAAATTTCAGTTGGTACACGATCTTGACTAAATCGCTTCGAAACTGAAAACATCCGCCACAAAAGCATCGAAGACATCCAAGGAGATAATCCAATTGAAAAAATGGTCATCCCACGTAAATTTCCTCCTGTCAGAGCACTACTTAACTGCAAAGTATTGGTCGCATCTCCCAATTGCAGCCCCTGCTGAAGATTTACAAATGGTAGAGTAACGTTAGCTCCTAATACATAAATAAAAATAAAGAACAAGGTACATAGAGCCCTTTTCATTACTGTAGATCGAAATAATTTTCGCACTTTCTTCTCCTCATTAAAAACCAAGCCGTAACATTCTATAATTTTTATTTCGGCTTGTTTAATATCCTCTTATCACTTAGTATAGTCATTTAGCTTTTAAACAGTATGCCATTGCATCATAAACAGAGTCCATGTTTCGAAGCAATTCGGTCACGCCTCTTTTTAGAACAGCCCAACTTTTCTCAATAGGATTTAATTCAGGAGAATAAGGTGGTAAGGGTAAAAAGAAATGTCCATCATTGATAGAGAGCTCATCCAGTATTTTCTTGGGGTGAAAGCTAGTATTATCCATCACGATAACATAAGGCTCACTCAAGGATGGTAAGAGCTGTGTTTTAAACCATTCAACAAAGAAAGCACTTGTCATACTATCTTTGTATATCATCGGTGCTATGAGTGTATTATTTACTTGACCTGAGACAAGAGATGTCCGTTCAAATTGGCGACCACTAATGTTGTCATAGACCTTCTCTCCTCTTGGCGCACGCCCTTTTTTACGATACAAATAAGTATCAATACCTGTTTCATCAATATAAACGACTGGAAAATTTTCCAAAGCTACTAGTGATTCAAGGTATTGGCGAACTTTTACTGGATTTTGTTCTTTATAGCTAGTTGTTTTTTTTAAAAGTGATATTTACTTGCTTTAAAGCAGCCCAAACAGAAGGAATACTGCAAGAAAAATGATCTGCTATTTCCTTCAAAAAAGCATCTGGATGTAATTCGACAAATTCTTTGAGCTGATCCAATGGGATTTTTCTTGATTTAGAGACACGTTTCTTACGTTCCAAATGCCCCTGTTCGCGCTGTTGCTTTTCCCATGTATATAACGTATTTGTACTAATGTTAAATAATTTTGCAGTTTCTTGACGTGTATGCCCCTCTTCAACGTAAGCAAGGACACGTTTTCTAAAATCAATTCCGTATGCCATATAACTAGTATACCATATACTGGTTATAAACTAAACTACTATATTCACCAAAATATGAATAATAATCTCTCCACTTTTTCTTATTATCTCATAAAAAATTACAATCTGTCCTTCTACCACAAAAAACCTCGAGAAAATTGGCA
>NZ_KQ969157.1:76716-102136 GCF_001578805.1 Streptococcus sp. DD10 | reverse complement strand
GGGGTAACTGGATTTGTTGGGGTATCAATTGGTTTATCTGGAACAACCGGATCAGTTGGGGTGTCAACTGGTTTATCTGGGACAACTGGATCGGTTGGGGTATCGACCGGTTTATCTGGAACAACTGGATCTGTTGGAGTATCGACCGGTTTATCTGGAACAACCGGATCTGTTGGAGTGTCAACTGGTTTATCTGGGACAACTGGATCGCTTGGAGTGTCAACTGGTTTATCTGGAACAACCGGATCAGTTGGGCTATCAACTGGTTTATCTGGAACAACTGGATCGCTTGGAGTGTCAACTGGTTTGTCTGGAATCACTGGATCAGTTGGAGTATCGACTGGTTTATCTGGAACAACTGGATCAGTTGGAGTAATAGAGTTACTTGGTTGGTTAAACATTGCTAGTTCATAAAATTCTGGTCTTCCTCCTTCCCAAACCAATTTTACATCTAAAATATCTGTTACACTTGCGGATACAGAGAATGTCTGCAGAGTAGAGGTTACAACACCTAAGTCTTGCCAACTCACCTTTTGCTCTTTATCTAACACACGAGCCCAAACATGAACCTGACTCTGATCTGCTACACTAGATACAAGACGGACATGATTTACAGCTGTATTTTCTGACAAATGATAAACCAATTCTCCTTTATCTTCTGTTGTTTGATAACTAGTCAGTACTTTGCCATCTATAATATTGGTTTTAAGATTGTCGGATGACTCACTACCACTTCCTTCAATCGTCGGATTATTTATCGCTTTAACATACTCTCCATCATTAATAACCAATTCTGAAAAACTTACAAAGCGATGAGGATAATTTGCTGTGAAGAGAACTCGGAGATAGTTAGCCTTGACCGCTTCAGACAATTCTCCTTCTATAAAGCGATTGCCTGGTTTGCTAGCATCATGAACCCATCCATCTGTCAATGAATCATCTTTTCTGCTATTTTCCTGACCATCACCAACGGTCACCACATCCGTCCAAGTTTTACCGTCTTGACTAATCTGAATTTTTCCATCTCTTAGATAATTCTGTGTACCATCTTGGATATAAGCACGAATCTTCTTAATATCACGCTCAGTTCCCAACTTCAACACAATAGAACCATCTTTATGAGCGTAATCTGAAAACTCAACAGAATTAGTATAGTCTCCATCAAAGAGTTGATTCAAATTATGTAACTTACGGACATCGTTTGCCCCATAAGTAGGATGAACCCCCATAGATGTCTCTTGGAGTACTGTCGATGCCACTTCCTTAGTTTTCACCAGAAGCGCTTCACTTGTAAGCTCTTCTTCTGAATCAGTTTTATTGACAAGGCGAATATAACGAGCTAGTTTTTGATTTTCTAATTGGGCGACAGAATACCACTCAATCGCATTCGGAGAATATTCTAGTGATAGTGTTTCATTGCGAGAACCAGTCAGGCGAATATCATCTACTTCATGGAGACGATCCAATTTTAATCCGATATAGGACTTACTTGGAAGTTTTACTCCGGTAGGTAAAATCAATTCGTAATGTCCCAAGCCCTCATTTACCGTCAATTCCGTTACATTATCAAGATTGGTATCAATGAATTCCTTGTGATTTTCCTTAGTTTCTACTGAAAAGTCTGCAATCCGCCACCAAAGTGGAATTTCTTTTTGATTGCGTACCCGAATGTAGCGAGCAGAGATATTTTTTGTAATTTCTTTACTTTGCTCACCTTTTAGCTGTTCTAATTCTTGCCAACTAGTTCCATCAACAGAATACTCTAGCACACCAGTTTCTAGCTTATCTCCTCCCCCTTGCACTAACCGCACTTTGCTAACAGAGGAAACTTCCCCTAAATCTAATGCAATCCAAGCACCCACAGGTGTGCTATCCTGTCCATCAGCATTTGCAAACATCGCTTCTGTAGTATCTTTACCATCCGTAATCTTATCTACAGTTGTTTGATATTTATAGATTAAGTTTGGACTAATGCTGACAATTGCTTCTTTTCTAGCTCCTTCATTGAGTAAAGGACGATTAATTGCAATTTCTTGCACCGCAAGCCAGGTATTCTCACGATCAGCAGTTGCAATCAATCTGACAGCTTTGGCTTGAATAGTAAGATTTTCAAAGCTTATAATTGATTCATTACCGACATAAGGATGGTCTGACAACGTTACCCATTTATTTTCCTCATTTAGATACTCAACTCTTGCTGTGTTAAACGTATCTTTCGGATTAGACTTAGTTCCCATTGCAAATGCCAATTGTTTCACAGGGATAACTTTGTTAAATTCAAGTCCAACATAGTCACCCTCTTTAATCGCAGCTGGTGATTTTATAATTGCATGAGTCGAGAGGCTACCATCTGTTACCTCAAGAACACCCCCTTCCACACCGGTACGATTACTGATAAAGGACATTCTCACCTGATCTGGATAAAGAACTTGTTGGACTTCATTAGCTAGATACTCTCTTAAGGCAAGGATGAATGGACGGATATGTTGTACACCTAGTTCAGCTCGTTCATTATGATCAATATATCGGAAGGTGTAAGTTTGAGAACGGTTATAAGATTGAAGTCCATTATAATAATGTTCCCATAGTTGGCTATTATCCTTTTTCGCGATAGCTTCAACTGCATGTAGAAAATGCTCCAGGGCATCCATTTGATCCACTGCATTATCTAACCAATAATGAATTTGGGAAACTATTTTCTTATCACCAGAATCCTTGTACAATTTAGCAGCTTCTTTTATTTTTGAAAACTCAGATTGAAGATTTAAAATCTCAGTTGTTACATCTCCTTTTTCTTGTAGTTTGGTCAAAAATTCTGATAATTTTGGAGCTAAATCTATGGATTCTTCCAATTTGACCACACGATTATCCATATTTTGGTTAATCATATGCTTACCAAGTTCACGGAAAGCCCGTGACGTTGAACTATCCTTAAAATCTCCATTTTCTACAAAATTAAAGGCAAGATCGTTTACTTTCTTGGCATCTTCTTCTGATTTCCACTGTTTCCAAGTATACTGAGCTAAATTAAAGAGAGCAATTTTAGAAGGTTCTGACTGCTGCATTGGATTTAGCATAATTCCTTTAATCAAACCTGCATCAACACCAGGATGAAGGAATTTTTCTCCTCCGCCAAGTATCAAATGTTGCTTAGAATTATCCGTACAAGGCCAATTAATCCAGAGCATAACTGGACGATAAGTCTGACCTTCTGTCGTTAAATTCTGTTTAAGATTAGAAAGGAAATTCTGAGAAACTTCACCCCAAACTCTGCCACCAGTAACTGTTAAACTAGCTGAATCCGGCAAATGTTCGTTCAGTGATTTCAACTCAGCCTCACGACCATTTCCCCAATATTGACTTGGTACGAAGATCATTTCCTTGCGTAAGTCACCGTATTGAGTTTGTTTTTCTGCAAGCCAGTTAGTCATATCCTTCATTAGACGATTGTAGCTATGGTAGCCTCCAACTGGTGTTGCTGCATCATCAGCAAGTATTCCAAACTCACGCACCCCAGCCGCCATCAACTGACTGAATTTCGCTTTGATTGTTTCTAAATCTTCTTTATAGTGTTCCTCATTTCCAAAGCGAATCCGATTGTGCATGAATGGGTGAATCGTCCATACATAACGTGTTTTATTCTCATTTCCGACACGAGCTAGTTCTCGTATTTCAGATAATTTTTCTTCTGGATAGAGTTCCCGCCATTTTTTATTATGATAGGGATCATCTTTTGGCGCAAAGAAATATTGGGTTAACTTAAGATCTCCACCAAAACGCATGAGTTCTGCTCTATCAGCATTTGACCATGGGTTTCCGTAGTAGCCTTCAATAAAACCACGATTTTTGATCTCTGCAAAATCTTCCACAGTTACCTGACGTAAAACAGGTACCGTACTTTCCTTCAGCATCTGCTTAAGTGTCGTCAATCCATAAAATACAGCATCTGTATCTTTTCCAACAATCGAAATCGTACCATCCTTAATAGATAGAGCATAAGCATCAATTTTATCAAATAGGTTTTCTGATACACCTGTTAATTCTTTTTCGGCTTGCGAGTGTTGACCATGCACACCGAGATAGATATTCGTTGCATCCGTAACAGCTGTTTTACTTGTCGTATAGGACACTTTGTTTGACTGTAAGACAGACTTCAGGCGATTACGTGTATAAACGTCAAGTTGTTCTCCAAAAATCAGATTAACTTGTTTATCCAAAGCCGTTACACCTTTTCCATATCTCACTTTTTGTGGATTTGGAAAGACTGTGTATTCTTTTTCAAGATAATCCCGACTCTCACTTGCAGTAGCAATAGCTTCTGCACTTGCTGTATTATCAGCAATATAGCTATCTGGTAATTCTACCGTGTCAACTCTTTCCCCAATTTCCTTTGTTGGTTTTGGTGCTTCTTCAATCACTTGTGGTGTCTCTGGAGCTGGTTTTAATAATTGAATTTCTGCTGCACTAGCAAAACCTGCTTGTCCCTCTAATATTTTCAATTCAACCTTATCCGTTTTAACAGCTTCAAAATTAATCGTTTTTTCACTTGTGTCCGCCATCCATTTTCCACTGGCTACTTTTGTCATTTGACCATCTTTTTGAGCATAAACTTCAAAAGAAGTAACAACTCCATTCCCACCATCTGGTCTAGGTAAATACGTCAAACCATTGATATCGCTAGCTTCCTTAAGCGTCATACGAACAGTATAAGGGCCGTGATCACCTTTCCATTTAGAATGCCAAAAAGTACTAGGATCCCCATCAAAAGCCTTTTCAATCGCTCCCTCTTTTTCATCTCCTGGCAATTCTTGACTTGTAGCTGACACAGACTCTAGTTGGTCCTTAACAATCAGGCGTGGATTGACAAAAGATTCATCCGTCAATTTAACATTGTGAAGAATACCACTAAATCCACCAATACTATCAAGTGGTAAAACAAGACTGGTATGAGTCAGTTTAGGATGTGTCGGCTCTGCTAAACGCTCTAGTTTATTTCCATCAACATAGACTTCAGTAGCTTGAGGTTTAGTAACAAAGGTCACCTTATACCGTTTTCCAACTTCAAGTTTCTTATTAAAGCGAATGTGTACGTGTTCAAATTGATAACCAATATAGCCCTCTTCATCCGCTAGATATAGTTTATTTTTACCACTAGTTGCAAATATTTGCTCTCCTTGTTCTGACAGAGTTACATCTACATTCAAGACATGACCAGGGCCTACCTCACCAACTAAATCTGTTACTTGACTCGTTTTGTTAAACTCTAGCCCTTGCTCAATTTTTTTAACACCTTGACTGGTAAATTTAGAAAAAGTATCTGTATTCAAAGTAAATAAATCTTCTTTTCCAACTACTTTTTCTGGATTTGATTGTGGAGCGTATTCTTCAGCTGGTAACAATCGCTCAGATACATTTTTAGCCGCACGATCAGACCCCCATGTTTTCTCAGCTGTTGCCTGCATGCTCTTAAAGAAGCGTTTAAAAATATCATAGGAAGTCATACCTGTTTCATGTAAGTCAATATTATCGTTCCAAACTGCATGACCACCTCCCAAAATACTTGGATGAGAGGCATTTAGGAGCGGACCACGTCCAGTTGTAAAATCATTCGGAGTCCATTGGTTATATTGCTTCTCATAGTTAGCATAATCTCCATAACCGCCCTGTTGATTACTTCCACTTGGAACACTATAGGTTGGAATATCAGTAATATTAATAATTTTAGCCCCAGCAGCAATCGCTTCAGTTGGCTTTTGCCAATCAAGACTCCATATATCAACTTCCACATCCTTCCAATCAACTGGGGTCTTTCCCCTCTTTGCACTTAAGGAACCCCAAATTCGTGGTGTGTAACCTTTTGATTTGATATATTGAATCAAATCATTAACATACCGACGGTAACTTTCCCGACTTCCATAGTATTCATCTGTTCCAATATGTACTGTTTTTACGCCATGAAGAGCACCACCCTCATCCAATAAATTATCATAAACAGACTTAACAAAAGCCAGTGTTTCCTCATATTTATTATCTAAGTCCAGCATAGCGACACGTTCAACATCTTGTTTTCCGGCATACGCAGCTAAGCTACCTTGATACATTAAATCCGGTCTAGCCTTGACAAATGACAAAGCATGACCTGGAGTATCAATTTCTGGAACAAGGTTAATCCCTAGAGTATTCGCTAACTCAATGAGTTGTTGCATTTCTTCCTTACTATAGTAATCTTTCGAAGTAAGTTTTACGCCATTTTCACCTACCACATCTGTTTCAACACGGAATCCAGTTTGAGCATGCTCTAGAACATACTTCACCGCATCCTCTTTTGACAGATTTTTTCCCTTGATATGCTCACTTAAAAAGATATAATTATCGTTCAAGTGCAACTGTAGGTCGTTCATTTTGTAGTAAGCCATATTCAGCATGATATCTACTAGCGTATCATAAGGAATAAACTTACGACCTGTGTCCAGCATAAAACCACGGTGACTAAAACTTGGGAAATCTCGGATTTCTCCATTTTGTAAATTTTCTTCCCCCATCTGTAAAAGAGTTCGTGTGGCGTAAAATGCTCCCTTATTGCTAGCTGCTTCTATTCGAATGACACCATCTTGGATAGAAATACCATATCCTTCTTGACCATATCCTCTATCCTCAACTTTTTTGAATTCTATCCGATTCTTGCTACTTTGATTAACAACATTTAACTTCAATCCTCTATCTAGCAAATCAGATTGATAAAATTCCACCGCCTGTTCAAAACCAGAATCTCCTGCTACAAGTTCCATCTCACTCGTGATGGAGGTTGTTCCTTGACGTCCATACCATTGTTGTACAGCTGGAGCAACCCGTGGTTTGGTTCCTTGCCCTTCATCCTCATAAAGGCCTTTTACTAAAACTTCAAACTCCTTCGTTACAGTTTGTTTTTCTAATTTTTGCTCTAGCGTTACCTTAACTAGCTGATCTGTTAGTGGTTTATACACTTTATTATCTAAATCAATAACACCTTTTTTGTTACTACCAATTAGCTGAACCTGACCAGGCAAAACTGGTAAAATAATAGAAGAACCATCTTCAGCCATCTCTAGCTTTTCAATTTGATTTAACAAACTAGCATGATTTGGATCTGGTGTATTTGAAAATGCTCGGAATTCTTGAATCCCCACATTCCTCCAATTCATGCTACCAGCTACATAATCGCTTATCTCAAGTTTTAGCCGTCTAGCAAGAATAGCAGTTTTCAAATCTACTTTTTCATCTAAAATCGGTTGACCATTTTTTCTATATGCTAGTTTCCATTCTTTCGGTTCTCCTTGCTTCTCCTCATCCGAATAATAGAGCTCCCAAGACTTTATATTAGGATCATTAACTCCCCCATGCAAACGCCGATCCCAATCGATTTCTATGCGTTTAATCTTAGTGAGTTTTGACAAGGTAACTTCAAGACTTGGACGTTCCACATCTTTATCTGTTGCCCAGCGCGTATCAACATTACCATCAACGGCATTTTTTGCAGTAAAACTTGTATTTTGTTCGTGATTATTTGCAGTTGCTAATGCGTTTTCCAGATGGTTGATATCTTCTGTTTCCTCTACTACTGAAGAGGAAACAGATGGTTTTTCTTCAACTTTAGTTTCTTCTACCTTTGAAGCCGGAGTTGCAGCTGGTTTCGTTTCGGTGTCTGTATTAGCCGTTGGCTGATTTGCACCTTGTAAGCCTGCTGGAACTTGATTTTCTTCTGGTGTGTCCTCAGTTTCACCAAGAACTGGTTTGGTAAATTCCTGACCACCATTGTTGTCCGCACCGGCAATCGCTGATGCTACTTCCAATGGCAAGGCCTCAATTGGTTTCAACTCAGTGATACTTCCTTCGCTATCAGTTGCAGTTTCCTCAGCCGCATGAACAGTATTAACTCCGAAGAATGTTGCACCAACCATGACTGAAGCAACGCCAATCGTAAATTTACGAATACTGTATTTGCACCGTTTTTCAAAAAATCTTTTATCCATTTGATTCCCTTCCTAAAACAGAAAGCGCTTACTATTTTTTTAAAAAATTTAACCTCCTTACTAAGAAGCGCTTTTAAAATATTAATATAAATTTTTTTATAATTTTAATATAACAAAAAAAGAAAAGGAAATCAATTATTTATATTCCCCATTTTGATGACATTGCTTAAATAAGGTATTATAAAATGTTAAATAATTATAAGCTCCAAATCAGTTTAGGTTTCTATCATTTCTGGAGCCTATTTTATGTAGAAAAAATCCCACATGACCTATAATGATAAGTAACAAAACTGGAAGCGACCAACAATCTTATCAAGGGCATCAAACGCATTGCCTTTGGCTTTCGCAACTTTGAAAATTTCAAAAAGAGGATTTTTATTGCTTTAAACATCAAAAAAGAGAGAACAAAAATCGTCCTCTCCCGATGTTAAACGAGCACAGGTGTCGCCATTTTTTTCAGATACAGTTTCTAAGAAACCATACAGTGGTAGGCAGTAAAGCAGATATCACACTTGAACAAGTAATAAATCAAGTAGCGCAAGTGCAGACTTTCCCCCTCGTATCAGTCTAACTTTAGATAACCATAAACCACCTCTAAAGTGTAATAAAATTCTCTGTACGCCTTGTAAACTTCTTCAATCATAACAATCTCCCTTCTCCTTAAATTTACTATATCATAAAGAAAGCAAGAATAGATTGCTTTTTCTAAAATATCCTTTTTGACGTCTGAAATGTCAAAAAAGAAGCAGATGACTCTGCTCCTTTAACATCTACGCTTTTCGTCTACTCACTACAGTTGACAAAGAGCCATTATTCTACCTATATTAATACAATTCACCATTAATAATCTAATGCATCTGCATTTCCGCGAGCATTTCCAACAAAATAACCCGTCTTAGCATTAATTGAGAAGAGATAGGTTCCGTCTGGTTTAAAGAGGTTATAATACCCATTTCCATTGATAATATTTACTTTTTCAAGAATATAGTTATCACCCGTTATATAACCACGTTCACGTGATGTTTGCAATATTTTTTCCAAAATACCAGGATTAAAATTCCAAGCAGGATTAGTAGTATCATTGATTGCATCTTGATTATAAGGCACTCGGCTCAAATTACGTTGAAGATTAACGCCAAGACTTGAAAGTCCAAATCCAGGAACACCGGCATTCTGGATTTCCCCTGAACTAGTCTGAGTTGCCGTATTTTCAGGTACTGTAGTTGGTGCTGCTGATACTGCTGGTGTAGTTGCTTGTTGGCTTGTGGCTTGATTTGCGGCCGAAGCTTGAGCCACCTGAGAACGTCCTTGCTCAACAGCTTGATTAAGAACCTTATCAATCTCTGCATTACCAGTTGTAGTATCTGCAAAAACTGCATCCGATTTAGCTTGAGCATTAATATCTAAAACACCATCCGTAATTGCAGCTGTTGTAAACTGACCATTGACTGTTTGAATTGCGGAAACTTGTTTGACTAAATTATCATACTGTTGTTTTGCAGCGTCATAAGATGCAGTTCCTTGAAGCTTATCCAAAATCGCCTTTAGAGACTCTAGATTCCCAAAAGCACTATTTTTTAAAGCTGTTTGATTTCCGTCTGTAAAGAAAGTAGCGTATAAGTCATCAAACGATTTTTTATTTGTTTCTTCTTCACTTAAACTACCACTAGTTGTTGCTTCACTACTGGTCTGACTTGTATTAGGAGTCGTCGTTCCATTATTGCGAGTCATTCCCCAATAAATAGCACTCCCCCCGATAAGAAGAGCAAGAACTGCAAGACTAGTATAGATAACACCTTTACGCTTATAGAACGGTTCATTATCCCACTGATAACGAACTTGCGAAGTAAAGACCGGCTGATTTTGAGGTTCTGATGTAACAGTCTCTTGTGAGTTTGACTGATGAGACGGATTCTCATCCGGATTTGTCATTTCAACAATAGGAATTTGATCAAAATCTGAAGTTTTTTCTTCCCTCACTTCTTCAACAGGTTCCTCAACCAGTTGTGGAGATTCCTCAGTAGATTCCGAACGAACTTCCTTAATAAAATCATCCAAACTTGTTGGTCTCAAATCGTTCGAATCCAATGTAATCTGCGTCGAACCAGCTTCACCGGTTTGATGAACCGTGTCAAATTTCCCCGCAACAATTTCTTCCCGGTGCTGTTTGATATACTTATCCAAAACACTATCTTGTTCAGTTACGCCTGCCTCAATCTCTGCTGACTTTCGCATAGCCTGACCAATTGTTAAATCCTTTGCCTCTTCAAAATCCAAAATAGATTCATCCCCAGTGATTTCTGGATTGGTATTTTGGGGAATCTCTTTATCACTCATTTAGCTTTCCTCTCTTCGTTTTTGTCTTGGCGTCTCACTCTCTCTCCAAAATATTGGTAGAGATCCACTTTAAGAGTTCCATTATACAATTTTCTCTTTTTATCTGCCTTCGTTCCATACTTATTCTCAAAAGCTTCATCACTAGTTAGGATAAACTTACTCCACGTTTTTAAAGGTTCAAAAACCTGACCCATTTCCTTATAAAGTTTCGTTACACTAACATCATCAAGCAAACGCTCTCCATATGGTGGATTGGAAATAATAACACCATTTATCTTACTAGAGTGCAAATCCTGAACTCTCATTTGTTTAAAAATTATATCTTTACTCACTCCAGCAGCCTGGGCATTTGCTTTTGCAATTTCAATCATTCTGGCATCAATATCTGTTCCCATGATATCCAACTCTAGTTCACGATTCATTTTTTTACTAGCTTCTGTACGAACTTCTTGAATTAATCGATTACTTACCCATTGCCATTCCTCAAAAGAAAAAGTCCGTCGCAAACCTGGTGCCATATTGCGTGCTATCAATGCCGCTTCGATACAAAAAGTTCCTGATCCACAAGTCGGATCAATCAAGGGTTTATCTGGATACCAATTCGATAATTCAAGGATTGCTGCTGCCATGTTTTCCTTAATTGGTGCACCACCTTTTTCAGTACGATAACCACGTTTAAAAAGACTAGAACCTGTCGTGTCAATCAAAACAGTCGCCACATCTTTCAAAATAGAGACTTCAATTTTAAATTCTGGACCATTTTCCATGAGAGGAACGCCTTCTGGTCGAGCATAATGTTTTTGAAGCTTTTTGACGACAGCTTTCTTTGAAATCGCTTGAACACTAGGTTCATTATGGAGTTTAGATTTTACACATTTTGCCTTTGAAATTGGGAAACATGCACCGAGGGGAAGATAATTCTCCCAATCTAATGCAAAAACTCCCTGGAACAGCTCTTCAAATGTCCGAGCAGGAAAGCTACCCACAACGATTTTGATACGATCAGCTGCTCGCAACCAAAGATTGGTTTCAATAATCGTCCGAACATCACCTGTAAAGCGAACTCGTCCGTTTTCAACTTGACAATCATAGCCAAGGTCTCGAATTTCACGTCCTACTACAGCTTCTAATCCTGCTGCAGCAGTCGCGATTAAAGTAAATTGTTCTTTCATTTTCAGTCTCTAAAGACCTCTCTTCTACCTTTAAAAAATGAGGTTGAGAAACTTATCTCAGCCTCAACCTATATGCAATTTTCTATAAGCCATGTTTTGTCCCAGAAGTGACTAGGAACCACTTCCTTCGATAATCATCTGTCTACTGTTTCCAGTCAGAAAGGTCTGTTCGTTTCCAGCCTCTCCATGCCCCGACCAAAGTTTGGGTTGCTAGCTTGAGGGGTTTACCGCGTTCCACTTCTTAGGTTTCCCTAAAAACTACGTCACTGTGGCACTTTCAGAGTTACTAAAGCCTATCCGAAGACTTAGCCGTTTCACTCGCCGTAACTTTTATCAAGTCCCTAGGCTTATTGTTTCACCTAGCACAAACACTACAGGCATCACAGCCTGTGCTAGCATGGACTTTCCTCATGAGAAAAAATACTCACGCGATTATCCAAAAATTGCATTTCTTATTCTAGCACACTTTCATTACAAGTCTGTGTCAAGAATACGTTTTCCAAAAACTTCTTTTTCTAAACGATTGAGTCGTCTTAAGATATCAAAGTTTGTGGCAGAATTTGGTTGTGGTATATCAATTGACTGACTGGATTGTGAGAAAGCTGATGAAGATTGTTGAAATGGAGTCGATTTTGAGGAATCACTTGCTTTTGCAGCCTTCAACCGTGCCACCTCATCTCGTAAATCCTTTACCAGAGCCTCATAAGTTTCATAATCTTTGATAACATCATCTAGAAACTCATCAACTTCTTGTTTACTATAACCTCGTACAGCCGTTTTAAAATCTTGTTCAAAAATATCTTTCGGGGTATGAATAATACTTGCCATGTCTCTCTCTCCATTCTAGTTCATCTCTTTTATTATACACGATTATTTCCATAAAATGCAAGGTAGAACACCCAAAAAGCTAAAAATTTTCTGCTACCTCATTTAGGTCATCAAAGCGTAAAACTTTGACCTCATAATTATCCTTATTTATCATCATTTGGTAAAGGTATTTAAGATTAGTTTCATGTTCTTCATCATAAAATACATATGCACTCTCAGTGTTATTGAGAAGAAATTGATTATAATCACGAAATTGTCCCGGATTTTCGTAACAAGGATAGGCAGCTTTAAAAAAGTCACAGTTTTTAAATAGCGTAAGCTTGATTTGATTGACTTCATTCCAGTTTTCACCATGATTTTGAAAAGGAAAGATAGACGCTGTTTGAACTTCATATCCTTCTACACGTAATTCATTTGCTACTTCAAGTACCCAAACTTCAAAACCAAGACTGCCTGTGAAAATCAGCCAATCCACTCCATTTTCTAAAAAACGAATCAAATCTTGTCTTATTGCTGACTTAATTACTTTTACTTTCATATCTTTTTCATTAAAAACGCCGATTTCAAAAGATCGGTAACCTGTAACGAGTAAACTTGTCATTTTTTTGTCCTTTATCTGGTATTATGGTATAATAGTTTGATGTTATTTTATCAAGAAGGAGTTTTATGGTCAATTATCCACATAAAATTAGTTCAAAACAAAATAGCATAGTTCCCAAAAAAACAAATGCTGTGAACTTTGCCAATCGCGGGATGTCGTTTGAAAAGATGATAAACGAGACAAATCTTTACTATCAGAGTAAGAATCTTGCCGTCATTCATAAAAAACCTACTCCTGTGCAAATCGTTAAGGTAGACTACCCTCAAAGAAGTAGAGCAAAAATTGTTGAAGCCTACTTCCGTCAAGCATCTACCACCGATTATTCTGGTGTTTTTAAAGGTTACTATATTGACTTTGAAGCAAAAGAAACAAAGCAAAAACGTTCTATGCCAATGAAAAACTTCCACCCACATCAGATTACACATATGGAAGAAGTGATTCATCAAAATGGTATTTGTTTTGTACTGTTGCACTTTTCATCGATAAAAGAAACCTATTTGCTTCCTGCTCGCTTTTTAGTTGATTACTATCAAATCGATAAAGGAAGTAAATCTATGCCTCTTTCTTATATCCGAAAGCACGGCTATTTTATCTCTCAAGATAAGCTTCCTAGCGTACCTTATCTTGATATCGTTGAACAATACTTAATAGGTGGTACTATTCATGAATAAACAATCTATTTTCAACATTTTGAAAATCGTTGCCACAACTTTCCTGACTCTCTTTGTTATTGGACTACTAGCTGGTGGCGCCCTCTTTTCTTACTACGCTATTAGCGCCCCTAAGATTACTGAAGACAGTCTGATTGCCACAACCTCTAGTAAGGTTTACGACAACCAGAATAATTTGATTGCAGATTTAGGTGCTGAAAAACGCGTAAATGTCTCTACCGATCAGATTCCTACTGACCTTGTTAATGCGATAGTCGCAATTGAAGATCACCGTTTCTTTGAACATCGTGGAGTAGACGTTATTCGTATAGGTGGGGCTTTTCTAAATAACTTACGTAGTTCTTCTACACAAGGAGGATCTACCTTAACTCAACAATTGATTAAATTGACTTACTTCTCAACTTCAACTGCTGATCAAACTGTTTCTCGTAAAGCACAAGAAGCTTGGATGGCTATTCAACTCGAACGTCAAGCTAGTAAACAACAAATCTTAACCTACTACATTAACAAAGTTTATATGTCTAATGGTAACTACGGAATGCAGACAGCTGCTCAATCCTACTATGGTAAAGATTTGAAAGATTTAAGTCTCCCACAACTTGCCCTTCTAGCAGGTATGCCACAAGCACCAAATCAATATGACCCTTATACTAATCCAGAAGCTGCAACAGAAAGAAGGAATCTAGTTCTTAGCGAAATGTATGAACTCAAATACATCACAGCTGAACAGTATGAAACTGCAGTCAACACTCCTGTAACGGACGGACTACAGAGCTTAACCTCTTCGACCAGCTATCCAGCTTATATGGACAATTATCTTAAACAAGTCATTACAGAAGTTGAAGAAAAAACGGGTTACAACCTTTTAACAACCGGGATGGAAGTCTATACCAATGTCGATACCCAAGCTCAACAAATGCTTTGGGAAATCTACAATACTGATAATTATGTTGCATATCCTGATGAGGAAATGCAAGTAGCTTCAACCATTGTAGATACAAGTAATGGTAAAGTTATTGCTCAATTGGGTGGCCGAAATCAGTCAACTAGCGTATCATTCGGTACAAACCAAGCAGTTGAAACCAACCGTGACTGGGGTTCAACCATGAAACCAATTACAGATTATGCACCTGCAATAGAAAATGGAATTTACACTTCAACTGCAGCAACAATCTTAGATGCTCCTTATAATTATCCTGGCACATCTACACCAGTTTATAACTGGGACAAAGCTTATTATGGGAATATAACACTTCAATTAGCTATTCAACAATCTCGTAATATCCCAGCTATCAAAGCCCTTGAAGCAGTCGGTCTAAATGATTCACTCAAATTCCTTCAATCGATTGGAATCAACTACCCTGAAATGCACTATTCAAATGCTATTTCAAGTAATACCAGTCAATCTGGAAATGAATACGGAGCAAGTAGTGAAAAAATGGCTGCTGCATATGCTGCTTTTGCAAATGGCGGTACTTACTATAAACCACAATACATCAACCGTATCGTCTTTAGCGATGGAACCTCTCAAGACTATTCTGAACAAGGAAATCGCGTCATGAAAGAAACAACAGCTTACATGATGACTGATATGATGAAAACAGTTTTGACCTCAGGTACTGGTACCCAAGCGGCCATTAGTGGCGTCTATCAAGCAGGTAAAACAGGAACATCTAACTATGCTGACGACGAACTAGGTAAATTAACCCGATCATACTACGGCTCAAGTATTGTTACACCTGACGAACTCTTTGTCGGCTATACGCCTCAGTTTTCAATGGCAGTCTGGACAGGTTATACCAATCGCTTAACTCCAGTACTTGATGATGGAGTTCAAGTAGCTACACATGTTTATCGTGCTATGATGACCTATTTAGTAAATCAGTATGGAAACAATGACTGGACACAACCAAGTGGCGTCTACCGTAGTGGAAGTTATCTTACAACAAGCCGTAGCCGTCAACAAACTTATATCCCATCTTCGACTTACGAAACAGAGACTACTACTGAGAGCTCAAGCGAAGCCTCAACTAGTACATCAGGTTCCTCCAGTTCTGATACGACAGAACCAGCTTCAAATCAAGTTCGAAATCCCAACAACTCTAATAGTGAGAATGAAGCAGATGATCAAGATTAGTTAACTCAGCTACTTATCAAAACCCCTAGTACAAAATACTAGGGGTTTTTGAATTCAAAACGTAAAAATATGATTTATCTATAAAACTTTTGCGGATGTTTTCGTAATGGAGTCAATGTGCAACTCATGCGATACAAACTTATTTTTTAATTTATCAATATCAAATTTTCCATCAATCTGGACTTCGATAATGACCTTACCATCCTTACGAGGGAAATTAACTGTATTTGAAATATTAAGATTTTCATCAACTATTAACCGAATAATTTCTTCTAATCTTCCTACCTCATCGTCTACTACAAAGCGAACTCTCACACCTTCTTCACCATATCCCGCTATTTCCAAAAAAGCTTTAAAAACATCTCGATCTGTAATAACACCATAAACCTGATCGTTTTCAACAACAGGAAGAATTCCAACTTTATTCTTCAACATGAGATAGACAGCATCTTCCAAGCTTGCAAATGGTGAGACTGTGATGACTTTTCGAATCATAACATCCTTGACTTTTGTCTTATTGAGAAGATAGTTCATTTCATAAATTGAAAGAGTCGTTGCTTTTGATGGACTTGCCTCCGCTATAGTCCCCTCTGTTACTAGACCAACTAACTGATCATTCTCTATAACTGGTAGTCGGTGCAATCCTTGATCTCTCATCATATCCGCTGCATGAGCAATCGTCGTATCCGGACTTATGTAAACAACTTTTTTGGTCATGAAATCTTTAACAGCCATTGAAAATCTCCTTACTTTTGATATCTTTATTATACCTTCTTTTCGAAAATATTTCAAACGCTTTCATTTATTTTTCCGAAATCATTTTCGAACCACGAATTTACTAAACTGATATAGAGAGCTTATTTCAAGTTTTACATTGACAATTTCTGAGATATTTTTAGCATTACTTAAACTAGTATCATACCTCTTATCATAGAAAAACCTCTAGGCAGAACCTAGAGGTTTTAGAAACCTTGATTTAATCAGATTTTATTTGTTCAAGTTGTAGAATGATTTCAAACCACGGTATTCAGCTACTTCACCAAGTTGATCCTCGATGCGAAGCAATTGGTTGTATTTAGCGATACGGTCTGTACGTGACAATGAACCAGTCTTAATTTGTCCTGCGTTTGTTGCAACAGCGATGTCAGCAATTGTTGAATCTTCAGTTTCACCTGAACGGTGTGATACAACGGCAGTGTAGCCAGCTTCCTTAGCCATTTCGATAGCATCGAAAGTTTCAGTCAAAGTACCGATTTGGTTAACTTTGATAAGGATAGAGTTAGCAGCACCTTCTGCAATACCTTTTTCAAGGTAAGCAGTGTTTGTTACGAAGAAGTCGTCACCAACCAATTGAACTTTACCACCAAGGCGTTCAGTAAGTGCTTTCCATCCATCCCAGTCGTTTTCATCCATACCATCTTCGATAGTGATGATTGGGTATTTGTTTACCAACTCTTCAAGGTAGTCGATTTGTTCTGCAGAAGTACGAACAGCAGCGCCTTCACCTTCGAATTTAGTGTAGTCGTAAACTTTACGTTCTTTATCGTAGAATTCTGATGATGCACAGTCAAATCCGATAAATACATCTTTACCAGGAACATAACCTGCAGCTTCGATCGCAGCTAGGATTGTTTCAACACCATCTTCAGTTCCGTCGAAACGAGGCGCAAATCCACCCTCGTCACCAACAGCTGTTTCAAGGCCACGACCTTTAAGGATTTTCTTAAGTGCGTGGAAGATTTCAGCACCCCAACGAAGAGCTTCTTTGAATGTTGGTGCACCAGCAGGTACGATCATGAATTCTTGGAAAGCAATTGGAGCATCTGAGTGAGAACCACCGTTGATGATGTTCATCATTGGAGTTGGAAGAACTTTAGTGTTGAATCCACCAAGGTAGCTGTAAAGTGGGATTTCAAGGTAGTCAGCAGCAGCACGCGCTACAGCGATAGACACACCAAGGATAGCGTTAGCTCCCAATTTACCTTTGTTAGGAGTACCGTCAAGAGCGATCATTGCACGGTCGATAGCTTGTTGATCACGAACGTCGTAGCCGATGATAGCTTCAGCAATAACGTTGTTTACGTTGTCAACAGCTTTTTGTGTACCAAGACCAAGGTAACGAGATTTGTCACCGTCGCGAAGTTCAACTGCTTCGTGTTCACCAGTAGAAGCTCCTGATGGAACCATACCACGTCCGAAAGCACCTGATTCAGTGTAAACTTCTACTTCAAGTGTTGGGTTACCGCGTGAGTCTAGGACTTCGCGAGCGTAAACATCAGTAATAATTGACATTTTCTACTCTCCTTATGAGTTAAAATTTTTTACACCTCTATGATACCTTAAAATGGCTTTTTTTTCAAGAAAAAAGTTAGAATAGAGCATATTTATCACATTTTCCAATTGTAAACGTTTGCTAATTCCCTTAATTATCTACTCTTTTTTCTGTCATTTTTCATAAATTATGCTATAATACCTGCATGAATGATATGAACAAATTAATTTTAGAAAAAGCACATGGCGCCAATCGTCTTAATCCCGATGAACAAAAGAAATATTTAGAAACTTTTTTTGAAAGAGTGATTGCTATTGCCGATATTGATGAAGCAAATTCTTCCATCTTATCTCTGCATTTTGAAGAAATACTCCAAAAATTAGGTGAGCATTATCAGCCACTTTTTGTCAAAATTTCTCCCAATGTCGAAACCACTAGTCAAGTCAGTTTGATGAAAATCGCGCATTCCCTTAACATTCAAACAACAATTGTTTCTGAAGAATGTCACTGCTCTCCCTATGGAATTGTTATTCATAGCGATCACCCTGTTAAAGTTGACTCACTGGAGTTAAAAATACAGTTCAGTAGTTTACTTACTCCTGGAAATATACAAAATGCTCAACAGGCAAAACGATCCTTTTGGAATAAATTTTTCACGCATAAAAACGGTCCTTCTAGTTAATAAAATCCTTCCCAAATCACCTTACATATTTATGTTCTATTTCCAAACAAAAGAAGCGACTGCTTAGCTATCGCTTCTTTTTTAAATTCAATAGACTTCCGATATTTTCAGCCGTTCGAATCAGATTGTTTCTTGCGTGTCCGAGAGTTGTTGCTAAATCTTCTACTTGTCCAATAATTGGAAAAACCGCCTGTATATTTTCAATTGGAAAATTTGGAAGATTTGTCCCAAGACAACCACAAATCGCTATAACCGGAATCTCTTTTGGAGTCCGCCTAGCAATCCCTATAGGTGTTTTTCCTTGTAAACTTTGCCTATCAAAACACCCTTCCCCTACTATAACCAAATCAGCTTCCTTTACTCGAGAATCAAAATCAAGCAAATCAAGTACGCAATCAATTCCAGAAACTAGACTTGCACCGGCAAAAGCTATCAGGCCAGCAGCTAATCCTCCTCCTGCACCTACTCCTTTCACATACAAAAGGTCTTTATTTATTAATTGATAGAAATGGTGCATTTCTCGATCAACCCTTTCCTGTTTCTCATAGCTGAGTCCCTTTTGAGCTGAGAAAACTTTTGTAGCACCATTTGGTCCACATAAGACTGCATCCACATCAACTAATACCTTGATTTCCAAATTCTTGAAAACCGAAACCATTTTTGTTTGGCTATAACTATTTACATTTCCCAAAGAATATCCCATACCTGGGAGCTCATTTCCTGCCTGATCGTAAAATATATATCCTAAACCAACTGCAAGTCCTATCCCACCGTCATTACTACTCGTTCCACCAACTCCAATAAATATTTTTTTATATTCTTCTTGTGCAAGATGTAATAGTAACTCGCCAATTCCTCTCGTCTCAATCTGAAGCGGATCGCGCTTTACTAATGGTATCTTTTCCAGGCCAATTAATTCAGCCACTTCAAACATAGCCGTATCGTCTTTTACGGCGTAAGTCATTGTAGCTGGTAGACCGAAGGGGCCCGTTACAATCGCTGTTTTCTTTTGAAATCCTAAATTTTCACTCAAACAAGCAATGGTTCCCTCACCACCATCGCCAAGAGGAAGAAGATCAAAGCTTGTATTTCTTAAAGTCTTTTGAAATCCTATTTTGATTGATTCTGCAACCTCTTGCGCAGATAAACTTTCCTTGAATGAATCCGGTGCAATCAATATATGCAAGTTTACCTCCTTTTATCAATAATCTCAATTAACTTATACAAATTCTTTTCATTGATTTGAAAGGGTGCTGCCTCCCTTACAATTGGTTTAGCACAAAATGCCACACCAATCCCCGCAGTCTCTATCATTGGTAAATCATTCGCACCATCTCCCATAGCAATCGTTTGAGAAATTGTCAATTGATTTTCCTTTGCCCAAGCTAATAACTTTTCTTTCTTAACATCCTTGGTGACGATATCTCCCAAAAGTTTCCCTGTTAAACATCCATCCTGTTTTTCCAAACGATTTGCATGAACATAGTCTATATTAAGAGTCGAAGCTAAAGCATCAACAGTTTCATGAAAACCACCAGATACTAGTGCTACCTTATAACCACGAGCATGTAGTTCTTCCACAAGTTCATGTGCTCCTGGAGTAAAATGAATTTTTTGTGCAATCTCCTCAAAAATTGTGAGTGGTAAACCAGCCAAAAGACGGACACGCTCCTTGAGAGCCAATTCAAAATCCAACTCCCCTCGCATGGCCCGCTCTGTAATTTCTGCTACTTTCTCACCTAAACCAGCTGCTTCTCCCAATAAATCAATCCCTTCTTCCATGATCAACGTGGAATCAACATCCATCACAACCAAGCCTTTTACCTGCATACCATCCTCCAAAAATCATAAAAACCAAATATTAAAACTTTGATTGAATGTGCCTTTCTTTTTACCATGTCAACTCTATTCTTATCTTTAATTCGTCACATTCACGAGTAGCGTCATTCTTCTATTTAAAAAAGATAAATAAAAATATAATCTTTAAGCACTACCTAGCAACTAGCTTACATACAATCAAACGTCTAATAGAAAATAATAATCAAAATAATCCTCGAATATTTTAATTCCGAAAGAAGTTATTTCCTCCCTCTTTAACATTATCTAGTTTTACGACTTATTTCATTTTAATTTTTTCTTATTATACCAAATTTTGAGATGATTTTCTAATGCAAAATAAAGTAAATAGAAGTGAGAAACTCGGACTAATTACTATTTTATTTAAAACTTGAATGTAAATAAAAAAATAGAATAATCAGTTCCTTTTCTTCTCCTCACTCGTTATCAATGTTTCTACCATTGACAAAGAGGCTAAGCTTCCGCTTAGCCTCTTCCGTAATATCAAACTACTGACTATCTTTTTTCTTTAGCAAGAAAAGATTTCCTGAAACCAGAAGTAGAATACTTGAAATCAAATAGGTAGCTTTATGTTCTACACTTCCCGTTTTCGGTAATTCTGTTGCTGTTTCACCCTTGTTATCATGGTCAGACTTCGCATTTTCCTGTGAATCATTTCCTGAAATTGATAATGAGTGTACCTTAACTGTTTGATCCATCTTAACTTCTCCAGATACGCCTGGATCCTCTTTTTCTTTTTTGAAAACAAGAGAGTTGCCATCTTGAGATGGTGATGGAGATGGATTTGGTTTTGTTATCGTATCCTCATCTGGAATTGGGATAAAGTCCGTCAAACTAGCTAACTGACTACCAAAGATAGCGTTTGAAATCCAGCGATAGAAATGAATGGTATGCAAACGATTAGTTGGATTTCCAGCATAAACGAACATTGGTTGTTCCTTGTAACTTCCTGCAATTGCCACTACCTTATTAGCCAAATCTTTATAACCTGGCCACCAACCTGCGACATAGAAGTCTCCTCCTGCTATTGTAGCTAAGGCTTTAAAGTTAGTAGGGTAGTTAGCAATCCAGTTTCCTGAATTGGAATAGAAGAAATCATCTTTTTTATAACCACTAGTTAGAGGATCTTTCTCATCAATCAAAGCCTTCATTAACCCTTCATAGCTACTACCACCTGAGAAACGTTCAGCATCGAATCCTTCCAATATTCCGAGTTTTTCAAGTCTTTGCATAGCAGAACCGCCTACCACAATAGTTGGTTTAACTCCAACAATTGAGCTATCAAACGTATTACTTTCTAAAACAATTACATCCGCTTCTTCTACTGAAGATACAATTTCAAAACCTAATTGTTCCAAAGCAAGAGCAGTATTTGCTGGCGAATCTACACCTGCCCATGAATAATGATGTGGTGGTGCATAGACCTTAAGAGCCTTTAGCGTTTCCCCTTGAGGGACTTTATAAAGAGCATCCCCGTATATCGCATAATCTTTAAGTAGTTTAGCAAAAGTAGCTGTATCAACAATATAGCCATCATCTGTCAAATAAACTTTTTCATTATTCCGAATGGCATGATTAACTGCTTGAACCGCACTTTTTGAATTATTCGCAATAACATAGTATGGTGCCTTATAGTCAATTTGATTCGTACGCGTTGCCCTCAATGTAGTAACTTCACCTAGTTTGTTATTAAATACTCCTTCATCAAAGACTGGTATGGTCTTAAAACCACGCATGTCAGGGAAATTCACCACCAATTCAGCATACATAGCTGACCAATCTGATTCATTTGACCCCTTGTAAAGAATATGATTGGCATAACCACGTTTAGCTTGTGCCATATCAATTACAAGATCTCCTTTTTTATAGATACCTGTATCTTCTTTTAACTCTTGAACAACAACTCCATTACGCTTAAAGTAGTCAATCATATTAAATGCTTCTTGAGAATCATTGTCTTTATCAAGAGACATAGAAATAACGTAGTAATCAGGGAAGAATTTCTTCCGACCATTTTTTATCCGTCCAACAACTTCACCGTTTGGACCAATTAACTCATTCTCTGCTTCAGCAGATTCAACTTTTTTAATGCCTCTTTGGTAAAATTGAAGCCGTCTCTCCATCAACTTATCTGGATTTTGTGCAAGATAGTCAATTCCTCCTAAAACTGCGTTTCGACCAGCTTTATAGGATTCTTCATTGCTTTCCGGTATTTCGATGGTGTGACCAAGAATGCCATGATAAACAGCGTAAACCCCTGTATATCCTGAGAAAGAGTCATCCCATCCACTACCCCAGTCAAGTTTAGGAATGATATAGCTGTCATATTTAGAATTAGCCACTCCAGCTCGTCCCATGTAATGGGCATTTTCAAGCATGATATCAGATAAGAGATCATATTCAAAGTTTGGATCATGTGGTGGCGTTGCCGGTTCAATTAAGAACTCCTTTACAAACCCATGTATATCATAAAGGGCAATTGGATTCCACTTATTAATCATTTGAATAACCGTTCGTACTTCTGGATTTGCTTGGTAACTAGCATCCCGATTGGGATCTAGTCCATTTGCTAGAGCACGAAGATTTAAAACATCTCCATCTGGATTCTCTGTAAAATCAAAGAGAAAAATGAATTTTTTAAGAAGAGTCGGAACGTCTAACGTCACATTTTTTTCATTACCAGCTTCATCTGTTGTCTTAAAGTTGATACTTGCCTCTGTCGCAAAGGTACGGAAGAGTCCTGTAACAACATCAATTCCTGGTTGTTCATCAGCATGGGTATTATGGACTAAAACCGGTAATTTATAATCTAATTTTCCTTCATTCAGAAGTTTCAACAACTCCTCTGGTTTCGTTAAAGCTAGCTTATTCGTCACATTGAGATATGTATCAATACTTGATTGGTCAGAAGCAACAATCCCCAGTTTAATATCTCTTCCTTGAGCACTTTTCCCAAGTGTTTCAATGTCTACTAGACGATCCGTTTTAGCGTCTCGTTTACTTTTTTCAATTGAGGCAAGCATCTCATCATGACTTTGAAAATCTTCATAAGGTCTTAAAACCAGAGTCTTACGAATAGTCAGAGCTAAATCTTGACTGATCCCCAGCAATTCGTACTCTCCAATAAAACCACGATAAGTTCTACGAATATTATACGGTGAACGAAGACTAAGATCTGTTCCAAAAAGTTCATTAAAATCGAAGGTCAAATCCAGTTTTTCACCATTTGTTTCCTCTGTTACAGTTAAAAATGCTTGGTTACTGAAAGTTCCATCTTCCATATTCCAAGTAAGCCACTCAGATAATGGTTTGTTATCCAAAGTCCAAGTGATTTTCCCAGCTTGTTGAGCTTGCCCATCTATACTTTCTTTCACAGAACCCTTTTCAGACATATAAACCTTGCTTTCTGCTAGTTTAACGTCTTTTATGCTTGATTTTTCTGTTAGATTTTCTTCATTTGCAACTGCTAAAGAACTTTCCTCCCCAGATGATGTTACTGCTTCAGAGGTTTCTTTCTGATCAGTTGTGGAAGAATTCCTATCAGAAATTTCAGATACTTTATTTGTCTCCTTTTGTGGCAATACTGCATTCGAATCTACTGCAACAACTTCTACTTGACTCTTTTCAATAATAGTTTCCTGTATCTGAGGTTGTGCAGCATCAATACTGTCAGCCACTACCGCTGTTTGTGCTAAAAAAGCTACTAATACAGCAGCAGATATACTTAAGCAATTCCTATACAATCTTTTTTTGTAAGAATAATTCATCCCATTTCTCCTTTTCAAAAGCATTCACAAATTGCACAAAAACATCAATTATCAATTCGTTTTTAAACAAACAAAAGGATATACAAAACCAGAGCTAAACAACATAAGGTTTTCCCTCCGTTTAGCTCTGATTTGTCTATTTGATTATTAGAGGTTTATTCAGCCAATGATTGTTTGTTCAGATGATAGTAACTATTCTATTTTTCTACTAATCTAAAATTATAATAAGCAAAATATTATCCAATTGGGATAAAAGTCCCAAGAAGCAAGAGAGCGATACTAATAACAATAATTGCTACAATTAACTTACCAATAAATTTCCACCATGTACCAATATTGATACGTCCAAGAGCAAGTGCCCCCATCACAATACCAGAGGTAGGTGCAACAAGGTTAAGAACACCTGATGCTGATTGATAGGCTGTAATAATGAGACTTGGTTTAACATTGACAAACTCACCAAGAGGAGCCATGATACCCATAGTTGCACTTGCAAGACCAGATGATGAAGGAATCAAGAAGGACATTGGCAAGTAGAAAATGTATGTTAGAACGATAAAGACTTGTGAAGACAATCCGCTCAAACCTTCTTTACCCCAGTTAAGAATAGTATCTGTAATCATACCATCATTCATGATAACTTGGATACCACGAGCTACAGCTACGATAAGGGCAACTCCAAGAAGATCCGCAGCACCTGCCATAAAGGAGTCAATCACTTCCCCTTCTTTTAGCTTGTAGACAGCACCGATTAAGATTCCCATAAAGGCAAAGAGCATTGCTCCTTCTGGGAAGTACCATGTACCGAGTGCTGCAGTTGAACTACCAATGACTTGACCAATTACAGGAATTCCTGTAATCGCAGTATTCAAATCAGAAAAGAGCGTTACACCCAAATCAGTCCATGGGATAAAGCTCATAACCATAAGTACAAATGTCAACACAAAGAGAACCAAAACATGTTTTTGTTTTTTGCTTAGTTGAGCCGTTACACCCTCATCTTTGCTTACGTTAAAATGTTTCAAGTCTTCTTCACGTGTGCTATATACTAAAGATTTTGTCGGGTCTTTTTGAATCTTATCTGCAT
>NZ_KQ969157.1:63626-76642 GCF_001578805.1 Streptococcus sp. DD10 | reverse complement strand
ATCTGCATACTGGTAGACGAACCAAGTACTTAATACGGTCAAAACAAACCAGAAAATCAAACGTAGGAAAATTCCATCTCCAGTACCAACTCCTGCAGTAGCAGACGCAATCCCAGTCGCAAATGGATTTAGAGTAGATGCTAAACATCCGATTTGAGAACCAAGAAGAATGATGGCAACACCTGTCAAACTGTCAAAACCAACAGCCATCATAACTGGTACTAATAGAGGATAGAAGGCCATTGTTTCTTCACCCATACCATAAGTTGTACCACCAAGAGCAAATAGTGGCATCAATACGATAATGAGCATTTTTTCACGGCCCTTGTATTTCTTCACAATTGAAGCAATACCCACATCAAGTGCCCCAGTTTTATTAACAACTCCTAAAAATGCCCCAACCATGAGGATAAAGAATGCAACATCAATCGCCGCACTTGTAGCCTTTATCAAGGAACCTTCAGCAGGACTCGTACCTAACATCGCACGAATTGGTGCCATCAAGACATCCCAAATCCCTTGTGGATTTTGTGGTTGTGCTTGATAGACTCCATCAACAAAAGCACCTGCCGGGATAATCCAAGTAAGTATCGCCATCAAGGCAATAATGATAATCAATACCGAATAAGAAGACGGCATTTTAAATCCTTTTTTTGTTTTTTCAGTCATTTTCTTCCTCCCCCTTTAAAAAGAGGCTTCCCCTTTCTCTACATGGAAAGAAAAGCAGTGTAGAGAAAGTCTGTTACTTATCCTTTTTCAATAATTGTTCCACTTTCGCTTTCAATTAGTGCACCCAGATTTTCAAGCGAGGTAATAACAGCTTTTCCTTCTGGACGTCCATTGACAAAAGCGATGGCAGCTTCTACTTTAGGAAGCATGCTTCCTGGTGCAAATTGATCTTGTTTGATGTACTCTTCCAATTGAGCGACATTGACATGTTCCAATTTTTCTTGATCTGGTTTGTTGTAGTTCACAAAGACATAGTCTACACCGGTCAATACGATGAAGAGATCAGCTTCTACCAATTCAGCCAAACGTTGTGATGCAAAATCTTTATCGATAACTGCTTCAACACCAGTCAAACTACCATCAGCTTCTTTGATTACTGGAATACCACCGCCACCAGCAGCCACAACAACTTGACCATCATTTAACAAAGTACGGATAGTATTAATTTCTTTGATATCCACTGGTTTTGGTGAAGCAACGACTTTCCGCCAACCACGACCAGCATCTTCTTTGAAGGTTGCTCCAGATTTTTCAGCTTCTGCTTTTGCTTCTTCTTCTGAGTAGAATGGACCGATTGGTTTGCTGAGGTTGACAAAGGCTGGGTCGTTTTTATCTACAACTACTTGTGTCACAACTGAGGCCACATCTTTTTCAATTCCTTCTTCAAGAAGGGCATTTTGAAGAGCATTTTGAAGCCAAAAACCAATGCTTCCTTCTGTCATTGCAACCAATGAGTCCAATGGGAAAGCAGGGTTCTTTTCAGAATCAGCTGCCAAGTGTTGAAGCAGGAGGTTTCCAACTTGTGGACCATTTCCGTGAGTAATAATCAAATCATCTCCATTTTTGATTAATTTCACAAGGTGTTTAGCTGTTTCCACCAATGCCTCTTGTTGTGCTTTCGCTGAAGGGTCCGATGAAAGGATCGCATTTCCACCTAATGCGACAACAATTTTTCTATTTGCCATATAGTATCCTTCTTTCTTTTAAAATAAAAGGAGCTGGACTAAAGCTTCTAGTCTCAGCCCCTAAGCTGTTTGTCAATTATTTTATTATTTTTAATATTCTTAAGGAGATTACACTTTTGGAATGTATAGATTTCCAAGTGTTGCAGCCATAACGGCTTTAATGGTATGCATACGGTTTTCCGCTTGATCAAAGTGGCGAGCGTATTTGCTGCGGAACACTTCGTCAGTAACTTCCATTTCTTCTACGCCGAATTTTTCAGCAACATCTTTACCATAAACAGTGTTTGTGTCGTGGAAAGCTGGCAAGCAGTGCAAGAAGATCAAGTCTTCGTTATCAGCTTTCTTAACCAATTCCATGTTTACTTGGTAAGGTTTCAAAAGGGCAACACGTTCTGCAAATTTGTCTTCTTCACCCATAGATACCCAAACGTCAGTGTAAAGTACATCTGCACCTTTCACAGCTTCGTCAGCATCTTCAGTGATTAAGATATGAGCGCCACTTTCTTTTGCGAATCCTTCTGCCAATTCAACAATTTCTTGTTCTGGGAAGAGTTCTTTTGGTGAGAAGATGTGTACGTTCACACCAAGGATAGCACCTGTTACAAGAAGGCTATTTGCAACGTTGTTACGTCCGTCACCACAGTACACAAGTGTCAAACCTTCAAGGCGTCCAAAGTTTTCTTGAACAGTCAAGTAGTCTGCAAGCATTTGAGTTGGGTGCCATTCGTCAGTCAAACCATTCCATACTGGAACACCTGAGAATTCAGCCAATTCTTCAACCATGCGTTGACTAAATCCACGGAATTCGATACCATCGAACATACGACCTAAAACTTTAGCAGTATCTTCTGTAGATTCTTTTTTACCAAGTTGAATGTCGTTAGCACCTAGATATTCTGGATGAGCTCCAAGGTCGATTGCTGCCGTTGTAAAGGCTGCACGAGTACGTGTTGAAGTTTTTTCAAACAAAAGTGCAATGTTCTTACCTGCTAGATAGCGGTGATCAATATTGCGTTTTTTCAAATCTTTCAAGTGTGCTGAAAGGCCAATCAAATACTGCAACTCTGCACGTGTAAAGTCTTTTTCAGCCAAAAAGCTTCTTCCTTGAAATACTGAATTTGTCATATACTTCCTCTTTCTAGTTTTAAATTCTTTTTAATTTAAGGAATTACTACTCCTTATCATTAGGTAGGAAGATGATAAGGAGTAAGCATCCTTTTAATTTTTATATGTGAGAAATCTTAGATATCTTCACGTTCGAATGGCATAGACATGCAACGAGGTCCACCACGACCGCGAACTAATTCCGTTCCGCGAATCTTAATCAAACGAAGTCCGTATTCTTCTAGGATAGCGTTGGTTACAGTGTTACGAGCGTAGACAACTACAACACCTGGAGCGATAGTAAGAGTATTTGAACCATCATTCCATTGTTCACGACCTGCTGATACGATGTTACCACCTCCACAACGAATCAAGTGAACTTTTTCAACACCAAGATTTTCTGCAAGAAGCTCTGCCAAATCACCTTTTTCTTCAGTGATATGCAATTCTTCATTTTCATATGTTACAGAATAAACTCGAAGGCTACCCTCAATTTCTGGATGGATAGTAAACTTATCAAAGTCAACCATGGTAAAGACAGTATCTAAGTGCATGAATTTACGGCTATTTGCAAATTCAAAGGCCAATACCTTCTTAAATCCAACATTTCGTTCGAAAATATTTACCAAAAGTTTTTCAATAGATGCTGCATCTGTCCGTTGAGAGATACCAACTGCCAAAACATCTTTTGAAAGAACAAGCTCATCGCCACCTTCGATACGAGTATCTTCTTCACGATTATATACTAAGTCAACTTTACCAGCATATTCTGGGTGATATTTGAAGATATATTTACCATATAAAGTTTCACGATTACGTGTATCTGCATACATATGGTTCAATGATACCGCATTCCCAATTGTAGCAAATGGATCACGAGTGAAATAAAGGTTTGGCATTGGGTCGATAGCAAATGGATAGTTAGATTCAACTAAATCTGTCAAGCCTTTTACTTCTTGTGGAATTTCAGGAAGTTCAACCTTTTGGAAACCAGCCATGGTTTTTTCAACCAACTCTTGGTCATCTTCAATCTCGTTCAAATACTTACGAATTGCCTTTTTGGTTTCGCGACCACGAATATTTGCTTCATTCAAATATTCTTCAATAAATTCTTGACGAATTTCTGGACTTGTAAATGACTCTGCTACCAATTTTTCAAGATAAAGGACTTCTACTCCTTCATCACGAAGTGCTTGTGCAAAAGCATCATGCTCTTTTTGTGCATCTTCCAAGAATGGAATATCATCAAACAAAAGTCGCTCCAAGTGGTCTGGCATCAAGTTTTCCAACTCTTTACCAGGACGATGCAACATGACTTTTTTCAGTTTTCCGATTTCTGAAAAAACATGAATTGGACGTTCAGACATCTTCTGTCCTCCTTATAAATTTTCTTTGAGGGTTCCTCAACCCTTTCTGACTTTATTTTAGCAGAACTAGTAAGCGTTTTCATGAAATATTTGGCATTGTAAATGAGAAATATTTGGCATTTTTTTCTTCATTTTTTTTATTGTTACATTATCATATTACACTTCTATGCTTTTATACCTTTTTTTCTCTTTAATGAATATTTATTTTTTAAAATTTATATTTTCTTTTTTTATTTTTTCTTATACCAATTAATATTGAAAAAACTTATTAAAAATTCTAAGACTATTATTTGATTAGTTTTCACTTTTTCTATTAAAAAAAAGAAATCACTAATCCGATATGCTGTTATCAAGGAAGTTTTTCTAGTTCCTCGATCTTTATAAAAACATACATTAATTTTTATAATTTTTCTCTTTTTTAGTTAGCTTATTATTCCCTTTATAAGGGGTTTTGAAGGAGAATTATTAAATTTTCTGAAAACTCTTCTTTTTTAATTTTTTATGGTATAATTTGGTAACTATCGTCTATTTTTACTTGTTTTTCCCTTAGTAACGGTTAGACAAACAATCTACCCTAGAAAGGAGGAGCTTGTGTTAGAAGCTAAAAATATTCATATAAATTATGAAAAAATACCGATTATCAGTGGTTTGAGTACAAAAATTACAGATAAAAAGATTACAACAATCATCGGAGCAAATGGATGTGGTAAATCTACATTGCTTAAAGCAATGACTCGGATTCACCCCGTTTCTAGTGGACATATCATCCTTGACGGACAAGATATTGCTAAATTACCTACTAAAGAAGTAGCTAAAAAAATTGCGCTACTTCCCCAAGTTTTAGAAGCTACAGAAGGAATTAGCGTCTTTGATTTGGTCTCGTACGGTCGGTACCCGCATCAGTCCTATCTTGGAAAACTTTCAGAACTAGATCTTGAAAAAATCAACTGGGCTATGGAAGCTACATCCACTAAATCCTATGCTCATCAAACTGTCGACTCTTTATCGGGAGGTCAAAGACAGAGGGTCTGGATTGCCATGGCTCTTGCACAGGATACGGAAATTATTTTTTTAGATGAACCGACTACTTATCTTGATATGAATCACCAACTGGAGATTCTTGAACTCTTACAAGAGCTTAATACCTCACAAGATAAGACCATCGTCATGGTTCTACACGATTTGAATCTCGCTTCACGTTTTTCAGATCAGTTAATTGCTATGAAAGCCGGAGAAATCCGTTTTCAAGGCCACGTTCAAGATATCATGACCCAACCCATCTTAAAAGAAATTTTTGACATTGACGCTCAACTGGTTTCTGACCCAACTAGCCATCGTCCCATCTTACTTAGTTACCAATTAATAAAAAATAGGAGAAATCATGAAAATTAAATCGCTCTTTGCTGTTATAGCAACTCTTGTTGTTGGGCTTTTTTTAGCCTCATGTAGTTCAAATTCGACTTCTACTACTACCACAGTCTCAAAAATGCCAACAATTGAAGGGTTCACTTACTCTGGTGAGGTTCCTGAAACCCCTCAACGTGTAGTTAGTCTTGCTTCTTTTAACACTGGTTATCTTGCTCAGCTCGACCTTAACTTAGTCGGAGTAACTTCCTATGATAAGAAAAATCCTGTTCTTGTTGATAAAGTAAAAAATGCTAAAGAAGTAGCAAGTACCGATCTTGAAGCTATTACTGCACTCCAACCAGACCTTATCGTAGTTGGTTCTACTGAAGAAAATATTGATAAATTAAAAGAAATCGCCCCAGTTATTTCCGTAGAATACGGTAAACGCGATTATTTACAACTAGTGACAGACTTCGGTCAAATCTTCAATAAAGAAAAACAAGCCCAAGCTTGGTTAGACTCTTGGAACAAGAAAACTCAAGAAACAGCTAAAGAGCTTAAAGCGGTTACAGGTGAGGATGCTACTTTTGCAGTTATGGGACTTTTCCAAAAAGAAATCTATGTCTTCGGAAATAATTGGGGCCGTGGCGGAGAAGTCATCTACCAAGCACTCGGTTATAAAGCTCCACAAAAGATTCAAGATGAAGTTTTTAAAACAGGCTATCTGTCCATCTCACAAGAGGTTGTCGATCAATACGCAGCTGATTATATCTTGGTTGCGGCTGAAGATCAAGAAACAGGAGCAAGCCTTTATGAGAGTGATGTTTGGAAATCTATTCCAGCTGTTCAGCAAAATCATGTTTTAAAAGTTGATGCAAATGCCTTCTACTTCAATGATCCGTTGACGCTCGAATACGAATTAACAACCATTCGTGATGCTATCTTAAAAATGAAATAATATGAAAAACAGAAGCCCATTACATCAAAAGAGGAAAAAAGACAAGTCAAGTCTCTTTTGGCTTGTTTTTATCACCCTTCTATGTTTACTAATTGGTATCTATGTTGGACTCCGCTACGGTGCCATTTCGTATCAACACACCGAACTAATTAACACATTACTAAATCCCTTGACCGACTCTAAGATACAAGACGTTATCATGGACATTCGTCTCCCACGTCTGCTTGCAGCACTCTTGGTGGGAGCCGCTATGGCATGCTCGGGATTGATTATGCAGGGAATCACACGAAATCCTATTGCAGATCCTGGACTATTAGGTATTAACACGGGAGCTGGCATGGCATTAGCTCTTGCTTCAGCCTTTATAAAAGGACTACATTACACTCTTATCTTAATGGTCTGCTTATTAGGTTCACTTGTCGCCAGTATACTTGTTTTTACTCTATCTTATCAACCTAAAAAAGGCTACAATCAACTTCGACTCGTTTTGGCTGGAGCTATGATTTCAACCTTATTTTCTGCTATAGGCCAAGGAGTGACTCTGTACTTCAAGCTATCAGGGGCAATCATCGGCTGGCAAGCGGGAGGACTGGTTGGAACCAATTGGACTATGTTAGCTTATATTGCGCCTCTCATTTTAATAGGATTAGTCCTTTCTTTTCTCTTTTCCCACCAACTGTCTATTCTTAGCTTACATGAAACAGTTGCAAAATCTTTGGGGCAACGAACCCTTACTATGACTATGTTTTTACTAGGCCTAGTTGTACTATTGTCTGCCTCCAGTGTAGCCCTTGTGGGGTCACTTGCCTTTATTGGTTTAATTATCCCTCATTTTGTCAAACTCTTTTTATCAAATGATTATCGTTTGTTGCTACCTGTAACTGCTTTAGTAGGTGGTACCTTTATGTTATGGGCTGATTTCATCAGTCGTATTATCCACGCTCCCTATGAGACACCATTAAACGCAATCATCGCGATTTTTGGACTTCCTTGTTTTATCTTTCTTATCAGAGGTCGGAGGGAATTATGATATCAAATAAGAAATTTAAACTGAGTTTAGGCATGCTTTTGTTTTGTTTAGTCGCCCTTATCATCCTATCGCTTTCGATAGGTGATAGTCCATTCTCTGTATTAGATGTGTTGCACTCTATTCTTGGACAAGCAAGTCAAACAACACGATTTATTATCTTTAGTATTCGATTGCCTCGAATTTTAGCCTGCCTCATAGGAGGCGCTTCGCTGGCTCTTAGTGGACTCCTTCTGCAAACCCTCACACGAAATCCTTTAGCAGATTCTGGTATTTTAGGTATCAATGCTGGTGCTGGCATGGTGATGGCTGTTTTTATCTCTTATGATTTAACAAAGAATCTCAGCAGCCTCTATATTCTACCATTTTTAGCGATGGCAGGCGGATTTGTAACCATTCTTCTAGTTTACGGAGTATCACAGAGTCCTGGAAAAAGAATGTCTCCTGTACGCCTCATTATCACAGGAGTTGGTATATCAACCATGTTATCAGGTATCATGGTATCTGTTGTTGGGACTATCGATCAATATAAGGTTTCCTATATAGTCAGTTGGTTGAGTGGACGTATCTCAGGTGATGATTGGCAGACCCTAGGGATCACAATCCCCATTCTTATTCTACTATGGCTATTTACAGCCAGTCGTTACCAAACCCTCAATATCATGACTCTAAATGAGCAAACTTCTCTAGCTCTCGGAGTCAATCTAAAAAAAGAACGCATCATCATTTTGTTTCTCGCAACCAGTTTAGCTTCTATTAGCCTACTCTTAGTAGGTAATATTACCTTTATTGGCTTAATCGCTGGACATATCGCCAGAAGACTTGGAAGCGCTAAACACCAACATAGCATTCCTCTGTCTCTCCTCTTAGGTATGATGCTTCTTCTTATTTCAGATACTATGGGAAGGGTCTTTTTAGTCGGAACTGATATCCCTACTGGTATTCTGGTTTCTATTTTTGGAGCCCCCTACTTTCTCTATCTCATGTATCAAGAAAAGTAACGAGATTTCCTCGCTACTTTTTTCATCTTCAGTTCTAGGTACAATCCAATCGTCTATTTTATTTTATGACTCTAAAAACAAGTTGTTCAGGATCAAATTCTATCTGTAATTCATACTTCCCTAACTGATTTTGACTAATATAGCCAAGTTCTACTAAGCTATCCACAAAGATATCTCTCCTTTTTTGCATCAATTCATTCTTTCGTACATACTTTAGTAAAAAAGTAGTCATATACTTAAGAGCATAGTCTGGATTCACATCCCCTAAAATTCGATATAGCCCCATCTGCTCCTCTGACAAAGGATATTGTTTTTGCAACTTGTAAAAATAATTAGACAGCGTTCGTTGTGAGCGGAAAATATCAGTTTGCTCGATTAAAATAGCCTGATTCGTCCCATTTTTTAACTCCGTTTGAAAACGGAGTTTTTTTAATTCCTCATACAGAGGATTTGTTGTATCAATAAAAATTTCTTGGTCTAATGAAACCGATGATAAATCTTCTAACAAAGGTAAACTAAGACTATAGCGCCTATTTTCTCGTAAGATGAATCCTGCTTTAATAAACTGCTCCATACGTCTATCTACCGCCACCGTGGGAAACTTATGTTTAATTTCCCTAAGAGTAACCTCTTTTTTCTTATTGATAAATTCTACTAGTTCCCTAAAAAACGATTGTTGACACAATCGACTTGGATTGATGATTTCAATCATCTAACACTCCTTTGTATTTTAAATATGGACAAGCAGACAGTTGGCTAGGATTCGTTCCACTCTGTCCTAATGGGACTGGTTGCTGAATCTTTTCAAAATAGTCTTGCCAAAAAGGACTAATCGGTTCTATTCCATCACCAAATTCCATAGCAACCCTATCAAAAATAGGTAAAATCTCCGCGATAAATTGAGAACAATAATAACCTTCACCAAACGGAGAAAAACCATGATTGTATGGTCGCCCCAAAAGACGCTCTGCTTTTTCTAGTATCCTAGTTGCATCTGCTTGATAATATCTATAAATATGGTACTTATTTTCCTTTAGATAAAACTCATCCCAATTCAGCTTATGAACCCCTTTTTCTTGACTCACATGATAGATTTTTCCATCTAAAAAAATAGCAACATGACTATAGTGACCTGTCGCTGATTGAATAGCTTGATCCATATCTGAAGAACCCGTTACAAAAATTAAGTCTGCATTTTTCACATCTTTTATTTTCATTTATTTATTGTAACAAATATTTCCTTTTTAGGCTATAAGAAGGCTGTTCTTAGTAATGAAAGGCAATTTTTGTTATAATAGTCTCATGGTCGAAAAAGTATTTCGTGACCCTGTTCACAATTATATTCATGTCAGTCACCCTGTTATATACAATCTCATTAACAGCAAGGAATTCCAACGTCTTCGTAGAATTAAACAACTAGGTACCTCTAGTTTTACTTTTCATGGGGGAGAACACAGTCGTTTTTCCCACTGCCTTGGTGCTTATGAAATTGCCCGACGAGTAACTGAAATATTTGAAGAAAAGTATAATCAAATATGGGATAAGGAAGAATCACTCCTTACTATGGTAGCTGCTCTTTTACATGATTTAGGTCACGGTGCCTATTCTCATACTTTTGAAAAGCTATTTGAGACAAATCATGAGGAGTTGACATGTCGTATGCTAACCTCAGAAGATACGGAAGTTTACCAAATCCTTAACCAAGTTTCACCTGATTTTCCTGAAAAAGTAGCCAGTGTAATAAACCACACTTATTCAAACAAACAAGTGGTTCAGCTGATTTCCAGCCAGATTGATGTTGACCGCATGGATTACCTTCTCAGAGACTCCTACTTTACTGGAACAAACTATGGTCAATTTGACTTAACGAGGATTTTACGGGTCATACGTCCTATCGAAAATGGCATTGCCTTTGATCGCAATGGGATGCATGCTGTAGAGGACTATATCGTCAGTCGCTATCAGATGTATATGCAGGTCTATTTTCACCCAGCCAGTCGTGCGGTAGAAGTTCTACTTCAAAAACTACTTCAACGTGCTAAAGAACTCTATCAGGACTATCCTGACTTTTTTACTACAAATAGTCCACTTCTTCAGCCTTTTTTTGAAGAGAATTATACACTACAAGATTATCTTGCTTTAGATGATGGTGTAATGAATACCTATTTTCAATCTTGGATTCATAGTGAAGATCGTGTTTTATCTGACCTTGCTAGTCGCTTTATCAACCGAAAAGTTTTCAAATCTGTTATCTTTACAAAAGAAAACGAGAAACATCTAGACATTTTGAGACGCCTCATTTCAGATATCGGATTTGATCCGCACTACTACACAGCAATCCATCGGAACTTTGATTTACCTTATGATGTCTATCGCCCTAACAGTGAGAAACCACGCACCCAGATTGAAATCTTTCAAAAAAACGGTGAACTAGCTGAATTATCAACCCTTTCTCCGATTGTGCAATCCTTATCTGGTAGCCTACAAGGAGACAACCGTTTTTATTTCCCAAAAGAGATTTTATCTGACAATCATCTCTTTACAGAGATTCGTGAACAATTTATCAGCTATATTATCAATGATCACTTTCAATACGGAGAATAATATGTCTATCAAACTTGTTGCCGTCGATATTGACGGTACCCTTGTCAATAGTAACCGGCAAATCACTCCTGAAGTATTTGATGCTGTCCAAGCAGCTAAACAATCAGGAGTCAAAATCGTAATCGCAACTGGACGTCCTATAGCAGGGGTCAAATCTATTTTAACAGAACTTAAACTTGATGAACCAGAGAACTACGTGGTAACCTTTAATGGAGCGCTTGTTCAAGAAACAGCGACAGGTAAAGAGATTATCAAAGAAACTTTGACCTACGAAGACTATCTAGAAATTGAGTATGTGAGCCGTCAGCTCAATGTCCATATGCACGCCATTAGCAAAGATGGAATCTATACAGCCAATCGCAACATCGGTCACTACACAGTTCATGAGTCTAATCTAGTCAACATGGATATTTTTTACCGTACCCCTGAAGAAATGAAGGGAAAGGAAATCGTCAAGTGCATGTATGTCGATGAGCCAGAGATTTTAGATCTTGCCATCAAAAACCTACCTCCCCATTTCTATGACAATTATACCATCGTCAAGTCAACTCCTTTTTATCTTGAAATCGTCAAAAAATCCGTCAACAAAGGATCTGCAATCCTACATTTAGCTGCTCAACTCGGAATTTCTATCGAGCAGACCATGGCCATAGGTGACGAAGAAAACGATCGTGCTATGCTTGAAGTTGTCGGAAATCCTGTTGTCATGGAAAATGGAAATCCTGAAGTTAAAAAAATCGCAAAATATATTACCAAATCAAATGATGAAAGCGGAGTAGCTCACGCTATTTACGAATGGGTACTTAACTAATGTATACATACAAATTAGGGATTTCAAGTAGCGAACACGATGCTTTTGTCAGTAATCACCCACAGGCTAACTTATTACAGAGCAGTAAGTGGGCTAACATTAAAGACAATTGGGGAAATGAACGACTCGGAATCTATAAAGAAAATCAACTTGTAGCCGTAGCAAGTATTCTTGTCCAACCTTTACCACTTGGATTTAGCATGTTTTATATCCCACGTGGACCTATTATGGATTACACCGACACCGATCTCGTTCGATTTACTCTAGAAACAGTGAAACGTTTAGCTAAGAAAAAACGAGCTATTTTAGCTAAATTTGATCCTAGCCTCTTTTTAAGCAAAGGTCTAATTGGGCAAGAAAAAACACCAAATATAAGTATACTCACCATTATAAAAAAACTTGAAGCAGATGGTGTTGAGTGGACTGGGCTGACCCAGGACATGGGAGAAAATATTCAGCCTCGTTTTCAAGCCAATATCCATAAAGAAGATTTCACAGAGGAGCAACTTTCAAAATCCACTAAACAGGCAATTCGTACTGCCCGCAACAAAGGATTAGAAATTACATTCGGAGGCATGGAATTACTAGATGAATTTGCTAGTCTGATGAAAAAAACTGAAAATAGAAAAAGTATTCACTTGCGAGGATATGATTACTATAAAAAACTCATACATACTTATCCAGATACTTCTTTCATCACCCTAGCACGGTTAGATTTAACTAAGAGACTCTCAGATTTAGAAAAACAACTACAGAAAAATCTAACGGAAGCAGAAAAATTTACTGAAAAAACAAAAGCAGGAAAAATCAAAAATAATCAAGAGGAAAAAGCTCGTTTAGATGAAGAAATTACATTTCTAAAGGGAAAAATCTCCAATGGAGAAACAACTGTAGCTCTCTCTGGTACCTTAACCCTCGAATTTGGAAAAACTTCAGAAAATATTTATGCTGGTATGGATGAAGAATTTCGCCGTTACCAGCCTGCTATTTTAACCTGGTATGAAACAGCCCAGCATGCTTTTGACCGTGGAGCAAACTGGCAAAATATGGGAGGGATTGAGAACCAGCTTGATGGTGGTCTGTACCATTTCAAGTCTAAATTC
>NZ_KQ969157.1:50089-63437 GCF_001578805.1 Streptococcus sp. DD10 | reverse complement strand
TAAATTCAATCCACAGATTGAAGAATTTGTCGGAGAGTTTAATCTCCCAACTAGTGTCTTTTATCCTCTCTTTAATCAAATTTATAAATTACGAAAAAAATTAAGAAATAGAAAGTAATCCAACATGACACTCACTATTTTAAGCAAAGAAGAATTTCGCCAACACGCACAAAAAGTTCACCATCGCTCTTTTCTTCAAACTACACAAATGGCTGATCTTTTAGAAAAGCGGGGCTACACTCCTTACTATATTGGGTGGAAAGAAGAGGAAGAAATTCTTGTTTCTAGTCTCCTCTATACCATTCCCATGACAGGTGGACTCCGTATGGAAATTAACTCTGGCCCTGTTTATACAGATCCAAGTAAACTCACAGACTTCTATAAAGCATTACAAGATTTTGCTAAGAAGAAAGGGGTTCTTGAGTTGCTCATTAAGCCCTATAATACCTATCAGAGCTTTGACAGTGAAGGAAAACCAACTAGTTCTGAGGATAAAATCCTCCTTAATCAATTAACTAGTATAGGATACCATCACGACGGTCTTACGACAGGTTATCCAGGAGGTGAAGGAGATTGGCACTATGTCAAGGATATGGAGGGAATCAATGAAAACACCCTCATCCAATCCTTTAGTAAAAAAGGGAAACCTCTTGTAAAAAAAGCAAAAACTTTTGGAATTCAACTAAAAAAACTACAACGTAATGAACTACATCTCTTTAAGGAAATTACCTCTTCCACAAGTGATCGGAGAGATTATAGTGATAAATCCTTAGAATATTACGAATATTTTTTTGATGCTTTTGGTGATACTGCCGAGTTCATGGTAGCAACTTTGAATTTCCAAGACTACTATCAAAACCTAGAAAAAGATCAGAGTAAACTAAAACAAAAAATGGATAGACTACAAGCTGATCTTGAAAAAAATCCAAACTCTGAAAAGAAACACAACCAGCTTAGAGAAATTTCTAGTCAGTATGACACCTTTCAAGTCCGTAAAGCTGAAGCACAAGATTTCATTCAAAAATATGGACAAGAAGATGTCGTTCTAGCTGGTAGTCTTTTTGTCTATACTCCACAGGAAACTACCTATCTCTTCAGTGGCTCTTATACCGAATTTAACAAATTCTATGCTCCTGCTATTCTACAAGAATACGTAATGCTTGAAACAATTAAACGAGGTATCCCTCGCTATAACTTTTTAGGTATTATGGGAATTTTTGATGGAAGTGACGGTGTTCTTCGTTTCAAACAAAACTTTAATGGCTACATCGTTCGTAAGATGGGTACCTTCCGCTACTATCCACACCCATTAAAATATAAAGTGATTGCTAGTATAAAACGACTTCTTGGTCGGTCCTAACTGCTTAGGTTGGACATAAACAGCTTTCGATAAGAAATCATCACACCTATTCGACGCCTTATTTGGTTGCTTAGAACACAGCTTTCAAGTGGTAAAACATACTAAAAAAATAGTTTTCCTACTTCTTTGTTTGCTTTTTAAACTCCAAATACCATCTAAAGAGAGAAATAATGAATCAATTAGAAATTGAATTTAAAACCTTACTTCATCACAAAGACTATCTAAAACTTCTTCCACTTTTCAAGGAAAGTAAAGCCATTAAGCAAACCAATCACTATTTTGATACCAAAGACTGGCGATTAAAAGAAAAAAAGCTTCTCTTCGTATCCGTACTTTTGAAAAAAGTGCTGAATTGACTCTAAAGATTTCTCAAAAAATTGGAAATATGGAGTATAATCTCCCCTTAAACTTAAATGAAGCTGAGGCAATTCTTCAAGGAGCTCCATTTTTCGATTGTCATATCACTCAGCTCCTAAGAGAGAATGATATTTCACCAAAACAGTTAATCTTACTAGGTAGTCTAACCACCCTTCGCTATGAAATGAAACATAAAATTGGACTTTTAGCACTGGATAAAAATCATTACTTTGACAATACAGACTATGAACTTGAAGTTGAAGTTGAAAATCCTCAAAAAGGAGAAACAGATTTTTTTGACTTTTTAGCTGAGCAAGATATTGAATATCGATTTGCCAAAAGTAAAATTGCAAGATTTGCTCAAAAATTGCCAAATTCATGAAAATTAGCTTTTTTTTGGTAAAATAGAACTAAAATATTTTTATCTTAATCAAGGAGTTTCTTCATCATTATGACTGAAAAATCTAACATGAAACTGTTCTCTCTTAACTCCAATCACGCAATTGCTGAAAAAATTGCAAATGCTGCCGGAGTTTCTTTGTGCAAACTCTCTTCACGACAGTTCTCAGATGGAGAGATTCAAATCAATATTGAAGAAAGTGTTCGCGGCTATGACATCTACATCATTCAGTCAACCAGCTTCCCAGTCAACGACCATCTTTGGGAACTCTTGATCATGATTGATGCCTGCAAACGAGCTAGCGCTAATTCAGTCAATGTGGTCATGCCATATTTCGGTTATGCGCGTCAAGATCGGATAGCCGCTTCCCGTGAACCGTTAACTGCCAAATTAGTTGCTAATATGTTAGTCAAAGCCGGAGCAAGCCGTGTATTAACGTTGGATATCCACGCCGTTCAGGTGCAAGGTTTCTTTGATATACCAGTTGATAATTTAATGACCATGCCACTTTTTGCAGAACATTACTGTGCCAAAGGGTTAACAGGTGATGACGTGGTTGTCGTTAGTCCTAAAAACTCTGGTGTCAAACGAGCTCGCCAACTCGCAGAATATCTTGATGCTCCTATCGCAATCATTGACTATGCTGAAGATGAAGATGGACGTTCTGAAGCTTATATCATTGGTGAAGTTTCTGGGAAAAAAGCCATCTTAATTGACGACATCTTAAACACGGGTCGAACATTCTCTGAAGCTGCAAAAATAGTAGAACTAGAAGGTGCGACAGATATTTTTGCAGTAGCTAGTCACGGACTCTTTGCTGATGATGCTGCAAAAATCCTAGATGCTACAGCTATTCAAGAAATTCTCGTGACAGATTCTGTCATAACCAAAGAAGAAACACCTAACAATATCAAATATGTGACAGCAAGTGAATTAATTGCTGATGCTATCGTTCGCATCCAAGAGAGAAAACCTGTCAGTCCACTATTTGCATACAACAAGGGGTAAACATGATTTACTTTGATAATGCAGCAACAACTGCTCTTTCTAAATCCGCTCTCACAGCCATGACTGATATTCTTTCAACTATCCATGGGAATCCTTCGAGTACACATGGAGACGGACGTAAAGCTGCTCGTATTTTACGAGAATCTCGTTCTCAAATAGCTCATTCTCTGAATGTAGAAAGTGGCTCTATCATTTTTACATCTGGCGGATCAGAAAGCAATAATTTAGCTATTAAAGGATATGCACTAGCCCATCGTAATCAAGGAAAACATATCATTTCCACCACTATTGAGCACCATGCTGTTTTAGAGACATTAGACTATTTAAAAAATGAATGGGAATTTGACATTACTCTTATCAAACCTAAAAACAATGTCATTACTAGCCAACAGATAAAAGATGCTTTACGTCCAGATACAATCTTAGTCTCCACTATGTTTGCCAATAATGAGACAGGCTATCTTCTTCCAATCAAAGAGATTGGAGAAGTGTTATCAGATCATCCTGCTATCTTTCACGTAGATGCTGTTCAAGCCATTGGAAAGATGCCTATTTATCCTAAGGAATTAGGAATTGACCTCCTTTCTGCATCTGCTCATAAATTTCATGGACCTAAAGGAGTCGGATTCCTTTACGCCAATCATGTCAAACTTTCAAAGTTACTACACGGTGGCAGTCAAGAAAACAAACGTCGAGCTGGTACTGAAAATTTACCAGGTATTGTAGGAATGGCTACTGCTCTGACTGAAAGTCTAGAACATTGGAAAGAAAACTATGAAAAGGTAGAACAGCTAGCAAAAATTATAGTAGATAATCTTTCAACTAACAGTTTTTATCTTAACCAACAAACTCCACATCTTCCTCACGTTCTCAATATTGGCTTTCCCAACTTGGCCAATGATTTACTCTTACTACGTTTAGATTTGGAAAATATCGCAGTTTCAACGGGTTCTGCCTGCACTGCTGGTGCCATCGAACCCAGTCACGTCTTAGCCAGTTTCTATGGGGGAAATTCTCCTAAACTAACTGAATCTATCCGCATCAGCATTTCTGAGCTAAATACTGAGGAAGAAGCACTCTATCTTACACAAAAAATCAACGACATCACCGGAGGCTAACATGGCATTTGAACCATCTGTCACATTAAAAGACTGTTCTTACAGTTATCACATAGGAGACAATTTAAAAAAATTTACTTTAAGAGATAATACGTTCGCCCAGACTAAAGTCGGTCACTACGAACTAACCCGACTTCTGGAGGAAGTTCCAAATAGTGGGCAGGGGTTCTTGTTGAAAATTATTGTCAATAAAGAATTAACTGGTTTTAAAATTAATATTACTGACAAATCTGGACTTCGTCTGGTTAACATTTTTAAGTCAGATGACCACCATATCTACCAGCAAAAATTTTACTTCCTAATGGATAGCTTGGTGGATCGGGGAATCTTTGTGAAAACCGCTCTCTAAATTCTATCGTGTTGGGAATTAAAGTATAACAAAAGGGAAGGAAGCATCGTTTCATTCTATAGTTGCTGACTTCCTTTTTAGTTGCTTTTTTCACAAACTTTTTTTAAAATAAATAGTGTAGAAAGGTTGTGATTTTGTGAATATGAAAAATAACTCTTCCATTCCTCGTGCAACTGCTAAACGCTTATCTCTTTATTATCGAATTTTTAAACGATTTCATTCTGAAAAGATTGAAAAAGCCAGTTCAAAGCAAATTGCTGAAGCCATTGGTGTTGACTCAGCAACGGTTCGTCGAGATTTTTCTTACTTTGGTGAATTAGGTCGCCGTGGTTTCGGTTATGATGTGAAAAAATTAATGAATTTTTTTGCAGAGTTACTAAATGATAATGCTATTACGAATGTAGCTCTTGTCGGAGTTGGAAATATGGGCCGTGCTCTCTTAGACTATCGTTTTCATGAACGTAATAAGATGAAAATAGTTATGGCTTTTGAAAAAGACGACCATCCCTTAGTGGGAAGCCAGTCAAAAGATGGAATTCCTATTTATGGTATCTCACAATTAAATGAAACTTTAGCCCTAGAAAATGTAAAAACAGCAATTTTAACGGTTCCAAGTATTAAGGCTCAAGAAGTTGCAACGACACTTGTAGAATCTGGTATCAAAGGTATTCTATCTTTCTCGCCTGTTAACTTAACCGTTCCCAAAGATGTGGTCGTTCAATACGTTGATTTAACAAGTGAACTCCAAACTTTGCTCTATTTCATGAGAAAGGAAGAATAAATATGAAAAAACCTGTTATCGGCATTACAGGAAATGAAAGACCAAACCCAGAAGCCGAATTTGCTATCATGAGTTATACAGCAAAGGGGTTCGTAGATGGCATTAGCCGTTCTGGCGGTATTCCTCTCATCCTCCCTATTGGAGATGAAGAAATGGCAAAACAGTATATTTCCTTAATTGATAAACTGATTATCACTGGAGGTCAAAATGTTGATCCTCAGTTCTATGGAGAAAAAAAGCCATCGAAAGTGATGACTATCTACTAGAACGTGATCTTTTTGAACTAGCTCTTATCCGAGAAGCCAGACACCAAAATAAACCTATCTTCACTGTTTGTCGCGGAACCCAACTGTTTAATGTCGCAATGGGAGGAACTCTCTATCAAGACATCGAACACCACTGGCAGGATAGCTCAGCTGAATACACAACCCAGCGAATGGTCACAGAAGAAAATACTATTTTGCATGATATATATGGTTCCAACTCCTCAATTAACTCTTTTCATCATCAAAGTATTAAAGAGTTAGCCCCCAATTTAAAAGCCATTGCTCATGATCCGGATGATGATGTAATCGAAGCGGTCATTACCACTGATGGTAGCCCTTTTTTAGGTGTCCAATGGCATCCTGAATTTCTCTATGGAAAGAGACGAAGAGATGCTGCTTTGTTTGATTATGTTGTAAATCATCTTTAATTAGAGCAAATCTGTTTCCTCTCGATAACTATAATAGCGGTCGCGCCCTACAATAAGATGATCAAGTAATACAATCCCCATTAGTTCGCAAGCTTTTCGAACAGTTTGTGTTACTTGGTCATCATTTTTACTAGGATTTGTTACACCTGATGGATGATTGTGAACCAATATAAGAGAAGAAGCCATATGCTTAATAGCATAATGCATAATTTCTCGAGGCTCAGCTATACTACGGCTAACACTACCGATAAAAATAGTTTGCTGATGAATAATCTGATTTTGTGTATTAAGATAGAGTGCCACTAGGTGCTCTTGTTTTTTATCTCCTAATTCCTGCATCATCTTCATAGCAAGTCCTCTACTAGATGTAATTTGTTCTCGTTCCATCGTTTCAACCTGACAAATTCTTGCTCCAAATTCGATAGTTGCTTGTAACTCGATTGCTTTAATTCGACCGATTCCAGATAACGTTTGCAATTCTTGCAAAGTCATTTCCCGAAAGTCAGCTAAACTAGTCATACCAGATATAATCTTTTGTGAGATATCAAAGACTGATTCCTTACGATTTCCTGTTCGCAGAATAATTGACAGTAATTCTTGATTACTCAGATGCTTAGCACCATACTGAACTAACCTTTCTCGTGGTAATAAGGAATCTTCTTGAAATGAAATACTATACATAAACTACTCCTCCCATAAATTTATTCGTATAGAAAAAAAGAGAGTGAAATAAAATCGAAACTTTTTCAGTTTCGATTTTATTTTTTATTCTTCAGTAATTCACTTATAAATAGCTAGACTTTATCGGCTCAAACGAACATCGGTGGATAGGAGTCCGCCCTAATTTCTTCAATCCTTGTAAATGTTTCGGTGTTCCGTATCCTGCATTTTGTGCAAAATCATAGCCAGGATACAGTTGATCATAATGAGCCATTAACTTATCTCTAGTCACCTTAGCAACTATGGAGGCTGCGGCAATTGAAATTGATTTTGCATCCCCCTTAATGATAGAAGTTTGAGGAATATGTGACTCTAATGTCATCGCATCTATTAAAAGATGTTGAGGAGTTTCCGTAAGATGTTCAATCGCTGTTAACATAGCTCGTTTCGTTGCTTCATAAATATTGATTTGGTCGATAACTTGATTTTCCACAATACCAATTCCAACAGCCAGTGCCTTCTCTAAAACTTCTGAATAGATTTCCTCATGCTTTTTCTTGGAAATTTTTTTAGAGTCATTTAATCCCCTAATCTTGCAATTCTGAGGCAAAATAACCGCTGCTGCTACAACTGGCCCTGCCAAAGGACCTCGCCCCACCTCATCTATCCCTGCTACTAATTTTATTCCATCCTCATAAAGCTTTTTTTCGTATGAAAGCATCTGCTCCAAACGGAGCTCTTCTTCAAGTTCTACTTGCAATAATTTTTTTCGTTGTTTAATAGCAAGTTGTACACCTGTACGCTTATCATTGGAATAAACTTCAAAAAGAGGATGGTCTAAAAAATCTGCCAAAGCAAGTTGTTCTTTAACTTCCTTAATCGTTGCCATCTAAGTCTCCGACTTTATCCAAACTATACCTACCTAATTTTCCATCTCTGATATCTTTGATAAATAAACTATAAAAACGATCATAGTCATCTCGAAAACCAAGTTTTTGCGTCATCGAAATAATAATTTCTGGTGCCTCTTCTTCTAGATTGATTTGTTTAAAGCGATGTTTTAAAGCCTCTGGATAAAACTGTTTAAAATAATTAAGTCCAAAAATCGTCACTTCATCTAAAGGAAGTAGCTGGTCCTTGATAGCGCCTGTAAGTGCTAGTTTCAGTGCAACTACTTCGTCCTCAAATTTTGGCCACAAAATACCAGGGGTATCAAGGATTTCCAAATCCTTGTTTGTTTTAAGCCACTGCTGTCCTTTTGTTACTCCAGGTTTATTCCCAACAACTGCAATTTTTTTCCCTGCCAATCGATTCATCAGTGTAGACTTCCCAGCATTTGGAATCCCGATAATCATGGTTCGTAAGGTTTCAATTTGAATACCACGCTCTTTTTGACGAATTATTTTATCAGCCATAAGACTTTTAGCGGCTTCTGTTACTTTCTTTACGGTTGACTGCTCTTTGGAATTTATCGCTAAAGTTTTCACTCCTTGTCCTTCAAAATAACTCCGCCACTCTTTCGTAATTATAGGATCCGCTAAATCCGCCTTGTTTAAAATGAGAAGTTTGGGTTTATCACCCACAATTTTCGTCAACATAGGGTTTTGACTTGAAATAGGTAGACGGGCATCTACCAAAATTGTGACAAAATCCACAAATTTTATATTTTCTTGTACTTGTCTTCTGGCCTTGGACATATGACCTGGAAACCATTGAATAGTAGCCATGTGTGTTTCTCCTTTGATATAATAAACTATCCAAAGTCTATTCTTCAGTTTTTAAAATGAATCATCAAAATCTAGTTTTTCAAATAAATCAAACTGACTTGTATTTTTTTAACTAACTTAATCTCAAATTTGATCATTTAGATGTATAAACCAATCATAAAAATGATAAAATAGAGAAACTTCAGTCAGTTTAATATCTCTATTTTACCATTTTTTTACTGATTCTGCATTGCTTGAATCATGATAGACTGGTAACTTAGTAATCGGGATACTTTCAGGACTTAGTCTTCCTATTCAACCGATGATTCAAGAGCATCCATACCGCCTTGAACATTAATTACATCATACCCTAGTTCCTCTAAAAAAAGGCAAGCACGAGCAGACCGCATTCCAGATTTGCAGATTACATAATATACCTGGTCACGTTCTAACTGCCTATACTGATTAGGTAAGGTAGAGAGGGGAAGCAACTGAACCCCCTCTAAGTGAAGGACCTCATACTCCTCCTGCTCACGGACATCTAATATTTGAATTCCACTAGTTTTATAAGCTTGATAAAAATCAGAAAATGAAACTTCCTTCATAATTTTTCCTATCTTTCTAAGGTAGTTCAAGGATTTGTTAAATATAGTCGATAGCTTCTAGAAAATGAATCATGGGTACTAATAAAGCTTGTTTTTTCATTGGTATTGCGGTGAAAACTCATCCGTTCTTCGTTTACGATTTCTCTATCAACGTAAACTTTGATATCTTTTTCTTTATTATTCAATAATCCAAACGGATAAACAACACCAGATATCAAGTTCATCTTTTCAATTAGTGATTCTGCTGAAGCCATCCGTATCCGATTGACTCCCACCTGCTCCTTAAAATTCTCTATATCAAGAGTTTTTTGGTCTTCTATAACGAGGAGGTAGTATTGGTTTTTCTTTTTATTGGTAAAAAACATGGTCTTAGTCCGCATCCCTTCAATAAGAGCATCTGCCTGTTCCGTCGTTAGAGTTGGTGCGTGCTCAACCAATTCAAATTCAATACCTAATTCGTATAGCTTATCGGCTACTTAGTGATAAGCATCCATGAGATCACCTCTTTATTTTTGGATAATTTTTTGGACGAGTGCTTGTAATTCCGGTACAACGGTATCTTCAAACCATGGATTTTTTTTCATCCAGATTTGATTTCGAGGAGAAGGATGAACCAGTGGAAAATAGACTGGTAGGTAATCTTTAAAATGGTGTACCCGATCGGTCACCTTGCCACTGATTTTCTCCTGCAAATAGTAGGCTTGGGCATACTGACCAATCAAAAGAGTCAATTCAATATTCGGACATTCTTTAAGCAATTGTGGATGCCACTTTTCAGCAAACCCCTTACGTGGTGGTAAATCACCAGATTTTCCATGTCCTGGAAAATAAAAGTCCATGGGCATAACCGCAAATAATCCTGAATGATAAAAAAGCTCCTCATTTACTCCTAACCATTCCCGCAAGCGCTCCCCACTCTTATCTTTCCAATAGATACCGGCCTCTTGTGTCTTCAATCCTGGGGCTTGACCAATGATATTAATGCGCGCTGTTTTGGGTGCTGCAAAAAGCGGTTTAATTCCGAGTTCTGTATAACTGGCGTTCTGCGGATCAGCCATAATAGCTAATTTAATCCTTTCAATAGCTGACATGTATCCCCCCCTTTTTTTGGTCTTTCCAAAAAGAAGTCCACCATCAAAGGTTTGGACTTCTCTATTATTATTTGATCAATTCGTAAATAGCTTCGGCATAGATGGCTGCAGCGCGGAAAAGATCATCTAAAGCAATAAATTCATTGGCTTGGTGCATGGTATCGATAGAGTCTGGGAACATAGCTCCATAGGCAACTCCTCGTTCCAAAAGACGTCCAAAAGTACCGCCACCAATGACTTGCTCATGCCCCTTAAGACCAGTTTGTTTTTCATAAACCGCCAACAAGGTTTGAACCAACGGATCTTCTAATGGAACATAATGTGGTGTTTGATCATGTTCTGACAGGGTAACCTTGCCCACCGGCAAGGTTTCAAGAGCTTCCTTGATTTTCTCTGGACTGGTTCCTTTTGGATAACGGAAGTTAAGTGCAATGGTATTGTCGCTACTCTTTTCATCAAAACGGAAGACCCCAGCATTCATGGAAAGAGCTCCCATCTTTTCATCCACGTAATCAACACTCAAAGCTTTTCCTTCATGGTCATTCAGGAGAATCTTCCCAGCAACTTCCAAATAGTCCTGAGCAGGTCCGACGAAATCAAACTGGCTGAGGAAGAGGGCCAAGTAGGTCGCCCCATTAACACCAGAAGCAGGCATGGCCCCATGGGCTGATTTCCCAATGATAGTAACTTCGTATTGACCAGCTTTTTCTTGAATTTCTCCTCTGAGCTTGTGTTCTGCAACGAAGGCATCTAGTTTGCCTTGCAGATCAGTCAAGTCACCTGAAACGACTGCTGTTGCTGATTCAGGTACCATGTTTTCCCGCAAACCACCAGTGAAGCTGTGAAGGCGGGCTGCACCTGTATTTTCACCTGAAAAATGGAGATATTCGGTAATATTCCCCTTTTCACCGTTGATGATTGGGAATTCCGCATCTGGTGAGAAACCAAAATTTGGTTTTGCAAGACCAACGTGCTCAAAGTAGTAGTCCATGTCTCCCCAGCCTGATTCTTCATCGGTTCCCACGATAAAACGAACCTTCTTAGAAGTTGGGAGACCCAATTCTTTGATGATTTTCAAACCATAATAGCAAGCAGTCGTAGGCCCCTTGTCATCAGAAGCTCCACGTGCATAGAGGCGACCGTCTTTGATGGTTGGTGTGTAAGGATCAGTCTCCCATCCATTTCCAGCAGGAACTACATCCATATGTGCAAAAATCCCTAGTACTTCATCTCCTTCCCCAAACTCAAAGTGACCAGCGTAGTTATCCACATTTTTGGTTGGATAACCATCACGGTCAGCAATTTCAAGGAATTTATGGAGAGCTTTTACTGGACCAGGGCCAAAAGGATGGGCCGAATCAGCTTGACTGTCATCCCGTTCAGAGTTAATTTCTAATAGGCTAAATAAATCCGCTAAAAGAGCGTCTTTACGTTTTTCAACTTCGGCTTTAAAATCAACTGTTGTCATATCATTTCTCCTATCTTTTCTCAATTATTTCATCTACTGGCAAGCGGTAGCTTGGTTCTGACTGCTCGTCTGTGTATCCAACTGTAATCAAAAGTTCTGGTCGGAAACGTTTATCAATGTCCAGAACCTCATTCACTTTCTCCTTGTCAAATCCTAAGAGGATATTAGAAGCAATCCCCTGATCCGTTAATGCTAAAACAAGATTCATAGCCACTAAACCTGCATTCAAGGCTAAATAATCACTTTTTTGTTGAACACTGTAATGGCTATATTCCACAGGTAAATTCTGCATATAGTATTGCAGAAGTTCATCGGTCATGTTATTTATACCAGCAATTCGAGCAATCTTTCTAGCTCTCTTAACCAAATCCGTATCAGTAAAGAGAGCGATTGTCACGGGCGCTTCCTTGACTTGATCTTGATTCGTACCATAAGAAATGTCTGCTAATTCTTTATTTTTCTCACGAACAACGACAAACTTCCATGGTTGACTATTGTGAGCACTAGGTGCTAGCGTTGCAATTTCAATAGCCGTCCGAACATCCTTAGGGTCAACAGGTTTATCTGTAAAATGCTTTGTAGCATGTCGCTTTTTGTTTAATTCTAAAAATTTCATAAGCAAGTTCCTTTTCTAATTCTTCTGTTTCCATTCTACCATAATTTGAAAGAGCTTGCAGAGATTTTTCATAGGAATAAGTCCTCCTCTTAGCCAGTGAAAGGAACACATTCAGCGAGTCCACTTGTGACAGACAGGAGCTTCTTTCATCAACTAGGATCATGCTGGTTTAAAGGCTTAGCCGTGCAGACCTGTCTCAATAATTCACTCTTGATAATTTTTCTTTATCGACTCCATAAAAAATTTATATTGGAAAAGCTTCCTCTTCTTTGATATGCTAGCAATTAGACCATCATCTTGAAGGAGAATAACATAAAAAAAGCTTTATTGACCCTATTATTAACTCCATTATTGGTTGCTTGCAGTCAGGGAAATTCGACGACAGAACCGTCTACTACCAAAACCATTGTCGTCGCTACTGCGGGGGACATTCCTCCATTTGACTATGAGGAAAATGGAAACCTAACTGGCTATGATGTAGAAGTTTTAAAGGCCATCGATGAAAAATTGCCCAACTATGAGATACAGTTCCAAAAAACTGCTTGGGAGAGTATTTTCCCAGGAATCGATGCAGGCCGCTACCAAGCAGCTGCTAATAACCTCAGTTACACCAAGGAACGAGCTGAAAAGTATCTCTACTCCCTCCCAATTGCCAAAAATCCTCTAGTACTGGTCAGCCAAAAATCCCAATCCCTCACCTCACTTGATCAAATCGCTGGAAAAACGACTCAAGACGATACCGGTACATCCACTGCCAAACTGGTAACCGATTGGAATCAAGAGCATGCAGGTACCCCAGCAACTATCGACTATTCTGGTGAGGATGTTGGTAAACGCCTCTTTGATCTGGCCAACGGGGAATTTGATTTCTTGATTTTTGATAAAATTTCAGTTGAAAAGATTATCAAAGATCGGGGACTAGACCTAGCCGTTGTCGAGTTGGAGAGCAGCAACAATCCTAACAACTATATCGTTTTTGGCTCCGACCAAGAGGACTTCAAAAAAGAATTTGACACTGCCTTAAAAGGTCTCTACCAAGATGGAACCTTGGAAAAACTCAGTAATATCTATCTAGGTGGTTCTTACCTTCCAGATCAATCTCAGTTACCATAAGAGATATTAAAAACGATTGGAC
>NZ_KQ969157.1:46944-48890 GCF_001578805.1 Streptococcus sp. DD10 | reverse complement strand
TGCCGACCAGCCAATCGTTTTTAATTTGTATTGGTTGTTTAGGGAACTCTTACAAAAAATCAAAATACTCCTTCACATCTTCTACATATCCATGCTTTTCAATTAAACTAGTTAAGAGTTCTAGATTGTGCCCCCGATAGTTGTCATCTCGACGTAGTTCTTCATACATTTCGATAAAAGGAAGACCCTTGGACTTAGCCAATTCTAACTCTGCTTCATAGTCATAAGCAACTTTTCGGAATAGAATATTTATCAATTCTCCATCTTCCACTTCTATCACGGCATACTGGGCACGGTGATTTTTTAACGCCTCCCAATCAAAATAGGGCATGCCAATCGTACCCGGATTGATGATTTGTTGCCCTTGACTTCCATAACGAAGCAACTGCTTGTGGACATGACCATAAACTGCCACGTCCGTTTCCTCGTCTAGGAGTTGGTCAAATTTATCTGTGTTATTCCCAACAGACAAGTCACCACCATAGTTCTTATTTGGCAAATTATGAGAAAGAGAAAAGCGCAGTCCATCAACTTCTTTCTTTTCTAGCATAGGTAAGTTTCGTAGCCAGACAATCGTTTCAGGATCCATTCGCTCCATCAAAAACTGGGTCAATCGCATGAGCTGGATTTCCTGTGGGTCTTCTAAGCCATATAGCCCATCTAAAGCCTCTAAGACACAATCATCCCAATTGCCTCGAACACTTGCCGTGATAGGAAGATTCTTTAGCAAGGCAATCAAGTCATGAGCACCTGGACCAGGTAGAAAAATATCTCCCAGAAGCCAGTACTCACTGGCTCCTTGAGTTTTAGCATCCGCAATCACTGCTTCTAGTGCAGTCACATTGCCATGAATATCTGATAAAATTGCGATTTTATGGTTCATGATGATTTCCTTCCGTTTGGTAATCTACACTCACTTCTGCCACTTGAGCCAATTCCACTTCTCCCTGAGGGTTCAACTTTCTCTGAACAGCTTCTGCGACTACCCTTGGCACACCAACTTCGACAATTTCATCCACACTGGCTTCTTTGATTTTAGTGAGAGACTTGAAATGCTTCATAAGATTTTGCTTGCGTTTAGGTCCCAGACCTTCAATCCCATCCAGTTGTGATGAAAAGGAATTTTTTGAGCGCAGTTGCCGGTGGAAAGTGATGGCAAAGCGGTGAACCTCATCTTGGATACGTTGAAGCAGGAAAAATTCCTGAGAATTGCGAGACAATTCCACCACTTCCAGCGGATCCCCAAAGAGTAGCTCATGGGTTTGGTGCTTGTCGTTCTTTTGAAGGCCCGCAATGGGAATGTCCAAGCCTAGCTCTTCTTGAATAACCTGCTTAGCGATATTGACCTGACCTTGTCCCCCATCGATGACAATCAAATCTGGCGGGGTTAAACCATCACGCTGAACCCGTCCATAGCGTCTGCGAATAACCTCTCGCATACTAGCATAATCGTCTGGCCCAACGACTGTCTTGATTTTGTACTTACGGTAATCTTTTTTACTTGGTTTGCCGTTGACAAAGACCACCATGGCCGAAACAGGACTGGTTCCCATGATATTAGAGTTATCGAAGGATTCGATGCGGACTGGGGTCGGGATTTGGAGCAAGCGTCCTAGATTTTCAATAGCCCCTTGGGTCTTTTCGACAGATTTTTCTAGCAGGTTAAATTTCTGCTCCAGACTAACACGGGCATTCTTTATAGCCAAATTGACCAGTTGTTTTTTCTCACCACGCTGAGGTTTGAGAATCTTGGTATCCACCAAGGCCTTAACGGCTTCTTCATCAATATCCTGCGGAATCAGCACCTCATTGGGAACCAGGTGAGATTTTTCTTGATAGAATTGTCCCACATAGGTCAAGAAGTCCTCATCCGGATCATTGTAGTAAGGGAAGAGGTTGACGTCCCGCTCAATGAGCTTGCCTTGACGAACAAAGAAAACCTGAAC
>NZ_KQ969157.1:43013-46546 GCF_001578805.1 Streptococcus sp. DD10 | reverse complement strand
CACATAGTAACCAAAGACGTCCCGATTTTGCAAATCTTTAGCCATGACCCGTTGTTTGGTCCGAAGTGTTCCAATGGCCTGAATAAGGTCACGGTATTCCGCCGCACGTTCAAACTCCATCTCCTGCGCTGCCTGGTTCATCTTGGCCTTGAGGTCATCGATGATTTTGTCATCCTGCCCTTTTAGGAAATCAGAAACCTCCTGAGCCATGGACTTGAAATAAGCCACATCTTTCTTACAGATGGTATGGGCCATACACTGGCCGATATGGTAGTAAAAACAGACCTTAGAGGGCGGGTTGGTACATTTCCGAAAAGGAAAAATCCGATCCAGCAGTCGCTTAATCTCATTGGCTGCCCCCACATCTGGATAGGGACCAAAGTAGAGCCCCCCATCTTTCTTGACCTGACGGGTGATGATGAGACGCGGATAGCGCTCCTGGGTGATTTTGATAAAAGGATAGGACTTGTCGTCCTTGAGCATGATATTGTACTTGGGTTTATTTTCCTTGATCAAATTGATCTCAAGGAGCAGGGCCTCAATATTGGACTCGGTCACGATAAACTCAAAGTCCACAATTTCTGATACCAAAGCCTCCGTCTTGGTATCGTGGCTCCCTCTGAAATAAGACCGCACGCGGTTACGCAGGTTTTTAGCCTTCCCTACATAGATAATAGTTCCATTCTTGTCCTTGTGGATATAACAGCCAGGGCTGGTTGGCAAAAGTGCTAATTTTGATTGGATCACGTCATTCATAGTACTATTATAGCAAAAAGATAAAATAGAATCCCTACTGAAGTATATCCGTTTGGGCTACTTCTTCATTTCCTCTTATTTTATCCTTTCTTCTCCTTTACCTATGTTTTTCAAAACGTCCAACGAAAAATGAGGCTGGGACAAAAGTCCTAGCCTCTCAATTGTTTTTGGATTGTCGAGCAAGACGCAGTGGTTGAGTGGGCTCTACCACGCTGATTTCATCAGCTTTTACAGCCCTACTCAACTGTGCGGAGGTGGGACGACGAAATCGAATTCTAACGAATTACCGATTTCTGTCCCACTCTCCATAGATACTCTATTTTAACAAATCCTGAACAGGTTCAAAAATAATTTTCTCAATATCGCTTAAATAAATAGATAAATATTGTTGCTTGTTAAAGAATTCTGACAAGAGTGCATTTCCTTGAATTTTTTCACTAAACTCACGCATCTTTTCTTGGAAATTCGCATCCGGCATTTGTCCTGTTTGTGCTAAGTTTTGAAGTTCTCCTTGAAACACGAGATAATCTGAAAAAATTTGCTTAGCCTCAGCATCTGACTGAATAGCTATTTTAGCCACTTCAACTGCTTTATACTCTGGAAGATTCCGAATTTCTCTTCCTAACTCATTTGCTAAATCATACATATTTGCCATATGGTTCTCCTTCTATTTTGCTTTATTATATCCTATCTTTTCTAAAAAATCTGACAAAAACTACTCGAAAGCTGAAAATTCCATCTTCAGACTGATAATGGTTCCTTCATTTCACCACAACTTTGTAATCTGTATTTTCCGTAATTACTTTTTTGGCCTTTTCTAAGTCTTGTGCATTTTTAAAGGAAATTTGGAGGATTCCATGGATGTCCTCTCTATTTTCCTCGTTAATATGAACATTAACCAATGACGTCCCTCTAAGCAATTCAAGGATATGGAGAATAACATCCTCTTCATCAGGAACATCTACAAAGATATCATAGAAGCTGTCTACACCACCGCGCTTATGTATTTCCATTTCTTGACGGTATGTCCTACCTTGGTCGAAGAACTCCCATATAGCCTCCTCGTCTTTGGAATCAATGGCACTAGCAATAGCGTCCAATCTCTCTTTAAAATCCGTGATACGCTCTAATATGCTATCTGGATTTGACAGAAGAATGGCTGTCCACATGCCCGGTTCACTTTCTGCAATTCGAGTCATGTCTCTGAAACCACCCGCCGCAAAATTTCGCGTCAATTCATGAATTTGAGCATAGCTTGCTGCTTGCTTCATCAGACTCGTTGCCAATACATGAGGGAAATGGCTTATCTGCGATGTCACCCGATCGTGTTCTTTTGCATCAATCTGAATAAAACGTGCATGTAATCCAGACAGCAAATCCTCCATCTCCTCTATCGTTCCTTCTCGCGTTAAATTAGAAGGAGTAAAAAATATAATAAGCATTTTCAAAAAGATTCACATCCGCTGCAACTGCGCCTGTCTTGTGACTACCTGCCATAGGATGCGCACCAACAAAACGAACTGACTTCCCTGCAAGATAAGTGTCACCAGCCTCAACAATAGCAGCCTTAGTAGAACCTGCATCAGAAATAATCACTTGTTCCTTCAACTTTAAATGAGATAATTCCTCAATAAAAGCAATCGTTTGTTGGATAGGCACTGCCAAAATAATCACATCAGCTAATGGCGCAAAGCTTGCAAAATCATCCGTAGCTTGATCAATCATCCCCTCTTTCAAGGCAAAATCTCTAGATGCTTGTCCTCTATTATATCCTAAAATTTCATACTCAGGATGGTCTCGACGAATGCCAAGCGCCATAGATGCACCAATCAAACCTAAGCCTGCAATATAAATGGTTTTCTTTGTCATTGAAGCTCCTCTTTAAAATTCCTTGACAAACTTCCGATGAGATTGAACAGCTTCTTTTAGCTCCTCTATATTGTCAGATGAGAACTTCTCTAAAACCTCCGTTGCAAGAACAGTTGCAACAACAGACTCCATAACGACCGCCGCAGCAGGCAAAGCGGTCGGATCACTCCGCTCCACAGTCGCTTTATAAGGTTCATGTGTTTCGATATCCACACTCATAAGAGGCTTGTAGAGGGTTGGAATAGGTTTCATTACGCCACGCACCACGATAGGTTCCCCATTCGTCATTCCACCTTCAAAGCCACCAAGATTATTGGTTTTTCTAGTAAAACCATCTTGTTCTGACCAGATGATTTCATCCATGACTTGGCTTCCTTTTAGACGGCCAGCATCAAATCCAACCCCGAACTCAACTCCTTTAAAAGCGTTGATGGAAACAACTCCCTGAGCCAGTTTCGCATCTAATTTTTTGTCCCATTGCACGTAGGAGCCCAGACCTACCGGTACACCTCCCACTACCGTTTCGATAATCCCCCCAATTGTATCTCCGTCTTTCTTAATTTGATCAATATAGTTTTTGATTTCTTCTTCTTTCTCAGGATTGACAATAGAAACCTCAGACTGAGCTGCTCTTTTCTTAATCTCAGCCACTGTCAAATTTTCAGGAACTGTGATATCAATACCACCAAAAGTAACAACATGGCTGGCTACTTCTACCCCAATCTCCTCCAAAAGACGTTTTGCAACTGCTCCTACTGCTACACGCATAGTTGTTTCACGAGCTGAGGATCTCTCAAGAGAGTTACGTAAGTCAGAAAAACGGTATTTCATACCACCAACCAAATCAGCATGACCTGGACGAGGCTTCGTTATTTTTCTAAGCCCTTTTTTCTTTTCTTCCACGTCTT
>NZ_KQ969157.1:38031-42808 GCF_001578805.1 Streptococcus sp. DD10 | reverse complement strand
TAGGGCCTCCCATTGTTAGACCATGTCGAACACCTGATGTAATCTCAACCTGATCCGTTTCAATTTTCATTCTTGCTCCTCGGCCGTAACCACCCTGACGACGTTTCAACTCAAGATTAATATCCTCAGCACTCAAAGACAGTCCCGCTGGAACTCCTTCAATAATAGCTGTCAAACGTGGACCATGTGACTCCCCTGCTGTTAAATATCTCATCACTTTTACTCGCTTTCTTTCTTCGTTTTAATCCTGACAACTCCATGCCAGAACTCCTATCTTTAGAAAAAAGAGACAAGCAAGTTAAGAACGCTAAGTTCCTTAGCCTGATGTCTCCCTCATCCAGTAGTTCGTCTAGATACTACTTTTTCAAAAAATCTTTCATTTCCTCTAGTGGTACGGAGTGTATCTGTGCAGTTCCAATCTCAGGAACTAAGACGATCTGGATTTTCTTACCTCGTGCTTTCTTATCATGAGTTAGAGCATCGTATAATTTCATCTCATCCCATGGCTCATAATCAATAGGTAATCCAAATTTCAAACACATCTCACGAATTTGCTCTGTAATTCCCGTAAGCACCAAACCTTTTCTCTCAGCAGCCTTAGAGATTTGCACCATCCCAATTGCTACAGCCTCCCCATGCATGACTTGACCATAACCTGCAGTCGCCTCTATGGCGTGACCAATCGTGTGTCCAAAGTTTAGATAAAGACGAATGCCGTTATCCAACTCATCCTCAACCACGACTTTCCTTTTCACATCACAAGAATGATAGATAATACTTTCAGCATGTTGATAAATGGAAAGTAGGCTACCATCCATCTCTTGCAATTCTTGCCACAAATCCTTATCCTGAATCAATCCGTACTTAACTACTTCTCCCATCCCCTCAATTAACTCACGTTCACCAAGAGTTGACAATACTTCAGGATCTATCAAAACACCATCAGGTTGAGCAAATGTTCCTACCATATTTTTCGCAAAAGGCGTATTGACTCCAGTCTTTCCACCAATAGAAGAGTCAACTTGGGCAGTTAAACTAGTCGGTATCTGTACAAAATGTACCCCTCTCATATAAGTAGATGCCACGAAACCAGCTAAATCACCGACAACACCTCCTCCAAGAGCTAAAATTCCATCACTTCGTGTCATCCCATGTTTAACTAAGAACTCATAGGCTTTGTTAACCGTGATCAAGTTTTTACTTGCCTCACCCTCTAAAAAGTCAAAGACAATCACTTCAAAGCCTGCATCCTGCAAACTCAGTTTAACTTTTTCTGCATAGAGAGAAGCCACATGATTATCTGTTATAATAGCTACCTTTTGCAGTTTCCATAACTGAGACAACCATTTCCCTACCTTTGAAAGCGCACCTTTCTCAATTACGATATCATACGGATGGCGTGGTAAATCAACATGTAACTTCATCAGTCTCTCCTATCTATATCTTTGCTCTAGTTCTTCCCAAATCACTTCTGTTGGCATAGCATGATTGGTCCATATCTCAAAGGCTTCTGCTGCTTGATAAAGAAGCATCCCCAAACCATTAACTGTCTTTAAACCTTGTTTTTTCGCTTGTTTTAAAAAGGGTGTTTCAAATGGCTGATAAATCACATCTGCAACCAATAGTTGACTGGGAAATACTACCTCTTCTGAAATGGGATTACTTAAACCATCCATACCGACACTCGTCGCATTTACCAAAAGATCCGCCCCTGTCAGTAATCGAACGAGGCTTTGAATATCTTCTAAATCATAAACCGAAATTTGATCCCCTAAATTAGGATAGATACTTCTTGTTTTCTCTATCGACTTCTTGCGTACAAAAATCGCAACAGATGAGACACCGTCAAGTATTGCCTGGCTGATGATAGCTTTTGCTGCTCCACCAGCACCTAATACGACGATATTTGCCCCCTTTATCTTAAACTCTGGTAAACTTTTAAAAAAACCTTTTCCATCCGTGTTATGACCAATAAGAGTTCCATTCGAATTGATAACAGTATTAACTGCTCCAACCATTCTCGCAACAGGTGTTAACTCATCTAAGTGGGGTAAAACAACCTCTTTATAAGGCATGGACAAATTTATACCAAACATATCATAGCGACGAATATTCTGAACAGTTTCTGCTAGATCCTCTGCTACAATATCCCATGCTATATAAACACCATTCACACCTGTTAATTCAAATGCTCGATTATGGATAAAGGGGGAAATCGAATGTTTAATAGGACTAGCAACAACAGCTGCTAGCCGCGTATGTCCATCAATCCTCACTTAATACCTCACGAAAACGTTTCATATTAGCAAGAGAAATCTGACCTGGAGCACTTGCATCGTCTAAGTTTGCAAATGTCCAACTCGAACCTATCAACTCACAAGCAATTCTGGATATTTTACCTAATTTTCCCATAGACATGGTAACAAAAGTCTGCTCAGGGTTAAGGATTTTAAAACCACGTGTATAATTCATCAAATCTAACACTTCTTGTTCATTGTGAGGAGTTACCGCCACCTTCACTACTTTCGGGCTTAGACTAGTTAATTCTGATAAAATTTCCATCAGATTTTCCGGTGTTTCTTGAAAATTGTGGTAACTTAGGACCAGATTTGAATAATCCATCATTTCCTCAAATGCTAACGGATGCGAGTAATACTCAAAATCAACATAATCAGGTTGGTAAAGCCCTTGAATTTCCTTGATTATTGCAGCATATTCAGCATCTGTTAAATAAAGATTACCACCTTCCTGACTCGTACGAATCGTAAAGAGAAGTTCACGTCCAGCAAACTTCTCAAAAATAGCTGGTGCTACTCTTAAAATATCGTCTTTTTCAAGATAGTCAGCTCTCCACTCAATAATATCTGCGTCTTGAAAACGATCAATATCAATTGCCTGAACCTCTTCTATCGAACGAGGCATGACTGGTACAACTATTTTCATTTCTTTTCAACCTTAATTGTAAATACCTTAAGGTAATTACTGCTTTCATCTTTTTTATTGTAGGGAAAATCCATAGGTAAACCATAGGATGTTTGGTAAAAGTGCGGAATCCCTGCAAAACCTTTTTCAATTTGTTCCTTAAACTTCTTGCTCGATAGATTGGCAGCATTCGTACTAGCAATAATGGTACCACCTGATTGTAAGATATCTAAAGAAGCGGCAATTAACTTATGATAATCTTTAGCAACTGAAAAAGTCTGCTTTTTATTCCGAGCAAAACTCGGTGGGTCAAGGACGATAATATCATAACGCAGACCTTTTCGTTTAGCGTACTTGAAATACTCAAAAACATCCATTACGACAAATCTATGTGCAGCAAGAGGTAATCCATTTATATCAAAATGCGCTTGTGAAAGTTCACGAGAACGTTTAGCCAAATCTACAGATGTTGTCTCTGTTGCCCCACCTACAGCAGCAGCTACTGAAAAAGCAGCAGTGTAGGAAAACATGTTCAATACTGTTTTTCCTTTAGCTAAACCAGCGACTAGACTAGCTCTTACATCATGCTGATCTAAGAAAATACCTGTCATCAATCCATCGTTTAAAAAAACCTGATAGCCTACTCCATTTTCTAAAATAGAAAACGTTTCAGGTGCCTCTTGACCATAAAGAAAAGCTGATTCATAGTCCATCCCTTTAAAACGAATTTTCTCATAAGCACCTAGAATTTCTGGAAAAACAACCCTAAAGGCTTGATAAATCTGCTCTTTAATACTAAATACATAAGTATTATACCAGGAGAAAACAGCATAATCGCCATAACAATCGATACTGAAACCTCCGAAACCGTCTCCTTCTTGATTAAAGAGACGAAATGCAGTCGTTGATGAGTCTTCATAGTAGTCCTTACGAGCTATTTTAGCCTTTTCAAATAAGGTAATGAAAAATGTCACATCTAGATTTATAGAATGCGAAGAAATTATCCAACCTACTCCTTTATTTTGAGGGGATAAATAAGCTGTTCCAAGGAAAATACCACGCATATTTCGCAATTCTACTACTTGGTTATCTATATTTAAGTTAGGAAAGTCTTTCGCTTCTAAAAGCCGTTTTCCTTTTTTATTTTTTCTTCAGTCACAGGACTGACTGTCAGCTGTTTCATATTAAACATTATACCAAATCTTGTGAAATTGTTCAAAATTTTTTCATTTAATGGATTCGAAGTGCTTACCAAAAGCCAATTCTTTCATTATTATTTTGTAATCCAATCAATACGAATAGTATAATTGTGACTTTTTAGTTTTATTTATGGTATAATCAAAAGTGAAATTTTAGGATATAGGATGTGAAGTAAGAACCCACCTCTTTTATTATGAAACCTTTACTTCATAAAAATAAAATACTCAGACAAGGAAGTACATTTTTGTGAAACAATTAACTAGGAAGTTACTCGCTTTTATGAGTACAAGACTAGGATTTGTCTTGACCTTGCTCATTATTTATTGGTTAAAAACCTTATGGGCCTATACAATCGATTTCAACTTAGATATTAAATCTGATTTACAGGGAATGTATCAGATTTTTCTAGCAATATTGAACCCATTTCCACTTGGTCTCTTCTTGATGGGGCTGGCTTTTTACATTAGGCCAACTAAGATATTCTATACAGTATCTTTAAGTATCTACACTATTTTATTCCTCTGGCTCATTTCAAACTCCATCTACTACCGTGAGTTTTCTGACTTTATCACCGTTAATACTATGCTTGCCTCTAGCAAAGTGTCGGCAGGACTTGGAGAAGCGGCCATGGAGCTTTTCAGGCCTTGGGATATCG
>NZ_KQ969157.1:35985-37791 GCF_001578805.1 Streptococcus sp. DD10 | reverse complement strand
ATTGATTTTCCATTTTTCATATGGCTTTTTTATAAGAAAAAAATTCGCATGGATACCCGTCCGTTTTATTTTCGAGCTAGTGTTGCAATTAGTTCACTTTCTGCCATGCTATTCTCTGCTAACTTATTTCTAGCTGAGATTGATCGTCCTGAGCTTTTAACACGAGGTTTTTCCAATTATTATGTTGTTCGTGCCTTAGGTTTGCCTGCTTTTTTAGGTTATTCGGCAAATCAAACTTACAATGCCAATAAAGAAAGAGCCAAAGCTTCCGAAGCGGATTTACAACCTGTAGAAGACTATCTTCAAGCACGATATGCTAAGCCAGATTCCGAGTATTATGGAATTGCTAAAGGTCGAAATGTAATTTATCTTCATTTAGAAAGTTTTCAACAATTTTTAATTGATTATAAACTACAATCTGATGGCAAAGAGTATGAAGTAACTCCTTTTATCAACTCCCTCTACCACTCAGATTCTACCCTTTCTTTTTCCAATATCTTTAATCAGGTTAAGGCCGGGAAAACATCTGATGCTGAGACCTTGCTTGAAACTGGACTCTTCGGTCTCAATCAGGGTTCCTTTATGGTTAATTACGGTGGAAGCAATACCCAACAAGCCGCTCCTTTTATCCTCTCAAAGAACGGGTATAATTCAAGTGCTGTTTTCCATGGAAATACTGGTACTTTTTGGAATCGTAACACCGCTTACAAGCAATGGGGATATAACTACTTCTTTGATGCTTCATATTTTACAGAGCAAAATGATAGTAATTCTTTCCAATACGGATTGAATGATAAAATCATGTTTAAAGATTCCATTCAATACCTGGAACATTTGCAACAACCTTTTTATGCCAAGTATATCACTGTTTCCAACCATTATCCTTATACCACTAGTCTAATCGGTGATGAAATAGGATTCCCCCTAGCAACAACTCCAGATGAAACTATTAACGGCTATTTTGCAACAGCAAACTATCTTGACTCTGCCATTAAATCTTTCTTTGATTATCTAAAAGAATCAGGGCTGTATGAAAATTCGATTATCGTCCTTTATGGGGACCACTACGGTATCTCAAATTCTAGAAATCCTGCTCTCGCTCCTTTAATCAATAAGAATTCAGAAACTTGGTCTAGCTTTGATAATGCCATGCTACAACGTATCCCTTATATGGTTGTCATACCTGGGATGACAAAAGGGAAGATCGTCGATACCTATGGTGGACAAGTTGATATCTTGCCAACTTTAGAACACTTGCTTGGAATCGACAATAAAAATTTCCTACAAGTAGGGCAAGACCTCCTTTCACCTGATCATAAACAGATTGTAAGTTTTCGTTCTAGTAATAATTTTGTAACGCCTACTTATACCGCTTACAGTGGTCGCACCTACTATACACAGACTGGCGAGGAAATCACTAATCCTGATGAAAATACTCAAAAAGCTTTAGAAGAAATTCGAAATACTGCAAACCTCCAATTAAAAATTAGTGATTCTATCCAAACAGGGGATTTAGGCCGTTTCTATAAAGGGAATGATTTAGGTAAGGTTAATCCTGATGACTACAACTATAATAACTCTATGGAAACCTTACTAGAGCAGGAACAAGAAAAAGGTACTAACTCTACTAGTTTGTACAGTCAAAGAAATGGCCAGTCGTCAATCGACCTCTACAATTCACCGACTTATCGAGCACTCCATCCTGAACAATTCAACACTTCTTCTAGTGATGATACAAGTGATTCTGGTTCAACTGATGCTAATACCACCACTACAACGAAGGAATAAGAAAACCATCCAAGGGCA
>NZ_KQ969157.1:27711-34880 GCF_001578805.1 Streptococcus sp. DD10 | reverse complement strand
AAGGTTATGTTGACCTTGGATGGTTTTCTTATTCCTTCTTTTCAATGGGGGCTACACTTGCTAATAGCTTCTTAAGCCCGACATCTGGAAAGTTAATTTTCAATTCTTGAGTTGGTCCAGTTCCATTAACTTCTAGAACCGTTCCTTGACCCCATTTTTTGTGGTAGGCAATATCACCAATAGCCCATGAAGCTTCTTTCGTATCTTCTTTATCTGTTTTATTAAAGTGACTAAACGGTAAGGCTTTTGATTGAATAGCCGTTGGTGCAGACTGTTTTTTTCGTGCCTGTAAAGCTTGAGCGAGACTCATTCCTTGACCAAATGATTTTTCACCACTAACATAACTAGTTTTAAATGACGTGTTAGCAGGTCTTGCTAAACCTTGATAATCTAATAAATTAGAGCTAATTTCGTTGATAAATCGTGTTGGTCTGTTATAGTTTGTTCGCCCAAACAGAAGTCTGGAGTTAGCATTCGTCAAATATAAAACTTTCTCAGCGCGGGTGATACCAACATAAGCCAAACGCCGCTCTTCTTCTAACTCATCTGGATTTTCGGCAGCTCGACTAAGAGGAAAGACATTTTCCTCCATCCCAATTAGAAATACAACTGGAAACTCTAATCCTTTTGCAGCATGAAGTGTCATCAAGGTCACTTCGGAAGTTTCCGAATCTCCATCATCAGTATCCGCAATCAAGGCTAAATCATTTAGAAAGCGACTAAGTTTATCTAAACCAGGTTCATTAGCTTGATTTTCAGGATTATTATCAAAATTTTTCGTTACAGACAAAAATTCTTCGATATTTTCTATACGAGCTTGACTTTCAAGGTTGGCTTGATTCGTCAAGACACTGATATAACCTGAACGGTCCAAAACAGCTTCTACTAGTTCTGTAATGCTTAAGCTATCCAACTGTTCTCTTAAGTTTAAAATCATATTGGCAAAATCCCAGATAGACTGAGCAGCTTTACCTTTTACCCCTGACAGCATAATATTAGCTGAAGCATCCAATAGACTTCCATTCTGACTTAGAGCAAACTCTCGAATTTTCTCAACTGTTCCCGGACCAATCCCTCGTTTTGGTTCATTAATAATCCGTTCAAAACTAATATTATCACTAAGATTGGCAATCAAATTCAAATACGCTATCACATCTCGAATTTCTTTACGGCTATAAAACTTTGTTCCTCCTACCATAGTATAGGGAATATTTGATTTCAACAAAGCTTCCTCAATCGTCCGAGATTGAGCATTTGTTCGATACAGAACCGAGAAATCCCTATGTTGCATGTTTTGTGTACGACTCAGTTCCTCTATCGTTCTAGCAACAAAAACAGCTTCATCCTGCTCATCGTTAGCGCGATAATAAACAATCTGATTTCCATCGACATTTTGAGTCCACAAATCCTTGGGACGGCGATTCTTATTGTTTTTGATAACATCATTTGCTGCTTTCAGGATTGTTTTTGTCGAGCGATAATTCTCCTCTAAAAGTACGACCTTGGCATCTGGATAATCCTTTTCAAAGTCTAGAATATTTTGCATGTCTGCTCCTCGCCAGCCATAAATAGACTGATCCGCATCCCCAACAACACATATATTTTTGAATCGAGAAGCCAATAACTTAACCAACTGATACTGGGCATGATTGGTATCTTGGTATTCATCCACATGAATATACTGAAACTTTTGTTGGTAATGAGTCAGAACATCTGGATGTTGATCAAAAAGACGTAAAGTCAGCATAATCAAATCATCAAAATCCACCGCCTCAGACTGACGAAGTTCTTTTTGATAAGCTGTATAACACTGGGAAACGACTTGACTATACATATCACCTGCCTGTGCTGCAAAAGCAACCGCATCGATTAAATCATTTTTTGCATTTGAAATGGTTCCTAAAATAGTCCGTTCATTCCATTTTTTGGGATCTAGATTAAGACCTTTCAGGATTCGTTTCATTAACGTTCGTTGTTCTCCAGGATCCACAATGGTAAAATTACGGTTATAACCAATATGATCGGCATCATTGCGTAAAATTCTAACACACATCGAGTGAAATGTCGCTATCAAACAATCTTTGGTTGCTGGATTTAACTTATAAGCTCGCTCTTTCATCTCTCTCGCAGCCTTGTTTGTAAAGGTAATGGCTAAAATATTCCATGGATTAACCATTTTTTCATCAATCAAGTAAGCAATCCGATGGGTTAAGACACGCGTTTTTCCAGAGCCAGCTCCTGCCATAATGAGCAAGGGCCCCTCTGTTGACTCCACAGCCTCTGCTTGTCGACTATTCATTCCGTTTAATAATGTGTTCATGTTTTCCTCATTCTCGGTTTAAGCCACTCCAATATATGACCTCACCACTCACAGTTAATGCTAGAATTATACCAAAAAAGTCGCATTTTTGCAAAAACTTGCCATTATAAAGAAAATAGTATAAACTATAAAAAAACATCTGTATGGGGACAGTTATGGCTAAAACTAAATACCAAATAATTGTTGAACACTTAAAAAATGCTATCGAGTGTAATGAGTTAAAAACAGGAAGTAAACTTCCATCCGTTCGAGATTTGAGCCGTACCTTTCACTGTAGTAAAGATACCGCCCAAAAGGCCCTCACCGAACTTCGCTATCAGCAATATATCTATGCTAAACCCAAGAGTGGCTACTATGTTCTTGAACAAAACCAAAATCATGAAGATATAGAGTTACAGTTGAGTCAGGACCGCTACCAAGCTTACGAAGACTTTCGTCTTTGTGTTAATGAAACTCTTATCGGAAGAGATAACTATCTATTTAATTACTATTCACAACAAGAAGGTTTAGAAGAACTAAGGGAGTCTGTTCGACAACTTCTTGCCGAACAAACTATCTATGCAAATCTAGAAAATATTGTCCTTACTTCAGGAACTCAGCAAGCCCTCTATATCTTATCTCAGATTGACTTTCCAAATCAAAAAAATCAAATCTTAGTGGAACAACCAACTTATCATAGAATGAACCAGCTCTTGACCAATCAAAACCTAGCTTACCGAACAATTGAACGCAACTGCGAAGGGATTGATTTGGAAAAATTAGAAGAGATTTTTAGAACAGGACACATCAAATTTTTCTATACTATCCCACGCTTTCACTATCCGTTGGGACATTCTTATCATCGTAAGGAGAAAGAAGCCATCTTGAAACTTGCTAATCGCTACCATGTCTTTATCGTGGAGGATGATTACTTGAGCGACTTAGACGATAAACAAGAGCTGACTTTTCACTATCTAGATACCAGTCAACACGTTATTTATATAAAATCTTTTTCAACCAGTCTCTTTCCAGCCTTACGAATCACCTCTCTTATCTTACCACCTAGTATTCGTGAATCCTTTCTTCAGTACAAAAGTATCATGGACTATGATAGCAATCTCATTATGCAAAAATCCCTTAGCCTCTATATTAACAATGGCATGTATGGCAAAAATCGATTGGATAGACTAAAAAAAATGAGAGAACAGCAAAAAGAAATACAAAACGACTATGCTGGTTTAGGATTAGAACTAAAAGTACACTACCTTCCTAACGCCCTATTACTTGAATTAGATGATTCAATACAGCTACCAGCCCTCAAACATAGCAATATTCCTCTTGATTTTTTTGAACAAGCCTATCTAAGTTCATGCCCCTATCAATTTGCAAAATTGGATTATGAAATAGCCAAAAAATACCTCCCTCAGATACAACTCTATATAAAGAAGGATTGAGTCACATCCCAATCCTTTTTCTTTACTTGTCTAGACTAGTGAGATAATGTCATCAATAAAATCCGAAGAACCTAAGTGAATATTATTAAGCGAAATTAGAAAGCTATCATTTCAGTTTAAGTGTCATATGTTACCTTCAACAAATATAAGCATCTACTGGTTCTACTGATACTATTTTTTATCCTTTTCCGAATAGAACCCCCCCAATAAGGTAAGGATCCCCAATCCCATGATGGATAATAAATTTGTTGCTTGGCCAGTTTTTGGTAACACAGCTTCTGGCTTAGTTACAGGTACTGTAGAAGCTACAGGTATAGAAGCTAATAGCGGTGCTGGAATTTCTTGTTGACTGCTAGAATTGCTATTCAGATTAAGTTTTGTAACTGTTAGCTTGGGACTAGGATTTCTTGTTGGAACAGGAGTCACTTGGATAGGGCTTTCTATAGTTGGTAATGGTGCTGGGGCAGCATAGGAGAGTCCGTGACCGATCCGATAGGCAAATTCTGTTTCCGAGAGTTTGCCATCCACTATTTTGGGAATATCCACTGGTAATGTTCCTAAATGCTCTTTTCCATTAAAAATGACTTCCACTCCTGCCGGGATATTTGGACCGAATGCATTGTCTGGTTTAAGTGATTCTGTTGGATCCATTCCTTTATTACCATAGACTGCAAGAATGGCTTTCGCTGTAGGGTAGTTGGCCACATCGTAGGGTTTTGAAATAGATAGAATTGCTGCTTTTTTATGATGATTATTGGCATAATTGACTATCTCAGTCGGTACCTTTGTACGCCAAAATTCTTTATCAAGTTGACCATCATAACTAATTTCAGAGATGATTACGATATGGGTTGCCCTATCAAGATCTGTCTTCAGACTATCTAATGTCGTGTCCTTGGTAAAATTCTTGGCTACAAATGACGTATCTTTTGGAAGTTTGCCATCTGCAATCAAGCGGCGTATCCCAAGATCCAGGCCTGGTACTTCACTTTCAAACGCCCCCAAAAGGAGGATATGATCTCCTTTTTCAACTTTAAACGGAAGGGTATTGTCCTCATTCTTAACCACTGTCACTGCAGCGGCAGCAATCTTTCGCTCTAAATCACGATTAAGATTAGAGCCTACCTCTTCTTCGGCCTTTTCAGGTGTACGAGCTTTTGGGTTGAAATTCAAAATACCTCGTTTTTCTTTGAGGGTCAATATCCGACGAACAGAATCATTCAAACGATTCTCAGAAATTTCCCCCGTTTGAACGGCGTGCATGACTTCATTCACAATCGTATCGATTTTTGTCAAATCATTTTTACTACGAAGAGTCGTCGGCATTAAGACCAAATCAACCCCATCCTGAATAGCCATTTTAACGGCTTCAATTTCACCAAAGTTTTTGGCGATAGCATCCATACCCATGGCATCTGATACAATGACTCCCTTATAACCATATTTTTTCCGTACTAATCCAGTTAAAATATCATCTGATAGCGTTGCTGGAACATAAATTTTTTCACCAGTTTCTTTTGAAACAACCTGATCCTTTTCAATTTGAGGGTATTGGATATGGGCTGTCATCAAGAGATCAACACCCTCATCCATGGCTTTTTTGAACGGAAGGAGTTCTAATTTTTCCAGTTCTGCTAAGGATTTATCGACCAGTGGCAAACCTGTGTGGGAGTCCACTGCAGTATCACCGTGCCCAGGGAAATGCTTGGCTGCCACAGCAACATTGTACTCTTGAATTCCTTTCATCATCGGAATTCCAAGATAAGCAACCCGATTTGGATCAGATGAGAAAGAACGAAGCCCAATAACAGGGTTCTGTGGATTATTATTAGTATCTAAAACAGGAGCAAAATCAACGTTTAAGCCAAGTGCTGAAAGTTCTCGACCAATAATTTGACCAGCTTCTTTAGCTAGTTTGGGATCATTGGTGGCTCCAATTGCCATGTTACCCGGTAGTGCTGTCCCTGTACCCAAGCGGTAGACGATTCCTCCTTCCTGATCGATGGCAAGCAATAATGGGATTTTCCCATTATTGGCCTTATTTTCAATGGCAGCCTTTTGCATGTCCTGTGTCAGGGCCAAGGTCTGTTTGGTCTCTTTGACATTTTCAGCAAACAGGATCACTCCACCAAAATCATAGTTGTCAATAGCCTCTGCTACTTCTGTGTTAACCGTTGTCAGGTCTTGTGGTGAGTCTTGTTCAGATGCTTGCCATTTCCGAAAATCGGGCATAAGCATCTGTGTCACCTTTTCCTTTAATGGCATTTCTTCCAACAGTTTTTCAACTTCAGGTGTTGTCGCCTCCGTTGGAGTTACTAATGGGGGAGCGGCCGTGACTGCTTCACGCTCAGTAGCCGTCGGTATTTCGGTCTCACCTACCTGATATTCTGAGGTGGATACTGAAGTTTGGGAAATAGCAACCTTTTCTACTGTTTCTATCGAATCAATTGATTGGTCCGATACTTGATCTGTATCAGCCTTAGCTGTTTGAACTGAAAACAGAGCAAAAGCAGTTAATAGAGCTGCAGATGGGTAAATTATTTTTTTCATAAAATGATCTCCTTTCTTCCAACACCATTATACCACTATTTTATAGCTTTGCGAGCGATTTCAAGTTCGGCTATCCTGTAAAAGAACTGATTGCTGTATCCAATTTTTAGAAGAGTTAAAATTTAAACAAATATAAAAAATTGTCATTAGTAAATAGATTCCTAACTTGTCAATATCCAACTAATGTTTATACAACTCAGTATAATATCATCTGATAAACTGTCATCTAAAGGTAAACTAATCCAATATTGTTTATTCATATGATAAGCAGGAAAAATTTCTTTTTTCGCCAGCATATTGCCAACTTTATCATGCTTTACGGTTAGAACTTCCACTTTCCCTGCACGCTTAGAGTCTAATTTGGACCAATCTAGAACGGCCAAAACACCAAACCACTTTTTGCTATTCTCATGTCGAAGTACTGCCGACGTTGGTGAGTGAGACCAAAGATACTCTAAACTAACATTGTAAGTCTTCTTTATATGAAGGATTATTCTTTCCGTCTGTGGGGATAGGTTATTCTTTACCTCGAAACATTGACTGCGTATGTGAATCAAAGCATCATGACAAGCTATTCTCACTTGCCCCACAAATTCTCCACTGACAGACTCATTTTTCACTAAAACATAGTCTAATCCTGAGTCTCTATCTCGAACCACAAAATGGAAGTCTCGCCCTTGAAAAAATACCTCAAGTATAAAGCTCTCTTGCAAAATGAACTGCCGAAAAGTAAAACTATTTCCCTCTTGTTGGAAACCAAAGTTTAAAGCACGCTTCTCATCAATAACATAGTTTTCAAATAAATCCTCAAACATAGTTTCTCCTTTTCTCTAGTATAACAAAAAATTCAATAAGAAATAGCTTAT
>NZ_KQ969157.1:18101-27548 GCF_001578805.1 Streptococcus sp. DD10 | reverse complement strand
CTAGTTCACAGTAAAAGTAAATTCTGCAATTAAAATAAAATAAAAAGCCATCATTTGATGACTCTCTTTAGTAGGCGTTCTCCCTTCAAATTCAAACTTTCACATAATCCCTAGTAAGCAAATAAATCACATCAGACCCTCTTTAAAAAACAACCCTAGTCCCATGTAGTTGTTTTAAACCAACCTCTAAAAATTGCTCTCTATTCTCCAAGTTAATGCCACCACCAGCCAAGATTTCAATACGATGATTCGCATATGTAAGCAGTTCTTTATAGCGTCGAAGACGTTCCTGTATAGAAGCGGTTGGTTTTCCTGCACGAGTCAAGATCCGATTGACTCCGTGTTCAACTAGCCAGTCAATAGTAGAAAGCTGTTCCTCAAAACTCAATTCATCAAAAGCCATATGAAAAACAATTTCCATATTTTTAGAAGCGCTAATCAATCGTTGCATGACAGGTTTATCTAACTCAAAGTCCTTTGTAAGAGCTCCAAACACTACACCATGACATCCTGTTACTTCTGCCTCTTGAATATCGGTCAACATAATCTCTAACTCATCCTCTGAATAAACAAAATCACCACCACGTGGACGAATCATCGCCATCACACGAGCATCCTTCTGGCTACACAGTTTTACAGCTAAAGTCATAACACCCACACTAGGAGTTGTTCCACCGACTGCAAGATTATCACATAGTTCAATACGTTTTGCACCAGCTTGCAAGGCTTGTTCTAACAAGGTAATATTTTCAGCACAAAATTCATATACCATACAGTTCTCCTTTTTCAATCCTCTCTCCAAAAATAGGTGGAGCATGATTGGTAAATCTTTTTTATATTATTATAACATATTTGCAACTAAAAAGAATATATGGAGATCATATATAAAAGAACTGTTTTTGTCCTCGAGACTTAGGAAACCTATCATTTCAACAACCTAAGTGATAGACACTTCAGTCATACAACAAGTTTTAACCAGTAGAGCATGACAAATACAGTTTTTCTTTTATTCAGGAGTTTTGTTTAAGCGTTCTCTTTCCAGTCTTAATTTCCGATTAGGATTCAAGCGATTGAATAATTCTTCCAATTTTTCTGCATTCCAGACATCTGCAGCAGAAACGAAATTGCCATTTTCATCTCGAAAAGATATCGGCTTATCACCCATCAAACTACTCCTTAATCAATAAATTCAAACTCAAATTTTCCAATTCGAACAATATCACCATCTTTTGCTCCTCTTGCACGAAGAGCTTCATCAACTCCCATGCCACGTAATTGACGTGCAAATTTCATAACAGACTCATCCCGATCAAAATTTGTCATGGTGAACAATTTTTCTAGACGATCACCTGTAAGAACCCAAGCTGCATCATCTTCGCGACTAATCTCGAATTCTGGGGCAACTTCATCAAATCCGTAGTAAACTTCTTCTTCCATTTCTGTTTCTTCATACAGGAGAAATTCATCCGTTTTGTCCAATAATTCTGCTGTTGCTTCTAAAAGAGTTCCCAAGCCTTGCTTAGTCAAACTAGATATAGGGAAAATCATTGGAAGTTCTTCAAATTCATCAAAATGAGAAGTTAATTTTTCTTTAAAAATTTTCAAATTCTCTTCACTATCGGGCATATCCATTTTATTGGCTACAATAATTTGGGGACGTTCCATTAAACGAAGGTTGTAAGATTCTAATTCCTTATTAATCGCTAAATAATCCTCATAAGGATCTCTTCCTTCGCTAGCAGACATATCTACTACATGAAGAATAACTCGAGTTCGCTCAATATGACGGAGAAACTGTGTCCCTAACCCCACCCCTTGACTTGCTCCTTCGATCAAACCAGGAAGGTCTGCAACAGCAAATGAATCACCAGAATGAGTCCGAACCATGCCTAGATTTGGAACGATTGTTGTAAAATGATACGCTCCAATTTTAGGTTTGGCAGAAGTGATGACACTAAGTAGTGTGGACTTCCCAACTGAAGGGAAACCAACCAAACCAACATCTGCCAAAACCTTCAACTCGAGTTCCAAATCACGTTCTTGACCTGGTTCGCCATTCTCGGAAATCTCAGGTGCGGGGTTTTTGGGAGTCGCAAAGCGAATATTTCCTCGCCCCCCTCGGCCACCGTGTGCGACAATATAAGTTTGACCATTTTCAACCAAATCTGTAATGACCTTACCAGATACTGCATCTCGGACAGTCGTACCTTGTGGAACTCGTACTAGCAAATCCTCAGCACCACGACCATGCATACCTTTAGTCATTCCTTTCTCGCCATTATCCGCTCGAAAATTACGGTTATAACGAAAATCCATGAGAGTTCGTAAACCTTCGTCTACTTGAAAGATAACATCGCCTCCACGACCACCGTCACCTCCCCAAGGTCCTCCATTTGGGACATACTTTTCACGGCGAAAGGCTACCATACCATCGCCACCTTTACCAGCTTTGACCTTAATCTTAGCTGTATCTAAAAACATACTCATTTTTATCTCTTTCTATCTAGGTCAATGCTCCAATCGCTCCAAGCACGAGGGCTCCTACTGTCACGATTAACATAATCCAAATAACCAAAGTGGTTAATCTCTCAAAAGCTGTCTTTTTACGTTGTCCATTATCTCCAAATGCCATAAAATATTTTTCTCCTTACTACATCCATAAAAATCAACAACATCACTAATATAATCCAATTTATCCTCGTTTTGTTTATATGATTTCCGAGATATATACATAATAATACTATTGTAGCATGTAGCACATATTTTTTCAAATATTGAAACAAAAAAAGGGGGCAAAACCAGTAACAGCAATGACTCCCAATTTTTAAATTTGTTTATTCAATTCCAATGGTTTGACGAACAACATCAGCAATCCCATCAACATAATAGTCAACTTTTTCATGCGTCGGTGCTTCAGCCATTACCCGTAAAAGTGGTTCCGTACCACTCGGACGAACAAGAATACGTCCATCACCACCCATTTCCGTTTCCATCTGAGAGATAATGGTTGCAATTTCAGACACTTCCATTGCACGCTCTTTCATGCTATTTTCTACTCGTATATTGACTAGTTTCTGTGGATAAATTTCAACTTCTGAAGCCAATTGAGAAAGAGTTTGTCCAGTTTCTTGCATGATTTTCGTTAACTGTACAGCGGTTAATTGCCCATCACCAGTTGTATTATAATCCAAAATAATGACATGGCCTGACTGTTCACCACCAAGATTAAAACCTGATTTACGCATTTCTTCCACAACATAACGATCACCAACCGCCGTCACAGCCTTATGAATGCCTTCACGCTCAAGAGCCTTATGGAAACCGAGGTTAGACATAACCGTTGTCACAATCGTATTTTGTGCGAGTATCCCCTTATCAGACATGTACTTCCCAATGATATACATAATCTTATCGCCATCAACTAACTGCCCCTTCTCGTCAACCGCTATCAAACGATCGGCATCACCATCGAAAGCAAGTCCAATCACCGCACCAGTCTCTAAAACCAACTCTTGTAGTTTTTCAGGATGAGTTGACCCAACCTGAGCATTAATATTTAAACCATCAGGTGTTTCCCCGATAACTGATAGCGTAGCTCCTAAGTCGGCAAACACTTGACGAGCACTAGTTGACGCTGCACCATTAGCAGTATCAAGCGCTACATGCATACCCTCAAGTTCAAATCCAGTTTCAACCAGATATTCTTGATATTTCCGTAACCCTTCTGGGTAGTCAACTAAGTAACCCAATCCTTGCGCACTAGGACGAGGTAATTCGTCCAAAGTAGCGTCTAACAAGGCTTCGATCTCAAGCTCTTTTTCATCATCCAGTTTATACCCGTCACTCCCAAAGAACTTAATTCCATTGTCTAAAGCTGGATTATGGCTTGCTGAAATCATCACCCCAGCACTTGCCTTTTCCGACTTAACCAAATAAGCCACACCAGGTGTAGCAATGACACCTAACTTATAAACACGAATTCCGACGGACAAAAGGCCCGCAACTAGAGCAGATTCTAGCATCTCACCTGATATACGAGTATCTCGACCAACAAAGACACGAGGAACTTCCTTTTCATGTTGACTTAAAACATAGCCTCCAAATCGGCCTAATTTAAAAGCTAATTCAGGTGTTAATTCAACATTGGCTTCCCCACGTACACCATCCGTACCAAAATATTTTCCCATTATTTTATCCTTTATTTTTATCATTTTTAGACGAGCTTGAATCAGAAGAACTAGACGACTTTACTACCACCTTTAGACTAACCTCAGATGGTGAAATCACACTAGCCAAAAGTTCGCCATTCGCATCAACAGCTCGTAGAGAAACTTTTCCAGAAAAATTACCATTAATCGTCGTATCATCCGGTAAAACAGCTTCAACATGATCAATTTGCTCAATGGTATTATTATCACTTGTAACCGAAACTGTTGTTTGAGATAAGGTCGTTGACTCTATTTCAACATCCTCACTAATTTGTTCAGGCTTTATTTCTGATTTTACAGTAAAATCTTTACTAATTTTTTTCCCTATTGTTACATTTATTTTACTAGGTTTTACAGAAGCTGTCAAACCACTAGGTAAATTCTCAACCTTTAAAGGAACTTCCACTGTACCTGAAGAAACCGTCAATAAGTCTGCCGAAACTTTGAAATTACGTGTTGTCTCTTGCATTTCTGTATTCAACATCAAGCGATTTGATCCTGATAAATCAACAGAAACTTCTGAAGAAAAACCACTGATAAAATACTTGTCACTATCATATTTCAAATCAATTGGTACATTCGTTACCGTATTCGTATAAGTTTCTGAAGTCACTTGACGCGAAGTTGTACTATTTTGAAAATTACTCGTTGTAGCATAGACAAAAAGAATCAAAGCAAAAAAAGTCGCAGAAATGATATATAATATATGACGTTTCACTCTTTTTTTCCTCCTGTCAAACGGTCTAATAAAGAATTTTTACTCTTTGCATCATTTTGATTAACAACCTTACGAAGAGCTATTTCAAACTCCTCCAATGTTAAATCATGCTGAAATATTCCGTTATGAGTGATTGAAATAGCTCCAGTTTCCTCAGATACAACAAAAGTAAAAGCATCTGAAACTTCTGAAACACCAATCGCAGCGCGATGTCTGGTCCCAAATTCCTTTGGAATACTAGTACTTTCGCTTAAAGGAAGATAGGCAGAAGCTACAGCAATCTTGTCATTTCTTACAATAACTGCCCCATCATGTAAAGGTGTATTAGGAATAAAAATATTTATCAATAACTCGCTTGAAATAGCCGCGTCCAATGGTATCCCAGTCGCAATATATTCTTGAAGAGTTCTGCTCCCCTCAATCGTAACCAAAGCACCGATTTTACGAGGGCTCATATACTCCACAGATTTTACAAAGGCTTGAATAAGCTTATCTTCAGTAGTTAATTGAGCCGAAGAAAATAAAGTGGCTCGTCCCAGTTTTTCAAGTAGTGCGCGAATCTCTGGAGCAAAAATAATAACTGCTGCAATCACTCCATAAGTTATAACTTGATTCATCAGCCAAGAAATAGTCCGCAAACCAAGGGCACTTGCTATTACTTGAGCAAAAACAAATAATAGGACTCCTCTAACTAAAACCATAATTTTGGTTCCAACTATCGCCCGTATAAAATAATATAGAAGCCAGGTCACCAAAATGATGTCTATAAAATTGATAAAAATTGCCCAAGGGCTTGAAAATATACTCTCCCAATATTGAAGATTGGATAATTGTTGAAAATTCATATCAAAACTCTTTCTAGAATGAAACGAAAAAACTCCCTTATCATTATAACACGTTTTGATTGAATTTTCTAAAAATTCCTATTGAAATTTTCTTTAAACACTAAGAAAAACTGCTAAAAAAACTGTTAAGAATAGTTTTGAAATAGAGTAGACAGCAATTGTTAAAAAACATAGCAAAGCCAATAGAGTGTATTTTGTAATTGATTTCATATCATCCTCCAAAAAAATATCGCATTTTTGCGACTTTTATGTATAGTATACCTGATTAAGCACCGCTCGTCAATACTAAAATCGCATTTTTGCAACTATTTTTTTGACAATTTTATCTAAAATGCTATAATAGAAGCATGCAAACGGAGGAGCCTCAATGATACTAGGAGAAAAAATAAAAGCTAGACGCAAAGAGCTAGGCTATAATGCTGATTTTTTAGCTGAAAAAACCGGACTTTCTCGTTCAACTATCTTTAGATATGAAAAAGGGGATATCGAAAAAATTCCTACTGAGATACTCTCTATCATCGCTCAGGCTTTAAGTACGACGCCTTCGTTGTTGATGGGGTGGAATACAGATGGACTTGTAGACGAAATCACAACTATTTCGCAAGAATTACCAAGAGCGAAACAACAGTTAGTGTTAGAATTTGCAAAAAAACAGTTAGAAATAAATACAGTTTCCAATATACCTGAAGAAAATCCTTCCGTTTTATCATTTCCCCAAAAGACAACGACTTTGTTTGAAGTCAGAGGAATTACTGAAGTTGCTGCAGGAATTGGATTTGGTTATGACGATACGGACACTTATACTGTCTTTACAGATGAAGAACCTCCCACTCATGATTTTGCAACTATGATTAACGGTGACTCTATGGAACCTACCTATCATAACGGTGATATGCTTTATCTGAAAGAAACTTTTGGAAGTCAATTTTCAGGTCAACTTCTTGTCGTAGCGATAGAAGATCGTACCTATTTTAAAAAGGTGTATCAAGAAGGAAACCAATTAAGACTCGTCTCTTTAAATCCTTCTTATAAAGACCTCTACTTCCATTTAGATGAATATACTCACTTCAAGTCTTACCAGGTAGTGGGCACCTTTACTCCCGTCTATCCTAATGAACTTTAGAAAATTTCCCGCTTTAGACTTTCTATTTTTTATGATACAATAATGCTTATGAAATTAAACACCTACACTGGATTAGTTGCTGCAAAAAGCGCTAACTATTTTTTAAAAAAACTTGGTCGAGGATCAACTTTACCAGGGAAGATTGCATTACAATTTGATAAAGATATTCTTCAAACACTTGCCAAAAATTATGAGATAATCGTCATTACTGGAACAAACGGAAAAACACTTACAACTTCCTTGACAGTTGGGATTCTCAATCAGGCTTACGGTCCTGTAGTCACCAATACTAGTGGTGCTAACATGATTACTGGTATTACAACAACCTTTTTGAACGCAAAGAGAAATCCATCAGGAAAAAATATTGCCGTACTAGAGATTGATGAGGCCAGCCTATCACGTATTTGCGACTATATTCAGCCAAGTTTATTTGTCTTTACGAATATATTTCGTGATCAAATGGATCGTTATGGAGAAATCTACACAACTTATCAGATGATTTTAGATGCTGCAAATAAGGTTCCTGAAGCTACTATTTTGATGAATGGTGATAGTCCCTTATTTAACTCAGTAGTTCTAAAAAACCCTGTTCAATATTATGGTTTTGATATAGAAGAACATCTTCCCACACTAGCTCATTACAATACCGAAGGCATTCTTTGCCCAAACTGTCACCATATCTTAAAATACAGGTCAAATACCTATGCAAATCTGGGGAATTATCTCTGTGAAAATTGCTCCTTTCAGCGACCAAAACTAGATTATTCGCTTTCTGAATTAGTTGAACTCACACACAATCATTCAAAATTTGTGATTGATGGAAATGAATACGCCATTAACGTTGGAGGGCTTTACAATATCTATAATGCACTTGCTGCTGTTTCTATTGCTCGATTCTTAGGAATTGATGCAAAAACAATTAAACAAGGTTTTGATAAAAGTAAAGCGGTGTTTGGTCGACAAGAGACTTTCCAAATTGGTGATAAAGAATGTACTCTTGTTTTAATTAAAAATCCAGTAGGTGCTACACAAGCTATTGAAATGATAAAACGGGCGCCTTTTCCATTCACCTTATCTGTCTTACTAAATGCCAACTACGCAGATGGTATCGATACAAGCTGGATATGGGATGCTGACTTCGAGCAAATCACGAACATGGACATCCCTCATATTACTGCAGGTGGGGTGCGTCACTCAGAAATTGCTCGGAGACTTCGCGTCACTGGATACCCTTCCGAACAAATTTTTGAATTAGAAAATCTTTCTGAAATCATTGAGAAGATTAAACAACAGGACTGTCAGCATACCTATATTTTAGCAACCTACACAGCTATGCTAGAATTCCGCGAACTACTAACCAGTCACCATATCATTGAGAAGGAAATGAAATAATGGTCTACACTTCTTTAGAGTCTCCAAAAGATACTAACCACTCTTATCAACTCAACATAGCTCACCTCTATGGTAATCTCATGAACACCTATGGAGATAATGGAAATATTCTCATGCTAAAATATGTTGCTGAGAAGTTGGGATGTGCTGTAAAGATTGATATTGTTTCTTTAAATGATCCATTTGATGCAAACTACTATAATATTGTTTTCTTTGGTGGGGGACAAGATTATGAACAATCTATTGTTGCAAAAGATTTGCCTTTTAAAAAGGAAGAGTTAGGAAAATACATAGAAAAAAATGGTGTTCTGCTAGCTATTTGTGGTGGCTTTCAATTGTTGGGCCAGTATTATATCGAGTCTTCAGGCCGTCGTATAGAAGGTTTAGGCTTAATGGGTCACTACACTCTTAATCAAGAAAAAAATCGATACATTGGCGATATCAAAATTCATAATAGCGAATTTAATGAAACCTACTATGGCTTTGAAAACCATCAAGGTAGAACCTTTCTATCCGATAAAGAAAAGCCACTAGGTCAAGTCGTTTACGGAAATGGAAACAATAAAGAAGACGGGTCAGAAGGCGTTCACTACAAAAATGTTTTTGGTTCTTACTTCCACGGTCCTATTCTTTCAAGAAATGCAAAACTCGCCTATCGTCTTGTAACAACAGCTTTAAAAAACAAATATGGGCAAGAGCTTCGACTACCAGATTTTGATGCAATCCTAGAACAAGAAAATTCAGAAGAAGTTACTGATATAAAAGGTAAGATTGATTTTCAAGATTAATTCCTTCCTTTCCCTTTTTGGAACTTTCCTATTTTTTCAGTTAGAAAGTCACTATGAAAACAAGAATTCACTATATCTTATTACTATTATCCCTACTTATCGTTGCTGCTATATCACTAGCCAACATGCAAAGTATTGAAGTCAGCTTTTTATTAGGAAGTTTTCGTTTACCACTTATCATTTTGATTCTTATCTCTGTTCTGCTCGGTTCTCTAATCACCTTTCTAATTGGACTTCCCAAAAATTTTTCCATGAAAAAAAGAATGAAAGAGCTAGAGAAAACAGCACCTCCATTACAAGAGAAAGATCTTTCTTAGCTAGTTTCAGTTACCTAGTAACCTAGTCCAACTGGGCAACTGAACAAAATCAACAT
>NZ_KQ969157.1:12036-16960 GCF_001578805.1 Streptococcus sp. DD10 | reverse complement strand
AATTTTCAGCCTCTTTTTTTATTATTACTTGTTAAAAAACTAACCTTGTTTTTAATTTATAGAATAGCAAAAAGTCCCTCTCCAAAGTATTCTGCCCGTTTTGAAGAGAAACTATTTTTGACCTCTAAATTTAAAAATTAAGTGATATCATGGTACTGTTTATAAACATCTTGTCGATTAAGACCATATGTTTTTGCAACCTGCTTAATTGCAGCATTTGTTTTGATTCCTTGAGCGATAAGCTCTTCAACAAACTGCTTAGCAGACTGGTTTGCTGCGAGTTTAGGAGCCGTCTCCGTAACCCCCTCAACTAAGATTATGCATTCCCCTTTAATATCATTTCCCCTGATATCCGCAATGACTTCTGAAATCGTCCCTCGAATATACTCTTCATAGACCTTTGTGAGTTCTCTAGCAATTACCACTTGACGATTCCCATAGATGTCTAACATATTTTCCAAGGTCGTTTGAATGCGATGAGGAGATTCGTAAAAAATCTGTGTCTCTGGATACATCTTTTTTTGTTCAAAAAAGTCTTTTTGCTGGCCGGACTTTCTTGGCAAAAAACCATAAAAAATGTGTGGTTGAGGAGCTAAACCACTAGCAATCAGAGCTGAAATTCCTGCACTTGCTCCAGGAATCGTTACTACTGCTATATTTGCTGAGATAGCCTCCTTCACTAAATCATGCCCTGGATCCGATATAGATGGCATACCGGCATCCGATACTTGTGCGATCTTCTCACCAGCTTGTAACCGTTGCATGATTTCAGGAATCTTCACTCGAGCATTGTGTTCATGAAAGCTCATTTGGGGAGTTTTAATCGAAAAGTGAGACAACAAAAGTCCTGTAACTCTCGTATCTTCTGCTAAAATCAAATCAGCTATTTCAAGTGTTTGAATCCCCCTAAAAGTCATATCCTCCATATTCCCAATAGGTGTAGCCACTAAAAAAAGACACCCTTCATTTTGTTTAAAACTACGCTTTCTACTCACTTCAGCTCCTATCTAAAGAGGAGTTCATCACAGAACATACACTCTTCATCGTTTTCTCTTCTTTGCCCATAAAATGTCACACAAATGTGAAAACCATCCATGTAAATCTTTTCAAGATTATCTCGTCCCTGATGGTTCTTGTGAACTTGTGGTTTTTCAACTACCTCTCCTAGACGTTCTCTTAATTTTTCATTTTCCAATCTTAATTTTGTATTTTCACCAATGACTTCTTTTAAATGTTTTTTTATAGCTTCTACTTCAGCTAGAGTTACTAATAACTCTTGTGAAAACTGATCTAAGGCATCAAATAAATCTTTTTTATCCATTATTCCTCCACGTTGCTAGGTTAGCACCATATATTCAAGAGCATTCTGAAAACTAACATTTGCAGACCACATTTCTCGAGCTAAAACTAGTTTATCTAAAAAAAGACGATTTTGCTTGAGTTCCAGTTGTGAAGCCAACAAAAGTTCCAATAGACGAAAAGCCTGACTCTGCTTTTCTTTTTCATCACACAGTTGACTTAGTTTAGCAACTTGTAGAAAAGCTGTTGCTTCTTGATTTAGCAATAACTTTGTAAACCGCTCCAATTCTTGAACCAAATCAAAAAAGACTGTACTCTTACTAAGACTCTCTGCTTCTTTCATACTTTGAGCAAAACCAGCTAATAAATTCGCTTGTGTTTTTAACAATCCGGTACGTTCTAGATAGTCGGATAACAAAGCTTCCTGTTTAGGAAAACGTACTTTTTGAGTACGACTTTTTATCGTAGGTAACACCTTCTGCTCGTTTGCCGTCAATAAAAAAATATAAACCTCACTTTGTGGCTCCTCGATTACTTTAAGCAAAGAGTTAGCTGCATTGACATGCATTTTGTCGCTATCAACGATAATAAATACTTGCTTGCTGCCTTCTACTCCAGAACGTGAAAAATCTTTGACCAAGTCCCTAACTCGTTCCGTCTTGATAATTTGGTTACTTGGACGAACAATGGTCACATCGGAGAATTCCTCACTTGCAATCAGTTTACAAGATCTGCACTGTCCACAAGATTCCACACCTACTTTTTCCGTGCAAAATAAACTTTGCGCTAAAAAAAGACTCATCTCAAAACTTCCAAAGTTTCCTGAAAAGAGATAAGCATGATGTAGCCTCTCTCTTTCTAAAACGTTTAAAAAATATTGATAGATTTGCGGTTGAAGGTTTTGCAATTCTTCTTTTGTTATCATAGATGAAACCGTTTCTTCAAAATAGCGAGGGAATCTGCAAGAACTGTTTCAAGAGCTGGACGTGCATCGATTTTTACAAAGCGATCCGATTCCTTTTCTAAAATCGAAAGATAGCCTTCTCTGACACGACGATGAAGTTCTAAACCTTCTAAGTCCAAGCGATTGACCTCACGATTTCCATCTTTTGCAATCCGTGCTAAGCCCTCTTCAACAGGTAGGTCAAAGTATAGTGTTAAGTCTGGTCTTAATCCGTCTGTCGCAAAATCATTCAACCATTCAATATCCGTAACTGAAAGTCCACGACCAAACCCCTGGTAAGCAACAGAGCTATCAATAAAACGATCCATTAGAACAATCTTACCTGAAGCCAATGCAGGTAGAACCCGTTCCGCTAAATGCTGTCTTCGACTAGCAATGTAAAGAAGGAGTTCTGTCTTTGCATCCATATTGGTATGATGAGGATTTAAAATGACCTCACGAATTCGCTCAGCGATTTCGACACCTCCAGGTTCACGAGTGGTGATGTAATCCAGTCCATCCGCTTCTAACTTTTCTACGATTTTCTCCAGTACACTTGATTTTCCAGCCCCCTCAGGACCTTCAAGTGAAATCAACAATCCATTTCTCAAGTTCTTCATATTTCTATTTTACCAAAAAACATCAAAAAAATCTGACATCAATAAACTTTTTTGAAAACCTTTCAACCCCTACCTTTTTAGGTTAAGATTTGGTATAATATGGATAGAAAAATTTGAGGTGAGAGAATGAAAGAACTTTCTATTAAAGACAGTTTGATTATTATTTTAGGTGCTGGGCTTTTTGCCTTTGGGATTAACTATCTTATCGTTCCCAACCATTTGTTTGAAGGTGGAATCACGGGGATTACCCTTATTACGAAGTATTTGTTTAATCTACCTGTCTCGCTTATGAACTTGATTTTCAACATTCCTATTTTTATTGTTGGCTGGAAAATTCTAGGTCGAAAATCTCTTTACTCTAGCCTGCTTGGTACCCTCAGTGTCTCTGCTTGGTTAGCGCTATTTGAACGCTTGCATTTCACGATTGACCTAAAAGGGGATCTTATTATCGTTAGTCTTCTAGCAGGGATTGTCATGGGTGCTGGACTTGGTATCATCTTTAACGCTGGAGGAACTACAGGTGGGTCTGATATTATCGCACGTATTTTCAATAAATACACTACCATTTCCATGGGAAAACTCATGCTCATTATTGATTCCTGTGTACTTGTCCTAACCCTCATAGTCTTTAAAGACCCACGCACTGTGGCCTATACACTTATTTTCGTCTATATCGTTTCACATGCTATTGACTTGATTGGTGAGGGAGGTTATGCGGGCAAGGGATTCCTTATCGTAACTCATAATTCGCAACTTCTCGCCAAACGGATCAACGATGATCTCGGTCGTGGAGTTACCTATCTAAAAGGTCAGGGATATTATAGCCAAGAGCATTTAGACATCATTTATTGTGTCGTTGGTCGTAGTGAAATAAAGGCTATGAAAGAACTCATTCACGCCATCGATCCAACAGCCTTTATCACAATCACGGATGCTCATGAGATCTTGGGAGAAGGCTTCACCCTTGATGAAAACAAGCAACCAATGAACAGATAACCATCAGAAAATAAAAACTGATGGTTTTTTTATTTCTTCCTTTTATTGTTAGACAGGGAAATGCCGCCAAACGATTATCACCTTTCTCTAGCTGAACCTCCTATCTAGCGCTGTTTATACTCAATGAAAATCAAAGAGCAAACTAGGAAGCTAGCTGCAAGCTGTACTTGAGTACGGTAAGGCGAAGCTGACGTGGTTTGAATTTGATTTTCGAAGAGTATTAGACACTTACTGCCCTTTCTTAACACTACCTTTGCTTGATTGAGTTTATTAACCTAGTGATGAAGGATTTTTTCCACCCTATCTTGTCTTAGTAAAAAAAGCAAACAAAAAAGGCTGAGACAATCGTCTTCAGCCTCTATATGAATTCCTTATCATCCTTGGGGGTAGGACTAGGAACTAAAAATTTTCAATTTTGAGTTCCGTTCCACTCCCAATTACTTGGCATAATCAATCGCTCGTGTTTCACGAATGACTGTAACCTTAATATTTCCTGGATATTCTAAGTTGGATTCGATCTTTTCACGAATCTTGTGAGCAAGAACCGTAATCTTATCATCCTTAATCTTACCTGGATTTACCATGATGCGAATCTCACGACCAGCCTGAAGTGCAAAGCTGCTCTTGATGCCATCAAAGCTATTGGCAATTTCTTCCAAGTCTTGTAGTCGTTTGATGTAGTTCTCAAGTGATTCACTACGGGCGCCAGGACGAGCAGCACTAAGCGAATCTGCTGCTGCAACAATCACTGCAATGACACTTTCTGCTTCTACATCACCATGGTGACTTGCAATCGTGTTCACTACAACTGGATGCTCCTTGTACTTCCGAGCCAACTCGGTTCCAATCTCAACATGACTGCCTTCTACTTCGCGATCGATTGATTTTCCAATATCATGTAGGAATCCTGCTCGTTTTGCAAGACTAGCATTTTCTCCCAACTCACTCGCAATAATGCCAGACAGTTTTGCCACTTCAATGGAATGTCGAAGGACATTTTGTCCGTATGAAGTCCGGAACTGCAAACGCCCCATGATTTTCATCAAATCTGGATGGAGGTTTGGTG
>NZ_KQ969157.1:7239-12016 GCF_001578805.1 Streptococcus sp. DD10 | reverse complement strand
TGCAAACGCCCCATGATTTTCATCAAATCTGGATGGAGGTTTGGTGCCCCAATCTCATAAGCAGCAGCTTCCCCGTACTCACGAATACGATTGTCCATCTCAATACGATTTTTCTCGACTAACTCTTCAATGCGAGCTGGATGAATGCGACCATCCTTAAGGAGGGCTTCCATCGTCATCTTAGCAATCTCTCGTCGAATCGGATCAAAACCAGATAGTACAACTGTCTCAGGAGTATCGTCGATGATCACATCAATTCCTGTTAAACTTTCAAACGTACGGATATTGCGTCCCTCACGACCAATAATCCGTCCCTTCATGCTATCATCAGGAAGATGAACAGTCGTATTGGTTTGCTCAGCCACGTAATCCCCTGCCATCCGTTGCATCGCTTGAACCAAAATATCTTTGGCAAGCTTGTCAGAACGTTCTTTAACCTCTTGCTCCGCCTCACGAATACGTGTTGCGATGTCCTTGGTCAAATCTTCCTCTGTACGGGTCAGAATGATCTCCCTAGCTTCTCCTTGAGATAAAGCGGCAACTCTCTCGAGCTCCTCTTCTTTTTTCTTCTCAAGCTCGTCGATTTGTTTTTCACGCTCATCAATCAGTTTGGTTCGATCGGTTAGACTTTGTTCTTTTGACTCCAAAGTCTTTTCCTTACTGGTTAAATTATCGTCTTTCCGATCCAGACTGGCGGAGCGTTCTGTCAAACGACTCTCCGTCTGTTTCAACTCTAGACGTTCCGCCTTAAACTCAGCGGCAACTTCTTCACGATACTTTCTAGCTTCTTCTTTAGCTTCTAAAAGCGACTCCTGCTTCAAGGCCTTGATTTCTTGCTTGGCTTCCTTGACAATTAAGTCTGCCTCACGTTCTGCCTGACTGCGAATGGTTGTCGCTTCTTGTTCAGCGTTTAAAAGAGTTAGTTCTGTCGCTTCCTTGTCTGCCTTCATCTTAGCAGTAATCAGGAAATAGCCAACAGCTAAACCAACAATGATGGCGGCAAAAACAGAAATAAAACTGTTTACCATGTTTTTACCTCAACTATTAAATTGTTACGATTTTGGAATAAATCCTTCATTATTCTATCATAATTTTAAAGAAATCTCAATGCCCAACTAGGAATAATTTGTATCGCTTTCAACTTTTATTATAGTAAATTTTAGCTAGGAAAATCAAATGACTTTGTGCTATAATAGAGAAAAAAGGAGAAGGATATGACAAAAGAAGTTATTGTTGAAAGTTTTGAATTAGATCATACGATTGTAAAAGCCCCCTATGTTCGCTTGATTGGTGAGGAAACTGGTCCAAAAGGAGATGTCATCTCAAATTATGATATCCGGCTAGTTCAGCCAAATGAAGACTCCATTCCAACTGCTGGTCTCCATACCATCGAGCATCTGCTTGCCATGCTGATTCGTAAACGCATGGATGGCATGATTGACTGCTCACCATTTGGTTGCCGTACTGGTTTTCACATGATTGTTTGGGGACAACATACCGCTACTGAGATTGCTCAGGTCATCAAGGATTCTCTCAAAGAAATCGCTGAGACCACTACTTGGGAAGATGTACCAGGTACGACCATCGAATCGTGTGGAAACTACAAAGATCACAGCCTCTTTTCAGCTAAAGAATGGGCGAAATTAATCCTAGAACAAGGTATTTCAGACGATGCCTTTGAACGTCATGTAATTTAATCAGCTAGGACACCAAAAATCTATAATCAAAAATCGAAGTTGGGACACTCAAATCCAACTTCGATTTTTTAACATAATCGGATTGCAAGTAACCTCATTCGGCAGTTCTTTGCCCTCAAAGCATCCTCTTGTTTTTATCCACAAGCCAATCGGTAAAACCACGAGGAGCGAAATATAAGGAAATTTTCTTCCCCTCTACTCAAAACCAAGAAGTAAGTGGATGCAAAACTGGTTTTATCTGCTATCCTCCACCAATCGTAGACTTATACTCTTCGAAAATCTCTTCAAACCACGTCAGCTTCTCCTTACCGTAGGTATGTGACTGACTTCGTCAGTTCTATCCACAACCTCAAAGCAGTGCTTTGAGCAGCCTGCGCTAGCTTCCTAGTTTGCTCTTTGATTTTAATTGAGTATTATCACAAAGGGGGATAAGGTAGTCTAAACAAGCACATAAAAAGCTGGGTACAAATGCCCAGCTTCTTTTTTTATCATTTGACTGCAAAGTCCATTGAGTTTATTAGTCCTTGCTAAGACTAGCTGACTTGGTTTGTCTACCAGCATAAGCTAGTAAGAGAAGGGTTCCTGCAACTAGAATCGTTGCACTGTTTACAGTTGCTGCGACCACTCCTTGTGCAAATACCTTGTTTGCTGGCTCAGAATAGATTAGAATATCCCCAATCGGTGCGATCACTGCCCAAATCAAAAAGTTTGCAACAAATTGAATCCCATTAAAAATCAAGATTTGACGAGTTCCAAAGATTCCCTCCGTTACGTTGATATACTTGCGGAAAAGTCCCACGATCAAACCAAACAAGCCGCTCGCAATGACCCAAGTCCACCAAGGATTTCCATACTGAAGGGCATCTTTCAAGGCATGTCCGATAAAACCAACTAAAAATCCTGGAATGGGACCAAAAACAAGGGCAAAAAGTGCTTGCACCACGTACTGTAACTGGATACTGGTATTTGGAACAGGCGTTGGGATGCTAATCATCCCAATGACAACAAAGAGGGCCGCACCAATCCCAATCGCAACTACATCTTTAATCGAAATTTTAAAATCTATTAATTTTTTCACGTTTATTTCTCCTTAGTTAAACTAGTTGATTTCCACATTAAGGGTTCTCAATCCGACGGATCTCCAAGGTCCAAGAAGGCCCCACACCGACATTATAAGCCTTAGCAAAGGAACCTTGGTTAATGGCTAAGCCCACACGATAGAGTGAGTTGATGTAGAGAATAGGCTGACCAATCCGCACATCCGCAAAGGACTTACCATAGGTAACTTGGTTTTGGTAAACCAGCATATCGTTATGGTAAATGGTCACTTCAAAGCGATCATCAAAGTTTGGATGGAGTGATTGGAACTCTTCCCGTGTAATCGAGGTCCAAAGCGATCCAAAGCGAACATCTAAAATATCGACCGTTCCACGAACGAGATTGTCCTCAATCACGGTCTCAACCACAGGAATTTCCACAATGTTTTCCACACTCAACTCAGGACCAACCTCTTCAAAACTGATATGCCCACTCGCTAGTTTAGCTCCTGTATAAGCATACACATCCCGACCATGGAAGGTATAAGAATGTTCCGTATTCTGACGGCGATTTTCCACCTCAGAAATCTCTCGAATAGCCACGATCCCCACATGCTTTTTGATAAAGGATAGGGTACCATTGTCCGGAGTGACGATGTATTGATTTTTAGCTGTTTTCGCTACAACGCTCTTGCGTTTTGATCCTACACCTGGATCCACAACGGAAACAAAGGTTGTCCCCTCTGGCCAATAATCCACCGTTTGGAACAAGCGGTAGCTTCCCTCAAAAATATTGTAAGGTGTGATGTCGTGAGTGAGATGGTGGACTTTTAACTCTGGAGCTTCCTCCAAGGCAACTCCTGTCATGGCAGAAACTGCTCCATCCACAAGACCAAAGTCTGACTGTAATACAAGTAAATGATTGTACATAACTTCCCTTTCTATCTCCTTTGAAAAGGAGGTGAGCCATCCTCTACCATAACTTTCCAAAGCAATATTTAACTATCATATCAAAAAAAAGACGTGAAATCTAGAGCTTCTCGTCTTTTTTTCTATAAAAAATACCTATACCTTCCTATAGTTTTTTCCAAGATTCTTTTGATATCTTCGTTCCCTGGATTCCTAGAAAAACACTTCCATGCTTAACTCAGATCAACAGTCGGTAGATGTTTCCAGGTCACTTTTAAGAAGGAATACTAAATCAACCACCTTGTCAAATCAGACAAAATGGTTGATAGAGGATCCTCCTAGACTTTTTTACTAGGTTTGTAGCTTACGAAAATCTGTCCTAGCAGAGCTCCAATACCAGCTCCTACTAAAACTGTCAAGATGAACCAGGAGATAATAGAAGGATCAACTGGTAACATGACCCGATTGATATAGTCTGAACTCTTGCCCCTAGCCGCCAGACTCGCCATATAAGACTTGCGAGCTAGCCACATGAGAAAGATCGGACCGGTATTAACAAATGAAAATACGATAAAGGAGAGAACATTATGTCCTCTGCTACGGTAGTTTCCTTGCTTGGCAATCCCATCAGCTAAAAGACCAAAAAAGAGGCCAGGTAATGCCACAGCAATGAAATGACCTGACAGGAAGAAAAATCCTGCCATAACGAGACCTAGCAGGCTAATGGCTCCAAACTTTGCAACCTTCTCCAAAAGGAGAAAATACACCACGCCCCCAAAGAGCGCAGCAAAGGCTGGTGCATAAAACATACTTCCTGATCGATCAAAAAAGCTTCCTACAAGAGTGCCCAAACCCACACAAAGAAAATACAGCAGAGCAAATGTTCCTGTGCTGGTGAGGTCTTTTTTTGTTAATTTTTCCATTTTTTCTCCTTCTTTCGCCTTTCATGCAAAACTATTTTTATTATACCATCTGGTGTTTAGAAAGTAAATCCTCTTTTGCTTTCTGAAAACAAAAAAGAGCCTGGGACAAAAGTCCTAGCCTCTCAATTATTTTTGGATTGTCGAGCAAGACGCAGTGGTTGAGTGGGCTCTACCACGCTGATTTCATCAGCTTTTACAGCCCTACTCAACT
>NZ_KQ969157.1:0-6953 GCF_001578805.1 Streptococcus sp. DD10 | reverse complement strand
TGACCGATTTCTGTCCCACTCTCTTTTTTTACTCAGAAGGATAAGAATTTCTTATTCTTCTTTATTTTTGCGTTTTGGTACAAGCCCAAGACCTGCAAGAGCAGACATTAATCCAAGAGCGATTGCTGATGTTGATGTCTCCTCACCAGTGTTTGGAAGAGCTGGTTTAACAAGAGTCTTCTTAGCTGGTTTAGCTGGTTCAACTGGTTTTTGCGGTTGTGGTTCTTCTGGTTTTTCAGGAGTTGGTGGTGTTGGAGGTGTTGTATCACGAAGTTTGTAAACATAAGTGATATGTTGATCAATCTCTGTAACAACGCCTGTAACTGGGTCTGTTGAAATCCAGTGACCATTCTCATCAACTGTGATAATACCAGTCGTTGGGTTACCAGGGTAGTTTCCTGCTGGAACGAGATCATAAATCTTACCATCTGGTGTCACAATTGTACGAGGACGGAAAGTATTCGTTGTTGAGTCGTATACTTCATCAACAGGAGCATCATTCTTCACTGTTTGACTTTCTTTAATGGTGTTACCATTTTCGTCAATGTAGTGTACGTAAACGTTACCCTTCACTTCTTCGTAAACATAAGTGATGGTTGATTTAGGTTTGTCCACTTTACCCTTGATTGGGTCTGATGACTCAAGGTGTCCTTCATCATCTACCTTACCTACTGGGTAGTCACCCTTCGGTACACGTTTGTAAGTCTTACCTTCAAACTCGATGTACTTAGGTTGCTCATCTTTCTCCGTAGTATCATATGGTGTGTCATATGGTGATTTAGGAGTGTCTTGGCGTGGTTCTTTGATCTTGTTACCTTTAGTATCTACGTAAGTAATGACTACTTCACCTTCTTTAGGTGTTACAGGAGTTTCTTTCAACTTGTAGATGTAGGTTACGTTCTTATCGCCTTCGATAACCTTACCTGTAGTGGCATCATCACCTGTCCAGTGACCTTGCTCATCTACTTGACCTACAGTGTAGTTTCCTGCTGGTACAAGTTCATAAACTTTGCCATCTTCAGTGGTAATTGTGCTTGGACGATTATCGATAACAGTATCGTATTCTTTACCAACTGATTGTTCGAACTCATCCACTACAGAAGCCTTGATGGTGTTTCCTTCAGTGTCTTTGTAGTGTACGTAAACGTTACCCTTCACTTCTTCGTAAACATAAGTGATGGTTGACTTAGGTTTGTCCACTTTACCCTTGATTGGGTCTGATGACTCAAGGTGTCCTTCATCATCTACTTGACCTACTGGGTAGTCACCCTTCGGTACACGTTTGTAAGTCTTACCTTCAAACTCGATGTACTTAGGTTGCTCATCTTTCTCCGTAGTATCATATGGTGTGTCATATGGTGATTTAGGAGTGTCTTGGCGTGGTACGCGGATTTCCTTACCATCGTTTTTACGGATGTAAGTGATGATAACTTCACCTTCTTTAGGTTTTTCAGATTGTGCTTCTGAATGTGATTCAGAAGTTGAAACTGATACTGATGTTGAAAGTGAGGTTGATACAGACTCAGAAATTGATACAGAAACTGATGTACTTACTGATTCAGAAGTTGAAACTGACTCAGAAAGACTTACAGAAACTGATGTTGATGTTGACTCTGATACGCTTACTGATGTTGACTCAGATACTGATACTGAAGTACTTACTGATTCAGAAGTTGAAACTGATACTGATGTTGAAAGTGAGGTTGATACAGACTCAGAAATTGATACAGAAACTGAAGTACTTACTGATTCAGAGGTTGATACTGATGCTGAAGTACTTATTGATTCAGAGGTTGATACTGATAATGAAGTACTTACTGATTCAGAGGTGGATACTGATAATGAAGTACTTACTGATTCAGAGGTGGATACTGATAATGAAGTACTTACTGATTCAGAGGTGGATACTGATAATGAAGTACTTACTGATTCAGAGGTGGATACTGATAATGAAGTACTTACTGATTCAGAGGTTGATACTGATGCTGAAGTACTTATTGATTCAGAGGTGGATACTGATGCTGAAGTACTTACTGACTCAGAAGTTGATACAGAAACTGATGTACTTACTGATTCAGAAGTTGAAACTGATAATGAAGTACTTACTGATTCAGAGGTTGATACTGATGCTGAAGTACTTATTGATTCAGAGGTTGATATTGATGCTGAAGTACTTACTGATTCAGAGGTTGATACTGATAATGAAGTACTTACTGATTCAGATACGCTTACTGATGCTGAAGTACTTATTGATTCAGAGGTGGATACTGATAATGAAGTACTTATTGATTCAGAGGTGGATACTGATAATGAAGTACTTACTGATTCAGAGGTTGATATTGATGCTGAAGTACTTACTGATTCAGAGGTTGATACTGATGCTGAAGTACTTACTGATTCAGAGGTGGATACTGATGCTGAAGTACTTACTGATTCAGAGGTTGATACTGATGCTGAAGTACTTACTGATTCAGAGGTTGATACTGATGCTGAGGTTGAAAGGGATGCGGATACAGACTCACTCACTGAAGTTGATGTTGAAAGAGAAAGAGATACTGAGTTTGACAGTGACAAGGAAAGGGATGCCGATGTGGAACCTGATAATGATTGACTCAATGAACTTGATGCTGAAGCTGAAGCACTCAATGAAGTTGATTCTGAGGTGGATTCAGAGTCTGTCATCTTACGATAATAGTGTATCACATCACCAGATGGTTTCTCACCTGCTGGTGGAATTGTATATTGGTTAGAAAATCCACCTGTAGTTTTAACAGGGTTTCCTTGAGAATCCAATACTAGAGTTCCATTTTCAAGAAGGGCATACTTTGTCCGTCCTCCTATTACATTTTGAGAGTTCCCTCCAGGTGTTGAAGTTGATGTTCCTTTGGGTTCATCCATAAACATTCCATCTGTCGTTCCAAACTGGCCAGTCTTATACCATCCGGTAATGAATACTAGTCCTTTATTAGGTTCATCTGGATTGTGCCAAGGGGATACACCAATTTGATAATCACCATTTTTACTTGAAACAAGTACTCGTGAGCTTGTCATATCCGTTGCAGTAGGAACATAGTTTTCACCAGGTTTTATTACTGGGGTAGTATAAACTAAAGTATATCCTGTTGTATCTGTATTTTCTGCCATAGTTGCTTCGTTATAGGTTGAAACTGATGATGGGTCAAGAACATAATATTTCGTTACTGTAGAACCATCATTAGCAACCACTTCACGAATGCGTTTCACGTAGTAGTGAGCACGATTCCCATTTAACTCAGCATATTTTGTACCAACAGACTCTCCTAGCACTCCAGACATTGTTGAACTTTCAGCTTCTTGGTATAGTACATAACCTTCAAAAGTACGAGGGTTAGATGCAGTGTAGTTTTCTCCTTGGAATCCCGTTTGTGTATAAGAAGCAAGTTCCGTTTCGTTCCCAGTAGACGTATAACTTTGTGTAGTCGTATCCGTAGTCGCACGATTCGCATTGTAGGTAGATGAGCTAGTATCTACTACCTTATAATGAGTTACCTGATCCATGTTTATTGATGGAATCCCTGTCTCTACATTAGGCTTGGATTTAGTTTCATTACCAGGTAGCAAGTAATCAAGAACTTGTTCTGTTTGATATTTAAAGTCAGCAGTGTCATTATTATTAATAATGACATTCACACTTGCTGGAGTACCATCTGTCGTACCTTGATAGATTAGATAAGGGTAAAAAGTATTGCTACTCAAGTTCCCTAATAAAACTTTTTTCCCAGAATCACTATTTGTAAGAGTGACTGATGCAACTTCTGCTCCAGTTGTTTTATTCACTAATCTAGCATAGACGTCTGGAGTTTTAGATGGAATCGTTTTATCAACTGAAAGAGTTACATAATAATTTGTACTATACAACTCATTATAAGATTTAAGGTTCCAAATACCAAATGTAAAACGATTTGCGTTCGGATCAGCAGTATAACCTGATGGAATGGTTATAGATCGAGCAGTAAGCGTTGCACCGTTGGCATCAGACATATCTGGACTAACTGTAATACCTGCTGTAAGAGTATGGCTTGTCGAGAGGGCTTCCAACTGTGCAGTGATGGCTACAGAACCGTCAGCTGCAAGACCGTTTCCAACGAAACCTGCTGCTGTCAAAGCGTTCATCAAGCTATCAACTGCTGTTCCAAGTTTTTCACGTTGGGCATCATAGGCTTGAGCTGTCGCTGCAGTTGCGATCAAGTTGTTAGAAGTTGTAACTTCTTCTTGAACTTGAGCGATTGCTGCTGTCAGTTGTGCTTTTTCAGGTGAGTCTGTCAAGCTAGCTTCAAACTTGCTTGCAATGTTGTTCAACAAAACTGCTTCTGATACGTTTTGATCCAAAAGGTCTTTTGACTCTTCGTCTGAACGTACTTGGTTTGTGCTTTCAGTAGTAGTTGTTTCACTCTTTGCACTTGCTTCAGATGCCGTTACAGACGCTGAAGTTGATGTTGAAGCGGATACAGATACTGATGTTGACTCAGATGTTGAAACAGATACACTGTTTGATAGAGATACTGAGTCAGATAGAGATACTGAAGTTGAAAGGGATGCTTCTTGGCTTGCTAGAGTGGTATCTGATACTGACGCTGACTCTGTAGTTGTTTGTGAGAGTGTTTCAGACGCTGTTGTAACTTCAGATTGGCTCGTAGTTCCCAAGTTTACGCTGTCAGTGGTTGGAAGGGTACTTGTAGTACCAACTTCTGATGTGACAGCTGTTGTTGTTTCTGTCTCTTCAGCTTGAGCTGTTGTTGCTACAACTGCTCCTCCTAAGACAACCCCAGCTGATGCGAGACCTTTAAGCAGACCAAGTCCTGAAACGTTTGTTTTCAACACTTGCTCATCACGAATCTCTGCAACTACTGTTTCTTCACTGCCACCACGAACTACTTTGAAAAGTCCAAGGCTTGATGTTGCGGCGCGCAACCAGTTTTTCCCCGACTTAACGAGTTTGAAGCGTGTGACACGATCCGTTTCACGGTAGTCACCTTGTGATCGTTTAAAAAACATTAATTTCCTCCTAAATGGATAAGTTAATGGAATAGTCTATCGTTACAGCTGTGATAAAACTTTTCCTACTTCAGCATTTGAACAAAAAATTCCTATACTACCATTCTATATTTTTTTCTGATAAATTACAACTAATATCCTCTAGAAACATAGCAAATATTTGGTTAAATTCGTCATTCATAGTTCTAGTTTATCCTATTTTATTTAGCAGGAAGTTTTACTATGTATTCCCAATCATTTAAAGACTCGAAAGTAAACACTTTCTTGATTTCGACTAATATCTTATAGGGCACCTCTAAAAACTCCTATCTAGTAAAATGTTATAGCACCACTTGTTTTGTGTAACCCCCGTTTTCTGGGCTTATTTTCCCATTTTTGGGCACACTAGGCCTATGTGTTTTATCCAAATCGTTTGATCTGCTAAAAACGACAGATATATTATAGAAGATTTGTTAAGGTTACATTCATATTAGATCGCGCCAACCCAATCCTCGAAAAGTACCGCCCTTCATACTATTTTCAATAAAGCCAAACACATGATCAATCAGACAACGAACTCTGGCAATCAGATGGTTGACCTTCTTGTCCGTCTCAGTTAATGGGGGTTCTAAAAGCACGGTGACTAGTGCGGTGCTGACAACCTTCTGGCACACTTTTGCCAACATAGGCACTGTCATCAAAGGCCCGTTCATTGGCATCACAAAGAGAAGCCAGGATATTAGAGTCATGCACACGAGCTGTCGTTCCCTCATAGTTCTGGATAAACTTTGATTTTTTTATCGATACAGATACAATCTTTATAGGCAAAATAGCTGACCCCACTTTTTTAGTCCAAGTTGCCTCTACATCTTTTTGTTATCTCTTGACTCCACTCCTTTAACCTCTATGCTTTTCGTCTATCCACTACAGTTTTATTTACGTTCAAATACGTCAAAACAGGAAACAAAAATACTGATATACCAAGACTTCGTCATCATCTAGGATATATTCAAAATACAAAGGTTGACCAAGAGTTGACCAAACTAGATTTTGAGCATATCCCCAAACTTCATTCCCAAGAATTATTGGAATAGCCTAGTTTTTCCGATGATTCGGGGAATTCAAAAAATCTTCTTACCACATGGTAGGAAGATTTTTTAAAATTATGCCTTTCGGTTTCGTTTCACACCAGTTAAACCAAGACTTGAAAGGATAGCGACCCCAACAAGTGCCAAAAGACTTTCTTTCTCACCTGTATTTGGCAAGGTTTTAGCCCGTTCTACTCGTGAGTAGGTTTGTGTAGCAGGTGTAGATGTTTTAACAACACTTGTAGCAACAGGTGTTCCCTCTGCTTTCACAGGGATAACGGGTGTTTTCTTGCCGTTGGTGCTGACAAGGATTTTCCCACTTTCATCAACCGTAAACTCTTTACCATCTTTGATAGCTTTGTCCAAAGCGTCCAAGTCAACAGCTGGCAGTTCATCTTGTGTTGGTGCAACGTTTGGTTTAGCAACGACTGTACCATCAGGAAGGACTGCAATGACGTTGTCTTTTGCCTTGTCTTCTAAATCTTTGGCTTTCGCATAAGCGTCTTCCAACTCAGCCAATTTAGCTTGTTCACTTGCCAATTCTTCGCTGATACGACGAACTGCGCCAACAGCTGAAGCGTATGAAGCTTGTTTGTTTTGCAATTCAGCTTCTTTTTGCGCCAAAGTTGCTTTTGCTTCTGCCAAGAGTTCAGGAGCTTTGTTGTAAGCTTCGATTTCATCAGCGAGGGCTTTTGCTTCAGCGACCAAGCGGTCTTTTTCAGCAAGGAGTTTTGCTTTTTGCTCGTTAAGACTGGCAAGAACAGCAGTTTGTTCAGCAAGTTTAGCTTTCGCTGTGTTCAAGGCTGACATCTTAGTTTCTTGAACAGCTTCAGCGTCAGCAAGTGCTGTTTT